>PKTT01000006.1 GCA_002869015.1 Deltaproteobacteria bacterium
ACAGCATTAAAACAAGTTTGTTTGCTTTCATTTTATAAGCCTACCTTTTTGAAAGTGTTAATGACATTTTCTACAGGTCTTGCCATCGCTGGCGTCCCTCAAGTTGCCAGAGATATCGTCCCAGTCCGCGGGATGGGGGTTGATGCCGAGGCCAGTCCTTGCGGAGTGGCAATTCAGGCAGACATCGCCCTCGGGGTGGCAGCTCTGACAGGTAGCGAGGTTCTTCCTCGCCTCCCTGGCGTGCGCGCCCGACCACTCATGAGAGGTCAAAACCGAACCGGGGTGACAACCTCCGCAGGAATCGGGGGGCATGTTCTCATGGTCCGCGCCACCGGCGTTGATTAGGCTCCAGCCCTTCCTATGGCTGAGGACGCTCAAGTCCTCAGGCTGGAAATCATCGTGGCAATCAACGCAGAAGCTCTGCTCGTGGCAGCCCGTGCATGCCTGCGGATCGGTGCGGGCGGCAATGGGGTGGCTCACGCGGAACTCGCTTCTATGTACGTTGACCATATTGTTGCCCGGCTCTCCCATCTCATCCGCGAACCCTGCCCCGTGGCACTCCTGACAGAGATTGTCCGGGTCCTCAGCGTGGCATTTAAGGCAGGTCTCCATCTCTGTGCGCGCATCCATTCGATGGTTCAACGACCAGAGGGGGCCGTGGGTTTTGGTGTTGCCGTAAGTGAAATTTTCGATGTCGGCCGCTTCATGGCACTTCTGGCAGACGGTAGCTTCGGGGACTATTGAATTGGCCCCGGCGACGTGGCAGGTGGAGCACTCTCCATCCGTCACATACTCATCAACATGGCTGCCGTGGTTGAACTCCGCGGCAAAACCTGCGGTTGTCATCAAGAGCACCGCACCAGTCAGGGCCAGCAGCAGAAATAATCTCTTCATTTCCATTCTCCTTGCCCTAGAAACGATAGTTAAAGCGCAGACGCGCAAGGTTGTACTCGTCGTAGAGCTCAGACTCGGCGTGCTCAACCTTGGCCTCCAGCCAGATATCATCGGTTACATCGGAGCGAACGAAAGCCCACATCCTGGTGGAGGTGGTCTCGTCGTCATCATCCAGCCGACGCTCAAGCACATCGGCGTGAATGCCCACGCCTGGCTTGAAATATTTGTTTACAGCCATCTGGTACTTGGCCTTGATGCCGCGAAGGTCTTGTCCATCCTCGTCATCGCGGTAAGTGCCGAAGAGGTAGCCTGACCAGTCGCTGCCTATGCGCTCGAAGCCAGCCTCATAGACGTATGCGTTATCAAAATCCTCATACATCTCGCTGGTGACAGCTGCGATGGCCCTAAGCCCTCCTCCAAAGCGGTAGAGAAACTGGGCTCCCAGCTCTTCATATTGCGAAGCAGCGAAGACAGAGTAGATTGAGGTCGTATCGAAGACCGGAACGTCCCACAGGTAGTGTGCCTTGACCTGGTACTTGTCATTGCCGAAGTAGATAGCCTCTCCAAAGAAGTAGGTTGCCTGCTCCAAAATAAGGCTGTACTGCAGGTCAGCGCTAAGTTCGAAGTTCTCCTTGTCGCCGGTGACAACATCCAGCCCCAACATCTCCTTGGCAAGGTCGCTGTCGTCACGCTCCTGAAAGTAGGAGAGCCCTACATCCAGAAGGTTGTACTTGGCCCTGAACTCGGCGCCGTAAGCCATGTCCCCTGCTTCGTAGTCATCGTCGAAGGAAACCGATCCCCCGGCGAAAGCCTTGATTGAGTAAGGGTCGGCAATTGAATACTCAAGTTGTAGGCCGTCCAGCACGAGTGAACCCGCCGTTGTGGTGGCAAACTGGCGGCCGAGCCGGAAAGAGAGGTCTGGAAGAACCTCTTTCTTTTCGAGGTAAGCGAAATAGAGCCGACTGTCACGGTCAACCTCTCCATTCAAGTCGTCGGCCAGCCTCCCATAGAAGTTCATGGTGTACCCGGCGTCGAAGAGGTTTTTTCCATTAAGCCAGCCATAGAGGTAAGCCGGAACCGCAGCGTCTCCATCCGGTGAATCAAAAAACTCCACCGCGGTTGTCAGCCTCCCTCTAAAATCAGCGGCCTGCGACATCGCCGGATTGAATACCACCAGCAATGAGAGGGCCGTGGGGATCAACAGCCACTTCTTCATGATTTCTCCTGCTTTTTAGGAAAATATTGCAGTTGATCGGTCGTCTTCATCATCTTCAAATGTTCATAACCTCCCTTCTCTTTTTAAGGGTAAATGGAAACCTCTAAATTTGTGCTTATTTTCACTTTTGAACTTTTAAAGTTTCCGTTATTGAGGTTGCACCTCACTTTCTGAAGATGCCTAATAGCTTCCCATAACACTCTGATCGCTTTGTTTAGATCCCGCTTTTCAGGCTGAATTTAAAAATCAATAAAAAGAAATTCCCTTCCTAAACTCTTTAACCGCTAACAAATATGCACGTAAAGCTGAGGCGCTCTGTAGGTGTACGTGCTTATTTTCACATCCACTGTTCTGCATCTGCTTAAATTATCAAATATATTTATCTAAACCCGCTACCCTCAAAAACTTGGCAGATAGTTGACACCATGGCTTGCACTTTTTTTCACTTTCTATTTAGAGTGTACAAGCAAAGCACAAAAATTCTGCCGCTCCTTTGGGTTACTGCTACAGAGGTTTATCGAAAGCAAAGAGAAATACGGCTTGTTGTGCTTACATTCACAATTCGCGACGTTTTTACCCCTGCATGCCTCTGATAAACAATACCCACCCACTTTGAGTAAAGTTTCACTAAGCTCCCTACTATTAAAAAATAAACCTGATTAAACGGCAGTCAAGGTTTTGAGGAAAAAAAGATAGACCTTCAAATGAAAATGTTAAGAAAATCTTTTCTCTGACATTTCACATATTTAAGTGGTGTTTTTTAGACTGGAATTCAACTATTCAGAAGCCGGAATAGGGCAACTGCAGTGGTAGGTGTTTTGATATGATTATATGGGGAAGGTTAAAGGGAACTTATAAGCCGCGCAGCTTCATACTGCCCCTCGGTTACGCGGTCGTAGTAGCGTTTGTTGTCTACCAGTATTGCGCGGCCCATCACCATATCCTGATCGAGAGGAATCGAGTTGTCGGGAAGCCCCGCCTTTGCCCAATCGAACTCATAGGGGTCGCCCTTTCTTGAGCGCATCTCATAGCGGTAGTTAAGCGCTACCATACGGTGCGTCACCACCCTATCCGAATCTATTTCAGGGTATCTCGAATAGATGTCCCCCAGAAGTGTTGCGAGCGCCTTATACTGTTTATCATTGATTGGGCTATAGTTCGGCCCTTTAAGGGTATCAGCGAAGAGCTCGATATTTATCGCTTCGTGGTCCACCTCGTAGGTACCGTGCCAGAGTGATTCACCACAGCCAAATGCGCGATACTCCTCGGGGACTATCTCGTATATCTCACCACCAGGGCCTATAAGGTAGTTGGTCAACTGGTTCTTGCTCATAAAGCTGGCGACATTGTCGAAGTTGACCCCGCCATGCTCCGTAGAGTGTATTACGACAAGGTCGTGGCGCTGGGTTATCGTCTGCATATCCCAGACACCTCGCTCCTTTAACTTCTCTTTAAAGTACTCCGGCATGTCATTGGCAGGAGAGGAGCGCTTGAGCCCTTTTAACTCTTTGACCCTGTAATCGCCGAATATTAAAGGGGCGGGCCTCTTTTTGGCGACGGCATCGCCTCCCCTCTCCTCAATGCCTTGAGGAGCCTCCCTGGCTAGCATCATAACCGGCACGGTAAGGCGCTGGCCCCTTCGCATCCTCGCTCCATCGGAGATCCCTGAAAGCCTCTGGATGTTGTGCGCCATCGCATTCTCCTCCAAAGGGGAGGAGGGGTCCATCTCACCCCTGACCAATGCCCATACAGTCTTGTATGGGTCGCAAAGGCGAAAAGTGACTGTTGACTTGCCTTTAAGGTAGCTACGCAGGAGCTTTCTAGGCACAGGGAGCTTCATGCCCGGCGTGAGGGTAGGCGCAAGGTCTCTGAAAAGCTCAGCGTTGTAAGATGAACCTGTCAGGTCGCGGGAGAGCGATTTATAGGTGTCTCCCTTTAGAACGGTTATCGTCACCGTGTCATCGTTTGCTACAGGCGAAGAGGTGCCTTCACAATGTCCCGCAGGAACACCGGCGAGGACCATTGAAAGCATAGCTGCCAAAGCCAAAGCATAACGCAGCGCCACTGACACACTCCCTGTAGAGTTTAACAAAGGACGGTTTCTAAAGAAAAAGTATAGTCAGAACAGACGTTTACGGCAACAACAAGATATGGTGCATTAATTATGTAAAGACCACTTCCGGTTGGGGTTTTACCTCAAAATTCTTCCCGACCCCCCGGATCGTGTTCATCGAAGATCGCGTCATCAATAGGTATTTTGATATCCCACACATTTTCCTTCAATGAAACCTCCGCCCCTGCCTTGAGGTGGATGGCATGACGGCCGAAGTCGCCGAGCGTATTACCCTCAAGGCTCATGGAGGAGGCCTCTACACCTATGAGGTCAAGGCCAGCGCCCTTAATCTCATTGGTTAAGAGCGTCGCGCCATCTATATAGCTTGTCGATAGGCCGGTCTCTACGGTGCCGATTATTGAGTTGCCCCTAAGCGCAAGGGTTGTCCCCTCCCCCCTGGCGCGCACCCCTATCCGGCCCCCCGCAATCACGTTGCCCGACATTGAGAGGGTCGACTCCTTAGCGAGAATACCGCCAAGGCGGGTGTCATAAACCCGGTTGTCTTTAAAGTGGATATCCGCCCTGAATCCATGCAGCGTGTAATCATTGCCCTCAAAGAGGCACCCTGAGATTTCGACGTCGGAGTCCCTGAAGCGCACGGCCTGTTTGTTACCCGCGAAGGTTGAGCCTCTAACTGTAGTCCTCTCCGACTCCTGGAACTGGAGGGCGCGAATATTATTGGTGAAGTAAACCGTATCAACGGCAAGGGAAGAGAAATGGGCGTGGAGCGCCTGTAGCCCATCTCTGAAGATGGCGTTTCGTACGACGTTCCCATCATCCATTGAGGAGATTATCGACAATTTGTCCCAATCACCAGGCAGAGGCGCCTCCTCGGCTGACTGGAATATTACCGGCGCATCATCTGTGCCGAGCACCCTTATGCCGCCCGTCACCAGGATCTCCCCCTCGCCCAGCCCATCGCCATTCGTGTCGTGCTTCCTGAATGAAACGCGGGTTCCCTCCGTTATTGTGAGCGTTGAGCCGGGGGGAACTGTAACACGGCCGGTTATGATGACCTCGCCACCCCAGCTTTCATCACCCTCTACTGTGTATTCGCCCAGAAGCTCCCTGCTACCGCCAATTGGCTCCGCCAAAGATGGCGGCTCAGGCAACATTGCACGCTCACCAACAAAATAGAGCCGCTCCGCATCCTCAGCCAGCTGTATCTCCACGCCGGGCAGGTATTGGGCATTCTCCCGCATATCGACAACGCCGACCTTGGGGTGGTTGATAGTTACGGCGGAGGCATCCAGCATGGAGCCCGGTCCTGCTACGAGACCGTAATCGCAGTTGTTGAATTGGGTATGGTTCAAAGAGGCGTCACCCCCCGCGACGAGCACTCCCTCCAGCGCCCTCTCTATGCGGGTATAGGAGAGCGCTGCGCGCCCGCCGGGCGCTACAACAATGCCGCCCCAGCTCTCCTCATCCGGGATAAGGGCCACGGGCTCACGCTCGCTGCCCTCAATCATGAGCACCCCCTCCACGGAGAGTTCAGTCTCCGGGCTCCAGTAGGCAGGCTCTGTCTTTGTGGAGAGCGCCTGGGCGAACTTCACCCTTGCTCCGGGGGCGATAGTCAGCGTTACACCGGGCAGCACGCGTATATCATCATCAACGTAGACCTCTCCCATCCACGTGGTATCGACGGATATGACGCCGCCCCACGAAGTGGCTGCGAAGGCCAGCGCGGAAAGGATTAAAGCTACTTTCAACGTGATTTTTTTCATGGGTAAAGTTTATCAGATTCTGCGCACATACCAGCTGCCATCTTTTCGCTCGACGAAATACCCCCTGCTTTTGAGGTGTCGTGCGATGGCTACCGTAGCCGAGTTTTCAAGAGGCGTCTGCTTAAGGAGTTCGGCAAGGCCGTCATCAACTACAGGGTCATCGGTAAGATAGACGTTCACCCGCTGAAAGGCGGTCCAGATTAGCGGAATGGACTGCTCCCTCAGGAGGATGTCGCGAAGAGCGTTTAGGCGAGCTTTCTGGGCGTAGGGGAGGTTGTCCGAGAGCTCTATTGCATGAATCCTCAGCGCCTCGGAGGCGTTGTCGTCGAGGATTAGGCCGGAGATCGAATCCCACGTTAACCGCCGCCATGCCATGAGCGCATCAAGCGCCGCCCACCTCACCTCGGGGGCGGGGTCGGTGGCTGATATGCCCTCGATCCTCGATATCACCGCCGGGGGAAGCGCTCCAACCTTTAGGTTTCCCACCGACTTGATCCCCTCTTTTCGAACCTTGCTGTTTTGATCTTCGAGGGCCTTTTCGAGAAAGAAAAGGTGGGTCAGCATGGTCCAGCGGCGCGTTGCTATGAGGGCCTGCGCGCGTACGGTGTAGTCAGGGTCGTCAACTACCAATTGAAGCACCTGACGGACCAGATACTTCTCCTTGACATCTCCCACAATCTTGGCGGCCATGTAGCGTATCTCATGGTCGGGGTCGGAGAGGAGCGACACCAGAAAAGCCCTGTCCCGGCCGCTTATGGGCGCTCGTTTGCCCCGGAAAAGCACCTCAAGGGCTTGCGCCCTGTAATGGGGCGGCTTTGATTTGTCTTTGAAGAAGCCCTCCACCGCAGCCTTGTCACCGGAGGAGATGATGGAGGCAAACTCCATGTGAGCGTCAATCGAGGCACGCGTATTGCCGAAATCCCCCCGCTGAACCGCGAGCCCCTCCCCTCCGGCCAGAAGCGCCAGCAGAAGGAGGGTAATAAATAGAGCTACGCGGTGGGTATTCTTCAGCGTCTTATGCCTTTCTACATGCTCGGGAAGAAGACGAAGGGGTATGTAACGGTGATATCCTTGGGCGCGACCTGCGGGAAGGTCCAACGTTTAATTCGTTTGACCATCGCCTCAACCAGAGCAGGGGCGTCCATTGTCGTCTCAACCACCTCAACCCCCTTAACGTTGCCCTCAGGATCGATAGTTATGGCGACGGTAACCTTGCCCTCAAGCTCCGGGTTCTTTCTAAGCTCGCGGTTGTAGAGATATCTTATACCGCCGAGGTATGTATCGACGGTGCGGTGAATTATAGCCACGGCCTCCTTCATGGAAAGATCATCAAGCTCGACGGTATCCTCCGAGGTCACCTCCGTGGCCTCGCGCTCCCTCAAGACGACACGCCTGGAGCCCGCTGCCCCCGCTGCGCCAGCTTCAGCGTCAAGGTTAGCTCCCTCGACGGCTTTGCCCTTCCAGGTGCCCGTCTCTGCGGGCGCGGCCTTAAGCCCCTCCACATTTTCGAGGACCTTGTCCAGGTCCTCCGCTCTTCCCCCGCCTTCAAGGACAGAGGAGCGGGTATTTAAAGTGCTTGCACCGCCGCGGCCCCCTAAGACGCCGAGGAGCCCCTTCTTGGAGACCTCCTTGCGTATAGCCTCGCGGCGCTCCTCAAAGCTCTGCTGGGGCTCCTCCGTGAAGTCGGGGTCCTGATAGTCTTCGGGCAGTTTATCTACCTCGACAACCTCGACATCTTCAGGAAGCTCCTCAACCGGAGTCAGCTCCTTCTTCTCCTCCGGCTCCTCTGGAGTGACCTCGACCTCCTCCGCCTTCACTTCTTCAGCCTCTTTTTTCGCCTCCTCATCGGCCTTCTTCTTTGCTTCCAGCTCCTTTTTAACGCGTGTCATCGCCTGGGGAGCTTCGTATACGAGCTTTGCAAAGCGGGCAGCGACCTTTTCAGGCTGCACCTCAGCCGGTATCTCAACAGAGGCGAGATAGACTGTCATGAGGGCAAGGAGCCCATATAAACTCCATGAGAAGAGGGTGAAAACCCAATCCTCACGGGCAAGCAGCGGACGCCTGAAGCGAAGGGGCACTCTCTGACGAGGCGCTTTGACCTTCTTCTCTTCCGGTATTTCAAGTCCGTAGCTGAAATAGCAGCGTGCTCCTCTATACTCGAACCAGCCGCTAAGCTCTCTCGTTATCAGGAGGCGGCGCTTTTTGCCGCGGCCCCTGCTTATGTTCAGAACATCGAGGTCGGCGAAGTTTACGGTTGAGTAGCCGCCGGTAAGCTCCCCCTCCATCCCCTCTTTTAGATGGAGCTCCGGGCCGCGCATCGTAAAGGTTACGAGGGTCTCGCTCTCACCCGCGCCATCTATGGGGTAGGTGATCTCATTATCGAGCCCCGCGCCCCAGCGTATGCGCCCGCGCTTTCTTGCGACGTGCCCGACCACATTGCCGTCAAGCTCGCACTGTAGATGCAGGTGGGTATTTCTCTTCTTGCGGGGGGTCTTTGGCGCCTTAGCCATCACTCCCCCTTATAGACCGCTAGAGATTGGTTGACGTACTCGGCCTGCCCCGCCGTATAGATAATCTTTTTAAGGAGCCTGAAGGGTACGTTGCGGTCACCCTGCAAAATTATCTCACCGGTAAAATCGACCTCTTCGCTGACCTCGGCAACCGATTTGAGGGATTCGGCCTTTTGGCTCAGGACTGCGTAGAGGGGCTCAATTAGGAGCTCATCCGAGTTCATCGCCTCGGTTACGTCATCTATGAGGAGCTTGCCGTCGACATAAAGCGCGGTGCCGTTAAAGCCAACCGCTACCGCCGGGTGCACATCCTCAATCGCCGTCGACTCGGGAAGGGAGATCGACTTTGCAATCTGCACGAGCTGCCCCTCCGCAGAATAGCTTTTCAGGAGGAAGACGAGGAGTATGGTGAAGATGTCGATCATCGAGGTGATCTGGAGGCTCATCTCCTTGGGACCCTTGCGGCGGTGCTTTTTAGCCTTGCTGGGGGAAAATGGCATCGCTACTCCTCCCCCGGCACAATTCTGTCGGCGAGGGAGACGCCTGGAAAGAAGGGCCTGCACTCATCCATAGTGTGGATGATGTCGTCGTAGACGACCTCATCCTCTATGAGGAGAATTATCGCCTGCTGGTGGGAGAAGCGCTTCTCTTTAAGCGCTTTAAGCTCCTCGGCCAGCTTGTCGAATTGGAACTTCCCATCGGTTAGAGGCAGCCTCTTTAAGACGTCCTCATCGGAGATAAGCTGGAATCCCTCATTGGTAACCGCCAGCGACAATGACGCCTTTATCTCGGCAGGGTCGGGCTGCTCTAGAAAGGTTGCCGCATCGACGCTTGGGAGGTTTAGCTCCACCGCAGCCACCTGCTCGAAGACCGCGGTCTGCAGGAGCATCGGCACGAGGACGACAAGGAGACTCATTACGGGTATGAGCGTAAGCTCAACTTCCGAGGTCTCCTTCCGCCTTCTTTTGGAAGGGCGGTAGCCGGCCATTATTTACTCGCCTTTGCGAAGGGCCGCGAAGAGATTGATCAGCTTGACGGAGTATTCATCTATCTCATCGACTATCTTACCCGCCTTGGACTGTAGGAAGGCGTAAGCCACCATATTGGGAATCGCCACCATTAGACCGTAAGCGGTGGTGTTCATCGCCATTGAGATGCCCTTGGCGAGCATCGCCCCCTTTTGGGAGGGGTCCGCACCGGCGACGGCGTCAAAGGCCTGCATAAGGCCGATGATGGTACCGAGCAGCCCCAGGAGGGTTGAGACGTTGGCTATCATTGAGAGGTAGTGGATGCGCTTTTCTACCAGCGGTATAACCGCGAGGGCCTCCTCGTCGACAGCGTTCTGGATGGCGCGCTCACCCTTTTTGGCAGCGCGCACACCTGCGCCCAGTATCCTCGGCAAGGGTGCGCCGCCGCAGAGCTTTGACGCGCCTTCAATGTCTCCATTTTCAAGGAGCTTTCTCAGCTCGGCAAAGAACTTGCCCCCATCCACGCTGAATTTGACTATGAGAAAGTAGGCGCGCTCCCCCATAACGGCAAGGCCAAGGCCGAGGGCCGCGGTGATCGCATACATAAAGATACCGCCATCGACAAACGCTCTGGCAATAGACTCAATCATCGTTCTCTTCCCTTCCCTTATAAAAGGCGCGCCCGCGCCTGAATCAGTTATACCTTGCTACAGCTAATCTCCCCCGCAGAGGCGCTCGAAGTCAGAGGGCTTCAAGGGCGCCATCAGCGAGGGCGAATAATCCTTGTGCATCGAGCCCAGGTCAAGCCGCGCCTTTCGGCGAGGTATGATATAGAATACCTCCGGCCGCTCCAACTCACCGCGTATCTCTACATCCTCCATTTCAAGTTTGAGAGGCTCTTCCTCCACGGCAGCTTTCGGGATTGTCGACGTATCCGTTGGGGATTTTTCCTCTGCCAGCGCCGCCCCGGCAACTAACGAAGTCAACGCTATAAAGAGGACCCCCCTCAGGAAATTTCGAGAATGGGCCATCATCCGCCCCCCTCTATCCGCTTGGCCGCTTTTAGCCAGCGGGCTACCTCTTCATCATCGCCCACCCTGGCGAGGTAGCGCTCGTAAAGCTCTATCGCCTCCCCATATCTGCCCATGTACTTCTCGTACAATATACCGAGATTCTTTAGCGCTGGGAGGTAATCTTTGCTCGCCTTGAGCGCATTTTTATATGCCGCCTCGGCGTCGAGGAGCTTGCCAAGCTCACGGCTTGCCAGCCCCAGGTTGTTGAACGCCTCCGGCCGGTAGCCATTTTCCAGCGTGGCCCGCTTGAAGAGGATTAAGGCCTCGGAGAACTTCTCCTGCCTCATATTGAGGAGCCCGAGGCCGTTTAGCGCCTCGTAGTTTGAGCGTTCACGCTCAAGCACCTCTTCATAGAGTGTTTTAGCCGCGCCCGCCCTGCCCTGCGCCATCTTCACCTCGGCGAGGAGGAGCTTTGCTATCAACGTCGTCTCACCGCCAACCCTCATGGCGCGAGTCGCCTCGCGCTCGGCGGCTGGAAAGTCGGCTTCCTCAAGGTAGAGCCTCGCCATATATAGGGCGTAGCGCCTTGAAGTCTCCTCATCGGTCATGCGCCCCCAGCTTTCAAGGGCCTCTTTGGCGTTGCCTACTTGATAATTGAGCCAGCCTATTCCGCCGAGCACTTCCTCTGGAACATTATCAAGGTCGGCGGTCAGCTCTCGCAGGAATTTTACCGCCTCATCCCCCCTGCCCTCACGATATGACCAGAGGATGTAGGTATCGAAGGTGTCCTCATCACCCTCGCCGCGCTCAAGGAGCTGCTCCATCACCGGCAGACCACCCTTTGCGTCGCCGATGGCGTAGCGGGAGCGCGCTTCAAGGAAGAGGCCGCCCTCTACCTCGGGATTCATCCCACGCGCCACGCCAATAATCTCAATAGCCTTTTTGTAGTCGCCCGAGTCATAAAGGCCAAGCGCCTCAATGATCAGCTCCTCCGCGGTTTTGGGAACCTCAACCGGCGTCACCGCCGCCGGAGGGGCCTCATCCTTTACCTTTAGCGTGATCCCATCCTCGGTGGTCTGAGTAGAGGCCGCCTCCTCCTTAACCTCAACAGCGGCGGGGGTGCAGCCAATGGCGTAGAGCATAAGGAGCAAAGCTAAAAGGGCAAAGATCCTCTTCATCGCTTGACCTCCCACCCCTTGATCGGGTTCGGCGGCGGCGCCCATGCACCCACCAACTCCTCGCCACGCTGGAAAGCCCAGGGCAGAAGCGCTTCCAGGCGGGCGTATATCCTTTCGACCCACTCATTCCACGCGCCAGCCCTCTGCGCTGCGGCCACGCCCTTCCTGTAGAACTCTATGCCTCGCTCCTCAAGGGGAAAGGCTTTCTCCTCAATGAGAAACATATACTCTTCCAGCTCCTCTTCACTTAGCCCCTCGGGCTTCTCCGACTCCAGCAGCGCGACCTTCATCTCCTCAAATGCCTCGCCTGCATAGTATAAAGATGCGGCTAGGGTCTCGGCATATGGAAGCGTAGCCGTGTCTATCAGGTGGCCGAGGGCTTTTTCCAGAGAGCGCTCCTTGGCTTCGAGGGCGGCGGCGAGGTCTCCGGCAAGGCGTATCTCGCTAAAACGCGCCAGCTCCTTCTCGCCAAGGGCAAGGGACGCCTTGGCGCGGTATACGTTCTCGTCACCCTCAGCCGGGGCTGCCCAGGAGAGAGCGTAGTACTCCTCGGCCTCCGGGAGCCTTTCCATGGAGTCGAGCAGCGCCCCTTTAAGGTAGAGCACCTGCGCATAGCGCCCGTCTGTGGGGAAGACCTCTTCAAATTCCGTGTAAAGTGACAGCGCGCGCGCTTTGTCGCCAGCCTTTTCAAAGGCCATCGCCGCGCGATAGAGATGCCCGGGGGCCTCGGCTGAGGTAACGTCGAGGCGGTAGAGGTCCTCATAGTTGACCGCCACGCCGCCCCAATCCCCAAGCGATGAGAGTATCTCAGAGGAGAGGGTAAGTGAGGACTCCGCATACTTGGAGGATTTATACTCCTCGGCGATCCTGCGGTACACCTTCGCCGCCTCCTCTTCGCGGCCCAGCTTCCTTAGAGCCTCGGCGCCTCGGTAGAGGGAAACCTGCGCAGCGTCGCCCTCCGGGAACTCCTTCGCCATTCTGAAAAAATGGGTAACAGCGCCCTCATTGTCCCCCGCAGCCTCGGCAAGCTCGGCCTCCTTGAAGATGGAGTAGGAGATGAGCTTTAGCGCCCGCTCGCGGGTCTCCTCAACGGGGTCTTTTTCGATGGTCTTTCTAGCCCAACCCTCAGCGTCGGCAAAATTCTCCTCCCTGAAATAGGAGCGGGCTATGCGCTCCGTGGCCTCAGGGTCAAGGGGGTTGCCGGGGAAGCGCTCGACAACAGAGCCAAACCCTCTGCGCGCGCCGTCAAAGTCCTCCTTGGCAAAGGAGAGCTCGCCTGCGGCGAAGAGCATCTCTGCGACGCCATCAGCGTCGGGGTTCAGCTCGACATAGCTCCAGTGGGCCTCAATGAGCTCGTCATAGCACTCTGAGCCCAGCTCGCAGATCTCCCCCAGCGCCTCGACGCGCCTATAGGAGGCGTCCTCGCGGTGGTCTAAAATGGAGTCATAAAGGGCTACTTCCCTATACTTGTCTGCGGCTGCGCGGCTTTGCCCGGCCTCCTTGTAAGCCTGCGCCTGTGCGTAGGCCATCTCATAGCCATCCTCCCCGGAGATGCCAAAGAGCTCGTGGTAACGCTCATATTGAGTAACGGCATCCTCAATCGCCCCCTCGCCGCGCTGCGCCTTGGAGTGCCGGTAGAGGGCGGCAAGCCTGAGCCCCTCCTCAAGGCGCTCGTCACGCTCGCTCCTAAGCTCCTCACTCTTACCCTCATCCCAGGGTGTTCCGGGGCGGTAAAGGTCGTACCAGAGCTGCCGCCTCAGGTTTGCCGCCTCAGGGTCCTGCATGGCGAGGTAACCATTTATGATCCCCCGCTCCATCGGGAACGCGACTTCGGTCAGCGGGTAGGCGGCGGTGCCTGTCTCATAGGCCCTCACTGCATCCTTGTGGCGGCTGCCCTCCATGTAGAGGTCGCCCAGAACCTTGAAGAGCAGGTCGCCATACTCCTTACCTGCCTCACGTCCATCCAGGTAGCCGACTACCCCGTCAACACCCTCCCACTCGACGAAGGTGCGCCCCATGATATCAAGCGCCTCGCCCTTGAGCGTTCTGTTCTGGGGGGTTTTCTCATCCATTATGTGGCTGAAGGTCTCTATGGCCACCGGATACATATCCAGCTTGTAGTAGCTCCACCCAAGCTTATAGAGCGCCTTGGCGCGGTACTCCTCGCGCCCCGAAGAAAGCACCTCGGAGTAATGGTCCACCGCTTCACGGTAGATGCCGAGGTTGAAGGCCGACTCGCCCATCCTCATGTGGATTTCAGTTGCATAGGGGGTATCGGGCGAGAGCTCGAGGACCTTGCCGTAATATCGTGCCGAGAGCACTACCTCACCCTCCTCGCCATAGAGGTAGCCGAGGTTGTACATTGCGGTTAGCGCCTGCTCCGAGGAGGGGTAATCGTCAGCGAGGGTGCGGTAGAAACCTATTGTTCGGGGGTATTTGTCGCCGGGGAGGATATCCATATCAGTACCCTCCTCGTAGGCGCTTTTAAGCGCCGCCTCCTCACGGCGGTAGGCAAGCTCCGCAAGGCGTAGCAAAATCTCCGGCTTTCGCTCCTCCGGGGTGCCGGGAAGCTCAAGGAGCTTCAGATACTTTTGCATCACCGGGGAATCTACTTTGGCGGCCTCGCCTAAGCTGCCCTTTGCCCCCTTTCGCTTCTCCTCAAGGGCCTTGACCCTTGCGGCAGCCTGGGCGCGAGCCTCCCTTAGCGACTGGGGCCGCTCACGGCGGATCTTCTTTCTGACCTCTTTAACCGCCTCTACCTCAACGTTTTTAGCAGGCTCCGCCTCTTTGGGCTCCTTGACCTGGGGCCCATCGACGCAGCCGGCGGAAATCGACGCGATGAGGATGGCGACAAATAAATTCCTTATCTTCATTCACCCGACCTGTCGAGCTCGTTCTGCATTAGATGGAGGGCCTGCGCTTCATCCAGCGCGAAGCGGTCCGCCCTTAGCCGCAGCGCCTCCGCCCTCTTAAGCAAATGTTCCCTTGACGCTTTAAGCATCCCTTCCCGGACCTCATCTTTAATATCGTCAATTTCACCCTGAACCTTTTTGGCCCGGTCAACAAGAAGCGCGAGTTTGCCATTGAGCGCCTTTAGCTTTTCCTTCTCGTCGGCGTTGGTCACCACCGCCTCATCGTAGGGGAGCTTTAGATTCTCATGCTCCACCCGACGGATTGCGAGCATGCGATTAAGCTCTTTTTCGCGGACGGTTACGCGCTTTTTAATTCCCTCAAGGTAACCAAGCTGGGCAACCGCGAGTTCGCGGTTGGCGTCCTGGATCTTCCCCCAAAGCAGGGCCGCCCGCTCCTTTACGAAATCGGGGGTCTCCTCCCAGCTCGTCATAGCCACAAGGGTGTTTATGGCGTCCTGTGTCCATTTGATAACCGCAAGGAGCTTATCCTGGTTCTCAATCAGAGACTCGATGCGCGGGCGATCCTCTTTTGGAAAGAGGGCCCCCACCTGAACGATGTCCAGATATTTATAGAGCCCGGCGTCCATATCATCGAGCTCGACGGCGAGGGCCTCTATCCAATCCTTGAGGACCCCTATCCGCTTTGAAATCTTAACGAGGCGCTCCTCCCTCAAGCTGGCGGCTTTTTGCGCCAGCGCCGCCCGCTCATTGAGCCTTGAGGCATTTTCTGAAACCCCGGACTCTATGTTCTCGGCGAGCGCCCGCATCCAGGCAATATCGACCTCCGGTAGGGGAGCGGTTAGCGCCATGCTCTGCTCCTCCCAGCTGTCGGCCCAGTCAAGGGCTGTGAGTCTGGCCTCGGAGTAGGAGGAGGCAGCCTCCTCATAAAACTCGTTTCTCTCAAGAACTTTGCCAAGCGCCCACTGATCCTCATGGGCATTCTCAGGGTCCTTGGTCATGGCGGTTTCAAAGGAGGCTATTGCGCGGACCATGTCTCCAATCTCCGCCGAGCACCACCCGATTGTCCTCAAAGATTCAGCATAAAAGGGAGTCTCCTCCTGAATGAGGGAGAGCTGGCTTATCGCCAGCCGCAGTAGCTTTTCACGCTGCTCAATCTCAACATCCTCGGTTGCGACAGCCGCTTTGTAGATTATGCGGCCCCTCGCCAGCCTGAGGTAATCGGAGAGATTCTTTTCCACAACCCTGTCGGGGTGGCTTTTCGTCGCATCTATTGCTTCGTCGATGTGCTCAATTGCCCCTAAGATATCCCCGTCCGACAGTGATATCTGGGCCATCGTGTAGCGTGCGTAGCTCTCAAGCTCCCCGCTATCGACCTTTGCAAGCAGGGGCAGCGCCTTGTCATATATCCCGACCATGAAATAGCATTCACCAACCCTGTAGTTGAGGGTGGGGGGGTCCAAAAAGCGGCGCCCCTTGCTCTTTTCATAGAGTTCAACCACTGCGCCGTAGTTCCCCCGCTCAAACTCGTACTCGACGAGTTTTTCCAGCGCGGGGCCGTTGAATGAACCATCCGTCGAGCTTAGCCAGCCGAAGGTCTTTAATGCTTCCGGCACTCTCCCCGTGTTTACTAGCGCTACTGCCCTAAAGTACCCCTGAGCACGGGAGACATCCTCGCCTGTAGGGATCAGCTTTACGGCGCGCTCCCAGCGCTCGGCAACCGCCGCGGATAGGCCCGCCTCGCCCCTCGGAATCGCATATGCGCACGATCCCGCCAGGGTTGCGGCCAAAAGTATCGCCGCCGCTACTCTACTTCCCATCTGGCGGTGCCATCCTCATAGGTGACTATCCAGGTGAGACGCTTGGCGCGCTCCACTTTCATCTTCACGGGCTGGGCCATTAGCTCGTCCCTTGGCCCGAAGAGCAGCGAATGCTCCCCCGCGGCCAACCTAAGCTCTATAATCTCAAGAGGAAGGTCGCCCCCAAGGACGTTAAGCTCAGCGGGGGTCAGCGGCCTAGAGATTAGTGTCTCTCCATCAATATCAAGGGCGATAGCGCGGTCTACCCAGTCGGAGACCCTGCCGCGCATGAAGATAAAAACCCTCCCCGTCTCGCCCTCAAGCATCTGGCGCGTGAGGTCTTCAAGCTCCTCGCGTATTGAGGCAACCTCCTTTGAAAGCTCCTCTACGCGTTCCTCATAGTTTTTAACAGCGCGCTCGGCGTTAGCTGCGTCCTCTTTCTCATCGGCGAAGGCTGGTGAGGTAACTGAAAGCGCCATAAACGCCAAGGCGAATGCCATAAATATCAAGAGAAATCTTTGCATCTCAATCCTCTCTCGCGGAGTAGGCGGGCCAGCGCGCGCCCTCCCCCACCAGTTTTCTGGGGCCAAGAATCTTTCCATATCTGAGGAATTCATCCCCCGGATTGTAAAGGAGATATATGAAACATTCCGCGCCGCTGCCGAAATCGTTGAAAGCGGTCACCACAAGCTCAAGGTCTTTGACCTTATCAGCCACAATAGCGCTTGAGCGCCACCGCCCCTCCCCGTCAAAGAGCACCCTGACCCCCTCCGCCGCACGGTCAGAGAGGTCCGGGTCAGGGTCCTGCGGGTGGGTGTGCGCCTCTCCGCGCCAGCCGTGAATATCGAGGTCTACATCCTTGCCCTGCCAAATCAGGACTGCGAGGAGGGCCTTATCGGTATCCATCGAGGGGGGCAGCGGCAATTTCTCCCCCACCACGGTGAGCCCCCTCGGGTCAATTCCCTGCGCGTATGTTTCGGTGGCGAGTGGAAGGAGCGCGACGTGCGCCTCCGCGCTCCCCTTCTCCACTGTTACAGGGTAAGGAATGGGGCCGGCCCATATAACAACGTCGGTAAGGGTCTCCGGCACCTCCGCAACGAGTCTCGCCCAGCCCTTCTCGACAGACTCGACCCTTACCTTGAGCTCCTTTGAGGATTTGGGCTCGCGCCAGATAAGCTGGCTAGTGTAACGCTCATCCTTAAAGCTCCCCCCATAAGCTACACCACCCTGCCCCGCAGGGTAGAAATATGGAGCGAGCACCTCAAGGGTGCTGGCCTCCCAAAGCGTCTCCCCCTCCGGGCCGTTCGTGGCGAAGATCAGCGGATCGACCCTCATATCCTTAAGTGCATCGATCCTGTTGCCCTCCTGCTTTTCAGGTACAGGCTCGAGGATAATCATCGGAGTTCGCTCAGGTTCTTTTGGCGGAGCCGGAGGCTCGTAGGGGAAGAGCTCCACCCAAACATCCTCACGGTCCGGCGACTCCCCCGAGGAGGCGCAGTAAAAAAGCCAGGGCTCTATCCCAAGCTCCTTTGAAAGGCGGTTCGCGGCAAATATCGCATATTGAAGCCCCAGCGCTTTGTTGAGCAATTTTGGGCCTGAGGAGTCTGTATGACCTATTATCAAGATGGATTTTTCCCTGCCCGCTATCTCCTCCGCTGCCTTTAAGAAGGCATCGGGCAGGCGCTCCCCGGTAATTGAGAGCCGCTCTGCGCGCGCGGAATATTTATCAGCCATAACGGGCGGGCGCTCAAGGAGCACGGGGCCTTCACGGAAAGCGGCCGCTGCCCCGCCGACTGTTAGAAGGAGGGCCGCCATGAGAAGCGCTTTTGTGATTACGCGCTTCATCACCCCTCCAGGACCGTCCCGCTAAGGACCAGAAGAGGATCGCTCTTCAGGTTCTCCACAATCACCTCCCCTATTACCTTTACCCCCGGCTCAAAGCGCACATCTCCCTTTATGGTCAAGGCCTTTGCGTTTATCAGGCTTGGGGCAGAGGGTATCCTCATCTCCATAGATTCTACCGATTTGTAAAAGCGCGGATCGAGGCTGACTACGGGCACCCCCAAAGCTTGTGAACGCTCTCGGTTCACCTCAAGAGGCGAAGTCTCACCTTTCACATAAATATCGCTGCGGCGAACAAGGAGGTCAGATGTTGTTTTGACCGGTGCGAAGCGCCCCCGTGGCACTACAACACCCTCCGCCCCCTCAAAGGAGGAGATAGCCGCCCCCATCGCGCTCTCCAACTGTAAGATACCTACTCCATCCACCACTTTGCGGTTAACAATGAGCGGCAGCTCTAGGCCGCCCACCTCCATGCGATCCTTCAGCGCCCTCAGATCAATCCACAAGTTGTTGGTGTTAAAAACTTTGAACCGGTCGATATCCTGGAACTCCCCTACCCGCTCATCGGCTACCTGCGCTATCTCAAGGAGGTTTAAGGACCCGCCTCTCTTTACCAGGGTGCCGCCCTTGACATCGGCTTTGGTGCGCTCGGTTACCTCCATGATAAATGGTATGGAGCTACTCGACATGTAGCCGAGGAGCTGCGGTGATGGAGAGGCGCCCAAGTTGTCCGCATTGGAGATAAAAGCCCAACGCTTGCCCGCCGCCAATAGCTTATCCAAGACCCCGCTTCCATAGATAGCCTCATAGAGGTCGCCATGGCCCGGAGGCGCCCAGCTCTCCTCATCTTCCGGCGCGCCGTAGAGGCTCCCATCCCTCTCGACTACCCTGGGGAAGAAGTTCTGCAAAAAGTCTTCGGGGAGCGTTTTGTTGGCCCTCTCATCACCATATCTCTCAAGCGCCGCCAGCGAATCATCCCTCGTCGCGGGAGAGTTCATCAGGATGAGAGGTATTTCGACACCCGTTTCACCGGCGATTTTACCGATGAAGCCTAAAATCAGGTCGAGAAAGGTCTCCTCTCCCTTGACCTTCAAAAGGCTCTTTGCATGGGATACCTCCATAGAGGTTCCAAGCCCACCATTTAGGATGATCCATACCAATTCATCATAGCGCCCCACCCCCTCGTCGCCATACCCTAGCAGATCACTATATGATTTCAGCTCACCGGGGAGTGGAGGTTGAAATTCCTCCCAGGGGATGGTCCTCTCCTCAACCCCAAGCGAGCGATTGTATGCTCTCAAAATAAGAGAAGCGCCGCGAGGATCTATCCCGGCTTTTTCATACCTCGCTTCGACTTGCTCTTTAAAACCGCTCAAGGGAGTTCTCCGGTGACCCGTGATAATAAACAAATGAATATTTGAACAAAGTTGGGCGGCAAGCGTCAAGCTAACTAAGTTTTTGTAATATTAGGAAGTGGGGGTACGCTGAAGGCATGAACTTATCCAGACGCACGCCGAAGCGCCGTTTCCAGCTTTCACACAGCAGTGAACGGCGGAAAAGAGCGCTAAAAAGGCGCGCTGCAGCCCGTTTGTGCGACAAGCCGAACCCTCTATCACTCTATGGTTTCTCAAGCAATCACGCCGACCTTCTCAATGCCCTCTGGCATATCGCCGAGGAGCTTAGCGCCTACCCCCTCGTAAGTGCCATCTTTTACAGGGCGTTGCCGGAGAGGGTGGAGGTTATAGTGGTTGCCGAGCGCCCGATGACCAAGATGATCGGCCGCCTCCTTGAGGGCAGAAGGGAAGAGCTTGGAGTCAAATTCCCATACCTGCATTGGGATTTACGCGTAGCCCAAAAGAACCCCTCCCCTGAGCAGGGATTCTCCTCATACCCGCTCTCTTCACAGTGATTGACTAGTAAGACAGCGCTTGCTAGATTTACATCCATGAGTAACGATAAGGAGCCCTCTATATCAGATGGGGGTAGCGCTGCGACGCAGCTAGATAAGTTTGCCTCCACAACCCGTGAAGAGCTCTTAATAGAGTACACTCCACTGGTCAGGTACGTAACCGACAGGTTGCGCGCCCGCCTCCCCGCGCATGTTGAAAGCGAAGACCTTTTCAACACCGGAGTTCTGGGCCTCATAGATGCCGTAGAGAAATTCATCCCGGACAGGGGGGTGAAGTTCCGCACCTATGCAGAATTTCGCATCCGTGGCGCTATGCTTGACTATTTGAGGAGTCAGGATTGGGCCCCGCGCTCAGTGCGGCGTCGGGAGAAAGAGATGGCAAAGGCGGTAAAAGCGCTTGAGCAGCGTCTCGGACACCCGCCCACCCACGAGGAGATCGCAAAAGAGCTCGCTATCTCCATAGAACAGCTGCGGGACCTCCTAAACAAGGCGCGGGGGCTTTCACTGCTCTCATTAAATCGCTCTAAGTCGGATGATAACGACGAGGAGGAGGCTGAGCTGGGTGAATTCATACCAGACGCCCCCGAGAACGGACCCTCCAACATACTGGAGACGGATGAGATAAAGCTCTTCCTTGCAAAAAACGTCGACTCCCTGCCCGAGCGCGAGCGGGAGGTTATCGAGCTCTATTATTTTAAGGAGCTTACCATGCGGGAGGTTGGGGAGCGGTTGGGGGTAACCGAGTCCAGGGTGAGCCAGCTTCATTCATCGGCCGTTATAAGGTTAAAGGGCCGAATATCCAGCGAATTTTAAAAACTCTTTAGGTATTTACTTAGCAGCAAGCAGCGCGACCGCGTGAGCGCTGATCCCCTCCTCTTTGCCCTCAAAACCAAGACCCTCAGTCGTCGTGGCCTTAACCGACACCATATCGACCCCGACACCCATCGCATCAGCAAGATTAAAGCGCATTTTTGGGATGTGCGGCGCAAGCTTCGGGCGCTCTGCGACGATAGTCACGTCAACATTCAAAATGTCATAGCCCTCCCCTGAGACGAGCCGGGAGACCTCCTTTAAGAGCATCAGCGAATCCGCCCCCTTGAAGGTGGGGTCCGTATCCGGGAAGTGTTTACCAATGTCCCCAAGCGCCGCTGCGCCCAGGAGTGCATCCGCGACCGCATGCGTAGCCACATCAGCGTCGGAGTGACCGAGGAGGCCAAGCTCGTGCTCAACTACGACGCCGCCAAGGGTGAGCGCGCGTCCTTCGACCAGCTTGTGCACGTCGTAACCATGGCCCACTCTCATCGGGGCTCCTCCCTCTCTAAGGCGAAGCAATTTGATATCCTCAGGGGTCGTGACCTTTAAATTATCCGAAGTGGAGGTTACGACTTTGACGCTTCCCCCAAGCTCTTCGGAAAGGGAGGCATCATCAGTGGCTGAAATGCCCCGCCTCTTTGCTTCTCGGTGGGCATTCAAAATATAAGCGTGGGGAAAGGCCTGCGGCGTCTGCGCGAAATATATCCGCTGCCGATCAAGGGTACCTTCGACAACGCCGTCATTGACTGTTTTGACTGTATCTGTGGCGGCAGAGGCTAAAATAGCGCCTGTTGGCGCTGCCAGCTCGGTTAATCTATCGAAGAGGTCAATCGGCGGGTAAGGACGCACTCCATCATGGATGAAGACAATGTCCTCCGGAGCGGCATCGGTCAAAGCCTCAAGGCCGCGCAGCACTGACTCTTGCCTGGTCTCTCCCCCGGCGACAACCTTTACCCCTGCTAGGTCGGAAACCGCCTCCCTAGTCGCCTCAATAGCCGCCTCTGGCGCGGTGACTACATAGCCCTCGAAGCGGCCCCATGAAGCAAGGTTCCTAATGGTGATGGTAAGGATCGGGGTGCCTGAGACCTGTAAAAACTGTTTCGCGACCCCCGCGCCCATACGGCGGCCTACCCCGCCCGCCGTAATTAACGCCCAGATTCTCAGCTTTCGCGACGCCAAACTTTACGCCCCTCTTTGGGCATCTCAAGTGAATCTCCATCGTTTGGCGATCGGGTGAAGATCATCCTTCCCGCGCTTGTCTGAAGCACTGAGGTTACCAACGAGCGTATCGACTCGCCCATGTGGACAGCGCCCTCCTCCACAACAACCATCGTGCCATCTTCCAGGTAGCCTACACCCTGCCCCGGCTCCTTGCCCTCCTTTTGTATGGTGACGCGAATCTCCTCACCCGGAAGGACAACAGGCCTAAGCGCCTGGGAGAGTTCATTTACATTGAGGACGTTTATCCCCTGTAGCTCGGCAACCTTAGCCAAGTTGAAATCGGTGGTTACGATGGTGGCTGACTTTGATTTGCCCATCGCCACGAGTTTCTGATCCACCTCTTTTATGCGGGGGTAATCTTCGTCTACGACGCGGGTCTCCGCTTCCTCCAGGGATTGCAGCCGCTCAAGGACGCTAAGCCCCCTCCTGCCGCGCGCTCGCTTTAGCGGGTCGGTGGAGTCCGCTATTCCCTGGAGCTCTCTTAAAACAAACTGCGGGACGATTAGCGGGCCGCCGACGAAGCCGAGCTCCACCATCTCAACAATCCTTCCATCGATGATGGAGGAGGTGTCAAGCAGCTTGGGGATGGATGCGCCGGTGAGCCCCTGAGATGATTTGGCTAAGCTGAAAGCGCGGATTCCGCGCGCGCCGGCGACGAAGCCCATGTGCCCTGCGAGAATTAGTATGCTAAGGATGAAGAGCGGCGGCATATTGGAGAATCCCAGCACGCGCCCTACGCCGAGTGCTACGAACGCACCTGCCAGCGCGCCCACGCCACCCCCGAAGATTACATGGGGCTGCGTCCTTGAGATCGCTTTTTCAACTAAGAAAACAAGCACCCCGGCGAATGCACCCAAGAGGGCGCCGATGCCGGTGGATTGACTTATCGAGAAAAAACGCGCTCCGGCGAGGGACCCCGCCAACATAAAGAATAGGAATATAAATACACGGTATAAAAGCGTATTGATGTTCATTACTGTCCTGTCTTTCGCCTAACTTAGGTATGATCGGTATAAATAGTGTTGCGTGGTATAATTATAATGATTTTAATTATTTACCTATCGCTTCCAAAACGTTTCACGGCGCCTTCGGTATGGTATGGGTATAAGTTTAACTGACGTCGCCGAACGCTGAAAGTATTTCTTTTTCCGCCTGACTTGCCTTCTGGCCCTGCGCTACCGCTATCTCCTGTGATAAAAGCTCAATCGCCGTATTAAGCATCCGCTTCTCCCCATAGGAGAGCGCTTTACCTGAACGCAAGAGGTAAAGGTCACGCAGAACCTGCGCAATCTCAAGCGCCGAACCTGTGCGGATTTTCTCTGTGTATTCCCTGAAGCGCCGGTTCCAGGTCTGGTTGTCGCATACTTTATGGCGCTGCTTTAAAACTTCGAAAACACCCTCGACCTCCGAGTCGCTCATCACAGGACGAAGGCCCACCTCCTCAGATTTCGCAACCGGGATGAGGATGGTCATATTGCGCTCGATGATCCGCATTACATAGACCTTAACATCGGACCCCATTATGTCGCGGCTCTCCACGGCGAGGATCTCACCTACCCCATGCGCGGGATAAACCGCTTTGTCGCCAACCCCGAACATCAACAAAGCCCTCTCATCTCAACGGGTCTTTGCTCCTCTGACTTCCTTATGGTAGATTTCACGTCCACAGTACCTTTAAAACCCTTTCCTTCGTGAGCGACCCAATGACCGCTAAGCAACTTAACTTCACAAACATGCGCACTACGCTTCGCAGGAACCTCTATAACAAGCTGGACGACCTAATGAAGGTCACCGGGCTGGAAGATATTGTCAGCCCAGGCGACAAGGTCGCGATAAAACTTCACTTTGGCGAGGAGGGCAACACCTCCTTCATAAGGCCAATCTTTGTAAGGCGCGTCGTCGAGGCTGTGAAGGCCCTTGGCGGCCACCCATTCATCACAGACACAAACACACTCTACGTTGGCTCCCGCACCGATGCGGTAAATCACCTTACTACTGCAATAACCCACGGCTTTGACTACGCCGTTGTGGGCGCACCGCTCATCATCGCCGATGGGCTCAGGGGCTCCTCAGGCGTTGAGGTCGATATCCCCGGCGAACACTACTCCAAGGTCGAGATTGCAGCGGGTATCGCACAGGCCGATGTCCTGATTGCTCTCACCCACTTCAAGGGCCACGAGATATCAGGCTTCGGCGGCGCCCTGAAAAATCTCGGCATGGGCTGCTCAACCCGCGCGGGCAAGCTTGATATGCACTCGGGCATCTCACCCAAGGTCAAGGCCAAGCTCTGCGTCGGATGCGCCCAGTGCCTTCGCTGGTGCGCACATGGTGCAATCGCAGTTAAGGACAAAAAAGCCAAGATTGACAAAGAGCTATGTGCCGGGTGCGGCGAATGCATCCTTAGCTGCCCCGAACACGCCATCATGATTCAGTGGGCCACAGGCCCACGCGAGATGCAGGAAAAGATGGTCGAGTTCGCAATGGGTGCGATGAAGGAAAAGGAGCAAAAGTCCCTCTTTATAAGCTTCATCACCCAAGTCAGCCCATCTTGCGACTGCGCCTCAAACAACGATACCCCTGTCGTTGCCGATATCGGGATATTGGCAGGCCGCGACCCGGTAGCGATGGACCAGTGCTCCATAGATATGGTCAACAACGCACAGGGCCTTGTCGGCAGTGCCCTAAAGAGCGGGCACGAGCCCGGCGGCGACAAATTCGGCGGCGTCCATCCAAACGCGGATTGGCGTATACAGCTGGACCACGCCGAAAAACTGGGGTTTGGCTCTCGCGTCTATCAGCTCACAGAGCTTGAGTAGCGACGCAAAAAGCGCTTTATACCGGGGGCATCGGCCCCCGGAGACCGGCTAATCGGCCTGAGGACGCCGTAAGCGCCGTGCCTCGTCTTTATCTTGCCCGATCTAACCCCGTAAAGGGTCACGAGCATCGCCACAATAAGCGCAACCGCCAGCGCCACGACGAGTAAAATCCCTTTAGGACGCAACTAACGCTCCAGTATAATTAACCAAATCTTATAACACTATTAATCAACATGAAACCTCGGCAACCAGAGCGTCAAGAGCCACGCTGCGCTTTGCCCAGTCGTACCGCCCAAAATGCTCCCTTAAAAAATCGATTGTAAGCCGTGAGGGGGGCTCCTTTATGAGCTTTATCAACCTCTCCACCAGCTCCTCGTCATTGCTGTAAAGACAATCCCCATGGAGCGCTTCAGTGAAGACCTCGGGGTAGCTTAAACGCTCCGGCGCAATGGGATGTGCCCCTGCATAGGCAGCCTCAACCATCGAGATGCCGAAGTTCTCCTGGTTGGAGGTGGAGATCGCTATATCGGCCTGAAGGAGGAGCGACACATACTCCTCTCTCGAATCAGCGTAGCCCCAGTGAATTACCCTATCCCCCAAGCGCTCCCTTGCCTTTGAGAATATTGGGGGCTCATTTAAAAAGCGCTCGCCGCAGAGGATCAGCCTGAACTCAACGCCTCTATCGATAAGCTCGCCCAAGGCAACAAAGAGCGCCTCGGGGTTTTTGTCGTACTCCCACCTGTGGTTCCACAATAGGACGGGCGGCCCCTCACTTCTATTTAGTGGCCGCTCCCCAGCTATCTTTATGTCGGCTAGCTCAACACCAAGGTGAACCACAGAAGCTTTCTCCATGATCGCATCATATATCCAACCCTGCCGGTGGTCGGGCATTCTACGCATCGTCACCTTAAGCCCTGCTATAAATTCATCCAGCTGGAACTTCGAATTAAAAGCGATGCGGTCCGCCGCCAGCGCCGTCGCAAGGTCGGTGAAGATGTACTGAATGTCGCGCTCGGCTATCTCCTCACCCTCCCGCGCCGGGTAAGAGGCTTGATTTTCATGAAAATATGTTATTATCGGGCTTTGAGTGCCGGTGAGCGCTTTAAAGTGCGCAACATCCAAGGTTGATGAAGTAAACCATATATCCGGCGGTTCACTTTTCATAGCACGTTTGGCGTATTCAAGGGCTGCGCCGCGCATCCTCCACTTCCAGAAACGCGCAGGCATAGTGGAGAGCTCAACCTTATTTACCGAATACTTTTGCCAACCCTCGGCAAAAGCGCGGTGGCTGCCGCCGAAAAATGGCTCTAAAAATGTGACTTTCACTTTGCCTCCCGGTGAAATAGCGTTTTAATATGAATTATAAGTTCGGTTGAAATTGACAATGGCTAAAAACTGAATTAGCATTCATTTTTCTTTAGACAACCACTCAGGAGAGAAGAATGAGTATCCCCCAGATCATCCGCGATTGCTCTGAAAAATGGAAGGACAATGCCGTCGTAAAGACCAAAATCGGGGGTACCTATAAGGATATCTCCTGGGGAAAGTTCTATAATTTAATAGCCCGCATGGCAACCGCGCTGGCAAATGAGGGGTTAAAGCCCGGCGACAAAGCGGCCATCATGAGCCACACCCGCTACGAGTGGACGGCATCGGATGCCGCGATTCTAACAACAGGCGGAATCGTTGTGCCGATATACCCCAACCTGACGGCGCATGAAGCCAAACGCCTTATCGAGAGGAGCCACTCCTCCTTCCTCTTTGTCTCCGACCCGGAGCTTGTAGAGCTAGCGCTCTCAATCATCGACGACCTTGAGATGGTAAAGAAGGTCATCGTCTTTGAGGATGATGCGATGGACGGTGTAAACCACCCCAAATTCATCGCGCTCTCAGAGTTCGCAAATGTCGATGCGGATATGGCCCTTATCGACGAACGCCTCTCAAACATAAAAAACGACGACATCTTCACCATCATATTCACCTCCGGCACCACCGGCGAGCCAAAGGGGGTGATGCTGACTCACGACAACATACGCTCCAATGCGGAAACGGCGCTCGAGCTCTTCGATATCGGTGTGGGAGACATACACTTATCCCACCTACCCCTCGCCCACGTTCTTGAGCGCATGGCCTCGGTTGTCATGCTCATCTCGGGGGCGACCACCGCATACGCCGAACACATTACAAAGGTCGCGGACAATCTACAGGAGGTCAAGCCAACAGTCTCCGTCTCAGTGCCGAGGATCTTTGAGAAGATATACACGGCGATAAGGACGGGGGCGATGGAGTCGGGCGCGCCTAAAAAGCAGATTGCCTTCTGGGCGCTGGATGTAGCGGAGCAGGCCGGGAAACTCTGGGACGTGGGCCAGAAGCCCTCCGGCTTTTTGGGGCTACAGTTTTCCCTCGCCGACAAACTCGTCTACTCCAAGATACGTGACCGCTTCGGCGGGCGCATCCGCTACTTCATCTCGGGTGGAGCCCCCCTCGCCCCGGAGCTCGCGACCTTCTTCAACACAATCGGGATACCCGTCTACGAGGGCTACGGCCTTACCGAGACCTCCCCAATCATATCCGCAAACCGCGTGGGCAACCAGAAGTCAGGCTCTGTCGGGCCCGTTATTCCCAGAGTCGAGGTAAAGCTCGCCGAGGATGGGGAGATAGTCGTCAAGGGGCCGAATGTCTTTAGCGGATACTTTGAGGATGAGGAGGCCACCAAAGCGGCCCTAACTGCAGACGGCTGGTTCTCCACCGGGGACATAGGCAGATTCGATGATGAGGGGCGGCTTTACATCACGGACAGAAAAAAAGATCTGATAGTCACCGCCGGTGGCAAGAATATCGCCCCGCAGAAGATTGAAAATGTCTTGAAGATGGACAAGTACTTAGAAGAGGTGATGGTCTACGGCGACGCCAAGAAATTCATCTCTGCCCTTATCGTACCGGACTTCGAGATGCTAAAGAAGTACGCAGACCACAAAAAGCTCGAGTACACCGACATGACCTCCCTGGTCTCAAACCCCGAGGTTGTATCTCTCATAGAGCGCAGGATTAAAAAGCACCAGAAGGATAATGACTTCGCCTCCTACGAGTCGGTTAAGAAGTTCGTCCTCCTGGACCACCCCTTCTCAGCCGGGGACGGCGAAGTAACCCCGACCCTTAAGATGCGCCGCGCCAATATAATCAAGCACTACAAAGAGGCGCTTGAGGCGCTCTACTACGAAGATTAATAAGAAGCAATAAGCCGTTGGCAAAATTAAAGGCCGCCCCCAAACCGGGGCGGCCTAATTTGTTTTCGGCAATAAAAAGGGGCCGCCCGTGTGGGCAGCCCCTTTAATCTTAAAAACTTGCTGGAGCTAGAAGGAGTAAACCGCCTGGGCGCTCAAGATGGTTACTGAGGAGTTGTAATCGCCCTTCAGGCCGCCACGGATATAGTCATTCTCATCCTCTGAGAAGCTCTCGGACTTGTCTATCTCCATCGAGTCGGCGAAAATCTGTGTCAAACCAAAGTCCAGATTAAGCTGGGAGCCCGCCTGATACCCTGCGCCCACTGAGACCCACCAACGGTTGTCGTCGGGGATGCGCGGGGTGCGGTGCTCGGCATCCGGGATGGGCGTCTCTTCATAGGAGATTCCGCAGCGAAGGTCAAGGCGCTCGCTGTAGGAGTAGGTGGCGCCCACTGCGTAGCGGAAGCTGTTCTCCCAATTCATCACGGTTACGTTATCCGGCTGGTCGTTATCAAACTCTGCTACGAGGCCGTCCATCTCATCCCACTGGGTCCAGACGATGTTGCCCATCAGGGCCAGCTTGGGAGTAACCTGGTTGAAGTAGGCGAGGACCGCCATCGCGGGAAGGGTTATCGAGGCTGAGGCGTCTACGTCAACATAAAGGTCCGAAGCACCCATACCGTCAAGGGTAGCGCGAACGTCGGCGGGCACGGAGAAGTCCGCGTCGCCCTCGGCGTCGTGCTTGATTTTGGAGCGGTAGGAGAAGCCGAGACGGCTCGTGTCGTCAATGTTGAACATCATGCCGACGTTCCAGCCGTAACCGAAGCTGTCAGCCTCAAGGCTTACCTTGCCGTCGTCAGCCTGCGGAGTGAAGCCCAGAGCTGAGAGCGCGGTGCCGAAGTCGATCATGGAGCCCAGAGTCGCTTCGAGATACTGGACATTCAGGCCGCCGCCTACGGAGAACTTCTCATTTACCTTGTAAGCTACGGAGGGGTTTATGTTGATGGTGATGATCTCGGAGTCAGTGCCGTGGTAGCGGCCAACCCAGGTGTCACCGTAATCGGTGGCGTTGCCGAAGGGGGCGTTTACGCCGATGCCCCAGGCCAAATCGCTGTCATTATTTACATAGTAGAAGTTGGGCGCGACCTTTGTAATGCCGCCATTGCCGCCGTTGCCGCCGGTAAGCCCCTGCCCCGTGATATCCTGAAGGATATGTGTGGAGCCGTCATTCTCAAACTTGAAGGTGGGCGCGATTAGGTGGAACCCCGCTGCGACCTGACTGCCCTCAAGGTAAGTCATCCCCGCTGGGTTGAAATAGACGGTGCTGGCGTCGTAAGCGTCAGCGCCCGCGCCCGCGAAGCAATTACCTATGCCGCTCACTGACTGCTCCATGAGCATGAAGCCCGCGGCGGTGGCGGAGGTGGAACCCACTGCGATGGCACCTACTGCAAAGGCGCCGCACAACAACCGAGAAACAGATTTCATCCGTGTTTCCCCTTTCCGTCTTTCCATGACGATGAAAGCGTCAAAAAGCGGCCCCGCAACCCCTTAGCGAATTCAACGGAGAAAGCGGTTGCCAAAGCGCAAAGTTGGAACCATGTTATAGTGAGCAATCTTTCAAGTCAAGGCTCCTAAACCTACGTAGATAATTCTTTTTCTTCACCGCTAGCGCGAGCAAGAACTTGTGCTTTCAAGATTGATTGGGTTAGAATAAAATTGCATTTTAACCCGTCTCTCTAACACAAAGACTGGAGAAAGATCATGAGGCGAACTTCACTTTTCATTTGGGCCATGCTCCTTACAGCGCTCCTCACCCTCGGGTGCAGCGTGTCTCAAGACGATAGCGAGGTCGCCGGTACGGACCCCGACCCCTACCATACCGATTCAGACGCGCTTCAGACCTTCGCACTCTACGAGCCCGGCCTGCTGCCTGTTGTCAGAATGCCGATGCCCAACGACGTTACCTGGATGAGTGATGACAACCCCAACCCGGGCAGCGTCTACCTGCCCTTGGCCGGGGATGAATCTCCTACGGACATGGACATGGGCACCCTTAAGACAGTGGTAAACGGCTTGTTACTCCCCGGCCTGTCTCCCAATATGTTTTTAAGCCTGCCCTTCTCGGCCCCGGTTGATATATCCACCCTTGAGTTCCTGGCGTTTCGCGCTTTACCGGATAATACAGATCCAACGACTTTTGACTTCGACGTGCGCTACTACAACGGCACCTTCCCTGAAGCGTTTAACAGCTTTGTTGCTGACGATTCCGACCCGACCAACATCACCCTCATAGCCACTCCGCCGCTCATCCCCGGCTCTAAGTACATCTTCGTGGTCAAGAGCGGTCTTGAAGATATGGCGGGTGAGCCTGTAGAGCCCTCTTTCGGCATGAGGGCGATTAAATCCGAGGAGTCTCTGGCGCTTGAGAACTTCTCACATCCCTATGAGAACTTCGAGCCCATCCGCCTTGGCTACGAGCCCATATTCGACCAACTCTTGCCGCTGGTTTCCATGAATGCCATGGCATCCGTGTACCAGACCGACCCTGACCCATCAATGTCCTGGTTACGCGATGACGTACTCCTCTTATGGACCGCGACCTCCGCGGATATCACCCTCTCCAACTCCCTCGACTTGGAGAACCCTGCCAGCCCTGGTAACTTCCTACCCTACCCCGGCGATGAGTATGGAGACACCTTCTCCTACGAATCAGGAGAAATAGGTATTGGCGGGTATTTGACAGCGACGAATTTTGGTCAAATTGCTGAATACGGTGACTATACCATCGAGGCCCCCTATTCGGGCAGCAACATTGGTAATGCTTACAGTGGCTTCATAAGTGGCAGCGTCGACATTACGGGTGGCATGAGCCCTGTAGATACAATTATTCCTTTCCTCGCAACTCTCCCGGAGGCAGGCAGCGAGCCCTACCCCGTAGTTCTCTTCCAGCACGGCCTAGGCTCGGAAAAAGAATCTGCGCTGGCTATAGCGAACAGGCTCGCAGCCAATGGCATAGCCACCGTGGCCATTGACGCCCCCTTCCACGGAGAGCGCGCAGTTGAGGCTGTGCCGGAGTCAGGCATATACATCCCCTTCTTCACGGCGAATATCCTCCTCGACAGGGCAAACGTATATCAGGGGGCCTTCGACCTCTCTTTCATGACCTACATGATTGAGACGATGGACCTCAACATGAACGAATTAGACGATTTCAACATGGATGAGCTCTACTTCGGCGCACACTCACTGGGGGCAATTCTTGGCTCAACCCTTTTAAACGGCAATCCGCTGCCCTCGAAAGTTGTGCTCACCGGGCTCTCCTCCAACCTGGCGAACGTTCTGGATAAAACGGATATTACCTCCCTGGGCACAATGGTCGAGAGCCTCGGCTACACCAAGGGAACTCCTGAATATTACGTATTCCTCAACCTGGCACAGTGGCTGATGGACCCGGTTGACGGCGCATACATGGGAGTCGGCCAAACCTTTGTAGAGGAAACGGTCTTGCCAAGGGCACTCACAACTCTCGCCATTATCTCAGAGTCCGACCCCACCGTTCCCGAATCGAGCGGGCGTGCATTCTTAAAGGATGAGGGGATGAACCTTGGCGTGGTGAGTGCTGCCGACCCACTGAATACCGCTCTCCCGCTGCCGGGAGGATTTCTCTACGCGGTGGATGAATTTGATGACCCGATCCCGATGAGCCACTCCTTCGAGTACAACCCCGTCGTACCCGATGAGCTGCCGCTCTACATAACCGCACAGAATCAGATCGCCAACTTCTTTTCGCCAATGCCAGTACAGAACTAAAAGTTATTTAAGACAAAAAAGCCCCGGCGATTTGCCGGGGCTTTTTTTTTGCTAATGCGTCAAAAGGTGAACCCTTTGGTCGATTTGGGAGGTAGATATCAATACCCACCTTGGCTCGCCTCCACTTGACAGTAAGGGCGTGAGCTAAGAGAATGCCAAATCACAACGAAAACTGAAATTTAACCTAGGGACGACAATCTTATGAGTAAGAAAGATAAAGTTTTTACCAAGGAGCAAGCGGTTATAATCGGGGCATCAGCCCTTATCCTAGGCTTTTTGCTGGGCCTCCTATCCTACCACCTGATTATGGGTGGGGGGAGCAGTCAGGCATATAAAGCGCCGGGGCAACAGGCCGCCCCCCAAGCGCCGCCGCCTACCCTGGCGCCGCCAAGCGCAACGATGCCCAACCTTACAGCAGAGATAAACGGCATTAAGGAAGCGCTAAAGCTCTCGCCCGACAACCGCTCGGCGTGGGTTAAGCTTGGCAACCTCTACTTCGACTCGCAGCAGCCGAATGAAGCTATCGAGGCATACTCCAAGGCCCTTGAGCTTGGCCCTGACGACCCGGACGTACTGACTGACCGCGGGATTATGTATCGCGCCATAAGTGATTATGTCGCCGCCATCGCTGACTTCAAAAAGGCGTCTGAGGTCGACAAGAGCCATGTCAATGCCCTTTACAACCTTGGCATAACCCTTTTGCATGACCTTCAGGACAACGCTGGCGCGCTTGAGGCGTGGCAGGAGCTTCTTGACAGGAACATCATTACCGACCGCGAAGCCAAGCAGCAGCTTGAGGACCGCGTAAATGCCCTCAAGAGCATGGTCGAAAAAGCTAATGGAGAGGGTGAAGCCAAGTAGCATCATTGACCACTTATTGATTAAAAGGCGTCGCCAAACAGGTGACGCCTTTTTCATTGGATGATAAAAATAAAAAAGGCCGCCCCAACGGGCGGCCTCTCTTCGATACTTAGTAAAATCTACAGATTATTCAACCAACCCATTCGCCAGCTTCTCAATGAGGTCCGCGCAGCTATCAAGGGATAGACGCGAGGTATTTAAAACTATGTCGTAGAGGGTGTCCTCATCGGGGTCGCAGTCAAAATAAAAGCGCAGATAATCTCGGCTTCGAGAGTCCATAGTTGAGACATACTCGTCAGCGTCGGAGGTTGTCATATTGCGTTTTTTCGCCATCTTGTCAACGCGATCGTCAAAGTCTGAGACGAGGCGGACATGGATTGTGCGGGGGTTGTCTCGGAGGATATGCTGTCCGCCGCGGCCTGCTATTACGACGCCGCGCCTGTCTCCGAGGGCGCTTATGATCTTTACGATCATCTGCTTGTAGATGTCGCTGTCGATCCACCCATCCACGTTGAACTGGTAGGGTATCTCGTCGCGGTCGTCAAAGGAGGATTCCTGCTCCGCCTCCTCCAATGTCTTCGCCTTCTTCTTCAACGCGTCAAGGTCGAAGATTGTGGAGAAGAATGTCTTATACTTTGAATGGTGCTTTGGCTCGAACTCCTCAACCTCTGAGTCGGGCACGTTGACCTCAAGGGCGACCTTGTGAATGATCTCCTTGTCCAGATAATCGATACCAAGCCTTTTGGAGAGTTCGCGGCCAAGCTCCGGTCCGCCAGCCCCATACTGGCTTGAAATGGTTATGACAGGCATATTTCCTCCTCGGCGTCGATAACAGGGAGGGGCTAAACCCCCCAGCTTTCAGCGGTCGGTGAAACCACATCCGCAGCTTTTATAACAGAGGGCCAGCATGGCTTCAAGCATCTTAACAAAATCGCCTTTTAAAGCCCCCTTCCCTTTGCTATTCTCCCAACTTCCGGGTAATAGCACAAGTGATTGGTAAAAGCGGTAAAATTGCTTGTAAACTCCATGCTAAACTGGAATTAGAACTCTCTTAAAAAGCCCCGGGCGGGCTTAGTAAAACGAGGGTTTTATTGGTTATGGTATTTTTATTAAGCCGCCACGCCTTGTGAAAATGTATGTGGGGGCCACCCCCGAAAGGCATCAAAGCCGCTAAGCTTTACAGGACACTTCAATCCATGACGGAAAAACTTGAATTCTCCGACCCCCAAAATTTTCAGACGCTGGCGGGCAAGAGAAACGACAATATCAACGAGCTTACGCGTGTACTAAGGGGCGTTGAGATAAACAGCCGCGGGACGGTGCTCTCCATAAGCGGCGAAAAAGAGGAGGTTGAGCTTGCAAAGGGAGTGCTAATACAGCTCTACTCCCTTATATCCGAGGGCTACCCCCTCTACCGGACCGATATAGACCACGCCGTGCGTATCCTCAAAGCCAACTCGCGGGCAAAGCTAAAAGACATATTCCTGGACGCAGTCTACGTCACCGCCGGCAGAAGAGTCATCAGCCCCAAATCTTCGGCGCAAAAGGCATACATAGAGGCGATTCGAAACTACGACTGCGTCTTCGGCATCGGCCCCGCTGGTACGGGCAAGACATTTCTAGCGATGGCGATGGCGGTCGCGGCGCTGGTAAAAAAAGAGGTCAAGAGGATAATCCTCGCGCGCCCCGCCGTAGAGGCCGGAGAAAAGCTCGGTTTTTTACCCGGAGACCTCTCTGAGAAGGTCAACCCATACCTCCGCCCCCTCTATGACGCCCTGCACACTATGATGCCCTTTGAAAAGGCGGCGAAGCTAATCGAATCCGGTACCATTGAGGTTGCACCCCTCGCCTTTATGCGCGGGCGCACCCTTGACGACTCCTTTGTAATACTGGACGAGGCGCAGAACACTACCCGCGACCAGATGAAGATGTTTCTGACCCGCCTCGGCTTCGACTCGAAAGCTGTCATCACCGGGGACATAACTCAAATCGACCTTCCCGGCGGGCAACGCTCAGGCCTCGTCGACGCCCGCGACGTTTTAAAAGATATCAAGACAATTAAGTTCTGCTCATTCACGCGCCATGATGTAGTGAGGCATCCGCTGGTGCAGGAGATCATCGACGCCTATGAGCGCCGCGACCCTGCCTCGAAGAAGGCTGCGGAGAAGCCGGGATGAAGGCAATCTTCGCCATCTTCGGGCTTATAATGGCCCTGATAATAGGAGCTATGGCCGGGGGCGTCACAGTGCTCTCCAGAGGCCTCCCGGAGGTGATGGCGCTCGAGGACTTCAGGCCGCCAAGCTCCACGGCTATTTACGCCGCCGACTCGACCCTCCTCACCGAATTCGCGGTAGAGCGGCGCACCCCTGTGCCCATCGGCAAGATGCCCCAAAATCTGATAAACGCCGTCGTATCGATTGAGGACCACCGCTACTTCGAGCACATCGGCATCAACGTCATGCGCATCGCAAAGGCGCTTGCCGTAGACATCCTCTCCGGTGAGGCCAAAGAGGGTGGCTCAACGATAACCCAGCAGCTTGCAAAGGTCCTCTTCCTTACGCCAAAAAAGACGATCAAAAGAAAGGTAAGAGAGGCGCTTCTCGCCTTCGAGATTGAGAAGCTCTATACGAAGGAGGAGATTCTCGCCCTCTACCTCAACCAGATACCCTTCGGCAACGGCACCTACGGAGTAGCGGCTGCATCGCTGGGGTACTTCGGCAAAGAGGTGAGCGAGCTCAATCTGGCCGAATGCGCCCTCCTCGCAGCGCTCCCCAAAGCCCCCTCACGCTATAACCCCTTCAGAAATCCAGACCTCGCTAAGGATAGGAGAGACCTCGTCATTAGGAGGATGCTCGCGCTTGGATGGGTCACCGAGGAGGCGGCGAAGGAGGCTTATTCCATCCCAATACCGGTCAAGGGTGAGGAGAAAGCGCCGCAGCTCGCCCCATACTTTGTAGAAGAGGTGAGAAAGGAGTTGGTGGAGGTCTTCGGTTGGGAGACGGTCTACCGTGGAGGGTTGAAGGTCTATACAACCCTGGACCCGACCCTTCAGAGCACCGCCGAAAGTGCGCTCCTAAAGCAGGTCGAAAGGGTTGAAGGCCGCCACAACTTCAAGGTAAAGCCGGACCCGGTACAGGGCGCGCTGATAGCGCTGGACCCCCGCACCGGGGCGGTCCTCGCCCACATCGGCGGCACCGATTGGAGGGAGAGCCAATTCGACCGGGCCACTCAGGCCCACAGGCAGATGGGCTCTACCTTCAAGCCATTCATCTACGGCGCGGCAATCGAGGCTGGGATGACCCAGGCATCCACCCTCCTCGACGCCCCGGTCTCCTACCCCGGCGCATCACCCAGGGAGCCCTGGAAACCACAAAACTACGAACGTGACTTTGAGGGTATGATAACCCTTCGGAAGGCGCTGGCCCACTCCCGCAACATCCCTGCCATAAAGCTCCTTAATGAGGTCGGGCTGCCGAAGGTGGAGGCCTTCGTCCGCCGCCTTGGGTTGGAAAACGCAATGGGAGAGGGCCTGGCGACTGCGCTCGGGGTTGGAGGGGCGACCCTTGAGTCGCTCACCGCAGCGTACGCGACTTTTCCCGCCGGGGGGATGCGCCCGACGCCATACCGTATCCGCGCAGTTTTCGGCCCCGAGGGCAAGAATCTCTGGGAAGCTCCGCAAGGGCCGATGCGAGTCATGGAGCCTAAGGACGCCTTCATACTGGCTGACATGCTCCGCGCTGTAGTCGAGGAGGGAACCGGCAAACAGGCCCGCTCCCTCCCCTTCAAAGTGGCGGGCAAAACAGGCACCACAGACGACCAGCGCGATGCCTCTTTTCTTGGGTTTTCGAGCAGGCTGGCCCTTGGCGTTTGGGTGGGCAGAGATGACAACTCTACGCTGGGGCTCGGGGAGACGGGGGCGCGCGCTGCGCTGCCTCTCTGGGTGGATGTGATGTTCGCCTCGGCGCTCGACGGCACCCCGCCCCCCTGGCCTGCGCCGCCAAAGGTGGAGTTTGCCAGAATCGACCTTATATCCGGTAAACTTGCCGGAGAGCTATGCGAGGAGAGCGCCTACGCTGCCTTTGCGCTGGCTACCGCGCCGGATGCAATCTGCGACCGCGAGCTTTTCGGCTGGTCGCGCTTTGTTTCAAGATACACCTTCGATAAAGATTATGGAGACACGTTTTGACCATACATAAATTGCCGGGCGGCTGGAGTCCAGCAGGTGCATTCCGCCACGCGGCAAAGCAGCCATACCCCTTCTTCCTTGATGGCGCGGGCGGCCCGGAAAAATACACAAACCACTCTTTCATAGGGTCGGACCCCTTCCTCGTGGTGCACGCCAAGGGCTATGAGTGCCGCATCGATTACCCCCGCGAAGGCAGACGCGAAGAGAAGCATATACACCCCTTTGACCTTATGAAGGAGCTCTTCACAAAGTATTGCGTAGAGGAGCGCGGTGCATTCCCAATGGCCTGCGGCGGAGCCGTGGGGTATCTGGCGTATGACCTCTTCCCCTTAATTGAAAACGTCGAGCAACACGCCGTAGACGACATAAATATGCCCGACCTCTTCTTCACCTTCCACGATGTCGTTGTCGCCTTTGACAACCGCACCGGCGAGGCGTCGCTGGCGGTAAAGGAGGGCGCCCCGAAGGAGGTGGTAGACCACTGGTTGGCCCCGCCACCCCCGGAGAGAGCGCCAACCTTCGAGCCGCTCGACATAAAGGTGGAGGATCTTATCGCCAACGAGACACCCGAGGAGTACAGGGACGCGGTGGAGCGCGCGCGTGAGTACATCGCAAAGGGCGACGTCTATCAGGTCAACCTCTCTCGACGTTTTACCATCAAGGGCTACGAGCTTGACCCAATAGAGCTATACCTTAAGTTCAGGGAAGCAAGCCCCGCCCCCTTCGGAGCGTGCCTCTTCCCGGACAACTTCGCGGTGCTCTCCAACTCCCCCGAGCGATATCTCCTGATCGACGGAGATTATATCGAGACGCGGCCGATCAAGGGCACCCGCCCACGCGGTAGGGACCCTGAGGAGGACGCCCTCCTTGCCAAGGAGCTAAAGGATAGCGTCAAGGACAGCGCCGAACACATAATGATCGTCGACCTTGAAAGAAACGACTTGGGAAGAGTCTCAAGTTACAACTCCGTCCACGTGCCGGACCTTGCGGTGCTTGAATCCTACGCCAACGTCCACCACATAGTCTCCACCGTTGCAGGGAGGATTCACCCCTCGCGTGATTTGGTCGACTGCATCAGGAACTCCTTCCCCGGCGGCTCGATAACCGGCGCGCCCAAGGTGCGGGCGCTCTCGATAATAGACGAGCTTGAGCCGACGGCGAGGGGCGCCTACTGCGGCTCAATAGGCTACATAGATTTCTCCGGCAGGGTAGACCTCAACATCGCCATACGCACGGCGATAATGAAGGGCGACACCATCCACTTTCAGGTGGGCGGCGGCATCGTCATCGACTCCGACCCCGAGGAGGAGTTTGAGGAGACTATCACCAAGGCGCAATCCTTCATTAAAGCGGTAACCGGCAAGGGCCGCGTATGGGGCGAGCAGTGAAGGTTGCCTTAAACGGAGAGGTCCTTGACCTTGAAAATGCCTCCCTGCCGGTAACGGAGCGCGGCCTCCTTTATGGCGACGGCATCTTTGAGACCCTTAGGCTCTACGGAGGGCGGGCCTTTGCAGCCGGGCGCCATCACGCGAGGATGGTCCGCTCGGCAAAGTTCCTATCCCTCCCCGCGCCCCCACCGGACCTCTTCTTGCTGGCGGAGGAGGTTGCGCGGCTTAATGGTCACCAAGAGGGCGCTGTGAGGATAACACTGACGCGCAAAAGCGAGACCACGGCGCTACGCCCGGATCCAAACACCTCTGCTGCGACCACCTTGATCACCACAAGGGCGCTGCCCGAGGGCCTCCCGCATATGCAGCGTTACGGGGTCGCGGGAAGAACGCTACCCTACCCCCTCCGCGCCGAGGGGTTGACGCTTCAAAATCATAAGACGATAAACTACCTGCCCTCTCTTATTGCCCTGCGTGATGTGCCGGAGGGCGAGGTGCCAATTCTTGAAACAACAGGAGGAAACCTTTCCGAGGCGGCCACATCTAATATATTCTGGGTTAAAGAGGGGACGCTTTACACCCCCGCGCTATCGACCGGCGCATTGCCCGGCATAGCCAGGGAGATCGTTTTGGAGCTTGCGGCAAGGGCATCGATGAAGGTTGCCGAAGTTTTGCTGCCCAAAAAAGCCCTTCTTGAAGCGGAGGAGGCTTTTTTAACAAACTCTCTCATTGAAGCAGCCCCCCTCACCTCCCTCGACGGAGCGCCGATAGGTTCGGGCGCGCCGGGAGAGGTTACCCGCTTGATTCAGGAGCTCTGGGCCAAAGAGGTTCTAAAGGATGTTGGCGGCGAGGGTTCGACGGAGCCGATGAGTTGAAGAGAGTAGCGCGGGTACGCTGTGAGGACTACTCCAATGCGGTAGAGGGGGTGGCGAAAGCCCTTGAGCTTTTGGGCGGCGCGGAGAACTTTGCGGCGAGGGGCGAAGCGCTCCTGATCAAACCGAATCTCCTGGCGGCCCATAAGCCCGAGGAGAACGTAACTACCCATCCAGCTGTGCTGGAGGGGGCAATACGCGCCGCCCTCGACGTTGGGGCTTTAGTCACTGTGGGCGATTCGCCCGGGCTGGGGTCGCTGGAGAGGGTAGCCAAAAAAGCCGGCCTAAGCGAAATATGCGCGAAGTACAACGTAGAGCTGGTAGAGTTGGGGGCTTCCGGGGTCGGGAGCTTTTCAGGGGTAAGATACAAGGGGCTTGAGTTGGCTGAGGCGGCGGTGAGCGAAAATCGCGTATGGAACCTCCCGAAGTTCAAGACCCACACAATGATGGGGCTCACCCTAGGCGTAAAGAACCTCTATGGGTGCCTGCCGGGAAAGAGAAAAGCGCTCTATCACTTCAGGGCGGGGCAGAGCCCAGAGAGCTTCGCGGAGCTGCTTCTGGATATCCACAACCTTGTCGCTCCGGTGCTTACCATCCTGGACGGGGTAAGGGCTATGGATGGGGCGGGGCCATCTCGAGGCGACGAGGTCAAGCGGGAGTTAATTCTAGCTTCCGCGGATACCTACGCCCTCGACTATGAGGCGACCCGGTTAGCCGGCTTCACCCCGGAGGGAGTCCCGACTATAAAGCTCGCGCTGGAGAGGGGCGAGGTCAGGGCGGATGATATTGAAGTCGTTGGGGATGAGGCGGAGGTTATGCTCTTTTCTCCAGCGCCGGGGAGCCCTGCGGAGTTCAAGTTCGTGCCGGGCGTAGTGAGGCCCCTTTTGAGGCGTATACTGCACCCCTTCCCGCGCTTTGACGAAAAAAAGTGCGTGGGCTGCGGAGTTTGCGTAGAGGCGTGCCCCGGAGAGGCTCTTACCCTTGAGAAGAGCGTTTTTCTGGACTCCTCCAAATGCATTAGATGTTACTGTTGTCAGGAGCTCTGCCCCCACGGGGCGGTTGACCTCCCGACGGGTTTGGCGAGGCTTAGGGGATAACCCCCTGATTATTTTGTAGCTTAAGTTTGGAGCTTTAGATGGGTTACTACATCGGAATTGATGTCGGCGGTACCCACACGGACGGCGTCGCCGTCGACGTCTCCACCGGGCGCGTAGCAGCCAAGGTCAAAGTGGAAACATCGCTGGACCTCTATGCGTGCTCTATGGCTGCGTTGGAGGGGATTCTCGACAAGATCCCCACCGACGAGGTCAAGCGGGTGCTCTTCTCCACAACGCTGGTTACCAACGCCGTTGCGACCGGCACCCTGGAGCCTCCGGGGCTCATTCTCATGGCGGGGCCGGGGATGAACCCCTCCTTCCTTACTGATACCCCCGATTGCCACCTTATAAGCGGCGCCATGGACCACCGGGGGCGGGAGATTGTCCCCGTTGACAAGGGCGAGATATCCCGCATCGTGGATAACTTCCTCCTCAAGGGGATCGCCGTTGTCGCAGTGGCGGGAAAGTTCTCCGGGCGAAACCCCTCCCACGAGCTCGCGGTCAAGGAGATAGCAGGCGACCGCTTTGACTATCTCTCGCTATCACACAACTTGAGCGGCGCGCTCAATTTCCCCAGAAGAGCGATCACCGCCTACCTATCAGCTGCGCTCTGGCGGCGACACTCAAACTTCATCTCAGCCATAACCCGCGCCGTACGCGGCCATGGTGTTGAGGCGCCCCTCTATCTTCTGCAAGCCGATGGCGGCGCGGCCCTCGCGGAGTCGCTTGAAAACGGCGCAGAGACCGCCCTCTCAGGCCCCGCAGCCTCCATCATGGGCGCAGACGCAATGCGCTCCTTCGAGGGAGAGCTCCTTACGTTGGATATAGGAGGCACAACTACCGATATCGCCATGCTGATAAACGGCGTGCCCCTTCTGGAGCAGCAAGGGGCAACAATTAGCGGCTACAAGACTCAGATTCGCTCCCTCTATAACCGCTCAATACCCGTTGGCGGCGACAGTGAAGTCAGCGTCAACGCAGGTGAGCTCTCGGTCGGCCCAAAGCGGCGCGGCAAGGCAGCGGCGCTTGGCGGCCCTGCCCCTACCCCGACGGACGCGCTTATCATATTGGGCCGCTACGACAAGGGCGATGTAAATCTCTCAAGGGAGGCTTTCGAGCCTATTTCCAGGGAGCTTTCGCTGACCATCGAGGAGGTCTCCGAGCGCGTCCTCTTAAAGCTGGCGGAGGCTATCGCGAGGGAGGCCGACAACTTCGTTAACGAGGTCAACTCCCGCCCCGTATATACGATTCGGGAGCTCCTCCACGGGCACAAGGTAGCGCCCACCCACGCGCTCCTTGTAGGCGGCCCGGCGCGCCTCTTCGTTCCCTATGTTGAGGAGGCGCTCGGCATCCCCGTCGAGGTGCCACGCCATTCAGACGTTGCCAATGCCATAGGCGCTGCGGTCTCCAGGGTGAGCCTTGAGGTCAACGCCACCGCGGACACCTCCAAGGGTGACCTCTCAATCCCCGAAGCGGGAGTCTACCGAAAGGTCAAGAGCAGCTACTCTATGGGCAACCTCCAGAAGGAGACTCTGAAGGAGCTGGAAACCCTGGCGAGGGCCCACGGCGTCACCATGAAGGGGTACCAGCCCGAGGTAGTAGAATCGGAGTCATTCAACATAATAGAGGGCTATGCGCGCACCGGCAGCTTTCATAGAATAAGGGCGCAGGTCAGGCCCTCGATACTTTGCAAGATCAAGGAGAGCGGATGATGAAGTTTCCTAAAGCCGGAGTAAAGACGGGGGTCGTCTTCTTCCCCGCCTTCGACTGGGCGATCTCCGCTAACCACCCGGAACGGGAGGAACGCCTCCTTTACACGCGAGACCAGATATTCGAGGAGGGCCTCTTCGATGTTGAGGGCATAACCGAGTACCCGCCCTCACTTGCCACTGTCGAGGATGTAGAGCGTGTGCACCTTTGCCTCCCCTCACCCGAAAAGGTGGTCACCTCATCCCATTACATCTCCGCAGGCGGTGCGATAGCTGTGGGCGAGGCGGTAATGAAGGGTGAGGTTGAGCGCGGCTTCGCCCTCGTCAGGCCTCCGGGGCACCACGCCACCCGCGTAGTCAGGGGACTTAGGGGATTTTGCGTAATCAATATCGAAGCGGTGATGCTCGAACACCTGAGAAAGCAGTATGGGCCGCTTCGCGTAGCAATCATTGACACTGACTGCCACCACGGAGACGGCACCCAGGAGGTCTACTGGAACGACCCGAACACCCTCTTCATCTCCCTACATCAGGATGGGCGGACCCTCTACCCCGGCACCGGCTTCCCAAGCGAGTTCGGCGGCCCCGGTGGATATGGCGCGACCCTCAACATCCCGATGCCTCCGGGAACCGGAGACAAGGGTTACCTCTACGTGATAGACAACTTCGTGCTGCCCGTACTGGAGGACTTCAAGCCGGACCTCATAATAAACTCCGCGGGGCAGGACAACCACTTTTCAGACCCGCTGACCAACATGTCTCTAACCGCAAAGGGTTACGCAGAGCTCACCCGCCGCCTCTCGCCGCATCTGGCGGTGCTTGAGGGAGGCTACTCCGTCCAGTCGGCGCTCCCCTACGTAAATACGGGAATTCTCCTCGCGCTTGCCGGGCTCGACACCTCCAACGTAATCGAGCCCCTCTACTCACCAGAGGTCTCGGTACAGTCAAAGAAGACCGACGAGTTCCTTAAAGAGCTCTGCGATATGATGCTCTACAGGTACGAAAGCAGGAAAAACCTATTTGAGGAGAGCTTTGGGGACAAGGAGTACCACGAGACCACTAAGAATCTCTTCCACGATGAGGCGGGCATCTCCGAGCATCAACGGGAGAAGACCAGAATCTGCCGAGACTGCCCCGGCGTTACCCTCCTCGCCACTAGCGCCCCCGGCTACTCCGAGGATTACCTGATAACCCTCCCGCTAGGCGGTTGCCCAAAATGCCGTGAAGTGGCGGAGGAGGCTTTCCAAAAAGCCTCAACAGATGAGTTTGACACGATCCTCTTCCAGGACCGTCCAAATGATGTGACCCTGAAAAAGGGCGGCCCAAAACCCACTCAGACGAGGAGTAGATGGCTATAAACAAGCTTGGTAAGGAGCTTGATGCCCTCCTGGGGGAGGGTCGCGTGGTAAGGGGCAATCAAATACCGGAGGCAAAAAAATCGCCACGAGAGCCGCTTCCATACTCTAAGGAGGAGAGTCTGGGCGGGCTCCTTGCGCGTAAGGTTAAAACACAATCCGGTGAAACCATCCTCCACGAGGAGCTCTTTCCCGCATCCCATATCCACGGCAATGTGCCCCTTAGCGACTTCTCAAACCTTGAAGGAGTCGAGCATCTACTGCCGAAAAATTCCTCGCCACTCCCCGCCCTTGAAAAGATAATCTTCCTCGACACGGAGACTACAGGCATCTCAAGGAAGTCGCTGGCTTTTATGGTCGGCGTCGGCAGGTGGGTGCCGGATGGAGGCTTTCGGATAGCGCAGCTCTTCCTGACCTCCCCGCCGGAGGAGAGCGCCCTCCTTGAGGCCTTAAGGGAGGAGTGCGAGGGGGCGAGCCACCTTGTCACCTACAATGGCAAAACCTTCGATATGCCGCTCCTTGAGGGGCGCTTCACCCTGAATGGAATCCCCTCCCCCTTTAAAACAATGCCCCACCTTGACCTTCTCCCCCTTGCGAGGCGGCTATGGAAGCGCGGCGCGGGCAGCGGGAAGCTGCAAGCCATGGAGGCGAGGGTCCTCTCCTACCACCGCGAAGGGGATATCCCCGGGGCCGAGATACCAGCCGAATACACCCGTTATTTGGCGACAGGCGAAGTTGGCAGGCTGCCAACGGTATTCACACACAACGCCCTTGACATCCTCTCCCTCGGCGCTCTGCTCTTTGCCGCTGCGGCTGCGGGAAGGGAGGTCTCGCCCAAGTTAAAAGCTGAGCCAGTAACGATAGATGATTTGAGGCGCGCCGCCGATGAGGCGACTGACCCCTACGAGAAGAAGAAGCACCTTAGAAAGCTAGCCATGCGCTTTAAGCGCGCTGAAGAGTTCGCTGCTTTACTCCAAATCACCGCGAGGATGCGGGAGGAGGATCGCTGCGACCCTTGGCCCGTCATAGAGGCGCTGAAGGTGCTTGAGCACAAGGCCCAGGATTATCTTACAGGCTGTGAGGTCGCAAAAGAGGCGCTTGAGCTGGGATTCTGGCACCCTGACGATAGGGAGGCGATAGAAAAGAGGCTTAACAGGCTCGCAAAAAAGGCCGGTAAATAGCCTCTCTATATGCAGGCAGGGCCATTAAGGAGCTTCACTACAGCGTTGCCGTCCTCGTAATAGTCGATGCGGTTGACCGCGCCATACTCCTGCCCCAGTGAGTGAAAGCGATTAAGTGGCGCGCCTATGGCGTCCAGAAGAATAACTCTATTTACGCCGCCGTGTGCTACCAGACAGACAGTCTCCCCCCGGTGGCGTTCGACTATGGTGCCGAGCGGCCCCATCACCCTTGCTTTTAAATCCGAAAGCGACTCCCCGCCCGGTGTTTTGAAGTTTTCATAGTCCCTCCACCAAGCCTCAAGGAGCTCTTTCTCATCCTCAAGGAGGGTCTTGATCTCGACGCCGTCCCACCGCCCCATGTCAAGCTCACGAAAATCCTTGTATACGGTTACCTCCATGCTGTGCGGCTCGGCGATTATACTTGCCGACTCAACAGCGCGTGAGAGGTCTGAGGCGTAAACTGCGGCAATCGGCTCCCCGGCAAGCTGCCTTGAGACGCACCGCAGTGTCTCACGCCCCTCGCCTGTTAGAGGAGAATCAGTGGAGCCTATGAGGGCACCGGCGGCCTCCACCTCACCGTGGCGTACTATGATAAGTCTCGTCGGTTCGTTTTTTCTAATCATCTCAAGCTACCAGCACCATCAGGATAAGGGCTATCACCTCGCCGGTCTCCTCGCAGAAGCCAAGCATATCGCCCGTAATGCCGCCCATCTTTTCATGGAAGCGTTTTCTAAGGAGCAGCGCCCAACCCATTACCCCCAAAAATGCGAGGACTCCCCCAAGCCCGGCAACGAGGGAGATTGCTCCCGATATAACCATCGCAACATTTACCGTACCAGTATCAAGGTGTTCGGTGTATGGCGACGCAAGGCCCTCGGTGGGCCTGGCGTAAAGCGATTTATGCGCCAGAAGAACAACTCCACCGCGCCCCAGCGCCGGGGCAACAATAAGCGCCGCTACCTTCATATACCCCGGCAGCACAGCAATCGCCGCTACCTTTGCCAGGATGAGGAGGACCATTGAGGAGGCGCCATGCGCCCCTACCCTCGAATCCTTCATAATCTCAAGGGCGCGTTCACGGCCGCGCCCCGACCATACGCCATCCATGGTATCCGCAAGGCCATCAAGGTGAAAGCCGCCTGTTGCGTACCAGAGTAGTGCTACGAGGAGCACCGCCTCCAGAAGGTCGGGAAGGTGTACTCCGATTACTATATGCGCCGCTACAAGGAGCCCTCCAAGGGCCAGGCCAACCAGCGGGAAGGCCGCCATCGACCTCGCGAGGGCCTTCGCGTCGAACTCTCCCACATCGAAGAGGGGGATAATCGTCAGAAATGAAAATGCGTTGGCGAAGTTTTTAAACATCTCAGTCCTTATTTGTGACACCAGCTTCAGCGAAGGTAGCCATCTCCGAGAGAATCTTCGTTGCGCCCTCGATTATTGAAAAAGCCAGCGCCGCGCCTGTCCCCTCTCCAAGCCTCATATCAAGCTCAAGGAGTGGGGAAAGCCCTGTTAGCTCAATCATCTTCCTGTGGCCCTGCTCCAAGGAGAGGTGGCTGAGAAAGAGGTAGTCAGCAAGCGCAGGGGCAAGTTTAAGGGCCACAAGCGCCGAGGAGGTCGAGATGAAGCCATCTGCGACAATCGGCACTCCGCATGCGGCAGCGCCAAGATAGACTCCCGTCATCCCTGCAATTTCGTAGCCGCCCAACTTTGAAAGAACATCAATTGGGTCGCGAAGGTCGGGTGTATTTATCTCAATCCCGCGCCTTATTGCATTGGCCTTTCTCTTCAGCCCCGCATCATCTACGCCGGTGCCTCGCCCAACCGCCTCATCGGGGTCCATGCCGCCGTAGAGTGTAAGCAGTGCCGCAGCGGAGGTTGTGTTGCCGATACCCATCTCGCCAACCCCCAGGAGAGTTACGCCATCCTTTGCAGCTTGCTTTGCGAGGTTCACTCCCTTAATGACCGCCTCAAGGCAAGCCTCCCTCTTCATCGCCGGGCCCTTTGTGAAGTTAGCCGTGCCCATCCCGACTTTGAGGGGCAAGAGCCCCGGCACCTCTTCGAAATCGTAGGCAACGCCCAGATCCGCCACCTGAATTTCAGAGCCAACGTGTCTTGTCAGCACATTGATCGCTGCGCCCCCAGCGAGAAAATTCATCACCATCTGTGGAGTAACTTCACTTGGGAAGGCGCTTACACCCTCCTCGGTCACTCCATGGTCTCCCGCGAGGGTATAGATGCGCTTCTTTCCTATTTCAGGTTTATCAGTGCCCTGTATGGCCGCAATTTTTATAGCTATATCTTCCAACTTGCCAAGCGATCCCGGAGGCTTGGTTAGGTCATCCATTCGGGTTTTCGGGGCTATGTAAGACGCCTTTTCCACTGGCTTAATACTAGCTATGATTTCAGACACTTCTCCATGATTCATAAAGTTTTTCCCTAACTTTTTCCAAGCTTTAGCGGCAAGCCAGAGACGACAAGATACGCCCTGTCCGCAACCGCTGCCACACGCTGATTAATGGTTCCCGCAAGGTCCCGGAATGCTCTAGCCAGAGGCTCAAGGGGGACGATGCCGGAGCCTGTTTCATTGGTAACTACAACTACATTAAGCCGTCTTTTGGTAAGCTCGCCGATAAACTCTTCAACCGCCGACATAATCTTCTCCTCGTCACCTCCATGCTCATGAAGGAGGTTGGAGGTCCAGAGGGTGAGGCAATCAACGAGAACGCCTCCCTTATCATTACCGATAGCTCTCAGGGCTCCTGCGAGGTCGAGGGGCTCCTCAACGGTTGACCACCTATCACCGCGAGCCAGCCTGTGTTTCTCTACGCGGTCGGCCATCTCCGAATCGCGAACCTCGGCGGTAGCCAGGTAGGCCAGCTCACCGTTGAATCCCTCCACCTCACGCTGCGCCGCCGCTGATTTGCCGCTCCTGGCGCCGCCTGTGTAGAAAACAATTTCTTTCTCAGCCATTAAAACAACCCTTAAAAGACGCTACCGATTGTAAAGTGCCACTCGCTCGGGGATTCATCCTCTTGTTTATCAAGTTTGAAACCAAAATCGAGCGCCAGAGGGCCCACTGGAGTATTGTATCTAAAGCCGAAGCCCACGGCCTGCCTTATGTCTCCGAGGATATCCACCTGCTCCTTATCCTTTAACCAAACCTGCCCCGCATCCCAAAATAGAGCACCTCCCAGGGAGGAGAATAGCGGAAAACGTATCTCCGCCTTGAGGTTGACCATGAGGTCTCCTCCCAGAGGAGTGCCGTCATCAGCTTTGGGGCCAATCGACTCAAACTTGAAGCCGCGAACCGTGTTGCGGCCGCCGAGGAAGAAGCGCTTGTTGATGGGTAGCGATTCGGTGATGCCTATGGGGTCGGAAAAACCGGCGCGCACCATGGTCGCAAGCGTAACCCTGTCCAGAGAGAAAAAGGAGCTGGCCGAGCCCTCGTAGCGAGAGTAATAAACCTCCGACCCCAGCTGCTCAAGCGCCCACTGCGCCTCGCCGGAGAGGCGATAGCCGTGACGCGGGTTAAATGGGTCGTCGCGGCTGTCGTAGATTAGTACAGGGCCAATCGCCGAGAGCAGGTACGCTTCATCGTCGAAGGAGTAGACCACCGCTTCCGGGTCCACGTCAATGAGGGAGTTGTCTTCAAGGGTATAAAGGATGGTGCCCGTAAGCCGCTTGTTAAAATCATGGTCGATGGATACCTGAAAGGAGGTCGCATCAAGGGTATAGCTCTCCCTTTCCACCCTCTCCACAGCGAAGCGAAGGCGCATATCGTAGGGGTACCCGAAGAGCCATGGCTCCTTGAAATTTAAAAACGCAGCGTGGTCATTGCCTCTCTTCTCAACCCTCGCCGATGCGGAACGGCCGGTGCCCTTTATATTGGAGTGCCCAATCTCCGCAAAGGCTAAGAGCCCCTCTTGAGAGCCATAGCCGATGCCATAATCTATTCTGCCAACATCGCGCTCAGTCACCTCTACAACCACCGGCAGCTCGTGGGTTTCGCCGGTTGGCGGGATAGTGTTGATTCTGACATCGCTGAAAAAGCCAAGGTCGAAGATGGCGCGCTGACTGAGGAGTATCTCCTCCTGATTCCAAAGCTCCCCGCTGTTGAAGGTCAGCTCACGCGCTATGACCTCGGAGCGGGTCCTTGCGTTGCCGGATATTACGACAGGCCCGAAGCGCATAGCCTCGCCGCCCACAATATCGAAGTTGACGTAGACTCGCTTTTGCTCCTCATCCAGGAGGGTTCTGTATTTGACGCTTGCGTTTACGTGACCTCGCTTTGAAAGCGCGGAGAGGATCGCGATGCGTGCCCTGTCGAGAGCGCCCGGCACCGCCTCGTCGCCCTCGGAAATTCCGGCGAGTGTCTTTGCCTCACCCTCATCCATAGCAGCGTCTGTATTAAAGCGGGGCGCGCCAAAGTGGTAAACCGAGCCCTCTTCTACTTGGATGAGGATATAAACATCTCCCTCTGGAGTTATCCGCTCCTCCTCTATATTGGCGCGAGCCCTCACCATACCTTTGGAGGCGTAATAGCCCTCAATAGCCGGCAGGTCTTTTTCCAAAAGGGTCCTCACATAACGTGGGCGGCCGAAAAATGATGAGCTGACAGATGGCATCCTATCTCTCAAGTCATCCTCATCCACTGAGTTATTGCCTGTGAATAATACCTTTTCGACCTTGGCGCAGGTCCCCAGCTTTACCCTGAAGGTGACTCTGGTGAGGCCGTTATCCTCACCTTTCTCCCAGGCGACCCTGGCAAGCGGGTAACCAAGCTTTACCGCCTCATCTTGAAGCGCCTGCGCGGTGAGCCTGAGCCATGTTTCGTTGACCTCTTCCCCGAAGCGGCTCTTCAAAAGATCATCAAGCTCCGATGGGGTCACTTTGTCGCCGCCTGTTATGGTGAACTTAATCTGGTCACCGAGGTTAAGAGGCACGCTCATGATGACCTCTCCGTCCAGCTCCTCAAAGCGCGCGTCATAGGCGGTGGCTTCCGGGTAGCTGCGAGAGCGCACCTCGGCGAGCAGCTTCTCCACACCCTCCCTAAGACGCCTCGGGGAAGCCGTATGCCCCTTTGAGAGGCCCAGGAGCTTCAGCGATTCGGCCCTGCCGAAGGTATCAATATCTCCCATATCTCCATAGGCGGTTATCGTAGAGGGCGAGTGCTCTTTGACCTCGAAAAGAGCGTTTATCCAGAGCAGATTTTTTGTGCGCTCAAGGCGCACGGAAACCTCGGCGTGGTTGTAACCCTCAGCCTTATATAGCTCCAGAATCTTCTCTTTATCCGATTCTAGGAATGGGCCGTATATCGGATTGTCCACCATGGTGCGTAGGCGTGTTCGTACATACTTCTCCTCCAGAAAATCCATTCCGGGAAATAGTATCTCCCTTACCAGGGGAGTGGGAACAACCACAAGAGAGAGCGCAACACCATCTGCGTCAGCGCGGCGGGAGACCGCAAGGTTCCCTATGGTGGGCATTCTGGAGATAAGCTTTATGGAGTCCGCGATTAGTGGGGATGAATATCTATCGCCCTCCTTCAACCTGAAAAGCCTCATAATATCCCGGTCACGGGCAGCGGAGGTGTTCTCAAGGGTAACGGAGGTGATAGTAAGCCCCTCATAGCTTTTAGGCTCCTCCGCGGCCGCCGGCAGCGAGATTAGGACCAGCACCAATAGGAGGGCCGCTATTTTAAAAGCTCTCATCATCTGAAGGTGTACCTGAACCTTATCTCCGCGCCGAAGGAGCCCTCCGAGTCCGACTCTTCACCGCCCCAGGAGCCTATTAAGAGGACTCCGGGCTTATATGTGTACTCCACCCTCATCTCCTGCTCCCGCTGTGACCCCATCAACACACCGTAACGGGCGTAAATGGAGTCGGAGAGCGCTTTTCCGACCGTTATGCGCGGCACAGTGGACTGTGTCGTAGAGGAGTATGCAGGTTCTATGTGGAATTGGTCCACACCGAATGCCGAGTTGGCCTGACTCTCCAGCTCATCCTGAAGGCCGCCGGTTAGGAAGCTCGTCGCCTCGTAAGCGGTGACGTCCTCGCCGGAGATATTCTCGGAGGTGGTGCCGAGGGCGAGGAGAGAGATTATGTCCGTGCGGGGCAGCGGCGGGTCTGAGCTCAACTCTATCCGCATATCGCTTAGCGGGCCTGCCGCTGAGATATTTACGGAGTATTGACCGACCTCCGTTGTAGAGGCGGCGTCAAGAACCGCGCCGGGCCCGGCATCCCCGAGAAAATCTACCTCGGCTCTTAATAGCTCGAAGATACGCCCGCGAAAGCGTAGAAAACCATCGCGCACCCTAACCTTGCCGAAGACAAGGGGATCGGGGAGATATCCCCTCACCCTCAGGTCGGCGATGAGGTCGAGCTCTGCGAGGTTATTTTCAACCCTGAGATTTTCATCGCCCCTAATCGCTATGTCGATGAAGGGCGTGCCTTCGCGCTCCTCAACAGCGTTGGCCACGCTCTTTGATTCAGCTGGTTTGGAGCCAAGCATATTTAGCACGCTTGTGCGCCATCTAAGATGCTGGCGGTAAAGTAGCGAATTGAGCCTGACCTCACCCCTTATCTGCGGAGCCTTCAAGGTGCCGGTGAGGAGGAAGTCCGCGTTCAGGTTATAGCGGGCATCTTTTGGAAATTCATAGGAGATATTATCTGCAACGGCGAAGATTTTAAGCTCGCCGGGGTTGAAACCATCCATCTCCCAGCGCCCCTCGCACTTTACCTTTCCGGTGCCGAAGTTTGCAGAGAGGGTCTCAATCGAGAGCCCTTCATTTCCCTGGAATGTAGCTTTAAGGGCCACATCTTCAAAGGAGTAGTCCAGCGCGCGGAGCTTAACCCTGCCCGACTCCGTAAGCTGGAGAGTGCCTGTAATCGAGGGGTTGTCCCAAGGCCCCTCCACGTTTGCCTTTAAATCCAGTGGCCCGGAAGCCTCCTCTATCGCCGGGAAGGGCGACAACATCGCGCCGGCATCGCCATCTCCCGATATCTCAACATTCCACTCTTTGCCGGGCACAAAATAGCCGCCGCCGCTCACCTCGATACCGCCTCCCAATAGAGCCATCCTATCTATTGTGAAGATATTATTGGCGTAGGTGAACTCAATTGGGCCTTGGTTGGTCACCATCCCCGCAGGCAGCTCCATCGAGATGCCGGAGATAGCAATCTTCATCATGAGGGAGCCCCCCTCCGGGATGGCGCCGTCAACCCTGGCGGTTACGCTTCCATTTAACGCTTCAGCATCGAAACCCTTTATCTCAAGCCAGTCGGCAAAGCGGGCATTTTCCACCTCAGCAATGAAGCCTAGACCTTGCCCGCGAGCAAAAGTCGCCGCTGCGCTTACGCCCTTTGACGTTTTCAGGGTTAGCTCAACGTCGCCCCCAGCCGCCTTTGCCCGCCAGCTTCCATCTACAGGCTTAACGAAGCGGTGGTTAACACCTTTAATTTCGCCTCCACCCTCTGCGCTTATCAGAGCCGCCCCCCTACCCTCGAACTCGACCGCACCATTTAGCTGCGAGCCCAGCGCTATACCGGGTATGTGGTAGAGGTCAAAGGGTTTGAATCCATTTAGATTAAGGACACCCCCCCACTCCATGGAGGCGAGCCTTAGTGAGGCGCGCTCAAGGAGAAGGCCTTCGCTTTTGGCGGTAACGTGTATCACACCGGGTGTTGAAGTAGCCTCAAGCAAGATTTCAGGCAACTCCACAAACCCTGCCCCGGATAGCTTTGATAGTGTAAAGGCGCTATTTATGAGCTTAATTCCATCGGGAGAGACCTCCCCCGAAGCGGCCCCACCAACTTCAAGAAGCGCGTGCCCGTCGATGGTCCCCTCATCAAGGGGCAACTCATCGTAATAAGTGGCGATTTTATCAAGGGTAAGGGCTTTAGCCTCGACCTCGATTCTGGTGGAAGCCCCGGCTATCAGCGGGTGGAATATATCAGCGCTAAGGGCATTATCTGCGGCGCGGATATTAAAGAGCAATCCCCCATCCCCTTCAGGCCCGCTCCTCGGATAGCTCGCTGAGATGCCAAGTGTGCCTACCTCAATCCCTTTGCCCTTTACTCCGAAGAGGTCTCCGCGCCAAGAGAAGGAGGCTAAAGCGCCCTCATCTCCCCAAGCGCTGCCCTCAAGCCTCACGGTTCCTGCAAGGGTCTTGGCGGATAGCCAATCCAGTCGATCACCTATAAAACGGTTGAGCGGCAGCAGGCTAAAATCAACATGGTTGATATCACCGTTAACCTTAAAAGCACCGCTCGTCGAAAGACCTCCGGTGATGCGCACCCGCTCATCGATAGCCAAGAGGTCAATAGAAAGGTCTCCTCTGCTTAAGTTGGCCTCTCCGGCGATCTCACCTATCGGGATATCCTGATAGGAGGAGCCCTTAACCTCTGCAACCATCGTTGCGTTTGGGGAGTCGAAAGTGCCGGAAGCATCAACAGATGCTGTAATAGAGCCGTTTAGCCCCTCGGGCACCCTTATAATCTCATCCAGCCTCGCCAGGTCGAACTCCTCTGCGTGAGCATTAAAATCAAAGGAGCTGGTATCAAGGACCCCTGAGCCACTCAGGGCAGTGCCGTACCCGGCCACATTAAGGGAATCAAATGACCAGCGTTTAAGGCCGAACGCGCCTTCCGCCTCCACGCTTTGCGCTTGAAGCCCCTTGAACCACCTATAGGGCCCCGCGCTAAAATCCGCCACCCTCACCACACCCTTGAAGCGCGGCTCCTTTAAAGGCCCCTCAACCCTACCCTCTGCTCCGAGGGTGCCGTCAAGGGCAATTGGAATATCGGCGAGGGTTGACAGCTCCTCAAGGGTATACCCAACGTCGCTTCCCTCAAGGGATATATCCAGCGAATAGAAACCATCGGGGGTCAGCCTCGCCATTCCACTTCCGCTGGCTTTGCCGAGGGGACCCTCAAGTTTAAAAGCGCTGGCCCTCAAGTCTCGCAGGTCATACTCCAATTTGGAGACAAATCTTCCCGTCTTTATGCCGAAAACGCTCGAATCAGCCAAGTCAAGGTTGTAGGCGAATTCAAGTTGGGAGTATGGGCCCCCGAAGCTCCCATTCGCGGTTCCTTGAGCCTCAAAGCCATCGGGGAGATAGCGCTTTACTGAGGAGATATCCCTTATCGTGAGGTTTGTATCGTACCAAAGCCCCTCCCTGTAGGTTATCTTCCCCTTTGGGATATCCAGCGAGAGGGAGGATGATTCCACATCTGTCTTGCCGAAAATTATCCCCTCCCTGCCCACAACGCACATGGTGTTAAAATCCGCAGAGGGCAGCGAGTACCAGGTGGTCGGGGTATCGGAGCCATGATAGGTGGAGACGTCAAAATCCCTCACCCTCGCCGAAACTGTTGAATCAAGTGCGAGCGAGGGGTAGAGCGTCCCCTTTGTCTTAACCTCGCCGTCAGCTGAAAGGCCGACTGGAAAGTAGCGCGTTTTAAAGGTGGGGATGAGGCTCATGGCGCCACGCAGATCGAACCCCGTGGTTCGGCCCTCCGCCTCAAGGGAGAGCTCTTTACCCCACATAAGGGAGCCCTCGAAATCGCTCACGGCGCCGAAGTTGCTTTTGGCCTCAAGCTCCTCGAACGTTACACCCTCCCTGCTGAGGGTGGCTGTCATCGAAGCCCCGCTTGCGTTAAGGGTTCCGAAAGTCACCGGCCCAAGGGATATGTCGAGGTCTAGGCGTGGGTCAGAGCGAAAACCGGCAGCAACGCCTGTGAAGGTCGCCCTCCCGGTAATCGGGTGAAAGGAGGCTAGCCTTATGGGCTGAAGCCATTCCTGCGGGATATCCTTCGCCTCAATATATCCCTCCACCGAACCTGAAATGGCTCCAAACTCATCCAGAGAGGCAGCGCCGTCCAGATAGATTCTAGAGGACTCCAGATGAAGTTTTTTTAATAGGTGCCTGCCGGCCTTTCGCTCTCCCTCAAAGGAGAACCCCTGAAGCTCTTCGCTTGCCCCCCTCCAGCTGAGGGCGCCCCCAGCTATCTCTCCGCTCGTTGTGTTCCCGCTCCAATCAAAGGAGATGCCATTTAGCAAGAGGGCTAAATCTTCACCCCTTGAAATATCTACGCTCGCCCCCTTTACGAGGAGCCGCTCAAACTCAACGGGTAGGGAGATGCCGCCAATTCCCGGCGGTCTAACCTCTTCCCCCTCCTTTTCTGAGGCGGTAAGGGCTCCAAGAAGGCGGGGGGCGTCGGCTTCAAAGGAGAGGACTGGGGGGCCGGAGAGGGAGCGAAGAAAATGCAGCCGGACCTTCAGGGGGCCGGAGGTAAAGCTCCACGCGCCATCCCCACCCTCCACCTTAACCGAAGCCAGGGTAAGGGATGGGCCGACGGGGTCGAAGTCGAAGCTCTCCGCGTCGATCGTCACCCCTCGCTCACTTAGAAAGAGCGCTAGCCTGCTCTCCAGAAAGGAGTCAAAGGCGGGTGTTTTGGCTATTATGAATGCCGCTGCGACAATGGCTATGATAATGCTAATCAAAAGCCCTGCGCGACGTAATATGCGTACCATATTCCTCATTAGGGCGCTGAGAAGCACTCAGCAGCCCCTCTCATTTGGAGGCAAAATTGACAGCAGGCGCTACAAACTCTAGACTACAGAGTCATCCAAAGCGCGCCACTGCGCTTCTTGGGATTTTCCTCCACGGTGACTGAAAAGTCAAATAACGCCGGGACATTACGCCATGCGATTCGTGGTCATAACAGACGACCCCAACACTGTCAAATTGATGGGCCCAGTAGGGGAAGATGACATCCACCTCCTTCTATCGGAGGTGGACTCTGTAATACGCCACGCACGCAAAGACGGGTGGAGGACAAAGCATTTAAAGCTTGACGATGAAGAGAGCTATAAGAAGCTCCACCTCAGCTATCGCGATCGGGTTTTGATCAAGCTGGACTCAAAAGCCGAACTCAAAAAGTGCCTCGACGCCATCCTCACAGTTCAGCAGGACATCCCCATAACCGTGGTCAGCGAAAACTGGACAACCCCCCAAAAGTGGGAGGGATTGATCCGGGTGGTCCCGCTGAGAGCTTTCTGCGGCGGTATTGCTTCCGAACTTGAGAAGGCGGCGGCCATGCGCTCAGTCGCCCACCTGCGGAAGATTTTCAGCAAAGCCGACAGGGTGCTCCTCCTCCTTCAAGACGACCCCGACCCCGATGGCATCGCCTCGGCGCTTGCGCTTCGCACGATCCTCGGCCGCAACCGCACGACCGCTCCCATAGCTTCATTCGGGCACGTGACCCGCCCTGAGAACGTCGCGATGATTAGGGACCTTGAGATTCAGGTCCTCACGATTACGGAGGAGGATCTCAACGAATATGACCGCATCGCCCTCCTCGACTTACAGCCATTTCACTCCCCGCAGATACCGCTCAGCATCGACGCCGTAATTGACCACCACCCCAAGCGGACCGGGTATGAGGCTAAGTTCGTTGATATTCGTCCACGCTACGGAGCCACCTCCACCATTATGACGCAGTACCTCACCGCTTCGGGTACACAGATTTCACAGAGGCTTGCCACAGCCCTCGTCTACGGGATAAAGACCGACACGCAGCTCCTAGGGCGAGACACCACCCCCGATGACGTTGACGCCTTCGCAAAGCTATACCCCATCGCAAACCAAGCTACGTTGAGGAAGATCGACAGGCCCCAGATACCGCGTGACGACCTCGTCTCATTCGCCATAGCGCTCCAACACGCCAGCATCGATGGAGAGATAATCTACGCGCACCTTGGCCCCCTCTCCCGCGAGGATGTAATCCCCTACTTCGCCGACCTATGCCTTGAGATTGAGGACGCCCAGTGGTCCGTCGCAAGCGGGGTCTTCGACGGAATGCTCATAATCTCCATACGCACCTACGGCGAAGGGGCCTCGGCGGGGGAGACAACGAAAAAAGCCTTCGAGGTCTACGGGAGCGCGGGCGGTCACCGTGCGATGGCAAAGGCCGTCATACCCTTGGAGAACATACCATCCCAATACCTGGACCATGAGCTCTGGATCAAGGAGCGCTTCACCTACGCCCTTTTTGGCAAAGAGCCCGAGTCAGTCAGCTGATAAAGCCATACATCTAGCCGGGAGATGAGATGCAGCCGAACCGCTCAAAGAGCGAGACAAATTATTCGACGGGCGAGAGCGCTGTGGTCATGGGTGAGGCGCTAAGCGGCGTAATACACTACCTTTCAAACCTTCTCCACTCCCTCTTGCTGCGAGCGGACATGCTTGAGGCAAATGCCAACCTTACACCGGCGGAGCGCGAGAATCTTGAGGAGATCTCATTGGGGTCTCAAAAGGTCGCTGAGACGTTGCAGGTTTTCCTCTCAACAGGAAGGGATATCATAAAAGTTGGAGGTGAAGGCGTTTCTCTCAGGGAGATCATCGAGACTAAGGTAAAAGACAAAAGAGTCGGCCTCTCCCTTGAAGACCAGCTGGTGCATGGGGACAAGCGCCTTCTCTCAGACCTAATCGAGATACTTTTCTCCTCGCTGTTCACCGGCGCCGGTAGTGAAACAAGGGTAGCGGTCAAGCTTGCATTGGCAGATAGGGAGGATATCTCTTCTTTAACAGCCCCCTGGCAAGACGAGACGAACTGGGTGGAACTCAAGGTTTCAAGGCTTGGTCAGGGCACCCACCTACCGCTTGAGGAGGATGCTCTGGAAGAGCTCGACGGAAGCGCCCCGCTCGCAATGGAAGCGATGAGGCTAAGGGGAATCATCCGCCTCCATCAGGGTACCTTCAAAGTTGAGGAGCTGGTCGGCAAAGGAGCATCCCGCTTGACTGTCAGAATCTTCCTCCCCGCTCCCTTAAAGTAAAATTCTGACAAATTTTTTCATTTAATCCCGACTACTTGCACCTTGGTCATAAATAAACCGGAAATATTAAAGGATACGTTGCCATAGCCGATAATTTAGGTAGGTGTGGATTTACGTCTAATAGCTTTATAAATTTAAAAAAGCGGAGGAACAATTATGAAAAAATTAATCTGGCTTCTGGCTGGCATTACGCTCCTATCTATGACTGCCTGCGGCAGCAGCGGCGGCGATTCACTCCCATACTCAGGCGAAACCGGACGCGCGGACATCACAGCAATGGGCGCAGCGGATAATTTCGACATGGTCGCGCCCGATGACTACGAGATGTTCTTCTTTGATGAACTATTGTACCCAATCTCAGGTCCAGGGCGCTCAGCGCGCGCAGTATTTGAAACCACTACAGTTACAGGATGTAACGATACCGGCTATGCAACCATAAGCGGCACAACAACAGAGACATCATTCTCAGGCACAATTACTTACGTTGGTTTCGACAACTGCGACGGCGTTATAGTTGACGGAACAATGGGACTCTCCGGTTCCGGTAATTCTTCATCTGAGACCTTCAAGGCAACCTTCGACGGCTTGACTCTTGATTTCGACGGCGGCGCCGAGATTGACACCATCTATGGAAGCATGGGTTTCTCATATAGCGAAACAAATACCAATATAAAGATCAACATCCTCGTCAAGGAGGATGTCGGCGGCAATATCCACATGGAGATGATCTCCGGGTATGAGTTCGACATCGATTTTGACCAGTATGGCGACGGCACGGCAACGGTAAAGGGCAAGTTCTACGATTCCGATGAGGGTTACATTGAGGTTCAAACCCTGACGCCTGTAAGCCTTACCGACACTCCCAGCTACCCAATTGGCGGTGAAATCCGATTTATCGGCGCAAACGGCTATGTCGACGCTGAGATTCTTTACAATGATTCGACCTATGCCGATGGCGTCCTCTACGAGCTTTACAATAACGAAGATACTTTCGTGGATGACTACTTCGTCCCCTGGATTAATTAGGGTTACTTACTCAACAAAAGAGGGACCGCTTCGGCGGTCCCTTTCTTTTTTCAAGGTGCATATTCTTTTAATTATTTACCTTTGAAGAGCTTATATCCAACCCGATCGTAAAAGCCCGTCGCCGTCTCTGTCAGCAGCGCAATACCGCCAAGTGGTATGACTATCCACGCCCACCAGCCCAGAATGAAGGTAAATAGACGGCCGTTATGCAGCTCGAAGAGCGCGTGCCACAGGGATATCCTTCCCTCCTCCGATAGCGCCCGCGGCATCGGGATATCTACAGGCCTCCCCCATCCCCGCATAAGCCCGCGATTATAATCCGCCCATAGACCTCCCTCCCGGCTGAACCCGACAACCATCTCCTTGCCTACCGGAGGCCCTTTCGGCGCTTCAGGCTGCTTCTTGGTGAAGAGGTCCACGATGGTGCCGCTGCTGCGCCCCCACAAGAAGAGTCCCGACATCGAGCCTACGAGGTGCCCCTCCTCAAGCTCCTCCAAAACAGTAGCCCCCATCACAGATACCGGGGGAGTGGGCTCCCTCAGCTTCAAAAAGGTCTCGTCGCCCTTAACGAGGTTGTCAACGCCACCCTCGTAAAACCCCTCCGAGGTAGCCAGCAAAAGAGTCCTTCGGGAAGAGTCGTATAGCCCTTTTCTGATGGTGTCGTGCCAGGGATTGGGGTCGAGCGGCGCGGGGTGGTGCTTTAGCTCGTAGGTAGCATCTGCTATGGCGATAAGGAGCGGCGGGCGCTGGAATATTCCTGTAAGCGCAATATAAAGGAGGAGCGGCGTCAGGTAGACCCCCAGCTTGATGTGAAGTTTAAGCCCCTTGCGGGCGAGTTTGCCCCCACTTCCACTGGAGAGAGAGCCTCGCCATCTACTCCACCAGAACCATCCGCCAGTAAAGGTTATGAAGAGGAGGAGTGCACCTATTAAGTCTATGAAGAGCCGCCCGCCAAGGCCCCATAGCTCGCCTGAGTGAAGCTCAAAGATCAGCATAAAGAGTGAGCGCTTTGGCTCCTCTTCACCCTCCCGTTTGGGCGTGACCGACCTGAACTCAAAGGGCCGGGAGGCGGAGGAAAAGTAGATATCGGAGCGCGTAAGGGCGATAAGCGAATCATCATACCGGACGAGGTCAACCACTCCTTCACCCTCTTTTCCCAGCTTGACCGGCCTCCAAGCAGCGCTATCATCGCCACGGTAAAATAAACCACCGCGGGTCGCGGCCCAAAGCAGCCCTCCACTCTCGGTTAAGGCTCTGGTGTCCTTCAGATAAACGGACTTAGGCAGCCCTTCATTGAAATCCGCCGGCGCCCCCTCCCCCGTGAGCTTCCACACCCCTCCCTCTCCATGGATAAACCTGCCAGCGGAGGTTTTGGTAAGGGAGCGGAAGGAGTTTCTATTCCACTGCCGGTATTGATAATCGCCGGGGAGGAGCGCCCTTGGAAGGTCGTAGTCGGTTAAAAGGGCCGGGTGGTTTAGGAGGATGCCCGAGAGCGCCATAACAGCAAAGTAAAGGAGCCCCAATAATCCGAGAATGCGGTGAATCTTCTTTGACGATTTAAGAAACTTTTGGGTGGGCTTTTGCGGGGGCATTAAGGTTGGCTCCAGAGAAGAGCCCGCCGCCTCACGGCGACGGGCCCGGTTCTACTTAGAAGATTGTTCCAGCGCCTTAACGCTCATCGTGCACAATCTCTCCGCCGGTGGAGATGACCACAGTCTTTACCGGTATATCCACGCCACTCTCCTCCGCCGCACGCCTGACTATCATCTCAAGGCCGCCGCAACAGGGCACCTCCATCCTCACGATAGTAAGCGAAGCGGGTTCGCCATAGCGGATGACATCGGCCAGCTTCTTCATGTGCGCATCCGCATCGTCCAGTTTTGGACACGCCACCGCCACAGGGTTGCCGTCAAGAAACTCTCGGTGGAAGTCTCCAAAGGCAAAGGGCGCGCAATCAGCTGCAAAGAGGAGATTAGCGCCTTTGAGGAAGGGCGCCGCCGGGTTAAGGAGGGTCAGCTGAACGGGCCAATGTCCCAACCTTGAGGTTGCGGGGCCGCCATCGGCTGCCTTTACCCCCTTATCCAGAGATACGTTTAGGGAGCCCGGACAACCGCCCATGGCGGGCCGCTCAATAATTTTGGCAGCGGAGCCGGGGCATCCCCCACCTTGGGGCGTTACCGCAGCCTGCTCCTTAATCCTCTCCTCGACAAGCTCTTCGTCAAAAGCCTCAACGTCGCGCTCTTCAAGGGTCAAAGCTCCCTCGGGGCAATGTCCTATACATGCGCCCAGCCCGTCGCATAAGGCCTCCCTTACCAACACCGCTTTGCCGTCACGTATCTCCAAACTGGATTCTGCGCAGTTTACGATGCAGAGGCCGCAGCCGGTGCACTTGTCCTCATCTATCTTTATTATCGGTCTCTTCATGGTTGCCTCCAATTGTTTACCATTTTGGTAACTATAATACCTGAGAGGCCAAAGGGAAAGAATTTTTGCAGAAAATTTACTTAGCGGCGCTTTAGGCCCAGGGCGTTGGGCACTTTCCAGCTGACTCCGCCCGGGGAATAAAGGGCTCGGAGCTCTCCGGCTTCTACGAATAGCTGCGCCTCGCTTCCGCCCTCTGCATATTGAAGGCTCACAAGGTTCAAGGGCAACTCAAGAAGTCGCTTTACAAGATCATGCATTGGGTATGAGGATTTGGTGTGGATAAAGAGGATCCTCCCCGCCTTGTCCATTCCTATTAGGGACGCGGGCCAGCGCTTTTCATCTTCGGCCCAGGTCACCTCACCCTCAGTCGAGAGCATCCTTATGGACTGCACCGCGCCCCAGTAGGAGGGCATAACCGCATCGCTCCCCTCCAACTCAAGGTCAACGAAGATTGCCTCTGGAGAGCTGCTGTCAAGTGGGTCGAAGAGTAGCACCGAGCGGTGCGCTGTAAGGTGGGGGTTGTTGAAGTGACCCCTCTTTCTCATAAGGCTCACGGCCGTTACGCCATCCTCCTGATACATCGAAGCGTTTATCGCCGCCTTAAGTCCATATTCAATGGACCAGTCACGCAATGTTTTCGCCCCATCCTTGCCCCCATCCTCAGAGGCCATCATGAGAAAGGGTTTGTAAAGGGAGAGGTCGGCGCGCACAACGCGGATGACACCATCCCCGTCAGGCGGGGATTCGGGGCCTCTAAACTCACCAAGCTCAAGGCCCTCGTCGATCTTTGTAAAGCCTCCGGGACCGCGCTTTGGAAAGGCGTAGTTCACCAAAAGAGCGAGCGAAAGCACCGCCAGCGCCCCTATGGCAACCCACCCCCGCATCTTTATCTTTCTTTTGCGCTTAGCCATAACGCCCCGTCGCAAGTATTGGTAAGCATGGTATTCTCGCGCCTTCCGCCTCTATTTACAAGTCCGCTTTGGCCTTTACCTCACCGGCGGCAGAGGGCATAATCTCCCTCGACTTACCACCCGATTTACCACGGAGGCATCCCTTGGCAGTCTGGGACCTTAACCCCATCCTCTTAAAGCTCGGCCCACTTCAGTTACGCTACTACGGCGTATGCTTCGTAATAGCCCTCCTGGGCGGCTTTTACCTTATGCGAAAGCAGCTGATTCGAGGCGGCCGCGATAGCGAGACAGCGGAGAAGTTCTTGCTGCCGGCGGTGATAGCGGTGGTTGTCGGTGCTAGGGTGGGGCACGTTCTTTTCTATGAATTCGACCGTTTTATGGCGGACCCGCTCTACATGATCTATTTTTGGAGGGGCGGCCTGGCAAGCCACGGCGCCACGGTCGGGCTGCTAATCACCCTCTGGTGGTACTCTAGGCACATAAAGATGCCGCTCCTTGAGGTGTCCGACCGCTTCAGCTTCTCCGTTGCCTGGGCGGCTGCATGGGTGCGAATCGGCAACCTGACAAACTCCGAAATCGTGGGCCGGGTGACTAATGTGCCCTGGGGTGTGAAGTTTCCTCGCTATGATATCGGGGTGCCCTTGGCTCAGGTTCCGGTGAGGCACCCGAGCCAGCTATACGAGGCTGCCGGGGCGTTTGTCCTGCTCTTTATCCTGCTCTTGGCGGATAAACTAATGGGTGGAGAGAAGCGTCCAACAGGGGCATTGGCGGCGCTCTGCCTCATCGGTTATTTTTCAGGTAGGTTTATAGTAGAGTTTGTAAAAGAGTATCAGACACTTGGGGCCTCCTCGCCACTGACCATGGGGCAGATACTCTCATTGCCATTTATCCTGCTCGGCGTTTTGGTGCTTGTATTTTCTTTTGGAAGGAGAATAAGGGGTTGAGGTCAAGGTTTATCACGCTATTGGCATTTCTTTGCCTCTTCAATACTTTTGCCGTGGCAGGGCAGACCTCTCCCGCTGTGCCTATATACGACCACATATCAGGCGATCTGCGCGAAGTGTCAATTGAGCCGGGGGACACCCTCTACGCAATCTCTGCGCGCCACGGAGTTTCCGTAGCTAATATCATGCGCGAAAACTCCATATCGGACGCCCGCAAAATCCGCGCAGGCAAAACCCTCACCATAAACACCCGACGCGTAATACCGGAAGCTACCGACAACGGCCTGGTCGCGGATATCGCCTCCGGCACCCTTTACCGTTTCGAGGGAGCAAGGCTGCTCTCCCGCTATCCCGCCGGATTCGGCACCACGATACGGCCGACCCCAATCGGCACCTTTATCGTCCTCTTCGTTGATGAAAATGAGGAGTGGAGTTATCCAAAGAGCGTTGACGAGGAGCGTGAGCGTGAAGCGTCAATCGCGACCACCCGCCGCCCCCCGGAGCCGCCGAACACCTTTGGCCCTCTCTGGGTTCAGCTCTCCACCTGGGGCTTTGGAATACATGCAACTCCCTTCCCCTCTACCATCGGCTCATATATGTCGTTCCAGCATATCAGGGTCGGCAAGGAGGATATGAAGGAGCTGGCTGCGATAGCCGGCTCAGGCATGCGCCTTGAGTCCATCTACCAGCCGGTTAGGCTCGCCCTGCCACCCGACGGGACGGTCTGGCTTGAGGCCCATGATGATGTTTACGGCCTTGGCGAGCCCACAATCGACGATGTGCTCCTGGCCCTGGGCGACCGTGTCGAGGATGTTGACCGTGACCTTATCGAGCGGGTGCTTTTGGAAAAGAGCGGTGTCGCTGAGCTTGTCGGCAGGGATGGCGAAGGTGTGGGAGGCCTTACAGACGGAGCGAACGGGGCCTTTGCCGCTGAGGCTGAGTGGTCCTGCCTGGACTGTCCACCGGGGGAGAGCCGCAGGGTCACCCTACAGCTCAAGGCCAAGCGCACGCTGACCCTCGAAGGAGCCTTCCCCCTTGACGTGTTGAACGCATCCGGGCAGCCAGTATACAACTCTTCGCCAAGCGGCGAGAGGATAGTACTAAAAGCCGGGGAGACGAGGAATTTCGTTTGGGATTTGATCACTTCCAAGGGGCAGCCGATACCGCCGGGGCAGTACACAGTCCTTATCTCATTCACCCCCGAGGGTGAAGGTCCAGCTACGCTTGGGCTGCCGCTTTGGGTTGACCGTTAGAAGGCAGGTGATCCTAGCCCACCTCTTCACAGGAGGTGTGACACTCCTCCATAACCCCTTCTTTACGGAGGAAGAGGCCGTTTCGAAGTATCTCCATTATCTCTGAGGTAAGCTCTCGCACCGAGAGGGAACCCTCCGGGTTGTACCACTGGTAGAGCCAATTGATATGGCCTAGTATAGAGAAGGCTGCGGTGGCAAGGTGAACCCTCCTAACCAGCCCTCTGTCCATGCACTCCAGGAGGGTCTTTTCGTAGAGGGACAAGATCGCCGCCTGGGTGACTCTCGTACGCTCAGCAAACTCCGGCCCCAGCGCCTTTTGTTCCTCTACCAGCACCTTCGACTCGTGGAGATGGTCCTCGACGTACCCTATCTGAAAACGCACCATCGCTTCCAGCACATCAAGGGGGTCGCTCTCCCTCTCCATAACAGCCTTCAAGCCCTGGTAAAGGGTCTCTCCGACATCGTCAATTATTGTAAAGAGTATCTCTTCTTTGGAGTCAAAGTAATGGTAGAGGGTGGCCTTGTTGATGCCGACCCTGACAGCGAGGTCGCGCAGACTGGCACCCTCATATCCGACTGAGCGAAAGAGCCTTACTGCTTCCTCAAGAATCTGTCTGCGGCGCACTTCAGGGCGCATGCGGCGGCGTTGCGGCATCTATCCTCCCAACCGTTGTTTGGTAGAAATTAGCAAGGGCTAATCCCGCTGTCAAGAAGACCGCGTTAATCTTGTATTTTGAGGGGGTTAGGGCAAATAAAAAGCCCACGCAAAATGCGTGGGCCTATAAACTTATTTCGCTTTTACAAGCACCTCTGTGCCTCCAAGCTCCACCGAATCTCCCGGCCTGAGCTTGCGGCCTCTCCTGGTCTCCACCTCGCCGTTTACACGCACCTCGCCGCCCTGGATAATAACCTTCGCTTCACCGCCGCCCGCCACCAAATCCGCCAGCTTTAGTAGCTGGTCGAGCTTTATATACTCGGTAGTTATTGAGACCTCTATCATATAAAAGCCATCCTAAAAGTGCTCGACCTGGACAAGCCTCTTTATGAGGATCGTCGTATCGTTGGTGGTGCCGTCTGGGTACATGAAGTTGTCGTCGAGGATGCACCTCAAATCGTAGCCGAGCCTTCTAAAGGCCCTTATGAGCCCTATCTGGTGGAGAAGGACTTCGCTGGTCAAGAACATAAGCTCCATCCTGCGGGCTACCTCCTCCATCTCGTTCAGCATTATCATCCCAAGCTTTTTACCCCGGTACTCCGGCGCCAGTACGATGCGTATCTCGGCGGTGTGGCGGTAAGGGCCCTTGCCCAGATGCAGGGTGATGTCGCCAACAATCTTGTCCTCGGTGCAGGCGACCAGGGAGAGCACATCATCGAAGTCTATGTTGGTGCACCACTTCCTCACCATCTCTTCGTCCTTGATGTTGTGCTTAAGGGTGCGCGCCTCCTCATCGGGGATCATCTTAAAGAGCCCCATCAGCTTATCGAAGTCGTCATCCTTCAAGGGCCTGAGGAGAATCCTCGTTCCCGATTTCATCTGTACCATCTTGCGATGCAGGGCGAAGTTGAACATCTACTGCCTCCTAACTTATATCTCAGGAAAGGTGCCGAAGCGCTATCTGGAGCATCCTGCGAACGGGCTCCGCAGCCCCCCAGAGCAGCTGGTCTCCGACGGAGAACGCCGCCAGGTACTTTGGCCCGAGGGTCATTTTGCGAAGCCGACCGACCGGCACGGTCAGAGTCCCCGTTACCGCCGTGGGGGTAAGCTCCTTTAAGGTCGCCTCCTTCTCATTGGGCACGAGCTTCACCCAATCATTGTGTGAGGAGATCATATCATTAATCTCATTAAGCGGCGCGTCTTTAGTGAGCTTTATGGTGAAGCCCTGCGAGTGGCAGCGCATTGTCCCCACTCTTACGCAAACGCCGTCGACGGGGATGGGGCTTCCCTGGTTGCCCAGAATTTTGTTTGTCTCAGACTGCCCCTTCCACTCCTCGCGTGTCTGCCCATTCTCCATCGGACTGTCGATCCAAGGGATAAGGCTCCCCGCGAGGGGCGCGCCAAAGTTGGCTATCGGGAAACCCTCTCCGCGCTGGGCTCCAGTGAGCAGCCTTTCAAGCTCAAGGGCGGCGGTGCCCGGGTCGGCGGCGCCTGCCAGAACGCCCATCTGCGCCGCAAGCTCCTGCATATTCTTAGCGCCCGCGCCGGAGGCGGACTGGTAGGTCATCGAGGTGAGGTTCTCTACGAGCCCCGCTTCAAAGAGCCCCCCAAGCGCCATTAGCATAAGGCTGACTGTGCAGTTACCCCCGATGAAGTCCTTGACGCCGGAGGCAAGCCCGCGTTCGATGACAGCGAGGTTTACGGGGTCGAGGACAATTATGGAGTCCTCCTTCATCCTGAGCGCGGAGGCTGCATCAATCCAGATGCCGCGCCAGCCATCGGCGCGCAGCTTCGGGTATATCTCCTTTGTATAGTCCCCGCCCTGGCAAGTTACTATGATATCGTTGGCTTTTAGCCCGTCAATGCTCATTGCATCGCCGAGGGTTGCAGCGCCCTGCCCCACCTCGGGAGCGGGCTCGCCAACCTGCGAAGTGGAATAAAAAACCGGCTCAAATCCGGTGAAGTCCCCCTCTGAGCGCATACGCTCCATCAGTACGGAGCCTACCATTCCTCGCCAACCTACAAATCCCACTCGCAACATCAACTTCTCCTTGAACTGATCATTTTTTAAAGGTTATCGCACCAACCTCGGGGTGCGCAACAATGATGAATCCTATAATAAAAAAGCCCCGGCGACCGGCCGGGGCTTCATAATCTGGTAGCTTTCCAGGCTACATTCCCCGCTCCGCTGCAAGATACTCGGTTATAGTCTTGGCCTCTTCCTCGGAGATATGGCCGGGGTTCTTTTTAGCCATGCGGTCTACTGTGCGCTTCCAACCCTCGTAGTCCTTGTTTTTAGCCAGCGGCCTGTCGATTGAGTGGCAGAGGCCGCACTTTTCCTCAAACAATGCCTTAGCATCACCATGTGAAGCGGAAAAGGCAAAGGTACCGGCAAGGGCAATGGTCGCTGTGATTGTTATTGCAACTATCTTCTTCATAGCGCTTCTCCTTTGGTCTTAGGGATTAGTTTCTCTCCTTTTGACCAAGTATATCAACCATTTTCTTCTTTCGGGAGGTCACGCCCGGATTTTATTACAAGCGCCGACTCTGTGGAGAGGGCAGTGGCGACCTTTTTTCTCGCCGAGGACAGTAGCCGCTGGACAGTGCCTCTCGACACTCCCATGGACTCCCCCGCCTCATCCTGAGTCATCCCCTCGCCATCGCAGAGGTGCAGAGCTTCAATCTCGTCGCCCTCTACGATTATAACCTCAAGCTCTTTTAAAGGCTTGCCGGGCGGCTTATAGACGGTATCGCCTGTAAATGCCGCCTGACAACTTACATTACGGGGTTTACGAGGTCTTGGAGCCATCTATCCGTGATGCCCGCAGTCATGCCCCTCGCCGTGGCCGCCGCAGGTGTCGCCGGGAAGATAACGATTTAACTCGCCGCTCTTGAACTTCGCAAGGTTATCCTCGACAGTGCCGCCCTCTGAGCGGTAAACGCGAATGCCCGCGCGCGTGAGGCCGCCAAGCGCGCCGCCGCCGATTCCGCCGACGACCACCGCGCCGATCTCCGCGCCGCCGAGGGCCTTGATGGGGCTGCAATTGCCGTGGGTGTGGCCGAGGTCATTGTTTACAAGCTCCCCTACCTCACCGCTCTCAACGTCAACTACAACGAAAGATGGCGCTGAGCCGAAGTGGTTGAATACCGCCGATGTGATACCTTCATTTTTTTCTACCGGAAAACAGACTTTCATGGTGTTCCTCCCATATAACCCCCACTTGTTTTGTGCATATGCACAATATAAAGAGGCGGGCAGATGGAGTCAAGAGTATTTAACGGTTAATTGTGTATTTTTTGCCCTCCCTACTCACCACACATCACTCATTCGATGGGCTAATAAAAAGTGACTATCCTTTGTTTTTATTGAACAGGGCTGGGTACACCCGTGAATCCCCCTCCCTTCTAGTTGATTCTCAAAGGTCCCTACATTACCCCCAGGGGACCTTTTGCCTCCTTGCTCTCCACCTCTTTTGCCTCTTCAGCAGATTTCACATGAAACAACCTCAACCTCCTTCCTTGAACACAAAGAGGCCCTTCCCTAATCGCTTTCGGCCTCGCTGGAGATATACACAGCTGCTCTTAAAGCCCGTCGGCTAAGCGCAAACTCCTAATATCTGCTCAAAAAAGGAGGCATTACGATAAGACTGGATTTATTGACCAGTTTTATCCTTTCGAGTGATTCGAAAAATAGTTCACCGGACTAAAGTGTTATTTGCTTTACCGTGACCCCGTATCTCCAGAACGTGGATTGGTAACCTTAAACCACCACACGGGGGGGACGTAAAGATGCAAGACATGTGGCTAGTTAAAAACAAAGAAATGGAAAGCAGAGGAATTGCCTCAAGCTCACCAACCGGCGAAAGCGGAGGGCTGAAATTCATCTCCCGAGATGTACTTTCATCGGTCCATGAGTCATCGGCAGCATGCCACCCGCCGCCAAGTTTCAGCACATCATGGGACAGCATCGATTTCCTGAAAAACTTTTGCGGCGGAGACGATGTAACGCTTGATGAAATCGGGTTGCTTGAAGCTGTAATGGAAACGGCTCGCGGTGAAGCTCTGGTCAATTTTGGCGAACAAATTCACGATAAAGCTCAAACCTTGACCATCAGCGGGAGTTTTTTCGAAACCTTTGAGCGGAGTTACGGTTTTGGGCACATTGTGTGGGCGATGGGAGATGGAACGCTCAGCGGTGAATTCGAGGGCGAATTGACCATAACTGAAGTCGAAGATGACCAAAGCGATGAAAATGATAAACCCAAAAATTCATTTACGAATATGAGGGGGAAGCAACAATTTCATATTATGACGATTTTACAGACCCCACAGATATCATAGAGAAAATTTATGGAACCTCCAACAGTCCTGATGCTCCTGACTGGGTCAAGGCGCTAGCCAATTTCGGCGGCACGCCCTATACCGTGACCGGTCGGTGGGTGGAGACTTTCTCGGGGAGTGGGGAGCGATGAAACGCTTCTTTAAGCGTTTTGTAGTAGGCAGCTTGGCTCTGCTTTGCCTATTGGTTGTCTTTCATCTTTGGGGGCTACGCCAGATGGACGTTATTACCCTCTCGACTTATGGGCACACCCTTGAGCCCGTCTCCTTCTTCGACCGTGGTGACATCGCAATAATCGACAAATCAGGCAAAAACCTGATTACCGGTGTAATGGGTTTCCAGCTTCGTGAAGAGAAGATTTATGGATGGCTCACCCCGCCTTCTCGTGGCCACTTCATGATTTTCCTTGACGAGAACAGGCTAGAATCTTTTGATTCCTTTGATTCCCTCGGCGATCTCAATGAAAGGCTGCTATCTCTGGGCTTGGAGCGGTCCTCAATGAGCAAACAGGTAACTTTCTGGGATATCCGCAGGGAAGGGCTATCTTCTGTTGAAGAGTACCTTTCCAATCATCCAAACAAAGGCAACTAACCAAAGGTTTCGTGAATGACGAAGGCCGACCAGTCCGAGTCGCGGTTAACCAGAACCACATGCTCAAACAGCTCAGCGTAGACCCCTATCTCATCGCCAAAGTCGCGGGTGAACTCGTGCGAGGAGCTCCCCCTAGGCCCGTTGCGTCCGTGACCACGATTCTCTAGGCTCCAGGGATAGTGGTAAGTACCCAGCCCGGACAAAGGGGAGAGCCACTCGGTGGGATAATTATCGAGTTGAGGCAGAAGAGATTTTCACTCAGTTTTCACCGGTCACATGAATAACCTTTGTGTCCTGCCCACGAATTCTTGAAAATCGTCAACTACCCGATTTCAAAAATAAATACCTATATTTCCGATGTAGTTGTTTGGCCGAATTGGAGCAATTGACATGATGCACGTGCGCCCTTACAATCATTCGTGGAAGTAGCTACTGCACTGGTGGCAGTCCTGGTCTTCAAAACCAGTGGGGGGCGTTAGTAGCGTCCCCGGTGGGTTCGATTCCCATCTACTTCCGCCAGATAAAAATACCCGGCCTTGTGCCGGGTTTTTTAATTTGCTGGTGGGATGAGCATCCGCCGCATGGGTTCGACAAATTGCGACGAATAGTAGCAATTTGGAGGTGGTAAGCGAAGCGGTCGCGCCCCTACAGGGCGAGAAATTGAAGTACCCTTCAATTCCGAATCATCCCCATCTACTTCCGCCATTTTATGATAAGCCCGGCTAAACCAAATGGCTGGGCTTTATTATTGGGCCTAAAAGCAGTGGAACAACGCAGGGCAATAAATGGTCCTATCTTATGAGCCCCTTCCCTATTGGATGCCCTAATCTACATAGATATCAATACGTTCCTTTGACTTGCCTAGGTTATTCCGCTTTAGGGAAATTCTCCCGACTTCACCGGTGCTTTTTAGATGCGTACCTCCACATGGAACGGTAGCGAAACCCGGCACTTCCCAATAACGGAGTTGATTTTCTTCATCTGAGAAGGCGCTTGTGATCTCAATGTCTTTATCTACGATATCCTGCGCCAGCGAGGCCAACTCCGGCAGGAGAGGCTTTAAGCTCTCGGGCCACATGAAGTCTAACCGTGCCTTGTCGGAAGAGATGTGCGCGCCAATCTTCTCAACTCCCTCCAATTTACGATAAGCCAGCTCCAAGACCAATTCGGCAGCGAAGTGCAGCCTCATCAATCTGTAGCGCCGGTCCCAATCTATTTTGACTTCGACTTTGTCTCCCGCTTTCAGCTCATGCTCTTTTGGCAAGCGGTAGAGAATTTCCATCCCTTCCTTCATCGCCTCAACCACCGGATATCCGCCGATGGTTCCGCTATCGCTTTCCTGCCCTCCCGAAAAGGCATAAAAGATGGTTTCTTGTAAGGTAACCAGATCATCTTTTACTGAACTTACAGTGGTGGAAAGAATATCCAGGTAGGGTGCAGACCAGAACAATTTTTGAGTCATAAGAACGCCTGATTCAGTGGGTGTCTTGAAGGATGGCACACCTTGAGAAGGTGGCGGAAGATAAACCCTCTAAAGTGGACCTTTTAAATCGGTTCATACTGCGTAAGTACATTTTATGATGCTGTAGGAGGGTAAGAGTGTCAATGCTGTTAAGTAAAGCGCTCAAATAACGAACTTTTTTTGGATTTCCAAGCAGATAGTACCTTTGAGCCCAAAAAGCGGACCTCTCCGTTGATCTTGCACCCGGCGGGGAGAGCAGAGGATGTCCGAATTAAAAAAACTGCTCTGCTCAGCCACTCAACATAGCGGAAACTTATATGTTGGCGGCTCAGCATCCGCCCTTCTAATTTGTTCTAAGAGGGCACTTCATCTAGCCTTCCTCCTGAACTTTTTTCCTCAGGAGATTTTTATGAAAAGAATATTTGTCTCAGCCCTCTCACTACTCCTCTTCACGTCTTTTGCCTTCTGCGCCGATAGCGCAAGCGGCTCAATAGAGATGAAGTTCGACCTTTCAGAGACGGCAAAAGGGGGGCAGGTTGACCTGTGGGTCCCCTACCCGGTTTCAGACGAGCACCAGCTGATTGATAACATACTCATCTCAGGCAATTATCAGAATGCCGAGGTCACCACCGACCGCGTCTACTCAACTCCAATGCTCCATGTATTCTGGCCCAAGGGCACCGAGAAGAAGGAGCTGACCTTCTCCTTTAACGCTAAACGCGATGAGCGCAGAGCTATAGACCTTGTGGAGACAAACGCCAAGTGGGACCCGCGTGATTATGATGAGTGGCTTGCGCCGACCGCGCTCGGTCCCATTGATGGGGTCGTGAAGAATCTGGCTGAGGAAATAACCGCTGGTAAAGAGGGCCTCCTCGCAAAGGCGCGGGCTATATATGACTGGACATGCGAGAACACCTATCGCGAGCCGGAGACCCGAGGCTGCGGCAAGGGCGATGTATGCAACCTCCTAAACAATCCAGGCGGCAAGTGCGCCGATATCCACTCAATATTTGTAAGCCTGGCGAGGGCGGCGGGGATCCCCTCAAGGGAGATATTTGGAATACGCCTTGGCAAAAAGGATGGCGAGAACATAACTACCTGGCAGCACTGCTGGGCTGAGTTCTACCTCCCCGGCAGAGGCTGGGTTGCGGTCGACCCCGGCGACGTAAGAAAGATGATGTTAAAGCGGGGGCTTACCCCCAAGGATGCAGTACCGGATGATTTGAGGGAGAGCTACTGGGGTGGGGTCGAGCCATACCGCGTCAAATTGGGCACCGGACGCGACATAAATCTGACGCCAAAGCAAAAGGGCCCGGCCCTCAACTATCTTATGTACCCCTATGCAGAGGTTGACGGAGCCCCAATCGACTGGCTTGCCCCGGACAACTTCAAATACAAAATTACTTATAAGCAGTAGAGCAAATCTATTTTCAAGCTCACCTGCATTTATTGGCGACAACGTCCATTATAATCTCTGAGCCGCCAAGGCCTTCGGGGTAGTCTGCCTTCATCTTCCAGATGATGAGATTACCCCGCTTGGCCTTGATGTCTCTTCCTATATCCCCCGCTACGTGATCGAACTTCATCCCATAGCTTTTGCCGCCATCCATTGAGCCGGAGAGGCTTATGCAGGCCTTCTCCGTGCCGCTCAAGTCATAGGTGATATATACATGGCCCTTCTTCATCATCAGAGTGATGTTGTCAACGATTGGCACATTACCTTGCTTAGCCGGGGTTAATGCCAAGGCAACCGCGCTATCTTCGCCGTGCCGCTCCTTCGCATGGTCGAGGGCGCTCTTGGAGCTATTGTCCCTCGCATCCCTCTCCGCGCCCTTTTCAAGCAGAAAGGCGCCAACCCCGGCAAGCCCCTCCTTCGCTGAAGTTATAAGCGGCGTAGCCCCCGAGGGGTCTCTATACTCAATGTCAGCGCCTTCGACAAGGAGCATTCGCATCAGGCCAAGGCGCTCTTTACTGGTGAATTCACCGCATTTAATTGTTTTGTGAAGCGCCAACCCCAAGAGCTCTCCGTCGAAAGAGTGCTCCTTTATAAGCTTCTCGGCTCCCTTGGCCTCCCCCACATTGATCCTTGATAACAACTCTTGCTTTGGAACCAACGCCATTGTAGAAGAGCTAAAACCAGCATAGGCTATGCTAAAGAGTGGCAGAATCGTGATAAGAAAGAGCACCGCCGCGAGCGGTCGCGCCATCAACTTTGATATGGGATATTTTAGGGATAAGGTCAGATGTTTTTTAATGATAGGTGCTGCTTTAATCATCGCCCGTTCCTTTTAATCAGAGTGTTTACCTGCCACAACTTTTAAAAATGAAGTGGAGACACTCTGCCCTGGGGCGAGCGATATCCTCTTCGGCGGCTCGGCTGACCCGGTGGGACCCGTTGCTCTGCGTCCCCTGATTGCTCAGGGTTTGCTCTTATCGGAGAGAACAATTTTCGCTTGTATTATAACAGGAAATTTAAAAGTTGAATCAATAACTCATATGAGTGGTTTATATTTTTTATCTCTGTAAAAATTGTCAAAATATCGGAAAATATAACCACGTGAAGGCGCTCATAGTATGGGCGGAGCGCCCACAGCTAAATGGGCTTCAGCGGTTATTTTTCTGGTAAACTAGATTAAGAGTAGGCAAGTAGCGCGCCTTTTTCTTATAGCTTCATTTAATTTCAAGCGGGAAATTTTTCATGAATCAATGGATCGAGAGGACCTCAGAGCGGGTCAACATCTCTTTGCCGGTAACTGTGTGCACAGGCAAAACCTCAAAGATCGAGGGGCAAATATTAAAGACCAAAGATATCTCCGAGTGCGGAGCTTTCATAATTTCTCCGTCACTCTTGCCAATAGGCTCCGATGTCTTCATACGCGTGCTGCTACCCACCGGCAGGAGGGTTGTAGCAAAAGGGTTGGTATGGAGGAGCGCGACAAACGGCTTCGGAGTTAAATTTGACCACAAGTGCCAGGAGCTGGAGGAAGAGTTTGGCCCTAACCTCACGCGGGCCGGTTATTACAAATCACACCAAATCCTGAACAAGAGGAGGCGGTAGCTAAATCCCTCGCCGGTTTTGTCTGGTTGCGCCAGATTATTTATGAGAACATCTCTCACCAATTATAGGGTCGGGCATAGCCGGTATCACGGCAACCCGCCGCTTCCGACAATTCATCGATTCATACAGGTTCAAATCCATGACCAAAGGTAGAAAGCCCCAGCCTCCCCCAGCGGGAAGCCCTGGCGACAAAAAGCAAATCCTTACGGCCATAGACCCCTCCCATTTCAATATCGCCCCCGGCAGGAATGACCTATACTGGTTCACCGCCGCACTCTTCACCCTCTCCGGTGCGTGCGGCCTTATATACCAGGTTATTTGGAGCCGCCTTATAGTATTGGTCTTTGGCAGCGCCACCCATGCAATCGCAACGGTGCTTGGTGTCTTCTTCCTCGGCCTCGCGCTTGGAAGCTATCTTGGGGGCAAAAGCAACAAGCGCTTTAAATCCCCGCTTATTTTTTACGGACTACTTGAGCTCGGCATCGGCATCTACGCCCTCCTCTTCAACCCCATGCTTGAGTTGGCGCAATTCGCCCACCACGGCATATTCCCCTCGCTCTTTGACAGCCCCCTCGCGCTAACTTTTGTGAGGGTCGCCATCGCGGGGCTGATCCTCTTGCCGCCGACCATCCTGATGGGCGCTACAGTGCCGGTAGTGGGCGACTTCTTGACCCGTTCGCCGGACTACGTAGGCCGCGACTATGGGCTGATATTCTCTTTAAACACCTTCGGGGCCGCTGCTGGCAGCTTTTTTAGCGCCTTTTATCTTATTCCTTCCATGGGTCTTCAGGCGACCCTCTGGATTGCAGCTGCTATAAACCTTGGAATCGGCATCTTAAGCATCCTGGTTGCCAGGGGGCGCCCCCTCCCTGAGCAGAGAGCGGAAGAGGCCCCTCGCCAGGAGAAATCGGTGACACGTAAGGAGGCTTACGCGTGTCTGGTAGCTTTTGCAGCCACCGGCTTTTTGGGGCTCCTCTATGAAGTATCATGGAGCCGCGCGCTTATACTGGTCTTTGGCACCTCCGTCTACGCCTTCGCTACGATGCTGACCACCTATCTAATCGGCCTCGCCCTTGGCAGCATGGTGATGGGTAAGTTTGTGGACCGTATAAAAAGCCCGATTAAAGCCTTTGCGTCGGTTGAGCTTATAGTCGGCTTGGCGGTCTTCGCCTCAACGGTGCTAATTGGCAAGCTGCCTGATCAGCTTGTGGGGCTCTTTAAAATGGACACCTCCTGGCGGACCGTCACGCTTGTGGAGTTCCTTATCTGCTTTGGCATTATGTTTATACCCGCCTTTGGCAGCGGCATGTTATTTCCGCTGGTGACCCGGATCTTCATGGGGCAGCGGGAGTTCAATATCGGCAGGACCATAGCGGATTCATACGCCATCAACACCCTCGGCTGCATCGCCGGCTCCTTTGCAACCGGGTTCGCCCTAATACCCCTCATCGGCATCGAGATGACCCTGCTCCTGGGCGCGGCGGCAAACATAATGGTCGCGGCATGGCTCACCGCCTTCTTTACCGGCTGGGAGATTAAAAAGCGTTTAGTCTCTATAGCCCTGATCGCAGCGGTTGCAATCTCAGGGGTATTCACCATGAGGAGCTGGCAGCCCTTGGCGATGAACTCAGGGGTTTACGTTTACGGCGATGCCCTTTCAAACATGGAAAGGGGGGTAGAGACCTTCGTGGAGAGCTACAAGATGCTCTTTTACCGTGAGGGCCCCTCGGCAACCGTAGCCGTGGTGGAGAGCCCCAGAGGGATATTTCTCCGCGTAAACGGCAAAACCGATGGAGGCGCGGTCAAAATAGGGCGTAGCGACGACCTTACACAATCCTTCCTGGGCCTTCTCCCCCTCCTCTACCTGCCTGAGGCAGAGGATGCGCTCGTGATAGGGTTAGGCACGGGGATGACCCTCAACGCCGCCCTCTCAAACGATAAAACCAAAGTTGACGTGATAGAGATATCACCTGCCGTGGCTGAAGCTGCGACATATTTCAAAGACGTAACAGACGACGCCATGGACTCGCCCCGGGTCAACCTTGAGCTGCTTGATGGGCGCACTTGGCTCGACGCGATGCCAAGAGCTTACGACATAATAATCTCAGAGCCCTCACACCCCTGGCAGACGGGCAACGCCAACCTCTTTACGGAGGACTTCTTCAAAGCATCTATCAAGAGGCTAAAGCCGGGCGGAGCCTTTTGTCAGTGGCTCCCCTACTACAGGATGGATGACGAGCACTTCAAGACCCTCATAAAGACAATGCACCTCTCCTACCCCTATGTAAATGTCTGGGTGGTCAACACAGACGCCCTCGTAATTGGCTCAAATGAGCCCCTTAAGCTCGATTGGCCCGCGATAAAGGAACTCTCCCTCACCACCTCTGCGGAAAAGATTCTGGAGAACCTTGGAATTGAGACCTTCCCCCAGCTTATGAGCTTCTTCTACCTGGATACCGCCGGGGTAGACGCGCTTGTCAAAGATATCTCACAGGTAAACAGTGACGACCATCCGATAATCGAATACTCGGCGCCTAAGTACCTACTGGCGAAACAGCGTGGAGAAGCATTTCTGGCTATACTTGAGGAGTCGAAGCGCTCCCGCCCCCCGATTGTTAATGCAACTGCGCTGGACCAGCTGGAAGAGGTGCGTTTGGCGGAGCGCTGGAAATACTTTGAGAAGTGGGGATTTAAATAGAGTCAATTATGCCGGGAACTTAATTGGGAGGCTCACGCGCCCCCTCCCTAGCCTTTTTTGACTGTTTGTGTTAAGTTTTTACCAAGTATTGCCGTAGGGTTTTCTACTACCAAAGTAGCTGGGCAGCTTTGATTGCCATTTGACTGTGGTAAGTGGTTTATTAAGGGGGTAACTTGTTCGCCAAGCCGAGAAAGCACAGACGTATCGAGGACCGTCTGCGGGTGCAGCTTCTGACGCCGCGCTTCAAGGAGGTCTACGCCGAGGTAATCTCCAAGGACTTCGGACAGGGCGGCTGCAAGCTCCTTTCAAACTTTCCCATCGGCGTCGGAAAAATATTCCCTTTAAAGATGTTTCTGGACAATATCCCCTGCATGGTGATCGGCAAGGCGCTTTATGCCTTTGTTGACCCTGACAATCCGGGCAACTACTACACCGGAATACAGTTCATCGACGCGGGTGAAAACAACCTCGACCTCCTAAAATCATATATAGAGCTCTTCCCCTTCGAGAACGATGGGAATACGAGCTGGTCCGACATAAAGGTGCCCTCAGATAAAGTCATGGAGCACATGAAGGGCGTTAAGGACCTTGCCGAGACGCGTAAGGTAAAGAAGCATGTGGTTAACGGCAAGGACGGCTCCAAGATCTCCTTTCAGATAAATATCTCTCCTGACTCATCGGAGCGCTCAATCAACATTGCTATCGGCAATGTAGATGGCAAAGAGGGTGCAGGCAAAGATTTGGACATCTCAATCTCCTACTCGGGAGAAGAGCGCGTCGAGAAGAGGGACAACGTTGTCGTAAATGTGGACGGCATGGACAGGATGAAGACCTTTGAGAAGGTAAGATACCTCCATAGCCTCCACGAAGCCGGAGTTCTGACTGACGAACTTAAAGCAGTCATCTCAAAGAAGATACTAGCGGATGATATCTCCCCTCCCGACTGAACCTTCCTAAAAAGCTGAGCCCCCGGGAGTTATTCACGGGGGCTTTTTTATTTCATGTAAGACAACCTAAGTGATACCGGCATACGCTTGGGCAAAAAGCCACGACTCGGGTATTAACCCTGCGTCCTAATGTGTTTATAATGAGGCCAGACAAAGTCAAGGATGGAGGGCTATGGATATACCGGTTGGCAACTTCTCTTTTTCCCCAAGCGAGCATTTCGTAAAGGAGCTGGAGCGCGTCAAAAAACGTGACCCCGAGGGATACAAGCGCGTCCTGAAAACCATTGAACGCCTTCTTGCCTCGCCTGGAGAGGCTGACGGGAAGCTCACCGGGCCACATCGAGGGCTGCTCAAAAAATATGTCGGCCGCTCCGAATACCGGATTGTCTACAACTGGTGCCGCACCTGTCGAAAAGCAAATGAAAAGCTAAAAGACCGCTGCCTAAGCTGCGACGCCATACCTGACGACTCCGTCGTTTTCCTTGATATCTTCCACAAAAGCGACGCCGCAAAGCTCGGCTACTAACGCTTTGTGCGCTCCGTAAGCTCTCTGGTTGCCAGGTAAAGAAGCAAGCCAAGGGTCAAGAGCCCGCCGGATATGAGGCCAAAGCCCACGGGGTCGCTCTTGTCCAGCGCGGCTACGAAGAGCTTTCTTATAAGCGCGACGATGGCGAGCTCTATGAATATCTTAAGGTGAAATCTGCCACCCTTTAAATGTTCAATCTCAGCCTGCAAGAGCTCAATCATCATCCATAGGATAAGCAGCGAGCCCAGGGCCTTTATCACCCCATGCTCAATTTCGCCGGTAAAGGCCTGCACTAGGTCCTGCCCGAAGAGGGCCACGACACCCAACGCCATCGCCAAAAGGCCCAAGGTGAGCACCAGGTTCAGGCCGTGCAAAAGACGCTCTGAGAGATTCAGCAGCGCAGACTCAAGGCGCTGAGAGACAAATATCTTCTTCATCTCCGCCTCACGGTAGGAGATGGTAAGGATATCCAGGTTGATATCGAGTAGCTTGTCGAAGGTAGCGTTTAAAGAGGAGAGCCGCTCCCCATCGGCTTCGGACTCAATAAGGCGGAAGCAAAATGAACGGATGAAGTGCATCGCGGCGTTTACTAGGTGTCCATCCAGCTTGACCCTAACGTGGACCTGCCCCACTTTGGTCATGCGCCTTAAAAAAGCAACGTCGTACTTTGAGGTAAGGAGGTCCTCAAGCCATCTTTTGATAGTCGCTTTCCTGTGCTCGACCGCAGCCGGGGTCAGGAAATATGTAGACATCACTGGGTCCCTGGAGAGGAACTCATAAAACTCTTCCGCAATAAGGTCTAGGTTGGGCAACAAAATTTCCGCCAGCGCCTTCCTGTTCTCCTCATCCACCGGGCCGTATCCGAAATTCTGTAGAATTTCGCCGATCGTCGTCATTTTACTCCTCCAAGAGTGGCTGATATCTCCTGCATTTTTCAATATTTCAAGAGCTTTGTCAAAGCCATCGGCCAAGGCTATAGGCAAACCGCAAGGCGATTCATATTACCTATTTGCCAACCCGAATGACCGAGGCGAGAATCATGCCTTGAAATTTCAATTAATTTTTGGAGGAAACGCTATGCTGAAAAACATTCTCTTCGCAGTCACCTTTGCCTTTATCGCCACTTCGTCTCTTGCAGGCGACTACAATTACATTGAGCCAGCCGACGTAAGCAGCAGGGTAGATATGGGTAAGGAGCAGGTAATTGTGGATATCTGCGAACCAGCCCAGTTCGCCGAAGGGCACGTGCCAGGTTCCATCGAGACAAATGCCTACCCCGTAAAGAGTGACGAGGACCGCGCAAAGCTCGATAAGGTTCTGCCCGTTATAGAAAAGTCAGAGGCGGACGTTGTGGTCGTATGCCCCAGGGGCAAGGGGGGAGCGAAGCGCGCTTACGATTATCTAAAAGAGCGGGGCGTAGATGAATCGCGCCTGAAGATTTTGATAGGCGGCATGGACGGCTACCCCTACCGCACCGAGTCCAAATAAAAAGAGCCCCCGGAGCTAGCCGAGGGCCCTCTTAGGATGGTAGGCCGCGCCTAATGGCGCGGCCTTTTTCATAGCTACTTCTTAAGGTGCGGTGTAACGATTTCCACTGAGCCTGCGGCTCTGAGCTCTTCAATCTTCACGCCCAGCTTCTCGTTGATTGCGTTTCGCCTCAAGAAAGCGGCGATCTTATCGTGCACATCTTCCATGGGCATCTTGCCCGCCTCTGTAACTTCCTGCGCTTTAATGATGTGATAGCCGAACTTGGTCTCAACGACATCGGAGACTTCGCCCGGCTTTAGGGCGAAGGCGGCCTCTTCGAACTCGGGCACCATCTTGCCCCGCTCAAAAGTGCCCAGGTCGCCGCCGTTGGGCGCTGAGGGGCAAGTTGAATTCTCCTTCGCCGTCTCAGCGAAGTCAGCGCCCCCTACGATCTGCTCACGCAGGCCCTCGGCCTTCTTCTTGGCGGCAGCCTTAGCCTCATCGCCTTCCCCCTCCGGCGCTATGAGGATATGGCTGGCATGCACCTTCTCGGGGACATCGAAATATTGGGGGTTATCATCGTAGAACGTCTTGACCTCCTCTTCGGAGATCTCAACGTCCTTGCCAAGCACATTCTCAATGTAGTTATTTAAAATAACGCTACGCTTTAAGAGTTCGTGGAGGCTCTCCTCGGTCAGGTTGTCCTTTTCCAGAGCCTTTTTGAAATCATCCTCCGAGGGCATGCGCGCTAATACCGCGTTGTAATTCTCCTCAACCTTGGCGTCCAAATCCGCAGGGGGATTCTTGACACCCTCCTGATAGATGAGCTCTTTTTCTATAAGAGTCTTTATGACATCGCTCTTTATCTGGTCATTTGGCGCTATGTTGCCGGCATGCTGTCCGCCGGTGGAGGCCTGGAGGTTGACTAGATAAGCCGAGAGCTCACGGTCGAAGTCGGCTTTGGTAATAGCCACGTCATTGACCACCGCGACCGGCGCTGTGGGCTCAAGTTTATCCATCGGGTCATCGGCCTTGGGTGCCGTCGCGCCACCCATGCCACCGAATGCAAAAGTTGCAGAGGTAAATGCGAAGAGCATAAGCGCGGAGAATGCGCCGTATGTCATTTTGCGGTAAAAATCTCTCATTGATGAAACTCCTCATGGCGAAGGCTCTCGTATAAAGACCCTGCCTGTTTAAGTTTTGTCTTCCAGGGGACTTAGAAGGTGGTGCATTCTACCTTTCAATAGTTGGCTGGTCAAACAGGCTGTTTATATGAAAAACCTTCAGCCAACTTTAATATAACCGGTTATGCACCTTGAAGGGACGAACGACTTTATGAAAACGGTTACAGTTAACCTCACCCGCGTTGCCGATAAAGGTGTCGCGATGGGACGTAGCGAGGAGGGGAAAAACATATTTCTGCCCTTCGGCGCACCCGGCGACATCGTAAGAGCGAGGCTTACAAAAGAAAAAAAGCGCTTCGCGGAGGGCTTTATAGAGGAGATATTGACCCCCTCACCCAAAAGGCGCGCCCCGCGTTGCAGGCACTTCACCCGCTGCGGAGGGTGCAGCTGGCAGCACCTTGAGTATCAAACGCAGCTGGCTGGGAAAGCGGCCAGCTTTGAGGGGTTCACCCGCTCAAGGCTAGGAATCCCCCCGGCTGAAGCGGAGGGGATATTCCTCCCCCCCATCCCCTCACCATTAGAGTATGGCTACCGTAACCGCGCCACATTGCAAATATCGGGAGACCGCGTAGGCTTCGCCCTTCCCTCAAGCCACCGGATTTTCAGCCTTGAAGAGTGCCCTGTCCTCTCACCTGCGGTCGAGAAGAGGGCCGTCACCGCCGCTCAAAATCCCCATTTGCTAAAGGGTTTGGAGCGACTCCTCTTGCAGGTTGATTCAGAGGGTAAGTGTTGGGCGGTTGCCACGGGGAGGATTGACGCTTCAAAGAAAGTGGAGCTATTGGCTGCGCTTGACCTTGAAGCCCTTTACCTGGGAGACGGCACAAATAAACCCGCCATAATCGCGGGAGACGCTGGCAGGATGACCTTTGCCGGAGAGGATGGCGTGGAGGTAAAGGTTACCCCCGGCGGCTTTGTGCAGGCCAATGAGGGGGTTAATTCAGCGCTAAGGGAGTTGGTCAAACGCCTTTCAGCCCACTACACAGGCGAAGAGGTGCTCGACCTCTATTCCGGCGCGGGCAACTTCACACTCCCCATGGCAAAAGCAGCCAAAAGGGTAAGAGCTGTAGAGGGTTATTCACCTGCCGTGGAGGACCTTATACTAAGCGCCAAGGAAATGAAGCTGGATAATATTGAGGCCCTCTCATCACCTGTCGAGGTATTTCTCTCCAAAGGAGAGACAAGCGCCCTCCCCAGGCCCTCATTTGTTTTAATTGACCCCCCGCGGGCAGGCGCGCCCGGCCTTGCTCCAAAGATCGCTTCGCTTGGGGCGGAAATCATCCTCTATATAAGCTGCTCACCGCCGACGCTCATCCGCGACATAGCCGCTTTTCGTGAGGAGGGGTATCACCTGTCCGGGGTCGGCGCGGCTGATATGTTTCCTCAAACCGCCCATCTGGAAGCCTTCGCGCTTCTAACGCGAACATCGGTAGATAGCGGTGAACTTTTGACATTCGGCAGTCAAAGTGGGTAATATGACCCACCTTAAAATCAACCCTCTAAAGGCCGGTTCGCAATGAAAAAAGAGAAGATTCTCGTAGTAGATGACGAGTACCTCATAAGGTGGTCCCTCACCGAGAAATTGAAGGAGGAGGGTTGGCGAACGGTAATGGCCGAGACCGGGGAAGAGGCGCTTGAGCTCTACCGTGAGGAGTCTCCCGACATGGTGCTCCTCGACATAAAGCTCCCGGGGATAGATGGAGTAGAGGTCCTCAGGCGCATAAAGGAGCTAGACCCCTCAACGCCTGTGATGATGATAACCGCTACGAGCCAGGTGGACGTGGCCGTAACGGCGATGAAGCTGGGGGCATACGATTATATATCAAAGCCCTTCGAGTTCGTGGAGGTACACTCCAAAATACGGCACGCACTGGAGGCCTCCGCGCTCCGACAGGAGGTCGAGTACCTACGGTCCAAGGACTCCTCACGCCATGGCTTTGAGAGCGTCATCGCGGTGAACCCCAAGATGCGTGAGATTATATCCATGGCGCAGCGCATCGCGCAGTCAGCCTCCACGACTGTTCTGCTACAGGGCGAATCCGGCACAGGTAAAGACGTAATAGCTCAAGCAATACACCGCGAATCAGACCGCTGCGATAAGCCCTTCATGCCGATAAACTGCACCGCCCTCCCCGACGAGCTCCTTGAGAGCGAGCTAATGGGCCACGAAAAGGGCGCTTTCACGGACGCGAAGCAGAAGAAGAAGGGGTTATTCGAGCTGGCAGATGGCGGAACGATCTTCCTCGATGAGATTGGAGATATGAAGCCGGGGCTACAAGCGAAGCTCCTCCGCTTTATCGAGGAGCGGGTCTTCAAGCGCATCGGCGGCAATGAGGATATCTCGGTCGACGTTCGCATAATCGCGGCCACCAATCTGGACCTCGAAAAAGCGATAGCCGAAAAGCGTTTCCGTGAGGATTTATATTACAGGTTGAGCGTCATTCCGCTGACCCTCCCGCCGCTCAGGGAGCGCGTCGAAGATATAATGCCCATAGCTCACCACTTCATGAAATCCTTCTCGGAGGAGTTCAAAACAAACTTCACCTCCTTTTCACCGGAGGCGGAGCGGATAATGGTGCGGCACAATTGGCCCGGCAATATACGCGAGCTGAGAAACGTGATTGAGCGGGCTATGATCCTCTCAACGCCCCCTGTGATAACCGCCGATGCCCTCCCCTGGAAGATGACCGGAGAGACCCCCTCCGCCACGGCAAATGCGCCGAGCTCAAACCTCTTTACCCTGCCGGATAGCGGCGTCAACATCGAGGAGGTCGAGCAGCAGCTCCTGGAGCAGGCGCTTGAAAAGACCAACCATAACCAGACCCGCGCGGCGAAGATGCTCGGCCTCTCCCGCGACGCGCTCAGGTACAGGATGAAAAAGTACGAGATATAGGAGCGCAACTTTAAATGACCTCCAAAAGTGACTTTGCAAAAGCCGCAGAGGCGCTAAAGCGCGGACGTGTTTCCGCGCTCACCGGCGCCGGCATCTCGACGGAGTCAGGGATACCGGATTTCCGCTCCCGAGGAGGACTATGGGATCGCTTCGCGCCGGAGGAGTACGCAACGGTGGAGGCCTTCTACCGTGACCCGGCAAAGGTCTGGAAAATGCTGGAGGCGATGGAGAGGCTCCTCTCCTCTGCTAACCCCAATAAAGCCCACAAAGCCCTCGCCACCCTTGAGGAGGAGAAACTTCTCGACGGCATAATCACCCAAAACGTCGATATGCTTCACCAGGCCGCGGGCTCCCGCATGGTCGTGGAATTTCACGGCTCCTCGCGGAGTTACAGCTGTCTCTGGTGCGATCTGCGGTACAGCCGCGAAGAGGCCTCAAGAAGGGGCAACCCTCCCCTTTGCAGCTGCGGAAAGCACCTGAAACCGGATGTTGTCTTCTTTGGTGAGGGGATACCGCCGGAAGCGATGGCGATGGCTAACCAGCTTGCAAAAGGTTGCCGGGCAATGCTGGTTATAGGCACCTCTGCGGAGGTCTACCCCGCGAATCAGATGCCGCACATCGCGCGGCGCGCCGGGGCCACCATCATAGAGGTTAATCTGGAGCCGACACAGCTTACCGGTAGCATTACCGATATATTCCTCAGGGGCAACGCCAGCGAGGTCTTGGAGGAGCTCTTAGAAGCGGTCAGCTGATATCTTCGGGCCAGAGGATTACCTCCCTCTCAAGCTCGACCCCATAAAGCTCAGACACACGCCTCTTTGCAATGCCGATAAGCTCACGCACATCTTCGCCGGTAGCGCCGCCGTGGTTAACAATCCAGTTGGCGTGCTCATTGGAAATTTCAGCTCCGCCGACCCTCACTCCCTTCATCCCAGCGCGGTCCAGAAGCGCCCCCGCCGAGAGGCCGCTAATAGGGCTTGAAGCGCCAGCAACTTTGCTTAAGGGGTTTTTGAAGATGGACCCTGAATTCCTACCTATCCTAGGCTGCCTTGCGCGCCTTTTTTCGATGAACTCCCGCACAATGGATTCGCACTCCTCCGTGGAGACTGGCGCAAGACTACTCTTTAGGCCAACGTAAGTGACCACTACCCCCTCAAGCTCCAAGAGCGATGAGCGGCGGTAAGAGAATGAAATCTCCTCCTTGGTTAGCCGAATAGCTTCACCCTCTGGTGTAACGTACTCGACCCACTCGACTATTGCGCTTAGGTCAGCGCCCTCCGCGCCGGCGTTCATCAAAACACCGCCGCCTATGGAGCCGGGAATTCCGCTCATGAAGAGGAAGTCGGGAAAGCCCCTCTCGACGCCTAGGCGCGCCAGCACGGGCATCATGGTCGCCGCCCCTGCTGTGACGACCCCATTGGCATCAAGATCATGGGCACGAAAACCACGCCCCAAAATGATTACCAGCCCCTCAACGCCCTCATCCGCCACGACCACGTTTGAACCGTTGCCGAGGATAAAGACCTTTAGCCCCTCCCCTTTAGCCCACAGAAGGGCCTCTTTAAGCCCTGCCGAATCCTCTGCCACGAAGAAATAGCGGGCATCGCCGCCGACCCCCATCGTAGTGTGCCTGGCGAGGCCCACCCCCTCGGCTAAGGATGCAGGTCTGGGATATTTTGCGTTCAAGAGCTGGTGGCTCCTTTTCCCACGGCTAGGGGGAGGTTATAATTCTTAAGGAGGATTGCAATTGTAGCGTAGATATGATTTGATGCGCCACCTTAAGGGCGAGTAGCTCAGCTGGATAGAGCGTTGGCCTCCGGAGCCAAAGGTCGTGGGTTCGAATCCCGCCTCGCCTACCAAAATATTTACGCCTTCACACGTTAAACGATGGAGGCGTTTTTTTATCCCGCCTTCAAAATCCTAGATTTAGCGCTATATTTTTGCACACAAAAAATCTCACATTTTTTTTACTCTTTCACACATTTTCTTGTGACCTTTTTAATCGATACCGCATCAAAGTATGGATTTGGAGTTTATCTACTTGTATTTGCAGCTACTCACACCAAGATGAAGGGAGAGCAAATGAAACGTTGGCCTTTCTATCTCCTCCCGTCGGCGCTTGCTATTTCGGCGCTAATCGGGACGCCGGGAAACGCTCCGGCGGCAACAATCTCCGGGCTTTCGAGGACGACCCTCGAATTCATGAGCGCGGACGCCGACTACAGCGAGGATGATTCGGGGGGGCTCTTCACCGAATATCTGCGTTTAAAGGCCGAAGGACTCCCCGCAGATACCGCAATCTTCGCATCAGGCGCCTTTAAAGCGGGCCTTGAGTCTGAAGATGAAGGCTCTATCTACTACAACGATGTCTATGATCAGCCCGGCGACAAGCGCTTTTATCTATACTCCGCCGGGGTAACCGGGAAAGTAGAGGATTTGGGCTTCACGCTGGGGCGCTTTGACTGGCGCTCGGTGGAAAACGTCAACCTCGACGGCGGCGCCCTCAGCTACTCAGTAGGCGGCGGCACCGGCTTGAAGCTGAGCGCCTTCGGCGGCTATGTCGTGGACCTCTACGAAGACCTTGAGGACGATACGATCTTTGGCCTCGGCCTTGAGCTTAAGCTGCACCCCGGTGTTAAATTCAAAGCCGACTACATGAACCTCTTTGATGACCTTTACAACACCGAGCTCTCCGCGAAGCTCTCATCTGCCCTCTCTGCAAAGCTCGAAGCTAAATGGGTAGAGGAGAGGCTGCGCGAGGTCGAGCTAAAGGGCGGGTACCTCTTAAATGAGTTCGATGCCCGCATCATCGGCAACTTCAAAAAGAAGATCGGTAAATACGACCACTCCGACTACCTCTATGACTACACTAGCGACGCAAGCTTGACCGACTACCACGTCGAGAGGCTGAACCTGGACCGCGAAGCGCCCTACAACCAGTACCGTATCGGGGTGGATAAATATTTCGGCGAGACCTTCTCTGTAAGCGCAGACTACATTAAGCGCGACCTCATCGATGAGGAGTTCTACGAATCCGCAGGGAATACCTCCTTTGACGTCTACCGCGTCGGCTTCACCATGAATGACCTCTTCCTTGAGGGCTTCTCCCTGTCTGCCCGCTACGCGCTATGGGAAGAGGACCGCCTCTCGGGCTATGAGAGCTCTTCGTCCTCCTACTCCATAGATGTAGAGCAGCAGGTTATGGAGCCGCTGAAGGTATATGCATCCTGGTATTCCAAGGAGTCAGACCTCAACAACCAGCTTGAGAATCAGGTCGCCGACGCGCTAACCGCCGGTGTCAACTACAAGGGCTCTAAGGTATGGGAGGTAGACGCCAGCTACACTGCGGAGACCGACGATACCCTTGAAGAGCTCTACGGCGTCGATAAGGTTGAAACCTTTGAGACCTCACTCACCCTCAACTTCTAGGAGAGCGAAGATGAAGACATTTATAAAGAATTTTATCGCGCTCTCCCTCCTGGCGGCGCTGGCGCTCTTTCTAGGCGGCTGCAAGGAGGTGGGAGCGGGGCTTACATTCAGCCACGACCTCCACAGAGGCGAGGCCGAGTGTTCAACATGCCACGCAGGAAAAGACGGCTCTATGCGCACGACTATGGAGCCCTGTAAGGAGTGTCACGAAATCGATGAGGCCAACCCCTCGGAGGATTGCCTCATGTGCCACTTGATCGGCAAAGACAAAGGCTACGCGGTCAACACCACAAAGCCAGCATCTTACGCTGACGTAACCTTTGAGCATGATGTACACGAAGACGTCGACTGCAAGAGCTGCCATGGCGAAGTTTCAGCATCCAAGAGCCTTTCGGCAGAATTTCTACCGACCATGGAGACCTGTCAGAAGTGCCATAACGGCGACGACGCCCCCGCCGACTGCTCCACCTGCCACACAAAGATTGAGCAGGGTGAAAAGCCGATGAGCCACACCGCGCTCTGGGCCAAATCACATTCAATGGCGGACGAGGCCTCCTGCGCATACTGCCACGAAGGCCAGGACCCCTGTATGGAGTGTCACAGGACGACAAAGCCCTCCTCACATACGGCGGGCTGGAAACTAAGAGGACATGGCCTTGAGGCGACCCTCGACTCCGACGGGTGCAGTGAGTGTCACGTAGCGACATACTGCTCCGACTGTCACGCAAACGCACCACGCAACCACAGGCCGCTTAACGGCTGGCTCGCAAATGGACACGGCATTGAGGGCTCCATCGACTCCGATGGCTGCTTTGTCTGCCATACTTCAAATGAATCTTCATGCAGAGGCTGCCACACGGCGGGTTTCTAGCTTTTGAAAAAGGAAAGGAAACTTCAACATGCGTAAAGAGCTTTTGACCTTACTGGGTGCGCTGGCGGTCGCCTCGACCGCTTTTGCACACCAAGCGCCTATCGAGCTGCGCACTTTCGCCGATGGCGATGCCGACGGAATCGGCGACTCTATACTCCAGAATCTGGATTACAGCAGCACCATCAGCTACGGCGAAACCGCGGATGCAATGGTCAAGGGACCGGCGATGAGCGCCAAACAGTCCTGCGACCTCTGCCACGATTATGAAGGCATAACCTCCGCATACCACTTCCAGCTCGGCGCAGACGAGATGGTGGACGCAGATGGTGACGGCTTCAAAGATGAGGTGGGTGATATCCTCACCGGCGAGGGCGGCCTCCTTGAGACCCTACCCACCTTAAAGAACATCACCTCACCCGGCCAATACGGAGGCTGGTGACCCCCCTCGTACCGCCAGTTGGCGGCACAGAACAATGAAGACAGCACCTCCTTTGACATGGGCAGCGCTGACGAGATGGCTACCTGCACCTCCTGCCACATGGGCGGCGGACCCTACGAGGTCGACCGCAACGGCAACAGGTATGACGAGTTTTATGCTGCAAATAAAGACGCCATAGCCGCTGGGCAGTTCGGTAACCTCTCAGGCGATTACTTCCGCTATGACCTCGACGCGACCTCCGCCGCGCCTCTAAATTTCTACATGGACGCCATGAGCCAGGGTCAGATGCCCAGCCCAAGCTTGTCCGGCCCGAGGATGCACGACTGGGAAGAGTCTGGCGTTATGGAGGCTGAGTGCCTCATGTGCCACATCGACCCCCTCCTCGGCAGGCTAACCACAGCAGACGGGGTAAAAGTGCAGTCCTACTCGCCGATGCTCCAGAGCTTCCTCATCGCTAAGTGGAACTCCGAGACCAGCGATTACGACGACATCTACGCGATCTCCTTTGGCCGCTATCCGACTGAGGCGGAGGTTGCCGAAGCGGGCGAGGGTTACCAGGTATACTCACCCAGCCGCTACTCCAAGCCGCTCTCCGGCGAATACGTCGAGGGGCTCTTCTACTCCTCCCTTGACGCCCCCTCCCCGGCAACACGCGACGCGGTGAGGATGCCTACCGTCGAAGGCGGCAGGCCGATGGCGCAGGGCGGACAGAACGGCTTCACCATGCACAACGGCTACAACCCCTTCGACTCCATGACCAACCACGTTATGGTCGGCGACGACTTCGTGTGGGGTTCCAGAAAGTTCCTCGGCTACCATTTCAGGGAGTCAGCCGCAGCCGCAATGATGGGGCTCGACCTTGATGGTGACGGAATTCCGCTCGCTTACGTAAAGCTCGTGAAAAAGCCCGGCGTAACCCTGGCCCAGGTGCCGAGCGAGGTACAGAACTACTTTGACGCCGAGGTCTATTACGATCCTCAGGACCTCGCCCTCTTCGCAGATGCGCAGGGCTCCAAAGCTCCGATCCTGGCCTCCGACGACACCGGCAGCCATAAGTGGGACCTTGTCTGCGGACGCTGCCACGTCGGCTTCGTCGATCCGATAAACGACGGCGTTTACATCCGCCCCGCCCATATGGGCATGAAGGCGGACGTACCCAAGCGCGGCACCTGGTGGAAGATGGATTACGAGGGTATGGATGACTACGACCAGCTCCTCGCCGACATCGCCGCCCTCAAGAAGGCGCCCTCTGAGCTAGCCGGTTATGACGTTCATGCCGCAAAGGGCGTTGAGTGTGTTGACTGCCACGCCCAGAAAGACGGCAGCGCTACAAACGCCAACCACAACTTCGGCAAAGGCATAGACACCGGCGGCACCGTCAGAAACGACCTTGATTACACCAGAATCAAGGTTTGCGTAGACTGCCACGACAAGGACGCCATGGTCCTCGCCCACCGCGAGAACTTCGATGGCGAAGCAAACGTCATAGAGCACTTCGAGCACGTAGCCTGCGAAACCTGCCACGTGCCGCAGAAGAGCTACTGGTCCTTTAGGGCCTTCGACTACTCGCTGGGCATTGCCTACAACTTCAACTCCCGCTACATGCCCAACCCCGGCGACCCCGGCAATATAGACGGCATGGTTCCCTTCAGCGCTTTAGGGGATTACGGCATTCAGGATCCACAGCCCGGCTTCTACGCTGCGGCTCCTCTTTACGGCGTTGGCGGCCTACAGTGGGCGGGACAGTCAAACCCCCTCTACGGCATGGACGTCGTAACCTCCATCGCCTACTTCGACCCCTCCGGGCCCGACACCCTTACGGCGATGCGCTCCATCATAAATGATGAGGTATTTCCTGATTACTTCAACCCCATGAAGCCCATGGACCCCTATGCCATGTTCTATACGATGATGACGGACATGGACGGCTACACCGAAACTGCCATGGGCCCTGAGGCCTTCGTCGCCACAGCCAATGGACAGAGCTACTTCAACATGACCCCCGTCCTCTACAAGAAGCCCGACCAGGACGGCAAGATCAAGCTCTTCCCCGGCAACCCGGTTACGATCCTCACCTGGGCTGATTTTGATGATGAAGGCAAAGTCGAGAAGGTTCTCTACTTCCGCGAGATGAACTCCATCATCGCTGGAGCGACCAGCCGTGAAGTTATGAATGGAGCTCACCAGATGGGCCTCGTGCTAATAAACGAAGCGGTAATCTGGGATGACAACTTCGACCTGCGCCCCGAAATATCAAACTCAGATGAGCTTGACGCCGTAAGGTCAGCCCTTGAGACTGTCCTTGCGCGCGAGGACGAGCTTGCGGGTAAGCCCGGCACGGTCCACGACCTGAAGCTCACGATGGTGGCGCACTACTTCACCATCACCCACAACATCCTCCCGGCAACTCAGGCACTGGGCGCCCCCAAGGATTACGATTACCTTGGCGGCATTTCCAACAACGGCGAGCCCACCAACGTGGGCAAGGTTCGCCAGTGTGTTGACTGCCATGTCAACGTCGTCGGCTTTGACCAGGAAAGCAATATGCCCATCATTGAGATGGACAAGCCCGGCGACCCCGACGTAGCCTTTAATGCACGCCTCTCCACAAGGCGCGTTGTCTTCCTCCCCTGGGCCATTCAAGGCTTTGACGACCTTGTAGCCGCAGGAAAGATATACGTGGAAGATGAGATTGCCACCTACGTACATCCCGTTGATGCCAACGCAAACGGCTCCACCGATGACGTATCCCCGGATTTCTCCAACGTCTCACCGGAGCCGGGCAGCTTTGTCATCCCCGGAGACTTCATCGGCTCAACGCAGATGGAGATAATTGAGCACACTGAGGAGGCGGCCCACGCCTTCGCGCACCTCGCCGGCATGGAGCCCATCCAGCCCGGCGACACACCTGAGGGCGAAGAGCCGGAAGAGAAACCTGCTACAGGCTCAACCGGTTGCTTCATCGACGCGCTCTGCCAGTAGGCGGCTAGCGCACTATTAAGACAAAAAAGGCCCTGCGCTAAGCGCAGGGCCTTTTCTTTTATCTCTCTGCCGATATTTTAACGGGCCACTTCATCAAGCTCAGTTAGAAGCTCATCTATTAAAGGCTGGCGGCGGGAGAGCTCCTCTCGGGATGCTCCCAACTCGCCTAGAATGGAGTCAACCTCGCTTGTCAGAATCTCCAGTGTCTCTCTGTAGTTCTCAATCCAGGAGGCTAGGAGCTCATCTATATTTTTGCCGAGGAGCTGATATTTTATGTGCTCATTGTAGTGAAGGAGCGCAGACCGGGCCTCCTCGGCGATTAGCTCACGCGCTGTCTCAACTCCCTTGGAAACCAGCTGATCGCTACCAGTGCCGGGGTCGCGTTTCGAAAGCATCTTCGTGGCCCAACCAGTTGCGAGCTTGACCGACCAGTGGCCTGCGAAGGAGATAAGGTGCTTTGCGCTGGCCTCCGCTGCGGGGACCGTTACCGAGGAGAAGAGCGGCACCTTCTTCTTGCCGATTGAGGCTTCAAGGTCCGGCAGCTCAAGTTCGCCAACCTCGATTCCGAGGTCCATAGCAAGGGAGCGGTACCCCTCGACCGCTTCAATTACCAAAGAAGCCGAGTCATGGGCAGCGGCGTCCATCTCCTCCGTCACATCGCCCCATATCTCCCTTATAGCCTCGACTGCCAAAGGGTTTATCGTCTCGACCTTGTACCGGTGAAACTCCTCGCGCACCTTCTGCTGTACCCCCGCAAGCTTTGCGAAAAGTTTCTCCTTGTGGGTAAAATCGATTGACGCTATCGCGGGCTTCATAGTCCCTACGTAAGCCATCACTTCATTTGCAATCGAGCCCCCAGAGGGGTGGAACGTCCCTGAGACCCGAGCGTAAGTCTGTGTCTTTATCGCCTGGGCGCGCGAGCTAAGCGCACCCTCGAATGTCTTGAAGGAGCGGGCGATAATCTCTCTAGCGTCGCTCATCGAGTCGAGCCCCGCCTCAAGCGCCTCACCGCGGCTGCCGCCAAATTTACCAAGGTTCTTAAGCCTGAGGCGAAGCACCTCCGCGCCCTTTAAGAGGGTTGCGCGAACCAGCCCTTCAAGCTCCTCAGCGCGGCGCTCCCCCACCCTCAAAGCAAGTAGTGCGCGGAAATCGCCAAAACCGCCGCTGGGCAGAGATTCCTCTTCATCCCAGAGGGCAAGTAGGAGCTTCTCTTTTTTGGTGAGCTTTGCCCCTGCAACGTCCAGCCTCTTTAAAAGCGCCCTCAGCGCGCTCAATGTGATTATCTCCGGCGCCTCTATAAAGGGCCGCAGCTCCCCGCCAAGCCTTACTCGTGCCGCCTCGATATCAGCAGCTTCCTCATACTCCGAGAGGTCCACATTAAGCACGAAGAGGGTCTGCCCTATCAGCCCCAGCCGCTCAATATCCTTTAAAAAGCGGAGGTCGGCGTCCCTTAGGCCAACCCTTGAGGAGACTACGTAAACGACAAGGTGTGAATCTATGAGGTACTGCTGCACCCGCTCCCTGTGGCGCGGATTGGGGGAGTCATAACCTTGACAATCGGCTATTTCGGTGTCACCCGGAAGGGGGAAATCTGGAATTCGGAGGGAGAGGTCCTCAACGAAAACCGCCATCGAATCGTCGCCGGAGAACTCTTTGTGGCGGTGAAAATCATCTCCGCTATAGGTAAGCTCACCGCCGTCGTGGGTTATCAGAGAAGCGACGCGGTCGTAACCATCAAGCATCGCCTTAAGAAGCGCAGCATGCTTTTCATAGGTGCCGTCATCCCCAAGGAACTCTTCGCCGAGGGTAGAGAGATACTCCTGAAGCCTCTCCCGCATAGACTCAGAGCGCAGGTCGAAGGACTCCCCCTCTCCCGTGATAAACCCGACAAAGAGCGCAGCGTCGGAGGCCTCGCGGTTTATCTCACCCCACCCTTTAAGCTTAATCAGAGCATCAAGTGAGTGGTTGGCGCGCACCCGGGTAACGACAGAGGTAACTATCCCCGCGCCGCGCTTTAAGAGGTCGTCGCCAAGGAGTGTGTTGACAAGTGTCGTCTTGCCGCTTTTGACCGTTCCCGCAACCGCTATCTTGAATGTCTTTGAGCCGAGGTCGCCGAGGGACTCTATCCTCTTCTGCCACCCGTCGAGGGTCGCAGTCGATTCACCGAGTCCATCTCTGGCCCGCGCATAAATATCAGCGAGCTTCTTTATATCTCCGCTCTCGAAGATGCTATCCGTCATGTGGGGAAACCCCGCGCAGTATTAAGTGTTTTTTATCCCGGCTAAGGCCGGGTTGAGGGATATTAACAATCAAAAGATAGATGCGCCAATGCTTATTAATGAATAAACGCAAGTGAAAGTTGACACGACCCTACAAGTTGTGTCATAAACTCACAGCAACGCAATATATTGGTGCACAGGGCGCTACATCACTTTCATCTGCGCCTAAAAAATATTTCTCCTGCCGGTAACGGAAACCTTCCAATCCAATATCGGCATCTTTCGTCCGGGGGGGGCGACAGCCTCCCCCACTATTTTTGATTCCCTGAATTTCAGGAAAATAGCTCCTCAAGGCGCTCATCGACCCAGCTATTGAGTTTGATGCTGGAGATGAAGCCGCAGTGCCCACCATGCCTGGTTCGTATTATCTGGATCTTCTCGTTTTTATCCATACGCTCAAGGTCATCCGTTGGAAGCACAGGGTCATCTTCGCTCATAATTATGGTGCAGCCGGTTCGGAGTTTGGAGAGCGCGGAGCCAGTTACCGCGTAAGCGTTAAAATATGTGGGCGCGTCAGGAAAGGGGGTGTGTTGGGGCGCGAAATATGCGTTCAACTCATCTAGTGTTCGCCCGGAAAGCCCTCCCTCAAGGTTTAGGTCGGGATATAGTGACGCCTTTTTGCGTAAGGAGCGCTTCCACTTATGGACGAAGTAGGCGGAATAGATAACGGGGCCCTCGTTCATTGACTTCATCGCCCTGTTGGGGTCCACAACGGGGCTTACCGCCACCACATGTGCAAGCCCCTCCCCCCATTCGCTTGCCGCTATGCGAAGGGCAAAATTGCCTCCGAGGGAGAAACCCGCAAGGAAGCATTTGCCGCCACCGCCGAAGAGCTCTCCCGCCATTGCAACGCTCTCCCCCACCTCATCAAGGCGGCAGGAGTGGAAGAGCTCGCGGTTAAGGTGATGCGAAGGGCCGTGGTCTCTCATGTTGAGGCGTAAAATTGAAAAACCGCATTCATACAAATGCGCCGCCGCTGAGAGGATGTAGGAGGATGATGAGCTTCCCTCCCAACCGTGGATGAGAGTCACCAAACCCCTGGTTTGGTTTGGATTTTGAGTATAATAAGAGAGGAGCTTTGAGCCCTCGGAGGTGGTGAAGATATGCTCCTCGGCCGTTGTGAGCACCTTCTTGGCGAGCCTTCTTGCGATGAACTTTCGCGGACCGGCGCTTGCGAGGAGCGATTGCACGTGTCCGTTTCTAAGGTAGGGCGGCGGATTAAAGTCGTTCATGACCATCTATCGTGTATCAAAATTCGTAAATGAATATTTTTACCAAAAAAAAACAATATTTCCACTGAAAGTGTCTTTTTCCCACTAGCGGGACTTTTATCACGGGGTATCTTTAGAAAACCCCCAACAAAAAAAGTCTTGTCAGAGGAGGGGAAAATGAGCGCCAGAAGATATCGTTCAACTAAGTCAAGGCGTCTGACTGAATGGGAAGTCATCGCGGGAGAAGAGGCTTACGCCAACCTTCGGGCCAAGGGGTGGACGACGAGGGTCGACCCCTACGGCTGCTCATTTTTAAGCGACGAGACTATTGGGAGCGGCGAGTCGGTGAGGATGGTCATGCTGGCGGGCCGAAAGCTCCTCTTCGTAAAGGGCCATGTGGTGTTCTCCAGTTGCCTAGGCGATGGAGAGTTTGCCATAACCGTAGACTTCGACGAGCTTACAGAGAGAAACCAAAGCCTCCTTGAGCGCTTCACAAGCTGCAACAATTAGAGCACCTTTCAAAAAGCTCCACTTTTACGCCCCCTAATTTGCAAAACCAATTAGTTCGTAATAAACTATTAATACAAGGGCACAAGTTTCCCTCTGCCCTTCCTCTATCTTAAGATTGCGCTTATTGCGGCAGCCAAAACAGCACAACCGAAACACCCTGAACACGCAAAATGAATGAGGCGACATGAATAAAACAAAATATATTTCCAAACTTTCCAAAGTATCGCAAGTAGTTGATATGTCTAATAAAATACGCTCTTCGCTACTTGCAGTGGAGAAAAAGTACGCATTCTTGAGCAATGAGTACTACCTCTCCCTAATAGATTGGGATGACCCGGATGACCCAATTCGCCGGATAGCCATTCCCTCAGAGGCGGAGCTTCGGCCCTGGGGCAAGCTGGATGCATCATCCGAGCATGATTACGTCGCGGCGCCGGGATTAGAGCATAAATACACCGACACGGCCCTCCTGCTTGTAAACAACGTCTGCGGCACCTTCTGCCGCTTCTGCTTCAGGAAGCGCCTCTTCATGAGCGAAAATGAAGAGGTCTCACGCGATGTAAGCGCAGGGCTAGAATATATAAGCCGTCACCCCGAGATCAATAACGTGCTCCTGACCGGCGGCGACCCGCTGCTGCTCTCAACTAAGCGGCTGGGTGAAATCTTAAGAAAGCTGGATACGCTTGAGCATATAGAGGTCATCCGCATCGGCTCAAAGATGCTCGCCTTCAACCCGCGCCGCGTCCTCGGAGACCCTGCGCTGGTCGCCCTCCTCGGCGAGCACAGCCGCCCCGACCGCCGCCTCTACCTGATGGCGCACTTCAACCATCCACGTGAGCTAACAGGCGAAGCGAGAGAGGCGATACGCCTAATCCGTGAGGCCGGGGTGGTAATAATGAACCAGACCCCTATGATCAGGGGCGTCAACGATTCGGCGAAGGTGCTGCGCGAACTCTTCAGCGCCCTCGCCTCAATAGGCGTAGCGCCCTACTACGTATTCCAATGCCGCCCCACGCAGGGCAACTTCGCCTACACAGTACCAATCGAAGAGGGCTACAAACACTTCGCCAAGGCGATGGCGGGCTGCTCGGGGCTAGCGCGCCGGGCACGCTTCGTCATGAGCCACGCCACCGGCAAGGTGGAGGTCTCCGGCCTCTCCGACGACTACATCTTCATGCGCTACCACCGCGCGGCAAAGCCCAAGGACGAGGGCAAATTCCTGATGGCGGAGAGAAACCCCCACGCCTACTGGCTAGATGACTACACCGTCGAAACCCCGGAACAGTTCATCGAGGTAGAGAAGGCGGCGGCAGCCATCTGCTCCTGACCACATTCAGCGCACCAACGAAAAAAAGGCCACCCCAAAGGGTGGCCTTTTTGTGCTGAGGCGGCTCGTTACATCTCAACAAAGATAAATAAAAGGTCCGCACCGGCGGAGTTCAGCTTACGCTCAAGGTCCTCATAGACGCGCTTGGTATAACCCCAGTCGGAATAAACGATGTTGGAATACTTTACCGCAACACGCCCGGTGGCCCTGTTGGTGATAGTGTAGACCACCACCGCCTTGGAGCGGATATCGCCCATAACCGGGTCCTCAACCACCCGCCCATCCTCAAGGACCGCAACGTGCACAAGCGCCTCCGCGCTCAGCAGATACTCGGCGGCATCCTCGCTATCCACCAGCGCCGAAAAGCGCTTAGACTCCATAACCGCGGCGGCAGCCCCGGCGCGTGCAGCGAGCGCCAGCCTCGGCAAAAACTCCTTGGGATAAGTGCCGGGCTTCGTCCCCTTAACCGTCACCTCCTCCACGTAAACCGGGCCCAGATTGGCATCCTTAACCTCCGAAGCGACAAAAGTCCGCTGCTCCTTACCCCCGGAGGCCGGATGGGTAGGCGTAGCCTCCAGAACCCGAGCATTATCGTACCAGGCATGATTTTGCGCGCATCCAAGCAAGAGGGAAAAAACCGCCGCGACAAAGAACAAACGGATAACCATGAGGGAAGCCTCCCGGCAAAGAGTTTCACCCAATTTGCCAGAGGCCCGCGAGCATCACAAGAGACAAATCAAAAAGGCGGATGGAACGCATTGCAAACAAGCTAAAACGTCCAAATTTTCGATTGACACCCCTCCCGCGATTCATGTATAAACCGGTTTCCCGCGTTGGGCGGCCCTTCACCCATCTCGCGGAAAACAAACGACAAAACACTGCCAACCGACGCATATTCCGGCGTAGCTCAATGGCAGAGCATGCGGCTGTTAACCGCAGGGTTGTAAGTTCGAATCTTACCGCCGGAGCCAATATTGAAAGCCACCCTTTATGGGGTGGCTTTTCTATTTTGAAGCGACGGTGGTGAGTGAGAACTTGCACCTTAAGTTCGCTCGATTCGCGCTCGTCAAGGAGCGAATCGGACGCGATAAGCGTAGCGTTCGCGCCCCGTAGGGGTGAGGTTTCGCGCCGCTCCGCGAAACCGAATCCATCTTATGCGCCGGAGCCAATATTGAAAGCCACCCTTTTATGGGGTGGCTTTTCTATTTTAGGGTGTCCGCTTTTTCGCATGGCTTGCCGAGTTGGTATATATTTATTTTGATTGTTAACTTGGACTTATTTGCCGGAGCGTTCGCAATGCCCTCTACTGATTCATACCACTTGAGATGCGCCTCATGCAGCGCGGTCAACCGTGTCCCACAGGGCAAGGTCGGCGCTTCGCCAAAGTGCGCGAAGTGCGCGGCGCACCTCTCAGCAAATGAGGCGGTGCCGATAACCGTTACCGATGCGAGCTGGGAGAGCGAGGTGAAGTCCTCCACATTGCCCACTGTCGTCGAGGTTTGGGGTGATAACTGCGGCGTCTGCACCACATATGCGGCAAAGGTGGATGAGATGGCGAGGCACTTTTACGGCAAGGCGCGTGTGCTTAAGCTGGATGCCGGTATGAATCCACGCACGGCCTCCCTCTATCAAATTCGCGGGGTACCCACCCTGCTAATCTTCAAGGGCGGTAAGTTCGACCGGGCGCTTGTCGGCGCCCAGCCTGAGGAGGTCGTACGGGGCGCGCTGGGCGTGTGAGGTCAGCGCTTGTTGTAGCCCTCCACTGTCAGCTTTCCGAGCTCTTTGCCTTTTAATGCCGCGTTGCTGCCAAGCTCTCTATCCAGGGAGTTCAGGAGGCCCGTTCTTATCTCAGCAGGCTTTTCACCTCTTAGCTGCGCCTCGCGCATGCCGTCGATGAGCGCCGCCAGGCAGCCGCCACGACATCCCTTTTTGGCGGCGTCCACAACAAGCTTTTTAAGTTCATTTTGGTTGCTGTAGACCATCGCATACTGCTCGACGGGGCTATCGATATCTACAAGCTCATTCTCTGTGAGCCCGGCTTCGAGCCTCACCTCTTTTTTGAAATCAAAAACATCCTGTTCAAAGTAGAGAACCCCCTCCCGCTCAAACTTATCCCCTGCAAAAGCCGCCATCGGGAGGAGCATTAATACTAAAAGGGCAAGTATAACTTTGGCCTTGCTCATCATCGGCCTCCTTTCTCTTTGTGGAATGCTTCTTACCTGAAAGAAAATTTAATCACTAATTTGGAGGAATAAAAGGCCCACTAAGGCTATTCATCAAAAAAAGGGCCGCTCTAGGCGGCCCTCCTTGCTAAAAATTTTTATCCAATCGCTACTTTACTTTGACAGGCTCGCCAACCGTATACCCGGCTTCGCCAAGGGCTTTTAGAATCGACTCCAGCTTGACATGCTCATCATCGAAGGTAGCGGTTACCGTATGCTCCGAGGGTGATGCGCTTACCTCTCCTACTCCATCCACCGACATCGCGGCCGCACGGGCGCGTGCTGCGGTGCTGCCTCAAACGACTCCGGGAGTGGGCAGGGTGTAGGTGACCTCCGCCGCGAAGGCTACCGCTGCGAAGCCTATAAAGATTGCAGTTACTATCATTTTCCTAATCATTATTACCTCCATTTTGTTGTTGTGTATCCCCATAGAAGTTTAACGAGTTCGGCTTGGATTGCAAGAGGGGGCGGCTCGGCGTAAAGTGCCAACAGGTATTAAAGTTAAAGGCCCTTCTTTTAATTGGGAAAGAGGCGAGATGAAATTTACGGCTATCCTTATGTCTGTCATTTTTGGCGCGCTTTTCCTTTTCGCGCTACCTGAAGCAAATGCCGCGAAGAGTATCCATAGAGCGACAGATGGTAGCGAGATCAACCTCTCGACGTTGGTCGAGGAGCTCTCCGGGGCAAGTGTCGTCGTCATGGGTGAACGACACAATTCCCCCGACGACCACACCGCCCAGCGCACCCTCATCCAGGCGCTTGCAGATAGCGGCAGAAAGGTCGCCCTGGGGCTCGAGATGTTTGAGCGCAGCGCCCAGCCCCTGCTCGACCGCTGGATAGCCGGCACATATGACGAGAGCTCCTTTGCCAACCTCTTTGCATCGGGGTGGAACCCGAGCTGGTATTCCCTCTATCACGGCATATTCTACTACGCACGGCAAGAGGGGCTGCCCATGGTCGGGCTTAACATTGCCCCCGGCTACGCCTCCGCCGTTTATAGAGAGGGCACATCTTCGCTCCCCGAGGAGTTTCGCGAGGAGGTCGGGACGCCGACCTGCGATATATCGGAGGAGTACAAGGCCATTCTCTCAAGGGCGCTCGGCGGCAAGACATCCCCCGGCGGCTTCACCCGCTTTTGCCAGGCGCAGGTGCTCCGGGACCTCACGATGGCTTCTGCGGGCCTTGATTTTCTAAGGAAAAATGAGGGATACGTGCTCATCATCCTCACCGGCAACTACCACGCATGGCGGCTTGGAATACCTGAGCAGATAAGGCGCATTGACGAGAGTGTCACGGTAAAGGTGGTGATGCCGATGAGCGACGAAGCCTTTGACGCCTACGGCCTCCTCTCACGCGAAGCGGACTACCTGTGGAAGGTGGACTGACTTCTCCATAGCCTTTCAGTCCGCCTCGCGCCTACAATTTGAGGGGGCGGCATAGTTACGATTACGCCGCCCATTCATCCCAACTAAAGGGCTTCCTCAATAAGGGCGGTTAAGTCCTCAAATGACCCGCTTAGCTTACGGGAAAAATCTTCGTCTCCAATTAGCTCATAGGCGAAATCGATTCCATAGCGGAGCATCCTCACCTGCGTCGTCCCCTCTTTCGTAAATACAGTTATAAACTTTGGTATCAGAGCAGCGCGTTCAGGATTCATACCCATCGCCTTTGAGGCCCTCTGAGGGTTGCATACCTGAACAAGGTGAAGGTCAAAACCCTCCGGCACGGAGGCGCCATGGGCGGCAAAGGTTTCAGCCATATTCATCTTATCAGCGTTGTGAACCATAAAGCCTTTGGGTTTTGCGGCGCGCTCAAAATCCGCGATGAACTCTCCGATTGATTTATCTGTAGTTGCCGAAAAGATATTAGCGGCATTGAATGTACACATCTTGGCTCCTCTCTAATATAAGCAATCAAACTAAGGTAAATGCCAAGTTTTAGATGCAAAAACCTTGATATGGTTTCAAGAAACGCTCAATAACACATAATTTTTTGTTATTAAAAATTCCCTTTACACCATTAAATAGTGCGTTAGAATTTACATACCCATCTTAATGGCACTTTTGTCTTTAGCTGTAACTAAGCAAGGGAGAGAGTCAATGTCTTCACCACGAAGCTCCAGATTCATCGTAATAGCAATAATCCTGCTGATCGGCACATTTTGGGCGTTCAGCTCCGCAACGGGAAAGGCCAACGGGGGTTACCCGACGGACATCCTGATTGACGGCGCATGGCTTAAAGCCCACAAAGATGACCCCGGCACAATCATAGTTGACGTACGTCAGGACAAGTACCTTGATGGGCGCTTCATCCCCGGCGCGGTGCGTCTCCCCTACTCTGAATTTCAGGTGGACGACACCGCTAACGGCATCGGCAGCGTCTTCGTCGGCGCAACGCCCGCCCAGGAGATACTTGGGAAAGCAGGTATATCCCGCGAGGACACGGTAATCCTCTACGACTCCGTAAAGCGTGACGGCGGCGCGACATCATCCTACCTCTTCTGGGTTCTCGACTACCTCGGCCACAAAAATGTCAAGGTCTTGAACCGAGGCATAGACGGCTGGGTGGATGCCGGGGGCGAGGTCACAGAGGCCGCCGCAACCGCAGAGCCCGTTCTCTACCAGGCTCCGGCGGATGAATTTAAAACTTCAATTCTCACAACCGGCGAGTTCATCCGTTCACGCCTCTCCGACCCGCATTACCTTATAATGGACGTGCGCTCACCCGCCGAGTACCTGGGGGAGAAGGCCAACGGTATGTTCGGCGGCGGACCGCTCAAGCTGGGGCACATCCCAACAGCGATAAATATCGAGTACAAGAGCGCCTGGGTGGATGGAGAAACAAAGGCTATCAAAGACTACGCAGGGCTTCTGGAAACATACAGAGGCCTCGACCCCTCCAAGACGATTATCCTCTACTGCCACTCCGGGCGGCGCGCCTCCTTCAGCTACCTGATGCTGCGCATCATGGGCTTTGAGAATGTCAAGGTATATGAGGCCTCCTACTATGAGTGGGGGCGTCCCGACAAATTTTTCCCGGTTGAGTTGGAGGTCAATAAGCTCTCCGGCGTCGATCTGCCCACAAACCTCAAGAAAGCCCACGGCGCTGTGAAAAAGACCGGCGAAAAAGGCGGACCCGCAAAGGGCGGCTACGTCTCCTGTGGAGGTTAAGCGATGAATAATGAGAGATATTGGGGCTGGGTCCCCACATCAATCGCGCTCACGGGAGTAATCCTCTTTATCTTTGCAACCTTTGGCCCGCCTGCATCTTCAAGCGGCTTTGTAACGACTTTAAAGGGTGTGTTACAGCCGCTCTCCCCAGAGTACGTCGCGGGCAAAGAGCACTACGCTATGATGCCCGGGCCCGGCTCATGGCTTATGACCTTCGTACTGGGCATGGCGATAGGCGGCTTCATCGGCGGGCGCACCATGAAGAAGAAGATTCACGACGTCCCCGAGATATGGGTAAAAAACTTTGGCGGCAGCAGAAAGAAGCGGTACATAACAACATTCATAGGGGGAATATTAATCCTCTTCGGCGCCCGCCTCGCGGGGGGCTGCACCCTCGGCCTCTTCATCTCAGGGTCGACCCAGCTTGCTTTAAGCGGGCTCTACTTTGGGATAGTCATTTTCGCCGTGGCGATGATTACAGCGCGCATAGTGTATAAGAAGTATGGGAAGGGGGTGCTTTGATGGATAACCTCTGGCTTGGACTTATCTCCGGAGTTCTCTTCGGCTTCGTCATCCAGCGCGGCGGCGCTACCGATGCCGACGAAATGGTCAAAGCGCACCTCATGGCCGACGGGCGCGTGCCCAAATTCATGGTAGCTGCGGTTGCGCTCTCCGCGCTCGGCCTCTTCGGGCTGCAATCAGTAGGGGTAGGCAGAGTTATGGTGCTCCCGGTCTCAATCGTTGCAACCGGGCTCGGCGCTGTGATCTTCGGCATTGGCTGGGGAATCTCCGGCTACTGCCCCGGCACCTGCTGGGCGGCTGCGGGCGAGGGACGGATGGATGCCATCTTCGCTCTCCTGGGCGGCTTAGTCGGCACGCTACTCTTCGCGCAGCTACACGAGACGCTTATTCCCCTGCTTTACCTGCCCACCAGCATGGGCCCCGTCACCCTCACCGACTGGTTCGGAGAGCCTGGTGGAGTCCTGGCTCTATTCGTGGTCTTTTCAGTTGCTGTATGGCTGATAGGCCTCTTCTGGGGGAGCCCCGCCGAGGAATGAGGAGAGCTATTGCAGCGCTCCTGACAGTTGGGCTCCTCGCGCTGGCGGGCTGCTCAAATAGCACTAAACCGGCGCCCCTCGACCTACCGAGGGGCGTCCTCTCCCGCCTTGAGATCAAGGTTGACGGAGACCTCTACACCCTCGGCCCCTTCGTCGGCTATTATTTCAGGCCGAAGGAAGCGGGTGATCTTACACACCTGGACCTATGGTGCTTTAACGAACGATCCTTCTACTCCTCCGATATGGCGGAAAACACCCTCCTCTTCACCGGAGAGGCACGGCTGGTTGCGCTGCCTGCCGGTGTTGGAGAGCTGCCGAAGGAGGGAGGAAGGATCAAACCAATCTTCTTCGACGAAGCGCCTAAAGAATGGCTGGAGACCCGCCCGGAGCCGCAGGATGAATTCCTGCACTTTCACTCGCTATACGACAATACGGGAGCAGTGACAAAGGGCTACTGGATACGCCATGTCGGCGAGGGAGACTTCACCTACGACATGGGCGACAGGGTGAGCGAAGGCAGCCCCCTATACCACAGGGTCACCCCCGGAGTGGATAAATACTTCGCAAAGATAGTCGAATTCGACGAAGGCCCCGGAAGAATATCCGACTAACCATTTATCAAAACAAGATCGAGCACGGGTAATTTTTTGCTACTAAAAACCTAAGTTATTTTGAGTGGCATGCAATACACAAATCATTCCCATAAAATTTCAACCTCAGCATCCTTCCGCTCTCAGAGGGCAAGTCAACCCCATGTGGATTGTGGCAAGTAGTACAGGTCATCCTCTCTTCAACTTCACCCACCATCAAATACTTTGCGCTGGGTAAAACCACCAAGCGGTCGGGCGTCGAGAGCGGTGCATCGGTAGCCCAGTTCCAATTTACGTAATAATCAACATCGCCCGAAGTATTCGCTGCTCCATAAGCCGATTGCTCGTAAAAACTGCTTTCTCCAATCACAACGGTGGTTGTGGTAGTCGTAGAATCAACCGGTATCAGAGCCTTGTTAGAGACCAAAACAGGAATGCCGTCTTTATAACCATAATGACCAACATGACCACTATGACAGGAGTCGCATAACCCAGGCTCAGAAGACTGGTCAGATTCAACAACCTGATTAACCAGTCGGTGTATATTTGATGACGAGGCAGGGTAATGCGCAGCTGATTTATCGTGGCAGTCCATACAACTTATGGGCAAATCCCAATCCGGCGCATAGTCGTAATCACCTGTGTAAAACTCTTTGAAAAGAGGGTCTCCATGCCCTCCCAGACTAAACCCTGAAAGCCCTCGGAAGTAGCTTGCAGCAACGCCATGCGGCAAAGGCCTAGGGTCGTCACTGTCATAGACAATCTCCTCGCCCCCGGTAATAATTATGCGTGTTCTAAGGGATGGCTTACCAGGGTCATGCCCGTGGCAACCCGCGCACAAAATATCTCCTGACATCTCATTATATGCTGTTTCAGCATTGAGGTCGTCGCCGTACTCTTCACAGGCGAAATCCCATAAAAGCTCCATGGGAGGATTTGAGGGGGCCGAAGCGCCATGGCAGTTGAATGATGAGCAGCGCTGCGGCTCTCCTCCCTTTGCCCCCTCACCCTCTAAAACCGACGTACCATTGTAGATTGATGTTTGGCCAAAGTTTCCCCTACCATCAACTATATCAACTTCCGATTGTTGCAAAGTATCCCAAAAAAAACCGTTATACACATTTGAGCTATTGTGGAATTCACTTTTGCCTGGCAATTCGCCATGGCATGGGGAACAAAGATCCTCAATTGTCGGTGTCATCCCCGCTTCTTCAATCTTTCTTCTTATGAAGTGAATGTGTTTAGAGTGCGCCCCTCCACCGCCGGGGTAATTCTCTATACGCGCCCACTCACTTGGTTCGTCACAAGGAGATATCGGCGGCATGCCATGGCAAATAACGCATTCCTCTTCCGGCGGAGGCGGTGGCGGTGGTGGATCGGTAACTATTGGGTCATCGTCAACGGAGGAAGCGCTATTAGAGCTACTGCTTCCGCATCCTCCAATTTGCACGGAAAGTATGACCGCAATAATTAAGTATAAAACCCCTCTCTTCAACTCCATCTCCCGGCAAAACATGATCAAATATTATTTTGTATACTATCACAAAAAGTAATGTTTAGCCGAGTTACTATCTCTAGATGTATTCAATTTAGGGGGTACAGCTTTTGAGATAGAAACTATCAAGAAGATTGCGTTGCCTTTGGCGGGTTCATTACGACCATCCCCGATGCAACCATGAGGAGGCAGATTATCAGCCCTCCGGTCACCGGTTCGCCAAGGATGAGCCAGCCGCTTATCGCCACCCCGAAGACCGGCGCGAAGAAGGTGTACGCCGTCAAGAGGCTCGCCGTATGGCGGTGTAACATCTCGAACCAGACCACATAGCTTGCAAATGCTACGATAACGCCCTGATAGAGCTGCGCCCAAAAGCCCGGCCAGTTGAAGCCGAGGTATATCTTTTCATCGATCAGGAGGCTCATCGGCAAGAGGAGCGGTATGGAGAAGAAGAGGTGGTAAAAGAGGGTCTGAACGCCCTCTGCGCGCACCGCGAGGTACTTTTTGACATAGATGCTTGTGGCCGCCCAGAGAAAACCACCCAGAAGGAAGAGAAGGTCGCCCGGCAAGGTCTCTGCTGAGAGCTCTCCCCAGTCCTTTGCAAAGAGCAGCGCGACGCCGCCGAAGGCCAGGCAGAGGCCGATAATTTTGCGCGCTGAGAGCCGGTCCTGATGGAGAAGGTAGTGTCCCCCGAGGGCGACGAAGAAGGGGTGGGTATAAAGGAGCAGATAGGCCCTTGAGGCGAGGGTAAACTTCATCCCCAGATAGATGCAGCCGAACTCTACGGCAAAGATGATCCCGACTACGCACCCGTGGAGCACCGTCACCCTGTCCGGGAAGAAGGGAATCTTTCTCATGCGCATCCAGAGGGCAAGGCAGATAGTCGCGAGCACCGAGCGGGTAAAGGCGGAGAAGACTGGCGCGAGCATCTGTGAGCCTATCTTTATCGCCGCCATATTGGCCCCCCAGAGTATGCAGAGGGTCAGCATGATAAGCACCGCTGAAATGGGGAGGCGCTTGCCCGTGGAGTGGGTCTCCATGGCCTCAGCTCCCCCTGTGGATACGCGTAGTGAGGTAAAGGGCGAGAATCGCCGCCACCGTCATTATCGCGCCAAAAAGCGGGCCGACTATATTCCAGCCGCCAAAGAGGGTTACCGCCTGCGCTATGACTATGGGGCCCGCCAGTGCCCCTGTGTTCCGCCCGGTCATGATAAAGGCGAAGGCGCGGGAGGCCGACGCTGGGTTGTCACCTGAGATAGCGCCGGGCAGAGCGAAGAGGCCGGTGGGGGTGAGCCCCGAAGCTATAGCATAAGCGCCCAGCGCCAAGGCACCGACGACGCCCGTTCCCATAACCGGTATAAGCATCCAAACCACCGCCTCGACGATGATGGTTGAGACTATCAGAAGTCTCAGTGTCATCCCGGCGCGGAGGAAGAATCCCGCCATGATATTAAATACCGCGACTAGAATAGGCGGGAAAAGGTAGACTATAGCTGCCTCGCCGGGGGTTATTCCACCCGCCTCCACTAGATACTGCGGTAACCAGCTCATAAAACCTATGTACTGCATCGACCAAAGTGCGAAAAGACACCCCGCGATGGTAAGGAGCAGCGTCTCCCTCAACCTGGCCGCGCTCTTTTCTCCTCCCCTCCCCGGCTCAACAGTGGGGAAGGTAAGTCCACCTACGCTCTTTATGCGCAGCCCCCACAGGGCCATAAGTATCGATGCGGCGATAGCTACCCACCAGAGCGGTCGCCAATACCCATCACCCACAATTCCGATTGCTATTAAAGAGGATGCGACCTGCCCCATAGGCATCCATGTTGTCCAAAGAGCTATCGCTATGGGCCGCGCCCTTGGAGAAGCTGAAGAGGAGGCTATGACAGCGCCTGCGATGGCGATTATCGCAAAGGCGATCCCCTCAAGAAAGCGTCCGCCCAGCATCAACGCCCCGGACTCAGGGTAGATAAGAGTTATGGCGTTGCCAAGGAGCGTGAATATAAGCGCCACTCCCAGGAGACCCCACGGGCCATTTTTGCCTAACAATCTACCAAGGTACATGGTGAAGATGAGGCCAATCAAGGAATACACTGACATAAAAGAACCGGCGAGGAGCTTAGAGTAGCCGTACCGCTCGATTAATAGCGGCATCGCCGGTGGGAGTTTAAAGAGTTGGTAAGCTCCAAGCACTCCAAGAAGGACGCCGAAGAGTATCCCCTCCTTGTTGCTTTTGGTTTTCTCGGTCACAGTCTCTCCGCCAAACTCATATTTCGCCGTGTAAGCATAGGTTCAAAACATGGTTATGAATTTTGCCCCGCCGCCGGGATTATACACGCGAGGCTTCCCCCATCAAAGTGAGGAGAGTTTTGACTGCCTTGGCGATGAACTCCGGGCTGTTTATCGGGGCGGGGAGTAAATCATAAGAAACTTCCTCGCAAAGGCGCTCCAAAAGGCGCTCGGAGAAAGCCCGGTCCGCCTCAAAGTCCTCCAGCGGGCCGCCCTCAACGCTTAACGAACTCCAGCCTTTACGGGGGATAATTACAGCGGTGGGCCCCTTCGCTTTGTTAAGCTTACCTGCGACCACCTCCGCGACCTCGCGAAGCTCGACTGCGTTGGTGCGCGCCTCCACGCGCAGGTTATCCGGTATGTAGAGCTTTCGCTTCATCAGGCCGCGCTCACGCCAAAGGCGGTCGCCGCCATCTCCCCTCGTGAGCGGGCCGCAGCTGATCATATCGAAGCCGCCGGGAGCTATGACCTGCGCCACGCCGACATCACCGGCAGCCTCAAGGCGCGTATACTCCCCTCGCCGGTTGCCGCCCAGGAGGCGCTCTGAGACACCTGCCGGCACAAGATCGAGGACACCGTCGAAGAAACCCTCCCCGATAAGCGCCTCCATCGATATCTCCCCTACTCCCTGGGCATGGAAGGGGTGAACCTCAAGGCCGGCCTCCTCCAGAAGCGAAATCGCATAGCGGGTTGCATCGCTTGTAAATTGAAAGCCGGTTACGGCTACGCGTCTCTTAGCTCCTAGAGCGCCGGGGACGCCCGGCGGACGCTCGACGGCGGCAGCGGCGGCGAGGGAGCGGGCTGCTCTCTCAAGGACATTTTCAAGGATCGGGTTCATCCCCATAAGCCCAACGAGGGAGTTCATAATTGTTATATCTTTGGCGGCGAAATATTCGCCGGAGTATGAGGGGGTGCCCGCCATTGAGGATACGATGAGCTTTGGAAGGCCGATTGGAAGCGCCGCCATCACCCTGCTGGCGACGCCCGTTACCACGGCGCCACCTATTGCCGCTATCGCATCAAGGTTGCCTCTGTCTAGAAGTTGCAGCGCTTTCTCTGCGCTATCCAGCGCAAGGGCCTCCACCAGACCGGGGCTCCCCTCACCCTCCTTTACCCTCTTTATCTCAATGCTCTTAACCGAGCACCCCGCCTCAGCCAAAGCCTCCCTGAAGAAGGCTACCGCTCGCGGAGTAGCTTCGAGGTCGGAAATTAAAGCTATACACTTCATATAATTTTGCTTTTACTTCCCTTCCAGGACGGCTAGGTCCTCAAAGTGGATCATCATCGTCCTTAGGGTTCCGCGCATACGGCGGACATTTCTCTCAATGGCTTTTATAGAGCCGCCGGTCTCCTCGACCCTGTCCAAAAGCTTCGCGGTCTCTTCAAGGGCCGCGTAGAGTTCCTTAATATCAACATTCGCGCTCATTATTTACCCCTCATATCGTGAAACCGCTTGGCCTTAATCTGGTGGCGAGGCATAGAACCGAATTCTACCGGTTTAATTTTGAAGTTCAGCTGCGTTTTAAACCTGAGCTGGGATTTTAGGTTGTCGAGGAGGGTGTTCTTAGCCTCTTCAGAGCATCCATCCGGCATCTCCAGCGTAAGCTCTATCACATCGAGGTCGCCCTTTTTAGAGACAACGATCTCAAACTCACCCTCAAGCTCGGGGAATGAACGAACTACCTCCTCAACAGTTACAGGCGAGAAGAGAACGCCCTTCACCTTTGTGATGTGGTCGAGCCTACCGTGTACGCCGCGCTCTAGGATGCGCCAGGTGCGCCCGCAATCGCAGCCGCCCTCCTTCCACATGGAGACGTCCTTAGTGTCGAAGCGCACGCAAGGCTGCGCCTGACGGTCAAAGGATGTTATCACGATACGGCCGGGGACGCCCGGCTCGGTTACGGGCTCATCTGAATCCAGCGCCAAAAGCTCGACTAAGAACATCGACTCCAGGACGTGAAGCCCGCCGGGGCGGTGGCGGCACTCAAAGGACCACGCGCCGACCTCCGTCGCGCCTACGTGGTCGCGCACGCCGCAACCCCAGGCCTCCTCCATCCTCGCTTTTGTGGTTGGTATCAGCGCGCCGGGCTCACCGGCGCAGAGGATCTTCTCAATACCCCACTCTTTCGGGTCCGCCCCAAGCTCCTTTTGCGCGGTCTCCGCCATACCCAGGACATAGGTTGGCGTAGCCATAAAACCATTTACTTTCAGCTCGCGCATCTTCTCAAGGCGCTCTCTTGTGCCGAGGACGCCGCCGGGCACAACCTCGCAGCCAATCTTCTCGCAGGCATAGTGCCCCGCCCAGTAAGCTACGAAAATGTTGTAGCCAAAGGGTATGAAAATTCGGTCTTCAGGGCGAAAACCCTGCGCCCAGAGGATAGTCGCCCAGCACTCGCTCCACCACTCCCAGTCAGCCCAGGTGTCGGGCTGGTAGACCGGGGTTCCCGTGGTGCCGCTGGTCTGGTGAAACTCCGTCACCTCTTCAATCGGCACGCATAGTGAGTCTCCGTAGGGGAACGGGTCCACCCCCTGACAGCGGTAATCATCTTTGGTCAGGAGGGGAACTTTTGAGACATCATCCCAACTCTTTATCGAGTCGCGGTCAAGCCCCGCCGCCTCATACTTACCGCGGTAGAGCTTGCTCTTGTCCCATACCCATTGGTAGACCCGCCGGAACTTCCTCAACTGAAGCTCCCGTAAGGTATCAAATTCCAACGTCTCTAGTGGTTGATTCCAATACTCATTTTTTTCCGCCATAGGTATACTCCATATATTGCGATTTTAATTGCTGTCGTAAAACGACGTTAGCAAAACGTTGTTATAAAGAATAATCAATATTTCTTATCGTTAGAGCAGGAGCTGGAGGTGGTACACTCGCCTCACCTTCACACGTAAAACCGACGACGTGACTTTATGCGCTTTGATTTAAACCTGAAGCAACTCAAGATCTTCTACTATGCAGCACGGCACCTCAACTTTCGCCGCGCCGCCGAAGAGCTGTTTGTAAGTCAGCCTGCGGTCTCCATGCAGATTCAAAGCCTTGAGGAAGCCTTCGGAACACCGCTCTTTAGCAGGGCGAAGAAGAAGCTCGCGCTCACAGATGCCGGGCGCCTCCTCTTCACCTATGCCGAGAGGATAATGCACCTCGCGGTAGAGGCCGAGCAGGCCATTGAGGGCGTAAAGTCGACTCCGCAGGGAGTTCTCAGAATCGGCACAACCCCGATATTCGCAAAGAGTCTACTGACCCTTGGCCTTATGCGCTTTCACGAACGCTACCCTAAGATAAGGATTGAGGTTAACCAGGGGAGCTCCGAGAAGATGTCTAGCGGGATCCTTTACGGAGAAAACGATCTGGCAGTGGTGGGCCGCGTGCCCTACGATGAACGCATCCTCTCTCGCCCCTTCCCTGAACTTCCTGAAGATGAGTTGCTGCTAGTTGTCCCGCAGGGACACAAGCTTGCTTTAAGCTCGATGGTGAATATAAGAGACCTTGAGGGGGTGCCGCTAATAATGCGCGAACGAGGCTCGGCAACGTATCACGCCCTTAAAAATAGCTTTGATAAAGTGGGGGTAAAGCCGACGGTAGCTATTGAAGCTAGCGAGATCACCTTTATCGGCGACCTGGTTGAGCGTGGCTACGGCGCAGCGGTTTTAGGCAGGGTCGCTTTTGAAAATGAACTCGGCAGAGCGCCCCTTGTGGGTATCCCCTTTGGAGAGGAACCCCTCAAAATGAAGATCGACGTGGTCCTCCCGAAGGAGGATTCACGTAGCGAAGCAGTTGAAAAATTCCTGACCCTGCTCTTTGAAGATTGAGGGAGAGAGAATGTCACGTGACAAGGTAACCATATTTAAGCAATATCCCCTCAAAGAGGGGCAGAAGATTCGCCTCATCGGCGGTAAGCGCGGAGGGGATTGGCTGGTGATAGGGGTGGATGAAAAGAAGGCTCGCCTCAAATGTCCAATATCGGGGGTGGAGGTGGAGTGGGACCGCTTCTTCAGCTTCACAGAGGAGCTGGAAGATGAAGAGTGGCCTTTAAAGGAGTGAGTTTTGATTGAGATCAATCAGACAATTTCAATCTCAGAGGATGAACTCTCCGAGAAGTTTATCCGCTCCTCAGGCCCCGGGGGGCAAAATGTAAATAAGGTTGCTACGGCGGTTCAGCTGCGCTTTGACGCGGTGAACTCACCATCCCTCCCGGAGGGTGTGCGGGCGCGCCTGATAGCGCTCGCCGGTTCGCGCATAACCTCCGAGGGTGAAATTATAATTGAGGCCGACCGCTTTAGAACAAGAGAGCAAAACCGGGCTGACGCGGTCGAGCGGCTGGTTGAACTTATAAGAAAAGCGGCGGTAAAGCCAAAACCTCGCCGCAAAACCAAGGTCTCCAAGGCGGCAAAGAAAAGGCGGGTCGATGCCAAAGTAAGGAGGGGTGATATAAAGAGAAGCCGCTCCAAAGTAACGCGCTACGACTGACCGCTACCCTCTCTTCCCACCTAAATCCTTAGAATTTTCAGTATATTGGTGTTGCCGGCCACGTGAAGGGGGTGCCCTGCCGTGACAACTACCAGGTCTCCCCTCTCGGCGAGCCCCGTCTCAAGAGCAGCCTGACGGCACCGCTCGAAGACCGCATCGGTGGAGTCCTGCGGTGAAATCTCCATCGCCGTAACGCCCCAGCTCACACCCAGCTGATGGACAGTGTCGTGGAGGGTTGAAAGCGCAAGTATGGGCTGATTCGGGCGGGTGGCGGCTATGTGTCGCGCCGTAGCGCCGCTGGTCGTCGGGATAACGATTGCCTTGGCCCCGATCTCCAGCGCAACTGAGCGAGTGGCTTTTGCGATAGCCTCCGTCGGCGTCATCTCACCGGGAGGGGCCGGAACCATAACAGGCTGGGATATTCCGCTCCTGGCAACCTGCTCGCCAATCCTGTTCATCATCTTAACGGCCTCAACCGGATAGCTTCCCATAGCGGTCTCTTCGCTTAACATCACGGCGTCGGTCCCATCCATCATCGCATTTGCCACATCCGTTGTCTCCGCACGTGATGGAGTTGGATTGCCCACCATGGTAAGGAGCATTTGGGTAGCGGTGACGACTGGTTTGCCCAAGCGGTTTGCCCGCGCTATCACATCCTTCTGGATTATTGGCAGGCGCTCCAGGGGAACCTCCACCCCAAGGTCGCCACGGGCGACCATTATCCCGTCGAAGGCCTTTACTATGGCATCAAGATTGAGCAGCGCCTGTGGCTTTTCAATCTTTGCCATCAGGGGCACCCTGCGCCCCTCCTCCTCCATTATCCTCCGGGGCGGTCCGGCATCCGAGGGGGAACGGACAAAGCTGAGGCTCACCCAATCAACACCTGCCTTAAGGCCAAAGCGAAGGTCTACCGCATCCTTATCGGTTAAGGAGGGCAACCCCTCACCACCGGTGGGAAGATTTACCCCTTTGGAGCTGGAGAGTGTACCACCATGGTGGACTTTGGCCTTTAGGCGCTCACCTGACAACTCAAGGCACTCCATATGGATGAGCCCATCAGCAAGGCTGAAGCGCTCGCCAACGCCTACCTCATTGGTAAATTGTGGGTATTTAACCGGGATATCGCCCTCACGCGGGGCGTCGAGATTTGTGGTGAACCAGACCTCGTCGCCTACGTGCAGCGCCCTCGGAGCGGGAAGCTCGCCTATCCTTATCTTGGGTCCAGATAGGTCCATAAGGATCGCCACCTGCTTACCCGTTTGGGCTGATACCTTGCGTATCCGCGTTATCACCTCCCCATGCTCCTCATGGGTGCCATGGCTCATGTTAAGGCGGCAAACATCCATACCAGCTTCGATAAGCCGGGTTAGCATCTCTTCAGTGCGGGTAGCTGGGCCTATAGTGCAAACTATTTTTGCACGGCGACTTTCCATATCTCTCATTTAAGGTAACCTTAGGGAAGAATTCGGGGACTGGTTTGAATTTTACTACTCCTTTGCCGATTAAATTGCAAGGGGTGGAGCCCAACATTACTAAAAGGTAAACAAACCATAAAAAGGAGCTACCATGCAGGTAAATGAACACAACGCTGAACGTGTGGCAAGGGTAATTCTTGGGATAGCACTCCTCTGCCTGCTCTTCATACTCGAATCCAACTGGCGCTACATAGGGCTGGTGGGCATTGTGCCGATCCTTACCGGCCTCACGGGTTTTTGCCCCCTCTACACAATCCTCGGCATAAACACAGCCAAAAAGAAAAAGTAGCGGCAGTTGGATAATATACCGGCATTCCCGGACTTTACCCCCCTCGACCTCGCCCATAAAGAGGAGGTCGAGGGGGCGCTTTCAAAGATGGACCGCCAGATATCCGAGATGACCTTCTCCAATCTCCTCTTATTTGGAGAGGCCCATAAATACCGCGTGAGCAAAAGAGACCGGCTCATTTTGATAACCGGTCAGGGCTATGACGGGGAGGGTTACGCGCTGCCGCCCTGGGGGGAGGGTGATGTAGAAGATGCTGCGCTCCTCCTCTCTGAACACTTACGTGAGAACAACAAAGCCGACACTCCGCCCCGCCTCTTCCCAGTTACGGCGGATATGGTGGAGCGCTACTTTTCAAACGACCGATGGAGCGCAGTAGCCGACCGAGACCAGGCAGATTACGTTTATCTGCGTGAGGAATTGGCTACCCTGCCCGGCAAGCGTTTCCACAAAAAGCGAAACAGACTTGCCAAATTTCTACGGGAGAGCGTCTCTGAGTATGACTTCGCCGAGCTAAAGGATGAGCACTTAGCAGGCTGCGTACAGATAGCTAACGGCTGGTGCGAGGTTCGCTGTTCCATCGAGCGCCCCTCCACCTACCTTGAAACCGCCGCCGCGGTGAAGGCACTGGAGAACCGCGATGCCTTAGGTTTAAAGGGTGGAGTTATACTGATTGAGGGAAAGGTCGCGGCATATACCCTTGGGGAGGAGCTAAATGAGGAAACTTTTCTCCTCCACTTTGAGAAGACACGCCTCGGCGAGGAGGGGCTGGCGCAACTTATTAACCGTGATTTCGCGCTTAACTGCCTGGATGGCTATACCTACATCAACCGCGAGCAGGACCTCGGCGACCCCGGCCTGAGGCAGGCGAAAGAGAGCTATCGCCCCCACCACTTGGCTGAGAAATTTATAGTGAGGCGTAGCTGACTTTTCCTTAGGGCACTGTAAAATATGAGCTAAAAAAGAGGCCGCTACCCATTTGGGTAACGGCCTCTTATTTATATATCAAAAAGCGACTTTACTTGCCGAAGGAGCGCTCGAAAAGGTCCTCAATGGCTTTCTCGCCGGCCTCTGTAAGGTTCCTGGTGCCGGTGCCGCAGAAGGTGCGCGCTGAAATTTCGGGGATTTCATGGGACCAAGTGTCATTCTTCCAGGTAAACCAGTCACCCTTCTCCTGGTCGAAGACATATAGGGGGCGGTTGAACATCTTGCCCAGCTCTGCAGCCCAACCTGTGCCACCCTTGACGGTGCCGTCGGAGTTGATGGTGCCAATTATGAAGACCTGAAAGCCACCGTTAATCTGGTGCCAGATTGACTGTAGTATGCGGCGCATCCAGGGGGATTTTGAGTAGTCTCGCCCGATGCGGGAGGAAACCTCATTCATCGTTACGTCACCCTTGGCGAGTTCAGCGTCGGTCAGGGTTACGGTGTGCTCTTTACGTGCGATATGGTGTCCGTCGAAGGTGTAGTTGACCTCTGAAACGCCGAATTTTGCAGCGTTCTCACCAAAAACCGCCTCTGCTCCACGTGCGCCGCCGCTGTAAAGTGTTGCGTCGGATGCGTTCATCTCTAATCCTTTCCAAGCGGGCTCTCCCGCCTCATCTCGCTCATCCCGATCTTTTAAGTGAAGAGGGCTTTTACAGCAAAAACCTATGCAGGGTCAACATAAAACCACCCGCGTAACTTAATATTAAAACAAACTTGCGCTTTTTGTAGATGAAAAGGGTCGCAATTGGAAACAAATAGGGGACGCGAGAGTTTTTCTAACCAGAGAGGAGCTTGAGAATGGGGGCGCCTGTAAAGCGCCCCCGACCTCCATGCGGCTATCAATTACTCAGAGTTAGTGCTGGGTTCTCAATTGGGTAGGAGCCGTCGTTTGCCCACTCAATCCAGGAGCCGTCATAATTGCGGACATCGGGGTAACCTAGCCCGAGCAAAACCAGCGTCGCGTAGGAGGAGCGGATACCCGTCTGGCAGTGGGCAACTATCTCCTTGTCAGGGGTTATGCCCTTTGAGGCGAGCAGACTCAGGAGCTCCTCTTCGCTTTTCAGCACCTTAACACCATCAACTTCTTTTTGTAGCTCCGTCCAGTTCAGATGCTGAACTCCGGGGATGTGCCCGCCCCTCTCGGCGCGGACCTCGGTTCCCAGGTACTCGGTGTCCCTCCTGGTGTCCCACACTACAGTAGATGGATTGCCAAGCCTGCTGAGCAGGTATCCTGCCTCGGCGCGGATATTCTCACCGTTAGTAACTTTGTAGCCGCTGGAGCTTTTGTGCGATGTCTTTAATATTGCACTTCCTCGCTTTTCATTAGCCCATTTGTCAAAGCCGCCATCAAGCACATAGGCCTTCTCGTGCCCATGGTAGCGGAGGGTCCAGACAAAGCGAGAGGAATAGGGGTTATCGTCCTCAGCATATGCAACAACAGTTGTATCGGGGGTGATCCCATACTTGTCCAGAAGCGCGGAGAGCTCCTCGGCGCTCGGGATAAGGCTTTTGACGCCCTTTCTCGTCACCAGAAACTCTGATTTATCTATATTGAGCGCACCATCTATGTGGCCCAGGTAGTAGAGGGGCGAAACCCTGACATCAACCACTTTCACACTTTCAATGTTTTTAGAGAGCCATTCAGTATCTACGAAGTATTCTTTTAGTCCTGCATGGGCTGTGGTCGTCACGAGAAGAAGGAAGATGGAGAGTTTAAAAATTTTGCTTGTTAGCGCCTTCATTGTTACATCCTTTCATGGTGTATTGTCCGCAGTTGCTTCATGTTTGTCATAGTATTTTTGTGTTGTATGTGCGAAAGGTAACCCTTCTTCCCTACTATGTCAATCGTATTTTTATATTTTATTCTACTTTGTTTTGTGTGCTTTTAATCCCCTGCTGTTTCAGGTGAAGCGCAAATGCTTTTTAACTCCAGATTTATTAAAACTTTGCTAAACGCTTGTGATAAAATTTGTGGATGGCAAATTATGAGCTTAGCCCCGCCTATTATCATATTACGGAGTTGGCCCTCTCTTTTCTTGAGAAGGTCCTTAAGGTAAATATCAAGCTCCACGCGACAAATGAGGAGCTCGACGAAGGCGACATATTTTTATTCAATCATTTCGCGCGTTTCGAGACCGCAATCCCCCCCTATCTCATCTACAGGGCTACGGGGAAGATGTCTCGCTCCATAACATCTCCAGAGTTCTTCACCGGCAGCGAAGCCGCTAAACACCTCCTCATAGGCCTTGGAGCGGTGCCCGCCAATATGCCCGGCCTAATGCCATTTCTTGCGCGAGAAATAATTAGAGGGCGAAAGGTAGTAATCTTCCCCGAGGGTGGGATGGTGAAGGACCGCAGGGTAGTGGACAAACGCGGCAGGTACTCCGTATTTTCGCGTACCGCCGGAGAGCGGCGAAAACACCACATGGGGTCGGCGGTCCTCTCCCTTGGGGTGGATATTTTCAAGGAATCAGTACGCTCCGCAAAAAAACATGGCAACGATGCGATATTGTCTGAGTGGTCGAAGGACCTCGGCGAGGACGGCAGAGAATTGCTTTTGGAGTTCTCTGAAAAAGAGACGACGATCATCCCAGCCAACATAACTTTTTACCCTATACGCGCAGAGGTATCACTCCTTGAGCGGTGGGCCGGCCTTCTGGCTCAGGGAGAAACGGCGATACGCCTGAAGGAAGAGCTCAGAATCGAGTCAAACATCCTCTTTCGGGACACTGACATGGACATTCGCTTCGGGCGCCCCTCCTGCCCGAGTGAATACATAGGGCTGCTTGAGAAGTTGACGCTGCGCTTCGCGAAGAGTGAGCTCGGCTCCCTTGAGGAGATCTTCGCTTACCTGAAGGGCGATGGGCTGCTGCACACCTTCACAAAGCGCCGCCTCTATGAGCTTAGAAACTCCTACATGGAGGAAATTTACAGCTGCGTTTCCGTAAACATCAGTCACCTCGCCTCCTCCCTTATCTATGCATACCTTGAGCAGGGGGTGGATGCCATCGAAACGAGCACCTTCAGCCGGGCGCTCTACCTCGCCATAAAGAAGATTCAAAAATACCCCTTTATAAAGCTCCACCGCTCAGTGGCAAACCCTGAGCTTTACTGCTCGGTCTTTGAGGGCACCTGCCCCGCCCTTGAGGAGTACCTCACAGTAGCGGAGGAGCTACGGCTTGTTGAGCGCGAAGAGGGGCTCATCAACTTCATGCCCCGGCTTCTGGTTGAAGTAGATTTTGAAAACATACGCATAGAAAACCCGATAATGGTCTATGCAAACGAGGTGCGTCCAATTCCGCGCATAACCTCCTCCGTGGCAAAAGCGATTGAGGAGACTGATTCGATCACGGAGCGCGAGATGGCACTGCTGTCCTTTGACGATGAGCTTTCCTCACGCGCCTTCGACCTTGCCCGCTACTCGGGAAGCAAACACAGAGAGCTAAATAACGCTCAGCGGATATCCACTGACCCTCGCCCCTTCCTCCTCTTCCCCGAGGGAACGCCGAAGAGCACCGGTGTAATTCTGATCCACGGATTCACCGCTTCTCCGGCGGAGATGCGTCCCCTTGGAGAGAAGCTGCGCGATGCCGGGTATCTGGTTCACGGTGTTAGGCTTAAAGGTCATGGAACGTCGGTATGGGACCTTAAAGACACTACCAGGGCTGACTGGAGGCGCTCGGTCGCCCACTCCCGCCGGGTAATGGGAGCGCTGGTAAAGGATGTAATCATTGTCGGCTTTTCCACGGGTGCGCTCTGCGCGCTGGAATCTGCGGCGCTGGACCCTAAAGGTGTAAGAGGGGTAGTCTCAGCAGCGGCGCCGCTCAAGCTGCGCGATAAGGCGATGCTCTTCACTCCCCTTGTGCATGGCATCAACGTGCTTACAGGCATTTTTTCCGAGGATATGGAGCTGCACCCCTTCCACGAGTCCCACCCCGAGCATCCCGAGGTCAATTACAGCCACATCCCCATCTCCTCTCTACATGAGCTGGACAAATACATTGGCGAGGTGGAGAAGCTTTTTAGCAAGGTCACCCAGCCGGTTCTGGTGATGCAGTCCTCTGGGGATGAGACAGTCGTCCCAGCAAGCGGCAAGAGGCTCTACGACAAGCTTGGCAGCGAAAAAAAGAGGCTCCTCAACATAAACTCCAACCGCCACGGCATAATCTACGAGAATATAGACAACTGCCACGACGACGTCCTGGACTTCATTGAGGATATTGAAGAGTACACGAAAACTTAAGGGTATCAGCCATGAAAGAGACGATACGCAGCTTCGCCCTTGAAGCGGGGGGCGAGTATGTAGGCTTCGCCAACGTAAGCGACTACGAAAGTCCGCGTTCTCCCTCCATCGAAAAGCTATACCCTGGCGCAAAATCAATCGTAGTCATCGCCTATCCTGAGCTTTCTACCTGCGAAAGCCCCTCCCCTCAAATTGCGATGAACGGCAGAATGGATCTGATGGAGTTTTCACGCTCCGTCAATTACAAAGTGGCCCGCTTTATTGAAAGTAAATTGGGGGCGGGCGCGATGACTGTGCCAATCTCCTACCCGATGGAGATGTCACTGGAGACAATGGGCGGCATAGGGGAGCTGTCCTTGCGCCACGCAGCTGTGGCGGCTGGGCTCGGCGCCTTTGGACGGCACAATATAGTAATCCACCCGGTGCTCGGGACAAGGGTCCTCTTCACAGCTGTAATCACCGACCTCGACCTGCCGTCAGACCCCAGAGTCGAGGAGGAACTCTGCATCGACTGCGGCCTCTGCGTTGAGAACTGTCCGGCAGGGGCGCTAGACAAAGAGGGCTACACCGACTTCACCGGGTGCCTCAAGAAATCCCAACCATACGGTATAGGGGGAATGATAAAATTCTGGTCCCAGCTCTTTGCAACCCCAGAGGATGAACGCAAAAAGCTTTTCCGAGACCCCCATTACTGGAAGCTCTACCAGGCGGGGTTCATCGGCTTCCAATACGCATGTTGGAAGTGCATGGCTTCCTGCCCCGTTGGGGTAAGGAAGCGCTAAAAGCTTCCCATAAATAGAAGAGCCCCGCTTTATCGGCGGGGCTTTCTTTCTCAGCGGTTTATAAAGTCCTGATAAGAGCACATGTGCGAGAGCGCCCTTACCGCTCTCTCCGGCGTGGAAAAGAAGACCCCCTTATATTTTGCCCCTGCGATCTCGTAGAGGGTGCGCTGCGCGCCGCCGCTGGCAAGCTCAACGCCGATGATAGGCTTGTCGTAGCGCTCCATCAGCTTTGCACAGTGGTCGATGTAGCGCTGCTCCAGAAGATCAACCATACCCTGTATTTGCTCTGCGCTGGATGATTCCAGGCCAGGGTCTACCTTCTCCAGCGAGGTCAGGAGCCATTTCAAAAGATAACGCCGCCCAACGATGCCGAGGTTTATAACAGCGTCGCAACCATCCCACGCAGCAAGCGCTTCTACGCCGATGAAGGGCAGGTCCGGGTCATTTTCACCGACAAGGTCCACAGGGTTGGTGCGGCTCCAGTAGGGAGGCAGCACGCCATCAAGCTTACTGACTAGCGTTTGTGACAGCTCCGGCACCTCCAGATTGTGTTCCGCGCAAAGGTCGGAGGTCACAACCCCCCAGCCGCCGCCAAGGGTCATAATCGCCACCCTTCTCCCCTTGGGCAAAGGGAGCGAGGAGAAGGCAGCGGAGGCGTCGAGCATCTCAACGGGCTGGCTTACCGAGACTATGCCAGACTGCTTGGCTACAGCCTGGAAAACCCTGTAATCAGAGGCCATCGCCCCTGTATGGCTCGACGCTGCGCGGCTGCCCGCTGCTGTACGCCCCCCCTTTAGAACTACAACTGGCTTTTTCATACCGACCCGCTTCGCTGATTTGAGAAAGCGCCGCCCCTCCTTGACGCTCTCAAGGTAGAGCAGGACCGTAGTAGTCTCATCATCGACCTCAAAGGCTTCCATGAAATCTTCGATAGTCACCATCGCCTCGTTGCCGGAGCCGCCGAAGGCGCGGATGCCTATTCCTTGACGAGAGGCGTAGTCGAGCAGCTGCACCCCCATGTTGCCGGATTGTGAGATCAACGCTGTGCCGCCTGCGTGGGGGCGTGTATGGACGCCCGTTATGTATAGGTTGATCCAGGGGTTGAGGATTCCCATAGTGTTTGGGCCGAAGAGGACAACCTCTGCGTCTCTCGCCGCCTCGACAAGCCGCTTCTCTAAATCTCGGCCCTCCTCCCCCGTCTCCCCGAAGCCGGAGGTTATAAGCAGCACCTGCTTCACGCCCTTCTCTTTGAACTCGGGGATAAGCTCCAGCACCCCTTTTGCGGGTATGCTTACCACGGCGAGGCCTATTTCACCCTCGATCTCACTTATGGATTTATATACGTGGCGCCCCCACATCTCTCCGCCTTTTGGGTTAACCAGATAAATCTCCCCCTCGTAGCCTCCAGCGATGAGGTTTGTGGGAAGAGATTGCCCCCATTTACCCATCCCGGTGGTCGCGCCTATGAATGCCACCGATTTGGGATAGAAAATCTTTCCTATCTCCTCGGGGCTTGTCTGCGGGCGGGGCGGTATGGGCTCCTCGGGAGGGGCTATTACAACGAGTGCATCTACCGCTACGATGCCGCCATCGGGAGTGGCAATAAGGGGGTTAAGGTCAACCTCGGCCACATCGGGGCGCTCCATGGCCAGCTTCGAGAGCCCCAAAAGGGTACCAATTACAGCCTCCCTATCTACCGGCGCTTCCCCTCTGAACTCTCCCATAAGGGCAGAGGCGCCGCGCAGCTCCACCAACATCTCCTCTGCATCCGCGCGCTCAAGGGGGGCTACTCGCATGGATATCTCCGAGAGCGCCTCGGTCAAGACGCCACCAAGGCCGAAGACAACCATAGGCCCATAGATTGGGTCACGGAATATGCCGGCGAGAAACTCCCGCCTACCCTTTATAAATTCCTGAACCAGGAAGCCCTCCAACCCTTCGGGTGCCCCTGACAATATCTTTTGGGCGGCATTACCCACGGCGCTTTCATCTTCCAGGCCAACATAAACGAGTCCAAGCTCACTTTTATGGGCCAACGCGCCGCCATGGCCCTTCAAAACTACAGGGAAGCCAATCTCGGCGGCGGCCTTAACTGCAGCCTCGGGGTCCGCAGCGACGACCTCCCTTACAGTCGGTACGTCATAACCCGAGAGGATTATCTTTGATTCATTCTCCGATAAAGTCCTTTTGTTCGCTGCTGCAATCGCCATGGCTTCCTCCAGGCAAAGTCCCACAAACGAATTGGCGGGGACCGCCCAATGACAGTCCCCGCCAGAATTATATCACCGCCAGGTTGTTAAACAGTCTTATTCCTTATCAGCGAAGGCCTCACCCATATCCATCTGCTGATAGTGGCACCTGCGGCAGTTATCCGGGTTCCTGTCCTCTACGTGGCAATCACCCGTGAAGCAACCAACCATGAGGGGGCGGCTCGTAGGATTAAGCGAGTAGTCATGTGCTATGGTGCGGTGGCAATCCAGGCAGGAGAGCATCTGCATCTTACCATCGTAGTCAAGCTCCTTTGAGAGATGAGCCTTGTGGTTGATGCGGATAAACTGCTTGTGCTCGGTCTCCGCCATCGGGATGCCATCATGGCAGCCAAGGCAGTGCTCTTCAATATGCTCGCGGTCTGATGAATAACGCTCAGGCACCGCAAGGTCACGTACGTAAGTGAGGAGATTTATCTCAACCTCCACGTCTTTGGTGTGGCACTCGTAGCAGGTAACCTTCTCAGAGGGGTGGCCCTGGCTTGACGCCCAGAGGGGCACCAGATCGGGGTGGCAGGTAGCGCACTGTGAGGGCGACGTGTTTACCGTCCTCGCTATGACTACGAATCCCCCAACTCCAAAAATGACCGCAAGGAGGATGAAACCCAGCAGACCCTCTTTGGACATATTCTTTAGACGGTTAATGATGAAGTTCATCGTCCTAACCCCCGTGTCCGCCGCGGGTGGGCTCAACAGTGACTTTAAAGTCGGTTAACATCTCTCCTGAAGGCGTCAGCTCAACAGGCGCCAATGCCTCAGCCCTGAGCTCGGTGCCGTGACCGGCCCATGCGGGAATCGACTTCTTTTCACCCTTCATGCTAAACCCACGCTTAGCCACGTTAAAGAGGTCCCTTCTTTCGATGTGGAGGTCATAGCCATTTTCAGCCTGCGCGGCGACGGAGCCCGCAGCCCAGTGCCCGCACTCAGCGTAAAAAGCTACAGCTTCCGGGTGAATCCCCTGAATGACCTTGACTGTTGCAGTCCCGGAGCCGGTCGCGCTCTTCACCTCGACAGTGGCCCCATCGTGGATGCCAGCCTTTTTCGCAGCGGCGGCGCTCATGTAGATAGGCAGATTGTGCGCCAGCTCACGGCCCCAGCTTGTGTTTGCATAGGCAGGGTCAAGGGCCGGGTGGTTGACGACAACCGCATTGTAGCCCTCTCCCTCCGCCATAGCTACAGGGGCGAATCCTTCAGCGGTCAGGGTGACCTTAGCCGGGGTGCTCACGCGCGCAACGGGTAGACCGGCGCCGGAGAGCGCCTCAAGCCCCTTTGCGTTGAAGCCCTTCGCCGCGTTCTCCATAACTTCCGCGACAGTGCCCATTTCGCCGACCAGCGATATCAATAGGTCGCCAAGCTGGCGGGTGCCCTTGAAGGGCGCCGGCTTTGCGCCTCCGAAAAGGATGCCCATCGCTGCGGTCTTATCGCCGATATCTTCCTTACGCAGGGTTTCAATCTCAGAGGCCCAGGTCGTAACGGGGCGCTGGAGACGAACCTCCAGGATTCTTCCGCGCTGTGCGCTAAGGAAATTCCAGCACTCCAAATCAGTGGCGGCTGGGAGGACTATATCGGCGACCTTTGCCGTCTCAGTCATATGAGTATCAAAGGCTACTACTAGGTTTACCTTCTCCACATTTTTCTCAAAGAGCGCGGAGGAGAAGACCGGGTTGGCGCGATAAGCAAGGTAGACTGAAGCCCCCCGCTTATTAACCATCTCATACGCTTCGCCACGGGATGCGGTGGGAACCGCCGCCAGCTCCTTTGGCATCGCCGCACCGGCAGTTACTCCGCCGGTTATTATTGCGCCGCCGAGGACATTAAGGAGAGCCGCCGCGGTCTCAAGGTTGGAGGCGTCCGCCCTGCCATCGGAGGTGGTAACGGTGACTGTGGCAAGACTCTTCAAAAAGAGCGTCGCCGCCTCGTCGACAACAGCCTTATCTATACCGTATTCCGCTAGCTTTGCATCATCGTAGGGAGCCAACAGCTCTTTGGCCTCCTCCAAGCTCAGGTTGGAGAAGCTCCCGAGTACACGCTCATAGATCGGGTTTGACTCAAGCACGCGGCGGGCAATGGCAAAGGCAAACGCGGATTCGGCGCCTACCCTTACCGGGAACCAGCGGTCTGCATAGCTTCCCGACTCTCCCTGATAGGCTGAGATGGAGAGAACCTTTGCGCCATTGTCCCTTGCGCCGTTTAACGCTACCGCCATCCCTGCCGTGTCACGGTTGTCCTCAAAGGGCATAGCGCCGAGGAGGATTACGAGGTTTGCGCGGGAGAGGTCGGGTCGCGCCAGCTGCGTACCGTAAATTTCGCGCTGCACCTTGGAGGAGCCCCAGGTGGTTGAGGAGTCCGCCGTAACAACCTGATCGAACCCGGCGCGCTCCAGGAGCAGCCCCGCAATCGGATCGGGTCTTCCAAGATCTGCAATTGCAGTGCGTTTTTTACCTGAGAGGGCGAGGTTAATTGTCTCCTCAGCCTCCTCCCAGCTTATACGTTTCCACTTGCCTGAGCCGCGCTCACCATCACGCTTCATCGGCGAAAGGATACGCTCGCCGTCGTAAAGCGCCTCAAAAGATGCGAGCCCCCTCGGACACCCGCCCGCTAGGGGGAGGAGCCCCATCGCTTTACCGTCGTAACGTCCAGCGATGAACGTACACCGAGAAGTGCACACGGGACAGGTAGTGGCAAGGGGGTCGCGGAATTTTTTAAGCGAGCGGTCAGCCAGAGCGTTCCATGGGCGGCCGTCAAGGGTCGCTGCTCGACCCGAGGTCGCCAGGGCGGCGGTGCTCGCCGCGCCCGCGAGGATGAACTGTCGTCTGTTTAGAGCCTTCATCGTAGTTCCCTCGTTCTATAGGAGCGGGATGAACTCGCCGCCCATCACCACGTTATAGCGCATGGTGAAGATGCCGAGCATGACGATTATTGCTGCGAATCCGTAAACCGCCACCTTCCTCATGGAGGGGGCGGAGACAAGCACCAGCGGGAAGACCTTGCCGAGCAGGGTCTCTATACCGACAAACAAAGGCGCGAACGCTCCGAAGAGGAGCAGGTAGGCGCTCTCATGCGATTCCAACTCGCCGAAGTAGTGAACGGCAAGGTCGCTGAGGCTGAGGAAGAGGTCAATTATGAGAAGCCAGAAGAGCATCTTGCCGAGGCCGAAAACCACCTCTTCATTTACCTTACCCTCTTTGCTGAAGAACTTATCCTTGATGATCGTTACAAGGATCATCATAGCCACGCCGGAGACAAGCGCCGACACCAGAAAGAGGATGGGCATCATCGAGGAGCGCCATAGCGCGTGCGCTTTGGCGAAGCTGAGGATGAAGCCGGTGTAGCCATGGACCATAAGGGCAAGGGGTATGCCGATGAGCCCGAAGGTCTTCGTCATCTTCGCGTTGCCCTTGAACATGAAGAACCCGTAGATGATGCAGTTGACCGGGTAAATCGACAGCAAGAAGGAGCCCCAGCTTATCGGGCTTGTCGCATTCAGGTAGATAAAGAGGTGCCAGGCCCTAAGCGGCCTGCCTGAGTGCGCGAGCAGAAACATCGGCGCCGCGATGAGGAGCAATGTCGCGAGCACAACGCCGACCTTGCCAACGGGCTTGTACTTCTCAAAGCCGAAGCCGTAAGCCAGCGTGGAGATGATGAATGAGCCCGCTGAGAGCCCCGTCAGGTAAAAGTAGATGGCGATGGCGAGGCCGAAAGCCTCACCGTGGACCGCATTGGTGATAGTAGTCAATTCCATCGTCCTAACCCCCGTGTCCGCCGGCGTCAACCTTGCGCGCCGCTTCGTCGTCGAGGCCAATATAGTATACCCTGGGCCTGTTGCCTGTTTCCGGCTTAAGCACGGTGGTCTTGCTCGTCAGGAGCTTTTTGGCGATTTCACTGTTGGGGTCGGAGGGGTCTCCGAAGGTCAGAACTCCGCCGGGACAAGCGCGCACGCACGCTGGCGGACCCTGGTCCTCCCTCAAGCGAGGCCAGCACCAATCACACTTCTCCGCAACCCTGCGGGTGGGATGGATAAAGCGCATCGCGTAGGGACAGGCAGCCATGCAGTAACCGCAACCGATGCAACGATGCGGGTCAATGACCACTATACCCTCTTCATTGTGGTAGGTAGCCTTAACCGGGCAGACGCGTGTACAAGCCGCGTTTTCGCACTGGTTACAGAGCATGGGCATAGGGTGGCGTTTGACCAGAGGATAGCTCCCCTTCTCAATCTCCTTGACCCAGGTTCTGACGACGCCTGAGGGGACGTCGTTCTCGGACTTACATGCTACGGAACAGCTGCGGCACGCCACGCAACGGGTGAGGTCCACTAGCATCGCGTATTTGTAGTTGGTCTCAGACATCTCTTATTCCTCCTCGCCGCGGGTGAAACGGGCGGAGAGCCAGAGGAAGGCCGCGCCGAGAATTAACGCCGCGATGCCGCCCCAGAAGGCGAAGTTGTAGAGCCACCTCACAAAAACCGCGAAGGGCTGCTCCATCGAGGCGGGCATGATGTGGAAGCGCGTTGCCTGCGAATGGCTCGCCTCCTCGCCCGAGTCGTGGCAGGAGGGGCACGCCTGGCCTGTAATATCCGTCTCACCGTGCGCGGCCTCGCCCTGATGGCAGCTCAAACAGACGGTGACGGAGTAGTCGTTTCTAAGGTCTCCCTTGGAGTGGGCCGCAAGCCTGAAGCGAGCGAGAAAGCCTCCGGCGTCAACCGCTGAGGCCTGCCCTTCGTGGCATTTGCCGCAGGTCTCGGCAAGGTTTGACATATTGACCGAGGAGGAGCAGTCCTCCGGGCGCATAATGTAATGCTCAGTGTGGCAGTCATTGCAAAATGGCGCCATGGGGTTGCCGGAAACCCACGCCTTTGCGTGTTTGGTTTTCAGCCATGCCTCACCATTTCGCGCCTCCTTCTTCGGCGGTTTAATATCCCTCTCGCCGAGGAGCTTGAGCGCGCCGTAGGGGTAGACCTCGTCCGAGGGCTCTTCGCTATGGCAAGCGCGGCAATCGACGTTGGTAAAACCCTCACGTGGGTGGAAGTTGGGGTCCGCGCCCTGGTGGCAATCAATGCACATGATGCCGGCGGCGCCGTGAACTGAAGCCATGTAGCGGCTTAGGTCTACGCTAAGGTCGAGCGCCGCGCCCGTCTCGTCACGCCCCTCAAAGGTGGGGAGCCCGTGACACTTTTCAAGGCACTTGTCGTTCGTATAGGGCTCCTCGATCTTCTCCGCCGGAGGGATAAACCCTAGCTCGGCAAAGGCCGGGGCGGCGAAGAGGGCGAGGAGGCAGAGGGCCGGGACTGCGTATTTAACTCTCATCGTCATCTCCTCACACCATCGCCTTCTCGACGATTTCGGCCATGTCGAGGACGGAGACTTCCTCCTCCTTCTTCTCGGCCTTCACACCGTCGCCAATCATCGTAAGGCAGAAGGGGCAAGCGGTGCAGATGGTATCGGCGCCTGTCGAGAGCGCCTCCTTCGTGCGGTTGACGTTGATACGCTCGCCCTCCTCTTCCATGAACATCTTGCCGCCGCCTGCGCCGCAGCAGAAGTTATTTTCGAGGTTTCTCTCCATCTCGGCGAGGTCCTTGACCCCTGCCTCCGCGAGAACCGTCCTCGGTGCATCGGTGATGCCCGCGTAGCGGCTGAGATAACAGGAATCGTGGAGGGTAAAGCGGCCGGGAAGCTCGCCGTTAAGCTTTATCTTGCCATCATCTATCAGGCCCTGGATGAACTCGGAGTGGTGGACAACCTCATAGTTGCCGTCAAACTGCGGGTACTCCTTGTCGAGGGTCTTCAGGCAGTGGGGGCAGCTTGTCACAATCTTTGTGACCCCAAGCTTATCCATCGCGGCGATGTTCTCCATCACCATCGACTGGTAGAGGTATTCATTGCCGGTGGAGCGCGCGGGGTCGCCGCAACACTTCTCATCCATGCCAAGCACACCGTAGGAAACCCCTGCCCTGTCAAGGATGCGGCAGACGGAGGCTACGACGCGCTGGTAGCGGTCATCGAAGGAGCCCGCGCAGCCAACCCAGAAGAGGATATCGAAGTTGGGGTTCTCCTCCTCGCTGAGGATGCGGGGGCTGACGCCCCTCCTGGCCATCCAGTTGTTCCTGTCGGACCAACCGACGCCCCAGGGGTTGAAGTTGTTCTCCATATTCTTATTGAGGAGGATGAGCTCCTCTGGCATCTGCCCCTCCATGAGGACCATGTAGCGGCGCATATCGACTATCTTGTCAACGTGCTCAATCTCCATGGGGCAGATTTCCATACAGGCGCGGCAGGTCGTGCAATCCCAAATCTGCTCCTGGCTCACCCCGCCTCCGTCAATCATCGGAGTCTCGTAGGAATCGCCTTCGCCCTTCCTGATGGCCGGAGCCTTGGCGACCAGGTGACTCCTAAGGTCCTGAATAACCTGCTTGGGGTTAAGCTCCTTGCCCGTGTTGTGGGCGGGGCAGCGAGACTGGCAGCGCCCGCAACGCACGCACGCTTCAAGGTCGAGGAGCTGCTTCCAGGTAAAGTGCTCTACCTGACCGACGCCGAAAACCTCTGAATTTTCAATGTCTAGCGCGGAGAATGCGCCCTTTGGGCCACGATTCCTGAAATATATGTTCATCGCGCCGAAGATGACGTGTGAGAGTTTGCCGAAGGGCAAAAGCGCGATGGTCGCTACTATAAGCAGTAGGTGAATCCTCCAAACCCATCCGACGAGCGCCGCGGAGAGCTTGGCGGGAAGCAATAGGCTTACGAGGAAGCCGATTGGGTGCCAGATATTCCATACATCACCAGCCACGGCGATGCGCATCCCGGTGAGGAGGAGCCCTGTGGCGAAGAGGAGGATAAGGAGGAGCAGCCCCCAAGAATCCTCGAATTTTTCATCGAGCCTGTCGGGCTTCTCAAAATACCGGCGCTTGGCGAGCAATAGCACACCGAGAAAGCCGAGGAAGCCGAGGATGTCCACCAGGAGCGCTATGGGACCGGCTATCCACCATGGCAGTGAGATTGGAAGCTGCGCGATGACGATGAGCAGTAGCATCGCCAGGAAAGCGAGAAAGAGCCAGTAGTGGTTCCGGCCCTCTACACCCTCCTTCCTGATCTTCCGGTGGCCCAAAAGGGCTGAAAGAAGATAGGAGCGCCGCTTGGCTGGCGCGTCGGAGCGGTCCTCCGGAGCGCCGAGGCGAATACGCCCCCACATCCGGTACAGGCCGCCGACACAGAGGATTAACGCGAGCGTGAAGATTGCTGTGTCAAGTGTGTTCAACATGGTTTATTTGCCCGTCTGCTTGATTCGCCGTAAATGAATCGCAAAATTTACTCAGCAAGTTCCAATAACCGTGCTCTACTGTCAAGGCTTTTCGTGACGCATACCAACCAAGCCCCAACACCTACCAAATTCAAACGCTTCAAAATAAAATGCCGACTTACGGAGGCAAATTCACCAATTAATTATATAAGAATCATAGAAACAGCGGTGTGGCGTCCCACTACTTCAGCCAGCGGTCAGGAGTCCTTTTCAATCCCCTTATAGCCAGCTTGGCCGCTCAAAAAAACCCGCGCCACCGGGACTATAAAAGCACTAAAACGCTTGCGCGGTTTCGTAGTGCTTGCTATGAATGGCAGATAGAAATAGTACATACTCCTCACTATGTCAATAAGGCATTGCCCTTTCCCCATAAATTTTAGGGGGTCAAGGAGCTAGAGCGGAGGTGGATTAGGTGAAGGGAAAAAAGGCTCTGGAAAAGCGTAGCGAAGAGACGAGGAAGAAGCTTCTTTCTGCGGCTACAAAACTTTTCACGCTTCACGGCTACCACAAAACGACCGTAAACGACATCGCCAATGAGATTGGAATGACGCAGGGCGCGTTCTTCCACAACTTTGCGAATAAAGAGGAGCTGCTCTACGCGGTGGTCGAGCGTCTGGCCAGGGGGTTTGAAGAGTACAGGGCGGTGCTTGGCGCTGCCAACTCCACAGAGGCGCTAAAAGAGCTGAGCACGATGATGATGGCTCACTACAACAACTCCCCGGAGGCTACAATATGCCTCGCCGCCCTTGCGGCGGAGTTCGCCGGGACGGGCCACCCAATCCTTCAGGAGATACTCAAAGCCTACGATATATTTATCGACCCCTTCTCCGACCTCCTTGCCGGGAGGGAGGGCGTCGATAATCCAAGGGCCTCCGCCATAGCTTTTATCGGCGCTTTTCAGGGAGTCGCGATACAGGGCCTTTTGCGGGGCGGAGAGATTTCTCCTGATGATCTTTCAAACGCGCTTGCCAAGCTGATTGGATTTAAATAAAAAGTAGCGGCCTAGACGGATGATTTAGCAAGGCTCTCCCTAAGCGCCGAGAGATAGCCCTTAAAGGCACGCACCCTTATCTGGGCGCGCTCACCACCACCGACTATCGCCTCCAGCACTTTGACGAATTCACCAGCTATGTCATTATTTCCCAGGCGCAATAAAGCTGCATCGCAGAGGAAGCCGAGGCAAAGGGTCGACTTCAGCTCTCCCAGGGAGCACCCCCTTTCACCCAACCAGCGGCAGCCGACGCCCTGCTTCTCCTCGCCGGTGACGACATCCCGTATCACGAAGGCCGTATCGTTAACACCAAGCGCCTCATCCCTGGCTGCTATTATCTCCTCCACCAGGGAAGCGGGGAGAGACTCCGCATCTTCCTCCTGCGAGATACGAAAATCTTCGGCTACTCCGGCCTGACAACAGCCGGGGAAGATACCCTTCACCAGCTCCATCCTCGGCGTCGCTCTCCTGGGCGCGGCCCCATATAGGGCTTCCAGGCAGCCTGCGCAAAGCCCCGAGAGGTGGCTGTCAAAGAGGTCATTTAGGACCCGCGCAACCTCACGGTACTGGGCAGCCGCCGTTTTGGCGTCAAAATCGCTCATGCTCCGCCCCCCGCGCGCTTAAGGGTGGCAAGGTAGACTACATGTCTGAGGCCGCCCTTTCCGGGGCGGGAGGTCTCAACAACAAAACCGCAGCCCTTTAGCCTCTTTACAAAGCCGGGGTCCAGATACTCCCCCCAAACGGCATAGCGCCCCCTCTTTGTAAGCGCCCTCGCGACGTTTTTAATTGCGCCTCTTCCATATAGGGGGTCATCCTCGGCGTCATGCCCGGCATCGGGGCCGATGTATAGGTCAATCACTATGGCGTCGTATGGCTCCTTTGCCCCCGCCTTAATCGCCTCGGCAACATCGCCGATATAGAGCTTAACCCTGCTGTCGGAAACTGCATCACCTGTCAGGTGACCGATATGCTCCTGACACCACTTTACGATTACCGGGTTTAGCTCAGCCACGGTCACTTTGGCGTCAGCAGGCAACTTATCGAGCACGGCCCTAAGGGTATAGCCCATACCGAGGCCCCCCACCAAAACGCGTGGAGCCTTAACGCCAGAGAGGTGCTCGCACGCCAACTCCCCAAGTGCCAGCTCCGAACGGTTGGCGTGGCTATTCATTAGGACGCGTCCATCCACCATAATCAGAAAGTCTCGACCATCCCGCACCCTAAGCTCAAGGAGCCCCTCATCCGAGGGGTGAGTCGCGATGGTAGTCCAGGGTTTTGCCATTAAAAGTTCCGGTAATGAAAAAGGCGGGTCCGCCATGAACCCGCCTCCGTCGCAGTTGGTATTTCATTTAAAGGGGCACTGAGTTTGGCGCCTTCGCCCCGGATATTATCAAGTAAATACTTAAGTTCTAAAGGAGCGGCCGAAAGTTACGACAATACTTCAGAATTTGCAAGTAAAACAGCCCCCTCCGGGCAACGTGTCTGGTGCCATAAATCTTTTATATGGATAGAATGGATGACCGGCTGATTTAGCTATTTGTTACATATAAGAGTAATGTTGTAGTGTCTAAAAGCTGAAGATTTCCACCGGTTATATATATGTAAGACCAGGGCTATGAGCGATCAGTTAAAAAAAGAATTGAGCGATGAAGTAAAGATGTGCGCCGAGCGCTGCAATGAGTGCGGCGCTTGCGTTAAGCGCTGCGCCTTTCTCCAGAGGTACGGCACCCCGAGGGAGATAGCCCTCGGCTATCTTGAGATGGGCGATAGAATGCCCTTCGAGTGCAGCCTCTGCGGCCTTTGCACGGAGGTTTGCCCGGAGGGAGCAGATCCCGCCGCCCTCCTACTGGAACTTCGACGCGATGCCGTGACCCGTGGCGTAGGCGACCTAAAAGAGCACCGCCCCCTCCTCGCTTATGAGCGCCGCGGTACATCCCGAACCTTCACCCTCCACGGCCTGCCCAAAGGATGCGAGCGGGTATTTTTCCCCGGCTGCGCCCTTGCCGGTACCCGTTCGTCCCGGGTTGAGGAGCTATACGCGCTTTTAAAGGGTCAAGAGCCCACCCTAGGCATAGTTCTCGACTGCTGCTCCAGCCCCTCGCGCTCCCTCGGTCGCGAGGAGGAGTTTAGCCGCGTATTCATAGACCTCAGAGAGAGTCTTTTGAAGGAGGGGGTTAAAGAGGTGCTTGTCGCCTGCCCCAACTGCTACAAAATCTTCAAAGAGTACGGCGGCGGTCTAAGCGTAAAATCAATTTATGAGGAGCTTGCCTCTCTCCCCTCCCCCAAGGGCAGCTTGGAGGGAGATATCCTTGTCACAATCCACGACCCCTGCGTCATGAGGAGTGACCCTAAAGCGGGAGACACCGTAAGACAAATGCTTAAATCCAATGGGGTGAGGGTCGAGGAGATGAGGAGCTCCGGCAGGCGGACCCTCTGCTGCGGAGAGGGGGGCAACGCCGGCGCCATCGCTCCGGAGTTCTCAAGAGCTTGGGGAGAGCGGCGCGCCGAGGAGGCAGGCGGCCGCCACATAGTCACCTACTGCGCGGGCTGCGCCAACTATCTCGCCCCATTTTCAAGGACGAGCCACATCCTCGACCTATACCTGGACCCTGAAGCCACCCTGACCGGCAAGTTCAAGGCCGCGAGGGCGCCGTTGACATACCTCAACCGCTTGAGGCTAAAGAGGCGCTTAAGAAAAGAGCTCTTGGGCGCAAGAATCAGCGAACGGGAGGCACCCATCATTTCACCACCACCAAAGCCCGGAAAACGCGCCAGCGGAATTAAGCTCCTTATATTTATAGCTTTCATAACAGCGGCGCTGATACTCGCCAAAGCGGCTGGTGTTGGCGAATACCTTAAGGAAGAGCACCTCCGTCAGGCGATAGAGAGCTATGGGGTACTTGCCCCACTGGCTTACATCTTCCTTTACTCAATCGCCCCCCCGCTAATGCTGCCGGGGCTCCCAATCACAGTGGTAGGAGGGGTTCTATTCGGACCTCTTTGGGGAGCAATTTATGTAACGATCGGCGCTAATATAGGCGCTAATATAGCTTTTCTTATCGCCAGATACTTTGCCCGAGGCTGGGTTGAGGAGAAGCTCGCCGGGGGCAAACTTAGCCGTTTGGATGAGCAGGTCGGGAGCAGCGGCTGGAAGGTGGTCGCTTTAACGAGGCTGGTACCCCTCTTCCCCTTCAACCTCTTGAACTACGCCTTCGGCCTCACAAAGATTCCCTGGGCGAAGTACGCCTTGACCTCCCTTATATGCATGACCCCAGGCGTAATAGCCTACGTGACCTTCTCCTCATCGCTTCTTGATCTGGTTAAGGGCAAGGTTTCGCCGGAGCTTTTGATTGGCATCGCGCTCGTCGCTGCCGTCTCCCTCATACCCTTTCTTTACAAGAGGGCCAAGGCCAGGGGTGATAAGGAGGAAATTTAATATGAAGCTATTGGGGGCAATCGCTGGAGACATAATAGGCTCCTCCCATGAATTCAAGCCTCTAAAGACCACCGATTTTGAACTATTCACCGAGGAAAGCGCCTTCACAGATGACTCGGTCCTGACAGTCGCGACCGCTGAAGCGCTCTTTGGCGGCCTGGATTACGGCGAAATCTACAGGGAGTATTTCAACCGGTACCCCCACGCGGGTTATGGCAGGCGTTTCGTCAGCTGGGCAAGCGAGGGTTCGGCAGAGCCATACAAATCCTTCGGCAACGGGTCGGCGATGCGAATTTCGCCCGTAGGCTGGTGGGCCAATGATATGGCGGAGTGCCTTAAGGAGGCAAAACGCTCAGCGGAAGCGACCCACAACCACCCTGAGGGGGTAAAGGGAGCGCAGGCGGTCGCAGCAGCGGTTTTAATGGCGCGGCAGGGCGCCTCACGTGAGGAGATTAAGACCTTCGTCGAAATCTCCTTCAGCTACGACCTATCGACGCCTATCTCAAAGATTCGCCCTGCTTATTCATTTGACGTCACCTGCCAGGGCTCTGTCCCGCAGGCGCTCAGATGCTTTATCGAGTCCACAGATTTTGAGTCGGCAGTTCGCCTTGCGGTAAGCCTCGGGGGCGACGCGGACACACAGGCGGCGATGGCGGGCTCCGTCGCGGAAGCGTATTACGGCTCCATTGGGGAGGAGATTGAACGGCAGACACTTTCACGGCTGGATGACTTTCTCACCGAGAAGCTCTTGGCTTTCGATAGCTTTACCAAAAAACGCTGAGACAAGCCGAGCTCGACAAAGTCGGCGGGAAGAAGGCGAAGTTCGCACTTTTAAAAATCATCCGAACACAGAATTCTTTTCGCCGCCAAGGAGGGAGATGTCGTAATAGGCGAGATAATATAGATAATATATCGAGGTCATTACGCCGAGCCCGACACAGTCGGCGGTAAGAAGGCGAAGTTCGCACAAAAAAAGGGCTGCCCTTTATAAAGGCAGCCCTTCTCAAACAATGGAGCGGGAGACGGGACTCGAACCCGCGACTTTCAGCTTGGGAAGCTGACACTCTACCAACTGAGTTACACCCGCATCGCTTAAGGCGCTATAAATACTGGCGGTTATGCCTTTTTCGGCAACCTCCGTGGAGGAGAGGAATATAGCAGAAGCGCCGCCGCCAGTGAAGGAGTTTTTTTCGCTCGCAGCCCCTGCTTTATCGCATCAAAGCTTCTATAAAGCAGCCTCCCCCGCCGCCGCCGCCGCCTGTAGATGTGATTGGGTAATCCACCTCTTTCCCAAACCCCACGGCATAGCTTTCCGGGCTGTTTGAGATATTGACGAAGGATACGTACGTGTAGTCGCCAGCGCAAGGGTTGACTGCCAACGGAAGCGCCGCCGGATTGAAATCGTCATATGAGCTGTCTCCCCCGCAGGAAACAGTCATCGTCCATCCCCGCAGGTCGGAGCTTTCCGGCGCGAAGTCTATGACATACGGCAGCTCGGTGCGCTTTACCCTGTAAAGATTTGCGCCTAGCCTGTCGGGGATCATGGAAGATGACGGCATAAACTCTGCTGGCACTGACTTAACAGTGGCAACATAGGTTGGTACGGAATAGTGGAAACCGTCGGGCCAGAAGTCCTCGGGGTGGGTAACCAGTGCCCAGAACTCGGTTACGGCGTCCTCCAAGGTGTAGTCTATTGAACTCCTGAGATAGCTGTCGATCGCCGTCTCAACACCAAGGGAGTATGCGTTCTCGAAGACAACTCTTATGAGGTCTGAGCCTGGGTGCTCACCCGCACCGCCATAGCCGCCCTCGTTTAGCCAGAGATATCCGGGAAAGATCGCGGCCCCGTATACCCTTAGCGAATTTTCCAAGCCGCCGTTGTAGCTTATAGATTCCTCGGGGTTTGAGAGGAAGTAGGAGATGTAACCGAAGTAGTCGTTTACTTCCGGGAAGGTTATCTCCTCAGCCCACGTTGCAGTTGACTCAAGCCACCATTGCTCGCGTAGCCACCTGTAGTAGGGTATCGCAACCTCATCATCCCAGGGGTACCCTGTAGCCCTCTGCACTGCATGAAAGAGCTCGTGCGCGGCGGTTGCTTTTAATGCATTTTGAGAATCTATTGTGTTGTAGACGAAATAAGCTACGTCATAGACAGTATCGATATTGGTATAGGCGTAGTAGTTAACGCCTAGAGATATGTTAGTCCCACTTACGGTGAGGCCCGTGTTGGCAACATACACATCAAGATAGTAGGTGTCGCTGCCGTAGGCTGGGGGGAAACCCTCACTTACCTGTATGGCGTAGGCATCCTCCAGATATTGGGAGAGGCTTGCCACCCAAACGGGAATATCGGGGTCGCTGGAGGGTCCCCACAGGAGGCTGCCGGAGGGAGTGTCGGGGCCCCAAACTATTCTGAAATGCTCGGTTAGATGTACTGAATACTCACCTGTCGGGCCAAACTCCTCAGGCACCTCGGCAAGGGGCAGCGAGCGTGTTCTCATTAAAGGAGTGGCTGCCTTAGACACCGAGGGATTGCCACCCCTCAGGGATGTCGCGCATTTATTCGGCGTCGCCAGAGCCGGAAGAGCAGCGGATAACAACACCACCGACAGTAGATAGGTCACCATCGCCTTCATTCGCATGTAGCCGCTACCTCCCTTTCGCCCTACAATGAAGCACTCTTCGGTAAGTTGCTAAAATTTTCCATGGAATCTGTTATATTTTCCAATACATTCGATTCCACCGGAAAGATACCATTTCCCCGAAAATAAAGGGAAACCAAAATGCGCGAAGCAAAAAGTTGCTGCACCCAGTTCTGGCTGAGGAAGCTTCACTCACTTACCGGCATTCTCTTTCTGGGCTACTTCATACTATATCATCTTCAGGGTGAGCTACCCTACGATTCAATGCTTGCCCGTGAGCTTTTCCTATACATCCCCCTGACCTTCCATGCCCTTTACGGGCTATGGATTGTCTTTGAGGCGAGACCAAACTTCATGACCTTTCCCCTCGTAAGAAATGGCATGTTCCTCATGCAGCGGGTTAGCGGTTTGATAATCTTCCCCTTCGTGATACTGCACGCGCTGGCGATGAACCTTTCGGTCGGCTACGATTCGGAGAGTTGGTTTATTGCGCTCTGGTACGCGGGATTGGTGGCGGCTGTCTTTCACCTCGCCAATGGCCTCTTTGGAGCTGCAATCCACTGGGGGATAACGGTGGGAGATAGGAGCCAAAGGGTATTGGTCGGGGTCGCCTTCTTTGCCTTCGCGGTCCTGGCGGCATTTGGCGTCAACACTTTGGTCAACTTCTAAGTACCGGGAGATACCGTATGTCCGAAAAGAAGATAATTATTGTCGGAGGCGGCCTCGCGGGGCTGATGGCGACCGTCAAGGCAGCTGAACAGCATACAAAGGTGGACCTCTTTTCGCTTATGCCGGTTAAGCGCTCGCACTCGGTTTGCGCGCAGGGCGGCATCAACGCAGCGGTCAACACCAAGGGCGAGGGAGATTCTCCAGCGGTTCACTTTGATGACACTATCTACGGTGGCGATTTTCTGGCAAATCAGACCCCCGTTAAAGAGATGTGCGAAAACGCCCCCGCGATAATCCATATGTTCGACCGCATGGGGGTCATGTTCAACCGCACCCCGGAGGGGCTCCTCGACTTTCGCCGCTTCGGCGGCACCCGCCACCACCGCACAGCTTACGCGGGGGCGACCACGGGGCAGCAACTCCTTTATGCGCTGGATGAGCAGGTCAGGCGCTATGAGGCCGCCGGGCTAGTTACAAAATATGAGGGATGGGAGTTTTTATCGGCGATCCTTGACGATGCGGGCACCTGCCACGGCATAACCGCCATGGAGTTCACCTCCGGTGAAGTGAGGTCCTTTGGCGCTTCGGCGGTAATTCTGGCAACGGGCGGCCCCGGTATAGTCTTCGGCAAATCAACCAACTCCGTTATTAACACAGGCGCGGCTGCGGTGGGCGTCTACCTGCAGGGCGCGACATACGCCAACGGCGAATTCATACAGGTCCACCCAACCGCGATCCCCGGCGATGACAAGCTGAGGCTTATGAGCGAATCGGCGCGCGGCGAGGGCGGCCGAGTGTGGGTACCGAAGGATGGAAAGCCATGGTACTTCCTTGAGGAGAAATACCCGGCCTACGGAAACCTCGTACCGCGAGACATCGCCACCCGCGAGATATTCGACGTATGCGTCAACCAGGGGCTCGGAGTTGACGGCAAGATGCAGGTCTACCTTGACCTCACTGAGAAAACTCCCGAGTTTCTGGAGGTCAAGCTAGGAGGGATACTTGAGATTTACAGGAAGTTCACGGGAGCGGACCCGGCAAAGGTTCCGATGAAGGTCTTTCCGGCGGTGCACTACTCGATGGGCGGGTTATGGGTGGATTTCAACCAGATGACCTCGCTGCCCGGCCTCTTCGCTGCGGGCGAGTGCGAATACCAGTACCACGGCGCCAATCGCCTCGGCGCGAACTCCCTCTTAAGCTGTATCCACGGCGGCGGAGTTGCTGCCGCAAAGGCGCTTGAATTCATCGAGGGCAGCGAGAATGGAAATATAAAGGCGGATATGGAGCTCGAACGGATACGCCTTGAGGAGAACTTCGCCGATATCCGCAAGATGGATGGCCTGGAGAACCCCTATAGGCTTCACGATGAGCTTGGAGAACTTATGACCTCCAACGTAACCGTGGTTCGAGACAATCGCCGCCTGGACGAAACGCTGACGGCGATAAAGGGGCTCAAGGAGCGTTACCGGGAGATTGGCCTCGCTGATACGGGGCGCGCGCTGAACCAATCGCTGCAATTTACCAGGCAACTCCACCACATGCTTGAGCTTGCCGAAGTCATAACGTTAGGCGCAAGGATGAGGGATGAGAGTCGTGGCGCGCACTACAAGCCGGAGTTCCCGGAGAGGGACGATGAGCACTTCTTAAAGACGACCTTAGCCAACTTTACAGGGGATGGCCCCACGATCTCCTATGAGGAGGTTGATACACAGTACATTGAGCCACGCCCGCGCAACTACGCGGCGGCGAGCTAGGAGGCGGAAGATGAACGATACCATTCGCCTAAAGATAAAGCGCAACGACGGCATCGAAATCCCCTACTGGGAGGCGTTCACCCTAAAGCGCACTCCCCATATGAACGTCATCTCCTGCCTTAAAGAGATACAGAAAAACCCCGTTACCGAGGAGGGCAAGAAGACAACCCCCGTCATTTGGGACTGCAACTGTCTGGAAGAGGTATGCGGGGCCTGCTCCATGCTGATAAATGGCAAACCGCGTCAGGCATGCACAGCCCTCGTCGATGAGCTTGCCAACCCGATAACACTGGAGCCGCTGAAAAAATTCCCCGTGGTAAGGGATCTTATGGTGGACCGCTCCTTTATGTTTGAGAACCTCATAAGGATAAAGGGATGGGTCCCCATAGACGGCACCTACGACCTTGGGCCGGGGCCGCGCCTGCCTGAGAAAAAGCGCCAATTCGGATACCAGCTCTCGCGCTGCATGACCTGCGGGTGTTGCATGGAGTCGTGCCCCAACGTCAACGACAGGACTCACTTCATGGGTCCGGCCGCGCTGGTGCAGGCCCTTTATTTCAACATCTCCCCCACCGGGGAGATGAACAGCGATGAGCGCCTTGAGGCTGTCATGGGGGCTGGCGGAATCGCAAATTGCGGAAACGCGCAAAACTGCACCAAGGCATGCCCCAAGGAGATCCCCCTGACAAAAGGGATTACCGCCCTTAACCGCGCCACGACCCTTAAATTCATAAAGAATCTGTTCGACAAATAACCTTGAAACTTTTTTGGACCTGAGGCGTCTAAGTTAAGAAAGTGTAACTCTAGCAAAATTGAGGTTTATATGTATTGTGGAACAGAGTTTTTCGGATGGCACGGTTTCTTCGGATTTCCCTTCGGCTTTATATTCATGGGGCTTTTAATTTGGCTCTTCGTAAGCCTTATAAGGAGGGACCGCGTGCAGGATGCTCCTAACAAGCACACTTCATGCTGCGATAATGCTTCAAGCAGGAGCTTCAAATACTGCCCCCACTGCGGGAAACCTAGTGATGGAAGCGGCGTCTAAATAAAAAGACTCACTAAATAAATCAATAAAAAACACCCTCTTCGGATTGACCCCGTAGAGGGTGTTTTACATTTGAAAGCAGAAGCTTTTGTTACTTAGCCTAAAAGGGCTCGAAGATTACTACTGTCTCCGGCTCATCCAGCATGGGAGATATTTTTGAGGCTACCCGGTGCCTGTCTTCGGAGGCTACCCAGTTGTCCCAATCGCGTTTACTCTGCCAGCGGGACACCGAGGAGCAGTGATGGTGGTCATCCACCCTCTGAAATAGGCTCCCGGATAGGAATCCGGGCCAGCCAGACGCGATTATTCTCAGCTCGCGGATAAGCTCATGAGCTTCGTTAAGCATTCCCTCTGCGACCCATCTATCTACTTCTACTTGAACCATCTTTTCTCTCTCCGATTTCTTCATTTTAAAGCGGCAATACTAAGGCATCGATTGGGTACGCTTCCAGCTAAAAAAGGGTAATTTATCTGTTGAATATATATTTTACAAATTCGCATCACCGGGCAATAACTTTAACCTTGAAGCTTTCGCACGCTTTGCTCACCTGATATAAATATCTCATGGACAGCGCATTAAGAATATTACCGGTTTTCATAGTCATTGGAGCAGGGTTCGTCGGAAGGCGGCTGGGTTTTCTGCCAAACTCATTTCGCGGCCCCGCCAATAGACTTGTCTACTATTTCGCCATCCCCTGCCTTATCTTTCTCAAGGTGGTGAAGGCCCCCTTCTCCGAGATACTGCGCCCCTCCTGGATAGTCCTCACCCTAGCTGCCATAGTCCTCATTTGGGCTTCGGCGCTCTTAATATCCCGGTTTATGGGGCTCACTCATTCAACTCGCGCCACATTTGTGCATTCATCCATCCATTCAAACATCGGCTACATAGGGCTCGCGGCGGCTTTCTACGGTCTAGGCGAGCGCGGCGTTCAGGCGGCGTCGATCTTCGCGCCCTTCTTCATGCTGATGAATAATGCGTTGGCAGTGGGCACGCTACGCCATTTTGGCGGCGGCGAGCACTCACCTTTGGGCTTTGTAAAGGCGCTGATAATACACCCGATAATACTCTCCTCATTCGCGGCGATGGCCTATGATTTCAGTGGCCTCCCCCTCCCCGCTATGCTTGAGGACTCCATGTCCATAATGGCGGGCATGTCTCTGCCGCTCGCCCTTCTTTTAATCGGGGCAGGACTAAACACAGAGGCGCTGGGGCATGCTAAGATCGCTACCGTATCGACTTTATTAAAGACGCTGGCGCTGCCGGCCCTTGGCGGGCTGCTACTGACGCTCGCTGGTGCGGGAGGTATTGAGCGGGCGGCGGCGGTCCTGCTGCTCTCGGCGCCAACCGCTACCGTCACCTTGATTCTCGCCAACGAGATGGGCGGCGACGCCCCGCTCGCCTCCACCGCAGTAACGCTCTCAACCCTGCTCTCAATCGGGACGCTTACCCTCTGGCTCGGCATTCTAGGATAATGGCTCTTAAATGATTCAAGCACTGATAACCTTTTCGCTATTACTGGCGGCTTTTTCAGCGCCCCTTGCCGCCGACTTGAAGATGGCGACGCCCTTCAACTCCAGTGAGGAGCTTTTCGCTTACTTGAAGGAGGAGACGGGAGAGCGCTGGATTGCTAAGAGGTCGGTGGATGATTTCAGGGATTTTTTCACACCCAACACCCTCTCTGGCAAGATCACCCTTGATCAGAAGATACTCTCCAGAAAAGACCTCTCCGATGTCCATTACTACCTGCGTGACCTTGCGGCGGAGGTATGCGGAGTACCATCGGACACCCTGAGGCGCGGCGTCACCCAAGAGCAATTTGACGATGTCACTTACTCATACTTTTATGGCGACGTCCCCGTATATAAGGGCGAGGTTATTACATCCATAATAACTCGCGGTATGAGGGAGGTCGGTGGGAAGTATATCTATAACGCAAAGCTACAAATCAATATCCCCCAATTCCTGGATATGAACCCCATGCCGAAGGTCACACCGGAGGAAGCCCTGGAGACCGCTTGGGATGAGTATCTTGAAAGATACCCCGATGTCGAACGAGGGGATTTTCAGGTCTCGACGCCAAGGCTTGAGATATTCTGGAAGACGATGGAGGAGGGCGAGCGCGTAAACAGGCAGAACCTTGTCTACTCTATTATAATGAGAAGTTACAACTCCTACGTAGATGCCCATACTGGCGAGCGTGTGAGGGCTTACACGCCCGTTGGACGTTGGCAATAGAGGAGCGCCAAACGTCTTGACGTGAAGCTCCTTTCGCTGTATAGCTATCTTATAGCTACTTAACAGCTATTCAAAAAGGGGGCCAAAATGCCATCCTACAATCCCGCCTTCGCATCTCCCTGCGGCCTTTACTGCGGCGTTTGCGCAATTCATATTGCCGGACGCGATAACAACGAGAAGTTAAAAAAGGGCCTCCTGGCGCTATACAGGGGGGAGACCGATGGCAAAGGCAAGCTCCCCGGCGCGGAGAACCTCACCCTTGATGATATCCATTGCGATGGGTGCCTCTCCGAGGACCGCTTCATGCACTGCAAACAGTGTGAACTTAGGAATTGCTCAATTGAGCGGAGCCTGGAGGGTTGCCATCAGTGCGGCGATTTTCCTTGCGAACACATAGAGACCTTCCCCATGGCGGTGGGAAAGAGGGTTATCCTGCGCGCAGTTCCCTACCGCCGCGAGGTCGGCACCTCACAGTGGATTGGTGATGAAGAGCGCCGATACCACTGCCCTGAGTGCGGCAACAAAGTTTTTCGCGGAGCAATGCGCTGCAATGTGTGCAAGGCCGCTATCGACCTGGATTGATAAAGAGCGCTCTCAGGCTACTTCAGCTCCGGCAAGACCTCCAGTGTGCGCCTTATTTCATCATACATAAGCGATGAGCTCATGGTCGCCGTGGTGACGGCATCGGTGTCGGGGTCAAAGGTCACCGTTTCCTTTGAGAGGAGCCTTTCCTCGAAAGAGCGCGTCTCTTCGGCGCTCCAATTGTCATTGGCAAGCTTTGTCGCATAGAGGGCATCAAAGCCTCTCACCCTGCCCCCCGAATCAAAGGCGAAGACAAATACGTTGGTGTGGCAGAGGTCACAAACCGGGCGGCGTCTTGCCACCCTGCCATAGAGGTCCAGCGGTTTACCCTCTTCATCATATGCGCGAAAGAGCAAAAAAGCCTCAACCCCCTCCACTCGCTCGGCTTTGGTAAGCGCGCCACCACGTATTCTGGTGAAGAGCAGCTCAACCTCCTCGCGCTGCTGGGTTTCAAATAGCTCTTCCGGTTCATCCTCCATGAAGGCGGGTATTCCCTGCTCTGCCTTTATAGCAACCGCTTTGCCGGCGAGCAGCGCCTCAATACCGGAGTAGATTTCATCAGCTTCGAGGACTCCGATGTGAAAATAAGTCAGCTGCCAGCCGCTCCCCTCTCGCCTTAGCAATAGGGTCAGCGGCGTTCCCGCAGAATCGCCAATCATATCGAGCGCCGAAAAGGTGGGGTCCGCTCCCAGGGGATAGGTTAGCCCCTTCTCCTCCTTGAACTGAAGAAGGCCAGCCTCCGTATTACCCTCGGCCAACCCCAAGAGCTTTACCCGGTCCCTTAACTTATCTTGGCCCAACCGCTCCCAGATGCTCTCCATTATCGGAGCCTGCTCCCAGCAGCTCATGCAGAATCGGTTGAAGAGCTCAAGGACGAGAACCTCCCCCTTTATCTGCTCCAAATCAAAACCGCCCGTATCGGTGCGGCCAAGCAGCGCCTCGTAATCCTTGTAATCCGCCAAACCGTAAACGGTTATATTGGGAAGAGACTCCCCCACCGACAACGCCAAAGCCGCTTCTTCATCTGCCGTGGCAATGGCAGCAAGAAAAAGCAGGAGTAGAGCTACAAGTAACCTTTTCACGGTATCTCTCCGGGTAAATGTGAAAAATTGTATTTTACACATAATGCCTCTTTTTTCACATAACCTTCCGCCCAAGATCTTGTAAACCAAATTTTATATTGGTTTACAATGCCCGTTGATTTATACTCCCCGACTCCACCTGAAATCACATCTACCCCAACGCGGGTTGGAAGGTAACAATGCTCTATTTTCTTATGGCGCTCTTCATAATCATAGGCGTTCTCGACTTTCTCCGTAAACACGGCTTTGATCAGTACCTTGTGGCGGGGCGCAGTCAAAACGCGACCATGGTCACACTTTCGATGCTCGCCACCGTAGTCGGAGGCTCGGCAACGATGGGGATGGTGACCCTCTCAGGGAATGTAGGCTTTCCCGCGATATGGCTCTATCTCTCAGGCACCTCCGGGCTAATGCTTCTGGGTATCACTCTGGCGCGCAGGGTCAGGGAGACAGGGGCCGCGACCCTGGCGGACCTCGTCGGTATGCTGATAGGTTCACGGGCGCGGGCGCTTGTCGCGGTAATTATAGTCACCGGCTGGACGGGTATAGTCGCGGCGCAATTTGTAGCGGCGGGGCGCATAGTCGATACGCTGACCGGCCTTGACGCGACCGGCGCGCTGGTGGCGGCGTCGGTAGTCATAACGATTTACGCCATATTAGGCGGGCAGTCATCCATAATGAAGACCGACGCGCTTCAGTTCTTCGTGATGGTCGGCGCGCTCCTCTTCGCAGCAGGGTACATCTGGAAGGTTTCTCCAGCCCCGCTGGCAAACTTCTCCTTCGAGTTTACAAATGAGAAGTTCCCCATATCGAAAGCCCTATATTTTCTCTTTATCTATGGAGGCAGCTATCTCGTTGGGCCGGACATATACTCAAGGCTATTCACCTCCGCTGATGACGCTACCGCCAAACGCGGCGCGCTTTCGGCGGCGATCATCCTCCCAATCATCGGTCTCGTTGTCCTCTTTATTGGGCTTTCGGCGGCTAAGGGAGGCGCAGACCCAAAAACTTTACTGACGGTTGAGGTGGTAAATGCCCTACCCTCATGGGCGGGCGCATGGCTCTTGGGTGGTCTCTTTTGCGCGGTTGTCTCCTCCGCGGACACCTGCCTGGTGACAGCCGCTGGAATAATCGAGCACGACATACTAAAGGGCCGCCGCGTTTCATCCATGAGGATATTTATAGCGCTATTTGGAGGAGCATCGCTTGCTATCGGCCTCTGGCGTGGAGACATAATAGGGCTGCTGCTGATGGGCCTAGGCGTCTTCACGACGGGTGTCGTTGCTCCGGTAGCCACGGCCCTCTACTTTAGAGGAAAGCGAGAGGTAAACCGACAAGGGCTCTTCATAGCCATTTTGCTTGGCGGCTCCATCGGCCTTACTGCGGGCATAACGGGAATCCAATGGCTAAGTTTCCTCGGTCTTGGGGTATCGACGGCGATATCTCTCATATCAGCCCTATCAGGTCAAAACGCCAAAGAGCTACAAGTCAAACCTGCCACCACAGACTAAAAAAAGGCGGCCTTCGGGCCGCCTCCTTTGTATTCTCACATTCGACAAAGGTCAGCGGTTTTCACCCCCCCCTCTTAATGAGGATTCTTAACCAAGCGCCAAAGAGAATCAGCGCCGAGAGCACCCCGACCCACTCAGGTATCGCCTCTGCGGCGCCGCCGAGCACAGCGGTTGGGGTAATAGCCATGAGCCTGTAGAGCTCATCTACCAGCCACCCCATAAATAGCGCCGACACGGATATTGTAAGGAGGTAACGGAGGGTCGTCTTCCAGCCCATCATACCGGCCAGTGCGGAGATAGACGCTATATTTGTAGCCGGACCGGCGAGGAGAAGCACGAGCGCCGCGCCGGGGCTCAAGCCCTTTAATATCATCGCCGCCGCAATTGGCGTTGACGCCGTGGCACAGATGTACATTGGCGTTGCAACGGCGAGCATTGCAAGCCTTCCAAGAAAACCGTCGCCCAGGTATTGAAGGAAAAAACCATCTGGAATAAGCGCGGAGATCAGCGCAGCTACCACGAGTCCGGCGGCCAGATAACCGGATAGCGAGTAATAGAGGTTTCCTAGCCCATACTCAAGGGCTTCCGCCACCATTCCCGGAATCGTCCGGGCACCACCCTTGAAGGTGGGGATGTTTAAGGGTGCCGGGCCCGACTTTTTTTCACCTCCGCCAAAGAACGTCTCTAGGACGCCCGCCGCAACCGCCGAGATAAAAGCTGATATGGGCCTCATAACGGTCATCAGCGGGTCCAGCAGCGCGCTGGTGTAGAGGATGGAATCAATACCGGTCTCGGGGGTCGATATCATAAAGGAGAGCGCAGCTCCCTTGGAGGCTCCGCGCTGCCTGAGGCCAACCGCGAGGGGCACTACCCCGCAGGAGCAGATCGGCAACGGAACGCCCAATAGGGCCGATTTTAGCACCGGCATAAAGCGCCCGCGACCAAGGTGCGAAGCCACGAAATCATCGGAAATGAAAAGCTGTATAACTCCCGCGGCTACAAAGCCGAAGAGCAGCCAAGGCGCAGAGTCAACAACAACAGAGTAAAGCTCTGATAAAAATTCAAATGCAAATTCCATGAGAAAATCCCTGAAAACAAATCTGTTTCGACGCCGATGAATATACCACGCCTAAGCATTCAGGACGGGAGGTTAAATTTTTACGTGGACTAAAGCAGCTCAAAGGGGCATCTTTTAAAAAAGAGAGTAACTCTTTCAAACGAGTGAGAAGGAGCACTAAAGTGCAACCCGCCATAAATCCCCTGGTAGTAAGCCTCAAGGAATCCGCCACCCTAGCGATAAACCAGAGAGTAAAAGCGCTGAAAGCGGCTGGGAAGCGTGTCTATCATTTCGGCTTCGGGCAGTCCCCCTTCCCAGTATCTGAGAGAATTCAGGAGGCGCTTCGCCAAAACGTTGACAAAAAGGACTATCTACCGACGCAGGGGCTCCCGGAGCTATGCGACGCAGTTGCGAAATACTATAGGGATGAGTTCGGCTATGACTTTGAGGGTAAAAACGTCTGTATAGGACCAGGCTCCAAGGAGCTTATCTTTGAAGCAATCTTTCTCACCGAGGGTTCGCTCCTCGTTCCCGCGCCAAGCTGGGTGAGCTACGGCCCGCAAGCCGCATTGAGGGGTAAACATGTAATCCCCATAACAACGAGCCGCGACAACGGCTACAAGCTTACCGCCGAGGAGCTTGACCACGCCTGCTATAGAATGGGCCACAAACAAAAGCTCCTCATAATGAACAACCCATGCAACCCCACCGGCTCCGTCTACCGTGACGAGGAGATGGCAGAGCTTGCGGCAATTTGTAGGGCATATCAGGTTATCGTAGTCTCCGATGAAATCTATGCAAAGATTGACTTCGACGGTAATGGGACTGCATCGCTATCAAAACACTACCCTGAAGGGACGATAGTAACAGGTGGCCTCTCCAAGGCCTTCGCCGCCGGAGGGTACCGCCTTGGCGTCATGCTTATCCCGGATGGCCTTGAGCCCGTTATGAGGGCACTTAAATCGGTCATAAGCGAGACCTTCAGCGCCGTATCCGCCCCGATACAATACGCCGCCCTCGCCGCATATGGAGACTACCCCACCATCAGGCCATTTGTTGAGAGAACCTGCGATATTCACCGCTTCGCAACAAGGTACCTGCACAAGCGTTTTGAGGGAATGGGGCTAAACTGCCCTCGCCCGGACGGAGCCTTCTACCTCTTCCCAGACTTTGACAATTTCAGGGAGAGCTTCCGCGCCCGCGGCATTATAACAGGCAAGGATATATGTGAGACGATTCTGGAGGAGGCGCATGTAGCCATACTGCCCGGCTCCGACTTTTACTTTCCCGCGACAAACCTCGGCGCGCGCGTCGCGAGCGTTGACTACGACGGAGGTTATGTTCTGGAGAAATGGGCTGGAGACCCCGCCTCCGAGGAGGAGACTCGCAAACTTTTTCCCAACCTGGTCGATGGTTCCGACGCGTTGGAAAAACTCCTAAAAGCTCTGTAAGCTAAAGGCATGGCTGGCATCAGAGAAAATAAAGCTGGGAATTATTCTTTGAAGGACGCAGGTTTCACAAGGGAGCTCTCCCGCGACCCCGCCCTAAAAGGAAAAGTTGAGCCGGCACGCGTCTCCTTCACCTCCAGGAACAAATACAAGCTCTTGACCGCGAAGGGTGAGAAGTGGGCAACCCTCACCGGCAGCCTGCGCCGTGAGGGCAAGGTACCCCTGGTCGGCGATTGGGTAGCGGTGGATACCGCAGAAGCGCCAGCGATAAGGGCGCTCCTAAAAAGAAAGAACCTTTTAAAAAGAGGCGCGGCGGGAGGTCGGAAGCGCGAGGGTGAAGCGGTACCCATGCAAAACATCGCCGCCAATATCGATAAGATATTTATCCTCTGCGGCCTTGACCGCGACTTCAACCCTCCACGGATAGCGCGGTACGTTGCCCTCGCCGAGCTCTGCGGGGCGACACCCATAGTGCTACTTAACAAAGCCGACCTATGCGAAGACCCTGAGGCTCGCGTGGAGGAGATACGGGAGCTGCTCCCCTCCACAGAGGTTTGTGCGCTCTCAGCCGCCGGGGGCGAAGTGGACTGGGTGAAGGGGCATATACGCCCGGGCGAAACCGTATGCCTCCTCGGCTCCTCCGGGGCGGGTAAGTCTACGCTGATAAACGCCCTAATCGGAGATGGAACGCAGAGGACTGCCGCTGTAAGCGAGACCCTTGGCAAGGGGCGTCACACCACCACCCACCGCGAACTCTTCATTCTGCCCACAGGCGGTATTATAATCGACAACCCCGGCATGCGTGAGATAACCCTGCCCGATGAAGCGCTTGAAGATGCAGAGCTTTTCTCTGTTATAGAGGAGCTTTCAAAGGGGTGTAAATTTCGCGATTGCGGACATGAGAGCGAACCCGGCTGCAAGGTCTTGCTCTCTGTGGAGTCCGGTGATCTACCTGGCGAGGCCCTGGAGAATTACCGAAAGCTCAGGGTAAAGGGTCAGTAAACTTCATACTTGGAGGCGTGGTAAATGGTGAGAGTGATTATGGTCCTGCTGATTCCGGCGTTACTCTTCGGATGCGGGGTCTCTCAACAAGTTTACGATGAACGTGAAGCAGAGATTACATCATTAAAAAGCGCCTTGAAGGGCGTTAAAGAGGAGAGGAATTCCCTTGAGAAGGAAAAGGAGAAGCTCCTTGACGACATCGTAGGGGCAAATGAGCGCATCAAAATGCTCAAGAAGGATGACAAGGAGGCTACTGCCGCCCTCAAGATAAAAGACTCACAGCTGAACAAAGCCGAGGCGGAGATAAATACCTTGAAGGCTGAGGTCGAGGATCTTAAGCAGGCTCAGGTGCTCCCCTCGGAGGAACTTAATGAAGCAACGATGCGGATTGCCCAACTTGAGGAGCAGTTGGCAGAAGCTAAAAGTGCACAGGAGCCCTTAAACGAGCTAAAAGAGCAGCTGGCTAAGAGAGAAGAGATAGCGGAAGCTCTCCGGGAAAAGCTTGCCAACGCAGTAGGAGATAGCGCGCTTGTTAGCAGAAGCGGAGATAGGGTAACTGTAACAATCCCCGGCGATCTCCTCTTTGATGAGCTCTCAGTAGATGTATTGCCCTCGGGAAGCGCTGTGGTGAAGAAGGTCGCAGAGCTTCTGAAGGATGGCAGTGAAAGAATCTCCATCGTAGGACATACCGACGATGTGCCGGTTGGCCCCTCGCACAGGGTCTATTGGCGCTCCAACTGGGAGCTCTCAGCTGAACGCGCCGGAGCCCTGGTTCGTTACCTGCAATGGGGGCCGGGAATTTCACCGGAGCGGCTTGAGGCTGTTGGCCGCGCTCACTACGACCCCATCTCGAAGGGAGGGGATGAAGAGGCTAAAGCAAAGAACAGGCGCGTGGAGCTTGTTATCACCCAGCCCTGACTACTTTAAAAAGTCCGGGAGGTCCTTCTTTCTGTAGGCCAGGGCCTGCCCGGTCGCTACCAATTCACCCTCGCCATTTGTCACTGAGGCATCGTATACAGCCGTCCGGCTTGTCCGGGACTTCTCCGTAACCTCGGAGATTAGTGTTTCCCCGGGGAGCGCGCCCTTAACATAGGTTACGGAGAGGTTGAGCGCTACGGCTACTCGACCATGGGAGTTGCAAGCCAACTGGAAGCTCTCGTCAAGGAGGCTGAAAACTGCCCCGCCGTGGGCGCTGCCGAAAATATTTACCATCTCTTCGGTAACAGCCATCTTGCAGCGGGCATATCCCTCCCTTACCTCTTCGCACGTTATGCCCAACAATTTAGGAAAAGGTTCACGCCCCTGCGCCTCAAGCATCTTTTCTATAACTTTCAATATTTTACCTCCATATAAGGTCAGCAACTCCTTTCGGTATACCGCAAAATGTCTTCGAGCGTCCCATAAATTACGTGGTATCTTTTTACAAAGAAGAGAAATATTCAGGAGGCATAAAATGAATTCAAGCTGTGAAGCGGTAAACATATTCCCTTCAGTCACCACTATGGAGGGCGCAGGAGTAAAGCTTAGGCGGGGCATAGGCTTCTCTGAGGCTCCCTCTTTCGATCCATTCCTGCTCTTTGACGACTTCTCCGGAGATGACCCGGCAGACTACGTAGCGGGTTTTCCCTGGCATCCGCACAGGGGGATAGAGACCGTTACCTATCTTATACGCGGCGATGTGGAGCATGGCGACTCTATCGGCAACAGGGGCTCGATTGGCCCGGGCCAGGTTCAGTGGATGACCGCAGGCGGCGGAGTCATACACCAGGAGATGCCGCAGCCAGTAGCGGGCGGAATGGTTGGTTTCCAGCTGTGGGTTAACCTGCCGGCAAAAGACAAGATGATGTCACCGCGCTACCGTGGCATCACCGCTGGAGAGATTCCTACGGTGGAAGTGGACGGGGGCAGCGTAAAGGTTATAGCGGGAAGATTCAGAGGCGTCGAGGGCCCTGTAAGGGAGATCGTCAGATCCCCTTGGTATTTTGATGTATCCGTTGATGCGGGGCGTTATTTGACCCTTGATATCCCGACCGACTTCTTCACCTTCCTCTACATCTTTGAGGGCGATGGAAAGATTGGAGAAAAAGGCGCGGGCGTCACCGCCAAGCACATAGTAAAGCTATCCGGCGGCGACAGCCTAAAGGCCATTGGCGGCGATGAGGGGTTGAGGTTCCTGCTGATGAGCGGTGAACCTATCGGCGAGCCGGTAGCCTGGCAAGGCCCCATAGTCATGAATACAGAGGAGGAGCTTGAGCAGGCCTTCTATGAATACAGAAACGGGACCTTTATAAAAAAGGGCTGAATGCCCTATTTATAAAACACCCTCTACAAGCTCGCCCGTTCCAAACCATATAGCCCGGTACTGGACACGCTCGCCAAGCGGCGCGTAAACGGCGCAGTAACCATCGTTGCAATTTATCTCAAGCTCCCACCCCTGCTCATTGCAGAGGGTGGAGAGCTCTTCTACTGAGGGGTCAATACCCTCGCAGGGCCACTCTCCAGTCTCTTGCCCGATGCGAAAGGCCCACTCTCTTACACTTCGTAAATTGTCATCTGCGAAGTAAAGCTCACCGGTCGGCGCCAGGCTCTCCTCCCCCTGCGCGTAGGAGTCGTAGCCACCCTCCATCTGCTCCATCTGTGCGCTTTCATTGGCTTTATTCACATAATTAAGGTACTGGGGGATAGCTATGGAAGCCAAAATACCCACTATCGCAACTGCTATAAACGGTGCCCCGGCGGCGGGTGAAACGGCCGCCCCGAAGAAGGGCGCCAAAGGGTAAGCGAAGGGATTTTTACCGGGGACCTTTACCGTCTCAGGGTATTTATGGTTCGCGAGCGCCGATACCCGCTTGGCTGTATAGGGATGCGTAGAGTTCAGCTCATATATAGTGGACCAGAAGCCCCGCACGTTTTTTACCTGCTGGATGTACTCATCCATATTGAGGCGATTACCAAGCTTGCCACCCGCAGCAAGTATCGCCAATCCGCGAGTTGCGTTCTCAAGGCTGCCAGCCGCTTCAAGCCCCGCCAGATCGCAGGAGTATTCCCTTGCGCGGGAGTAGGCGGTCCCAAGCAGGGGGATTAGAAAAGAGGGCGCTATAAATAGATGCCATTTTAGATGCCCGAGGGCATGGTGGGCGATCTCGTGGCCGATGATAAAGTCGAGCTGCCCCGGATTCTCTTCACATGCCTCTATAAGGTCGGAGTAGATGATTACGAACTGTCTTCCGAAGAGCTTTGCGGCCATGGCATTCAGGATTCCGCCGGACTCCATAACGTAGACCTCGGGGGTTGAGGGGAGGCCGAAACGCTGCGAAATGCTCTCTACACGTTCGTAGATTTCAGGGAGCTGAGAGGTCGAGAGCAATACCCCCTGCCCTCTTACATGGGCTATATAGATTGCGTGGGCAGCCATAAGAAAAAAACCGATAAAAAGCGCATAAACAATGCCCGCTATCGATATAACAAGCGCAAGCCAGGCAAGCAGAGAGAAAATAACGCTTAAGACAAATAGAGTCTTCTCACTTTTAACCCTGAACCCGTCCACCATCTTATACCCCCTCGCAAAGGCACAGATTTAAAATATATAAAACACTCTAATAATTTACGTCCAAACTCCTGATTACTTTAGATATTTTTAGGGTTAAGGAACCCTTATATTACTCTCCTCAAATAAAAAAAGGAGCCTCTTAGGGCTCCTCTTTTTGTGAAATTGATTAAACCTTAACCGCAGCCACCGCAGCCACCGCTTCCGCAGGTTCCGCCGGCGTTTGCCTGATATTTATAACTCTTAACAAAGGTTGCGGGAAAGCCCCCTTTGGTCATGGCGCGTGCAGCAGCCTCCACGTCAAAGCCACCATCTTTGGTCTCAACGGCTATGATGCCGTTTTCGGCATCTACGGAGAGTGCGTTCACTCCGTTCTTACCCTTAAGCATACGGGTTAGCGCTGCCTCACCCTCTCCAGAGTCGAGGTTTTCAACTTTGTAAAGGTGCATCAAGACGACCCCTGCCTGAGCGCTCTGCGAATCCCTTGGGGTTACAGTTGTGACTAGGCCAAATAAGCTAACCGCCACAATGAGGACGGGGAGTATCAAGGTCCAACGGTTATTCATTTCCTGCTCCTGGAATGTCTGGTTATCAAAGTGACTTATTAATAAATATACTCGATAAACTTTACCGGGTCTGCGCTAAAATTCGAGTAACCAAAACAAAAAAAGGGCCCCAAAAAAAGGGCCCTTTTATAAATTAACGTAATGACTAGTTTTTCGGTTCTTTTTCTTTGAATCCCAACCTGTGGAAGGGGTTTACGACGCTTGTCGCCATATTGTTGAGGTGCGCCGAGATGCGCTTCAAGTACCTCGCATAGAGCGCAAGGGTCGTCGCGTCCGCCGAGCTCAAATCAACGCATTTGCCGCTGACAAGGTCCTCGACTATCTTGTCACATTCGCGCCCGACCTCCTGCTTGTAGGTACGCATGAGGGACCTTGCCGCCTCAACATCCTGATTCTTCAGAGCCTCAATGGTGCGGTTGAAGCGCTCCTTAACCTCATTTTCGATTAGAGTGAGCGCCTTGTCGTAATGGCTGACCTTCAGGGTCTTAGGGTGCATCTGTGCAAGGTCGAGGATATTTTTGCAATAGTCACCGACCCTCTCAATATCTATCACCAGGCTGATGAGGATCATGCCGCTTGTAAGGTCATGCGCCCCCTCAACGGCGCAATGGGTCATAACCTTGCGGCGAACGTCACGCTCATATTTGTTAACGCGCTTATCGAGCTGACGAATATCCTCATTTAAAGCGGCGTCGTCTGCTTCCCTCAATACTCTGACTGCCTCAAGGTACATCCGGCGGTCTATTTCGAGCATCTCAAAGGATTCGTTCCACGCCTGCTCAAGGAGGTTGTGGGATTTCCAGATGTTTATTAATTCGCGCCACATAATTGGTTACCTTGTCACGTAGATTAGTATTAGTGGAACCAGAAAAAATACTACAGCTATGTATGCAAATGGAACCCATTTTCGAATAACAGCCTGACTCGCCATGAATTCCGCCAACTTCATCGGTACCGTCCTAATAGGCGGTATCGAGGTTATTACGATTATACCGCAAACGTTGAAGTTGAGGTGGGCCAAGGCCACCGAGAGGGCGGCAAAGGCATTTTCAGGGGCGGCAAGGGCGGCGAGTATAGCCGTTATCGTAGTTCCGATATTGGCTCCAAGGGTATATGGATATATCTGGCCGAGTGTGAGAATACCCGCTCCTGCGAGGGGCACAACCACAGAGGTCGTTATCGAGGAAGACTGCACTGCGGCGGTGAGGAGCACGCCCATAGCAAAGGCCAGGTGCGGAGTTCGAAAGACGGTGCGCTCGAAAAAGCCGCTTGCGTTTTGCATAACAACCCCCCTCAGCAGCACCGTCATATATTTAAGCGCGAAAAAGAGGATTATCCCTGCGACAACCAGCACCGCTATGGCCTGCATACCCTTTGCGTCGAATGGGCTGGAGAGGAGCTTAACGAGCCACCCCACCATCGGCTTGACCACTATCTTTACCGGGCTTGTAAAGTGGATATCAGCTCCGGAGGTAAAAATGCCAGCAATGAGCTGTGAAATCTTCCCGAGAAAGTTGGTGAAGTACTGAAGCGGGAAGAGTATCAACACCGCCATAAGGTTGAAGAAGTCGTGCACCGTCGAGGCCGCAAAGGCCCTCTTGAACTCATTGGTGCGCCCGATGTGCCCCACCGATACAAGCGTATTGGTAACGCTCGTGCCGATATTAGCGCCCATTATTATGGGAATCGCTGTTTCGACGCTCATCCCGCCCGCAACGAGGCCGACGACGATAGATGTCGTCGTGGAAGATGACTGCACCAGCGAGGTAGCGAAGATACCGATGAATAGCCCTGTCAACGGCTGCGAGGCGAAGCCGAATATCTCCTGGGCCAGAGCTTTACCGACAAGTTTGAAGGAGGCGCCTACCATCCCGATAGATACCAGGAAGAGGTAGAGGAGCGCGACAACCCCGAGGATGACGAGGACTCGGCGTAGCGTACTATTCAAGATTAACACCCCTTAAGCGGGTTAATGTTTTACCGGCGGGCCACTCCCCTACCCGGCGGGCTCGAATATACGTATATAACGATATCATTACAAGACGATGAACCCCTATTGCCTTAAAAGGGGCCTTCCCGCCTTATTAAAAAAGAATATTATCAAATAATTTCAGGAATATAAAGAATTGTTACGATTTAGTTAACAATCTTGCAGGCTCTTGCTTCGCCCTCTTCTAATTGCTCCTCGCCCATAAGATTGACCCGTTAAGCTGCTGCTGGTATCTTCATGTTACCAAAAAGTAACCCCAACAGGAGCTACCCTGTGCCCGATATATTCGAGACAATTTTGAACAACATGGAGGAGGCGATAATTTTCCTCGATGCCGATGATGTTATAAAGCTGATAAACAGGAAAGCCGAGGAGGTGCGGCGTGTGCGCGCCTCAAAGCTGGTCGGCAAACATATCCTCACCATACACCCGAAGCGCTCCCACAACCGCATTATGGAGCTCCTCTCTGCGATAAAAAGCGGGCCCCACATAGCCAGAGAGCGGATAGTGCATGTCGGAAATCGTTATTTTGACAATACTTACACCGCTATTATTGGCGAGGATGGAGAGTTTCAGGGGACCCTACTCATAAGCCGTGATATCTCCGAAAAAATGCAGCTTTCCAATGAAAACTTGAGTCTTAAAGAGGTGATTGGAGGAGGCCCCGAGGATACTAGATTCATAGCGGAGAGCCCCGCCATACGAGATGCGCTTGAGACAGTTAAAACCGTAGCCCCCCTCGACTCCACAGTCCTCATAATGGGCGAGTCAGGGACGGGCAAGGAGCACTTCGCCGAGCTCATCCACCGCCTTAGCCCCCGCGCCGATGGCCCCCTCGTAAGGGTCAACTGCGCAGCCCTCCCCGAGGCGCTTATGGAGTCAGAGCTCTTTGGGCACCTGCGCGGCGCCTTCACCGGCGCGGTTTCAAACCAGCAGGGCAAGTTTGTTATGGCTGAGGGCGGCTCTCTATTTCTTGACGAGATAGGGGAGCTCCCCCTCTCCTCCCAGGCTAAGCTCCTTCGCGCCCTGCAACAGAAGAGAATCCAACAGGTGGGCAACCCGAGGGAGATTGAAGTAAACGTACGCATAATTGCAGCTACAAACAGAGACCTTGCGAAAGAGGTTGAAGCCGGGCGTTTCCGAGAGGATCTATACTATCGCCTCAACGTCATCTCAATTACAATCCCCCCTTTAAGAGAAAGGGCCGAGGATGTCGCTCTCCTCTCGGAACACTTCTTAAAACGCTTCTCTAAACGCATAGGGAAAAGGCCCCCGGCCCTTGCGCCGGACACCCTGACCCTGCTCGCCTCACACCCCCTGCCCGGCAATGTCCGTCAACTTATGCATGCCCTTGAGCGCGCCGTGGCCCTCTCCAAGGGAGACATGATACTGCCCGACGACCTGCCTGAGGACCTTAGGCGGACGCTCCCCAAGGAAAAATCCTCTTCATCACTGGCGCAGATAACTTTAGGCAGTACACTCAAAGAATCTCTTGACCACTTTGAAAGGCAGCTCTTGATCTCGGAACTCTCCTCCGCAGGGTGGAAAAAGCAGGAGGTGGCAAAAAAACTTGGAATTTCAAGAAAGAGTCTCTGGGAGAAGATCAAAAAATACGCCCTTGAAGGCGGTGACGTTACCAAACAGTAACGCCTATCAATCTAAAACGTTACCAAATCACTACGCTTTTAAACCCATCTCAAATACCACATCGCATAAAGCCTTGTATTTATTGCCCTTTTACTTTTGGCACGCCATCTGCAAAGTAGAAAGCAGTAGGCCACGCCACTTATCCGGCACAGCCAAATGAACGGAGATTAGATGAAGTTCGTAACAAACTGCCGTACAACCGCGATGGGAATACTCCCGCACAAGGATGTCGACAAGGCCCTTGAGCTGGCGTTCTCCCTCGACATTCCCTTCTGGCCCCAGCTCCCCAAGATGAGCTACTGGGAGGACATGTATGTGCAGGTCTCCGAGAACTTTCCGGGTACCCGTATAGACCTTGAAAATCAGCGTATAGATTTTTCAAAGGAGCGCTTCTATGAGGAGCTGCCCGCCTTCATTGAGCGTATGGAGGAGGACGACCTCTACCGCCTCTCAGAGCAATACTCGGCGGTATACCATAAATTCCTCGAACGTGACCTCTCCGGCTACTTCGCCATAAGGGGGCAGATTGAGGGGCCCATCTCATACGGCTTTTCCGTCAAGGACGAAAATGACCGCCCCCTCATATACGATGACGAGGTAAGGGAGCTGCTCATTGACTTCATGGCAAAGAAGGTCAATGTCATGGGTCAAGAGCTTAAAGCGAAGAATAAAAACGCCTTCATGTTCGTTGACGAGCCGGGAATGCAGTTCATCTTCTCCTCGATGAGCGGCTACGCAGAGGCGATTGCGAGGGAGGACCTCGACAAATTCTTCTCGCAGGTAGAGGGCGAGCGCGGTATTCACCTTTGCGGCAACCCCGATTGGGACTTCCTGCTACAGACCAAGATGGACGTGCTCTCCTTCAACGCCTTCGGCACCGGCGAGCGCTTCGTCAACTACATCCCATCGCTGAAGGCCTTCCTGGCGCAGGGCGGCACGGTCGGCTGGGGGATAACCCCTGCGAACTTCGACGAGTTCACCACCACGGACCTCGACCAGATGGACGATTACCTTGAGATGCTCTGGGACCGCCTTGAGAAGGAGGGCATCCTGCGCGAGGAGTTCCTCCCGAAGAGCCTCCTCATGCCGGCCACCTGCGCTCTGTTAAATCCGGACAAGGGCGAGACGGTGGAGAAATGTTACGAAGATTTGCGTGAACTTTCGGCGCGCATACGCGCCCGATACAACCTTAAAGATTAGAGTTTTTTAATAAACAACCGGGCCACAGGCCCAAAGGAGCAAGCTATGTTTTGCAATCAATGCGAACAGACCTCACAGGGAACAGGGTGCACACAGGTAGGCGTCTGCGGCAAGACCTCCGAAGTAGCAGCCCTTCAGGACCTTCTAACCTACGCCCTCCGCGGCCTCTCCCAGTTCATCGTCGAGGGCGCCAAAGTAGGTGTTAAAGACGCCGAGATTAACAGGTTCCTCGTAAAGGGCCTCTTCTCCACCCTTACAAACGTTGACTTCGACCCCGCACGCTTTGTCTCTCTCATAGGCGAGACGGTGAGGCTACGCGACGACCTTAAAGAGCGCGTCGCGGCGGCGGGCGGCAACACCTCATTTGCAGACCCCGCAGCTTCCTTCGTCCCCGCCTCCGGCGAGGCGGCGCTCACAGCCCAGGGCGAAGAGGTCAAGCTGCCCGTCGATTGGGAGGCTGCTGAGGATATCCGCTCCCTACAGGAGATCACCCTCTACGGCCTGCGCGGCGTTGCCGCTTACGCAGACCACGCCGCAATCCTCGAAGAGGAGGATGAGGACCTTTACCTTGCCATCGCAAAGAAGCTGACGCAGCTGGCTGATTCCTCAATCGAGCTGGGTGATTGGGTCGGCATAGCGCTTGACACCGGCAAGGACAACCTCCGCGCTATGGAGCTGCTCGACGCGGGCAACACAGGCCACTTCGGCCACCCCGAGCCCAGCGAGGTGCCCCTCGGCCACAAGGCGGGCAAGTGCATCCTCGTCTCCGGGCACGACCTACTAGACCTTGAGAACCTCCTAAAGGCCACCGAGGGCAAGGGCATCAACATCTACACCCACGGCGAGATGCTCCCCGCCCATGCGTACCCGGAGCTGAAGAAGTACAGCCATCTCTACGGTCACTACGGCACCGCATGGCAGAACCAGAAAAAAGAGTTCGACGAGTTCCCCGGCGCTATCCTCATGACCACAAACTGCATCCAGAAGCCCCGCGAGAGCTACATCAAGAACATCTTCGCCACCGGCCTCGTAGGCTTCCCCGGCGTTGAGTATGTGGGCAATCACGACTTCTCCAGGGTGATCGAGCGCGCCCTTGAGCTACCCGGCTTTGACTCCGACGCGGACAACGGCAGCGTCCTCACCGGCTTTGCCAGGAACACCGTCCTCGGCGTTGCCGACAAGGTAATCGAGGGCGTTAAAGGCGGCGCAATCAAGCACTTCTTCCTTGTCGGCGGCTGCGACGGCGCCAAACCCGGACGCAACTACTACACCGACTTCGTCGAGAACACTCCTCAGGACACCGTAGTCCTTACACTCGCCTGCGGCAAATTCCGCTTCTTTGACAAGAAGCTGGGAGATATCGGCGGCATCCCGCGCCTGCTCGACGTAGGCCAGTGCAACGACGCCTTCTCCGCGGTGCAGATAGCGGTAGCTCTCGCCAACGCCTTTGAGTGCGGCGTCAACGACCTGCCCCTCTCCATCATCTGCTCCTGGTACGAGCAGAAAGCCGTTGCAATACTCCTGAGCCTCCTCAGCCTCGGCATCAAGGGCATTCGCCTCGGGCCGAGCCTACCAGCCTTCGTCACCCCCAACGTCCTCGGCGTATTGGTCGAGAACTTCGACATAAAGCCAATCACAACCGTCGAAGACGATATGGCGGCTTGCCTCGCAGGCTAGGATCCAACCGAAACAACAAAAAAAGCCCCGCCGTTTGGCGGGGCTTTTTTATATATCCACTATTACCCTTAGCGGTGGGGACGGTTCATAACCTGATCCAGCCGCCGAAACTGCTCGAATTTCAGCGAGCTCTCCCACATTCCATTCCCCTTGGCCCAATAGACGCCTCCGAAGAAGAGCGCCACGAAGAGAATGCCAAATAGGAGCGGCTTAATTTTAATAAGCCCTGCAAATCTGAACGTAAGGGCGCCCTTTTCAGGGCATATGCTGACACAGGTCGTGCAGCCGGTGCACTCCGTCGATATAACTACAAACCGGCTCTTCGCTACGTCGACTATCCCGGGGCAAGATTTTGAACACTTTTTGCAACCTGTACATAAATTTTTATCGCGCTTGATGAAAAGAGGGCTAAAAAGGCCTACAAAACCAAGCACCGCGCCGTAAGGACAGAGGTAACGGCACCAAAATGACCTTATAAAAAAGGTCAGAAGGATCAATGCTCCAATTATCGAATACCCAAGCCATGAGAGCCCGGCGAACATATCGAACATCTTGATATCGCTGATTGCGTAGTATGGCATCCGCATAAAGGACGCGGCGTCTTTGGCGCTCATGAAGAAAAAATACTTAATAACAACGATGAAAACCGCGTACTTAAGCCACAGGAGAGGGTAATCGATATAGCGGGGGAGCCGCGCGACACGCCATTTAGCCCTGCCACCGGCCCCCCAGAGTGTTTCCGATAATAGCCCGAGCGGGCAGAGCCATGAGCAGAGGCCCCGGCGGAAGATAAATGCCGTAATAAGCGCGAGCATCAAGATAATCAGCCCAGCCGGATGCACCGTGTCAAAGATGCCGGTGGCGAAGAAGTTTCGCAATGCGACCACTGCGGCTACAGGCAAGAACCCCTCGACCACCCCCGGGCGATATGTCTCCCCTCCTCCGCTTCTCAATGCCGAAACAAACCCTGTAAATTGATACGCCGCAAGGAGAATTATTCCAAGGGAGAGAAGCTGTACTAATCTGCGAAGCAGTATAGCCGGGTTGTCGCGGTAATATTTGACGCTTCTATTTAACACGGTGAGCCTTGACTTTCAGATTGATCAGGGTTTTATGAAAATCCCCTCGGGGTCTACGACGCGGCGTAATATCTCAAGCTCCTCAGGGGCGGGCGCCAGGGTCTCGGTCGAGTCTGAGATATCAAGAGGAAAGCCCGTCTCCTCCCTTACCGCTTCCGGGGTCGTCCCCGGGTGGAAGGAGTCCAGATAGGGCTCATGGCTGGCTTCACGGTAACGGATGACACCCATTGTTGTGACGAGAGCGGATGGGCCGCCAGTCAGTATACCGGCGCGCACCCTGCTCTCGCCCCCTTCCAGCCAGCCCGGGCTGGTAAGGTAATCCACACGCTCCGGCAGGCGCCGCCGCTCGTGTGGGGCCATAATAACCGTCCGCCCGGAGAGGGTTGCAACATCCGCGGAGCCGCCGCTGCCGGGAAAGCGTACGTCGGGGTGGTGATAGTCCCCAACCGCTGTCGAGTTGATATTGCCATAGCGGTCTATCTGTGCGCCGCCGAGAAATCCTACCTCAACCCTGCCGCTCTGAAGGATGTAATTGAAGACCTCAAAGAGCCCGGCAGCCTGGGCAACACCTACAAGGGTACGGGAATCCCCAACGCTCATAGGCAGGTGGAGCATACGCGGGTCTATAGCACCCGCCTCGAAAAGCAGCGTCATATTGGGAGCGTGGGTGCGCTGGGCTAGCATCGCGCCAAGCATCGGGAGCCCAGTGCCCGCGAAGACAATCTCCCCATCGGCTATCTCGCGCGCGGCGGCGACCGCCATCAGCTCCGTTGTCGAAGCAGCCCTCAACGGTCACCTCCCCGGCGAGCCAGCTCGGGGTTGTACCCAAGGCCGGAGCGCGCCCTAAGCGCTCGCATCCTGGCCTCGCCCCCTATGAGCTCCAGATACTCCTCGTGGCTGTCCGGGCCGAAGACATACCGCTCAAGGTACCTGTCGAAGGAGGCGTCATCTTTAGACGCCCTTGAAAACTCCATAAGGTGTTCCGGGTCATAATCATAAGCGTTGTGCACTGAATGAGGATGTGCTCCAAAGGGAAGATGCACTACAGCATCAACAGCGAAGTGAGGAATGCGGTTCAACTCAGGATTTCGCCTAAGCTCCTCATCCTTTACAACCTCTTCGCAGGTAGCTATGACGCACCTAGAGGCCATCGCCTGCTGCACGTCCAGGAACTCCTGCCCCTCAATGCGGAGGAGCCCCTGCGGGCTTGCTTTCTGCACGTGCAGGAGACAAAAATCCGTTTTTATCGCCGGCACCAGGGCCAACTGCTGCCCGGTAAAAGGGCACTCCATCTTATGCACCTTCGCCGGCGCCGCCTCGGGGTCAACCTTTCGCTCCTCTGAGCTAAAACCCCAACGCTCCATCAGATCGCTACCCAGCATTGATTTTACAGGCATGAAGGGCAGCCCCATGGCGCCTGCGGCGAAGCGCGCCATCATCGATGCGTTGGAATAATCCTCAAAGTGAATGCGCCCGGCCTCGACAAAACGCCGCCAATTGGGAGAGATCGGAGTAAAGACGCCGTCGGCTTGATACGCTCCCTCAACCCTCTTAACAGAGCCCGCGCCAATCAGGAGATCGACGTCGCTGCCAGCCGAATGGCAATAGATTATGAGATCCCTAACGCCATCTTTGATCAGCTTTCTAAGGAGCGCCGTGGGGTGGCGCTGACTTGTGAAGCCACCGATTGATATTGAGGAGCCGGAGGCTATGAGGCTCGCGGCTTCCCCAAGTGTTTTTAGTTTGTCTTCCATCGGGTATCAACCTGCTCCGTGGACCCGCCCGAATAGTTCCCAAGTTTTATTGAGCATACAGAATGCGCCTAAAAGGGCTGATTATCAAGGACTGCACGTAATCCTATCTGCCTATGGTGATACTACAAAAGCTCAGTAGCTGGTATACTTCAATTGTTTTTCACAAACCCTCAACGCGGAGCAAAGCGCCGTTGAATTTAAAAAAGATACTTATTCCCCTTATCTTATCTCTTCTGGCAATTCTCCCCCTTGAAGCGCACGCCTTCAGGAGGCTCGCGATCGGCGATGACCTCTCCAAGGTAGTGATAAGCAAAATGGACAAGTCCCCTATGCCCATCTCCGAATATCTTGGGGAGAGGGCTACGCTGCTTCTCTTCTTTGCCACTTGGAGCCCCAGAAGCGCTGAGGCCCTTGAAGACTTTGAGGGCTATTATGAAAAGTGGGCGGATCTGGGGCTCAACGTCATCGCCGTAAACGTGGAGCATAATACAATCACTGACGTTGACAGGGAGTTGGTAGCGGAGGCGGCCCGGGCGGCAAAGGTTAAATACACTCTGGGCGTTGATGAGGAGCTATCGCTTTATAACAGATATGGAGTTAGCGCTGTGCCATCGACGGCGCTACTTGACGGAGCTGGAAAGGTCTCATATATGCTTCCCGGTTATCCCGGCTTTTTACGTGATGAACTCAAAGAGAAGGTCATGGAGTTGGTCGGCGTAGCTACCGCGGATAAAAAGAATCAGCCGAAAGCTCCTGTCTACAAAGGAAAATCCGAGCGTTACTACAGGATGGCGCTGCTCTTTTCCAAAAAAGGCATGACCGGCCGTGCTCTTGAAAGCCTTGAAAAAGCCTTGGTTGAAGACCCTGAGCACACAGGAGCCCTTGAACTCAAGAGAACTCTTGAGGAGAACTTGAAGTAGAAAATAGCCCCGGCGATGCCGGGGCTATTCAACTCTAAATATAAGCAACCTAAAGCTCGGATACAGTTATTCCAAGCTTATTCTTTTCAAGCTTTTCTCTGGCTTCCTTCGATAGCCCTTTAGGAACGATTACCCTAAAGGAACCACCCCGCTCCTCAGCAAGGTCCGATAAAACCTTCCAGCGCTGGTGGGCCTCCGGGTCATCAAATGACTTTGGCAGCTCAATCTCGAAGATGTGCTTGGGGTGCGTCGGACTCCCAGCTGTAACATCCGCGACATACTTGTTTTCATCCGAAATGATAAGCGGCGGTTGGGGGTAGCCGGGAATATTGGCCCTTATATGCTGGTAAAAACGCTGCTTAAGGTGCCGCACCATCCTCTTAACCAATTCATCGTGCATCTCAAATGCCATTGCTTCCATAATTCTGATCTCCAGTTTTTTCTATTAAACGAAAGCGGCGAGGAGATTTCAGGCATTCTGGCCCTAGCCCCATTAAATGAGTTCTAAGCCCATATGGTGCCAGCTTGACCTCGCCAAAAGAGAAAGGTGGAGTTCAGGTAATTGGGATAGGCGAGGAGAGCTCCGGAAGGAATTGTGGAAATTCACTGCTACTATATAGCGTCCAATTCACCTCGTCGGTGCAGGGCTCGAACTGGGCTGTTTCATAGAGAATTATTTCGTCGTGTGAGGAGTTGCTGTCATCGTTGGCGTGTGCGGACCCCAGAGGAATTGGGGCGAAATCATGGGAGTGATCCAGTCCCGCCGTAAGGGTATCAACTGATGGATAGAGCCCGTCGGCTGTATGGTAATGCTCCACCATATCTCCGTGAGAGTGGTGGAAGCCTTCACCGGCTTCATCATTTATAAAGCAAGCAATCAAAGATGATATTGAATGGGTTATTGAGCCGAACTGTACCGCATCATGGTGGTGGGTGTGACAGTGGATCATATCCCCTACGGGGTGGGCAACCTCGAAAGCGACGAACCATATGGTGAAAAGGGCCATAAAGGTCGCCAGAAATCTAACTTTCCTCAAAGCTCTTGTCATGTCGAATCAGGTCCGAAGTCAGTGAAGCTTAGCTAAAGCAAAAAATCATTTATACACTATAATATTTTCACATTTTAAGGGTGCCTTTCAAGAATTTTTTTCAGAGATTTTTTTTTGACACAAACACTAGGTTTTATCCGCCAACTTTATTAATATTTTTCTTACACCAATTTAGTAGTAATATACAATTTTGATAACTTTAGCTCTGCATATTTCTAAAGATTAAAAGATCTTGAGGCGATATAAGAATTCAACAAACCATAACAACTTCAGATCGATACAATACAAATAATAAAGGCAATTAATTTGACTGGTTATATAGATGTCCATCTCCATTGGTGCCTCTTCGGGCGCGACCCTGCATTGGTAAAGAGTGAGCTCATACAGCTTGAGAGGGATGGCTTTGAAGCGGTGGTTATCTTGCCGCTACCAGGTATGGGCGCTTCCCCTCAGCGGGTTTTAAATCTTGTGCCCGGCGCTTACCGAGACCTTTGCAGTTTGACCGACGAAGCAACCTCCCACGACGACCTCGATAGCTGGCGTGCCTTCAAAACAGAGTGGGATAATGAAGAGCACGAACTGAAACTGCTCAGCTTTATAGACCTTAGAGCTTGGGACGGGTTGAAGGACCTATCAGAGTGGTGGCAAGGCGGCCACGATGGGATTAAGGGGATTCTCGTAGCGGAGGAGGATTCTGAGACTATGGTGATGCCTCCGATGAGGGAGACACCGGGGATCAGCCGCGAGGACTACTTCGATGCACAGCGCAAACTCTTTAAGTTCACAAGGGAGAAAAACGTCCCCCTCCTCTACCATGTTGACGTTACTTTGCATGGTGACTTCATCGATGACCAGCTCAAGGCCTACAGCGACTTGAAGATAAATATCCCTCACCTCGGCTTTAGCAGAAAACTATTTGCCGATATCCTTGAGCGCCACACAAATGTAGTCAGCGACATCTCAAGCCTTGCTCCCTATATACGAAGCGCTCCGGATGAGTACAGGGAGTTCATTATGGCCTTCCCCGAAAGGATCATGCTTGGCAGCGACGCTATCTCCTGCCACAGCTTCAAGGAACCATCCCTTTATCTGAACCTGGTAAAATCACTGGGGCTACCGGAAGATACCGAAGCAGCCCTCCTTGGAGGAAACGCGCGCCGTTTTCTCGGGCTATAAGCCATTTATCGGAAGGGCGGCGATTTGCTTGTTGCTTGTCGCCATAAAGTTCGTATACTAACTTTATGGAAGAGGATATGGATAATTTAAATGACGAGCTCAGGGACTGCTCGGTTTTTCTCCTGGGGAAAGCCTATCAGCGAGCACACGGCGAGTTTAAAAAGCTCCTTGAGCCCTTCGGGCTGACCAACCTCCAGCATCTGGTTATTGAGGCGCTGGTACACGAGCCGGGTTTAACGGCGGGAGAACTTGGCCGAATTCTCATACTGGACAAGGCCACCCTATCCGGGGTTATTCAGCGCCTCGAAGAGTCAGGATGGCTTGAGAAGCGCGCCGATGGTGATGACGGGCGGGTACAGAGGTTATACCCTCTCGAAAAATCAGTTGAGATTGCAGCGGAGATGGCGACGGCCCGAAAATCATTTGACCGTCGATTTCTCTCTGGTCTGACGCCTGGTGAACGTTCGACCTTTAAGCGTCTATTGAAAGAGTTGATCTGGTAGCCCCTCCCCTACAAGGGAGTTTTTTTACATATCTGGTTCGCATGCGAACTTTGTCACTCAAGGAGCATACCATGCTGCTATTTAACCCGCACACCAATGAGCGCGCCTACAGCGACGAAAAGACTCGTGAGCTTATGGACGAGGTTATCGCCTGGTTTGAAAACAAGGGGCTGGCCGCGATAAAGGAGGATTTCCATGAGAGGGTCTGGAACTACGACTTCGTCGAGTTTGTAAAAGAACATAAGGTTTTTTCCACCCTCATGACACCGGCGGGTTATGGAGCGAATGATTCGCGTTGGGATACCTGGCGGAACTCCGCGTTCTCAGAGATATTGGGCTTTTACGGCCTCACCTACTGGTACACATTTCAGGTGACTATGCTTGGCCTCTGCCCGATATGGATGGGCCAAAATGAGGAGTTAAAGCATAAAACCGCCAAACTCCTGGAGGAGGGCGGCGTCTTTGCCTTCGGCCTCTCTGAGAAGGAGCATGGCGCGGATATATACTCCTCGGAGGTAACGCTCACGCAAGATAAAGATGGCGGCTACCTCGCCAACGGTCGAAAATATTACATCGGAAATGGCAATGAGGCGGCGATAACCTCTGTCTTCGGTAAATTTGAGGGCAGCGGGGAGTACGTTTTCTTTGCGACGGACTCCAAACACGAACGCTACGAATGCGTCAAGAACACGGTGGCAGAGGCCAACTACGTGGCGGAGATCGCACTCACCGACTACCCTATAACCGATGCCGAGATAATGGAGAGCGGACCGAAGGCGTGGGACAACATGCTGAACACGGTCAACGTTTGCAAATTCAACCTCGGCTGGGGTTCTATCGGTCTTGCTACGCACGCCTTCTATGAGGCGCTAAACCATGCGGCCAACCGCAAACTCTATTCCAGGCATGTCACCGACTTTCCCCACGTCAAGAGCTTCTTCACCGATGCTTATTGCCGACTTGTGGCGATGCGCGTTTTCGCGGAACGGGCCGTTGATTATATGCGCTCGGCAGGGCCGGAGGACAGGCGTTACCTCCTTTACGACCCTATGGTAAAGATGAAGGTCACTACACAGGGAGAGGAGGTCATAAGGCTCCTTTGGGAGGTTATAGCCGCCAAAGGTTTTGAAAAGGACACCTTCTTCGAGATAGCGGGCCACGCCATAGGCATGCTCCCCAAGTTGGAGGGTACGGCACACGTAAATATGGCGCTGGTGGTGAAATTCATGAAGAATTTCCTCTTCAGCCCCGGCGAGTTCCCCGAGGTGCCAAAGAGAAACGACCTCGCCGACGACTCATTCCTAATGGATCAGGGGCCGACGAAGGGCCTTGGCAAGGTGCGCTTTCACGACTACCGTATCGCGTATGACTCGGTAAAGCTGCCCAACGTGGATATCTTCAAAGAGCAGATAAATCTCTTCAAGGCGCTGCTCTTCAAAGCAGGGCCGGATGAGCGGCAGTCCAAGGATATCGATTTTCTCCTCGGCCTCGGTGAGTGCTTCACATTGATAGCCTACGGGCAGCTTATCCTTGAAAGCCGTGAAAATTTCCCTGAGCTTGATGATGCGCTCCTCGACCAGATATTCGACTTCATGGTCAGGGATATGTCCGGCTATGCGCTCGGCATCTTCAACAAACCCACTGCCTCGGCTGAGCAAAAGGATATGGCAATGGCGATGATTAAAGCGCCGGCCTTCGATAAAGCGCGCTTCAGCTCCGTCTGGGAGAACCACGTGTACCCGCTGAAGGAGCTTTACCCGGCACCAAAGTAGTCAACCCAAATGAAAGGAGCCCGTCTTCCAGGACGGGCTCTCATTTTGATTGCTGATTGGGGCTTGTTTTATGTGAGGAGGCATAGCTACTCGTCAAAATCAATCGCCCCATTGGGGCAGGCGGGTATACATATCCCGTCGAAATCGCATATATCGTAGTCAATTACAGCTTTGCCCCCCACTATCTTTATCGCCTTTTCGGGACACGCCTCGACGCACCTGCCAGAGCCACTGCATTTAGCTTCGTCTATTTTCAGTTTCATCTTTGCTCCTAATGATTGATGTTACGGCTAATTTAAGCCTACCACTTTATGCCGGGGGCAGTATCCAGTTTCTGTGCGTGGTCTTCGCCCACCATCCTATACATTGAGGGGACGTAGCACATCTCCCTCAAAATCCCGTTATGTATAGCCCATGAACGGCCGCGGATGCTTTCCGAGAGCGCAGGCATCTTGAATGGAGAGCTACCATCCAGCTGTTTCTTATAAACTCCCCCCTCCAAAAAGCCCTCATGTATGTGGACCATAAGCTCATCTCCCGAGCGGTAGTGAAAACCTCTGCGCTCGTAGAGAATGGCGTTATGGTAGGCCATCGGGAATATTGATATTAGCGGCGCGCTTATCGCCTTGGCGAACGCATCGATCTTCCCAAGGGCTGAGGTGAAGTATCCAAGCCCTCTTCGGACCTGGTTGGGCGCGAGCCCCGCTTTCATAGCGCGAAGCTCCCCTTCAATATTTCTCCTGCCAGACTTCGGCTTTATCGGGAGATTACCCAGAGCATCAACATCAAAGCGTGGAGCATCAATATCATTTATTGATATCCATACTATCTCCACCTCTCCTAGGTAACTGACTTTGAGGTCGAGAACAAAAGCTGGGTCGGGGATATCAAGGCGAGGCCAGACCTTTACACGGACGCTCTTTCCATCATCGAAAAAATCGTATGGGCCGGATTGCGCCCTGCCTTGGTCCGCAAAACTTAGCGGGTCCGGGAGCTTGTAGTGCTCCACAACCTCATCCGGCACCAACGCGGCGACGAGTGCCAGCCGGTCTTCTCTTATCTCATTATCCATGTGAAGAAGTTAACTATTCCAAAGGCAAAAGACAAGCGCGGATAAAGCAATGCGCCTTAACCCCACCTAACGAAATTATCCAACGGCAGAGGGTAGAATAATCATCTTTTGAATAAAAAAAGCGCCTTGAAATACTTTGCCTTTGGGAGCAGTCTACTGCGCCTTGATCCATGGCATTATTCCCCCGGCTTTAAGGGAGGCCGCAGATGATAAAGACTATGAAGAACTCCTCCCGGCTCTTGCCGATGCTTTTTGATGTTTTCCGTGGAGGCTATGGCGGGAGCCAACTACTTAACGACATCACAGCCGGTGCGATAGTAGGCATTGTAGCGCTGCCACTTGCAATAGCCTTTGGCATAGCGTCAGGCGTCACCCCCGACCAGGGCCTCATAACAGCGGTCGTGGCCGGTTTGATAATAAGTCTCCTCGGTGGCAGCAGGGTTCAGATAGGCGGGCCCACCGGAGCTTTCATAGTAATAGTTTATGGCATAGTCCAGCAGCATGGCTATCAAGGTCTTGTAATAGCCACGATAATGGCCGGCTTTCTCCTTATCTTATTTGGCTTAACCGGCATGGGAGCGATTATACAGTATGTGCCCTACCCCGTTACTGTGGGCTTCACCTCCGGGATTGCGGTTGTAATAGCGACAACCCAGCTTCCCGACTTTCTGGGGCTCTCCACGGGTCCAGTACCCTCAGACTTTCTAGGTAAGCTGACCTCATATTACGGACATATCCAGACAGTTAACCTGTGGGCGCTGCTCATCGGCGTGAGCACTATCACCATTGTAATTTTTAGCCCAAAATTTGCCCGCAAGGTGCCGGGCTCACTCGTTGCAATACTCCTCTGGACAATAGCCGCACATATCTTCAACTTACCAATCGAAACAATCGGTAGCCGCTTTGGCGAGGTTTCCGCATCGATTCCAACGCCCTCTCTTCCCTCAATCGATATCGCTACCATCAAATCGCTCCTATCCCCTGCTCTTGCAATCGCGCTTCTTGGAGCAATTGAATCACTCCTATCGGCAGTCGTATCAGATGGCATGACGGGTTACAGGCATAAGCCCGACGCTGAATTAGTGGCTCAGGGGCTAGCTAATATCGGCTCCGCCCTCTTTGGCGGCATTCCAGCAACAGGCGCCATCGCGCGCACCGCGACCAACGTCAAAAACGGCGGCAGGACGCCCGTGGCCGGAGTAGTCCATGCACTTGTGCTCCTTGCGATAATGATTCTCTTCGGTGGGTGGGCAGCGCTTATTCCGATACCGGTGCTCTCCGGCATCCTTCTGGTCGTCGCCTATAACATGAGCGAATGGAGACTCTTCGCGAGGCTTCTAAAGAGTCCCCGGAGCGATGTGTTGGTGCTGGCCGTTACCTTTATCTTGACTGTACTTGTCGACCTGACTGTTGCGCTAGAGGTCGGCGTCGTGCTGGCGGCGATGCTTTTCATGCGCAGGATGGCTGCGGTTAGCAACGCCGGCTTCATCACCAAAAGCATCTTGAACGGCGGCGCTAACGACCCCGGCAGCATCACCAACCGCGAGATACCTCAAGGCGTTGAAATCTTCGAAGTATACGGCCCCTTCTTCTTCGGTGCAGCCAGCAAATTCAGGGATGCAATAAGCGTCATCAAATCCCCGCCAAGAGTGCTTATTCTCCGCATGAGGGAGGTCACCGCGATGGATGCCACCGGCATACGCGCTCTGGAGGATGTCGCCAAAAAGAGCCGGATGGAGGGCACTATCCTGATCCTCTCCGGTGTCCACGCCCAGCCCCTGGTCGCCCTTGAACATAGCGGCCTGCTACTTGAGATTGGCGAGGATAACGTCTTCGCCGAATTCGAAGGTGCCCTTGCCCGTGCGCGAGAACTAGCCCAATAGGGCCCTTAACATTATCCTTTTAAAGCCCCGCCGCTTAATTTTGGGAGGCCCGAATATAATCAGCGTGTTATTGTGTAGGGCAGATATTTTCCGAACACAGGGAGAGGGCATAAAATGGATACCAAGCTGGCAAAGTGGGTTGAGGGCAAGATTAAAGAGTTCACCTCATCCAAAGCAAACTCTATGGAGATGGTTGCCTATGAACCGGCCTGGGACGAGCCCTTCATCGGAGTAAGCAGCGGCGCAGACCCCCTCTACACCTTCTATAAATCCCACATTGGGGACTTTCACCTCACCCCCGTTGAATATCTAAGTGAAAAATACCCCAACGACGAATTTATCGCCGAGGAGGTAAGCGTAATAAGCTGGGTGCTCCCGCAGACAAAGGCCACCAAAAAAGATAACCGGGCCGAGAAGTTCCTTCCAAGTGAGCGGTGGGCACGTTCAAGGATATATGGGGGGCAATTCAATAATACCCTTAGAAAGCATCTGGAAGAGGTACTTGAGGCAGAGGGCGTTAAAGCAGTCTCGCCAATGCTCTCACCACTTTGGAAATTTATAAAATCAGAGAATCACGGGCTGGCGTCAACATGGAGCGAGCGGCACGCGGCCTACGCTGCGGGGCTCGGCACCTTCAGCCTCTCCGATGGACTCATCACCAAGGCTGGGAAGGCGCATCGCCTGGGCTCCATAATAGTGGCAAAAGCGCTTGAGCCCACCCAGCGGCTCTACGAAGAGCACACAGACCACTGTCTCTTCTACCAGAACGGCTCTTGCGGCAAATGTATTGAAAGATGTCCGATAGGGGCGATATCAGAAAAAGGCCACGACAAGGCGCTCTGCCAGAAATATGTGGATATGACCTGGCAGTACGTCGAACGAGCCCACCACTTCAAGGGCTACGGCTGCGGCCTCTGTCAGACAGGAGTCCCTTGCGAATCGAGAATTCCAAAAAGAGCTAAAAAGACTTCTTAGCGAAAAGAATTGAATAAGTGGAAATTCGCGGGTTGGATTGAGCGATAGTTAAAATCCGATACCTTTTGTGATTACAACCCATCTTCACAGTCGGATTTTCAATAACTTCAATCCGACCTCCATGCTGCTCTTTGTAGATGCTTTAGTTTCCGCTGCTCTTCATCATGTCGAGGAAGGCGTCTGCGAGCTTTTCCAAAGAGGGGTCCTCCTCCCTGAGCAAGCCCTGTATCGCTATCCCCTGCACCGCGCCTATAAAGGCAACTGCCGTTGATGAAGGGTCTTTATAAAAACCGGATTTCGCCAACTCCTCCGCCAGCGGCATCGTGAATCTGTCATATGCGCTTCTTATCCGCTCCAAAATCGGATGCCCGCTTGAGGCGAACTCCGAAGCCAGCGCCGCAAGGCATATGGTGTCCTCTGGATTTTTTCGATAATGGCTTACCATCTGCTTTACAACGCTTTTTATCGGATCATCGCTTTCTTCCGACTGTATGGAATCGGTGTACTCATCAAAACCCCGCGCAAGTCTCTCTACTACCGCAAAGAGGATGGCTTCTTTATTCGGGAATTTGTGAAAGAGCGCACCCTGCGTCATTCCAATGGCTTTGGAGATATCCGAAATAGTGGTTTTGTGGTAACCGTTTCGGGCAAAAAGCCTTGCGGATTCCCTTAGAATATTACGCTTTGTCTGCTGGGAACGCTCTTCGTAAGAGCTTGATTGGTGGGGCATTGTGGCTCCTGGAAAAAAAGAATGCATTGACGCATCCACATACTATATAGTATGTACTATCAGGTCAACCCCGGAACAACCATTTGAAACCATTTCCCCTGTGAAGGGGATATCTTAGCGAGCAGTACATAGTAAGTAGTATCCAGTATTCACTAACCCTTCACCTCTCCTTTCAGCTGGGGAAAACAAAAATTTATGCCAAGTGAGCGTAAATCAGGAGCGAAAGATGTCTGAGAAGTTTGTTAAAGGGGGCAGTTTTCTAATCAATGAAACCGCTTTGGATTCCATCACAACCCCGGAAGATTTCACCTCCGAGCAGCGGATGTACGCTAAAACGGCTACGGATTTCATGGTCAATGAGGTCATTCCAAATAGCGATAAAATCGAAGAGAAAGATCTGGCCTTCAACCATGCGCTTTTAAAAAAAGCCGGTGAGCTTGGACTCCTCATGGGCGATGTACCGGAAGCATATGGCGGCATGGGGCTTGACAAAACATCCTGTGCCATAATTGCCGAGCATACCAGCGGGCAGGGCTCCTTCCAGACGATGGTGATGGCTCACACAGGCATCGGCACCCTGCCGATTATCTATTACGGCACCGATGCTCATAAGGAAAAATACCTGCCGGGGCTCGCGACAGGTGAACTTGTCGGCTGCTACTGCCTTACAGAGCCCTCCGCAGGGTCGGACGCGCTGGGCGCACGCGCCAAAGCGGTGTTGAGCGAGGATGGCAAGCACTACATATTAAACGGCACCAAGCAATTCATAACAAATGGTGGTTTTGCAGACGTTTTCACCCTCTTTGCCAAAATTGACGGTGATAAATTCACCGGTTTCGTACTTGAAAAAGACACCCCTGGCCTCTCAATCGGTCCCGAAGAGCATAAGATGGGGATCAAAGGCTCCTCCACTACGACAGTTATCCTTGAAGATGCCATGGTACCTGTGGAGAACGTACTCGGGGAGATTGGGCAAGGCCACAAAATAGCCTTCAACATCCTAAATATCGGCCGCTTCAAGTTGGGTGTGGGCGCGCTGGGAAATGCGAAGATAGCCCTATCAGAGGCGCTTCTCTACGCCCTTGAGCGTAAACAGTTTAATACCCCAATAGCGAAATTCGGCGCCATCGGCGAGAAGCTGGCAGCCATGTATTGCGGCATTTACGCTGCCGAGGCCGTTAGCTATCGATGCGTAGGGCTCATTGACCGGCTCCTTGAAACTTCGGATGACCGTTACGGCGAAGCCGCGCTTCAATCAATCGAGGAGTACAGCATAGAGTGCGCGATGGTAAAAGTTCTCTGCTCGGAGACAGCTGATTTCATCTTTGATGAAGCAATCCAGATCCACGGCGGCTATGGCTTTTGCTCTGAATACCCCGCCGAACGCTACTACCGCGACAACAGAATCGCCCGCCTCTATGAAGGCACCAACGAAATCAACCGTATCGTTATCGGCACGATGCTGCTTCGCAAAGCAGCCGCCGGAGAGCTGGCCCTCTTTTCGGACCTGACCGAAGCATCCCCCGCGAAAGAGGAGAGCGGGCTTCTTGGCGATGAGAAAGCGCTCGTTAAGAACCTAAAGACAATCACCACCTTCGTTATGGGGCTAGCCGCTGAGAAGCACGGTAAAGCACTCTCCAAAGAGCAGAGTATACTTCTTCGCATTGCGGATATGGTAACGCAGACCTTCGCCGCCGAGTCAGCAATACTAAGAGCATTAAAAGATGCCGGTAAGCGCGGCGATGATGGGGCACTCCTTCCGCTGGCGGTTGCAAGGGTAACTTGCGAAAACGCAATGGTAAAAGTTGAAGCGCTGGCGCGGCAGTGCCTTGTAGCACTTGGCGCTGAGTCGGCACTGCCTACCCTCACGGCCCTGACAAGCAGAAAGAGCGCGGATACCATCTCGCTAACCAAGGATATCGCAGCCAAGCTAATCGAGGCGGAGCGCGTAATTATTTAATAATGAGGAGAAGGGCAATATGAGCAAAGCAGCAAAAGACATCGTAATCGTAAGTGGATGCCGTACTGCTATAGGAAAGTTCGGCGGCACGATAAAAGATTTCCGCGCACATCAGCTGGGCGGCATCGTAATGAATGAAGCAATTAAACGGGCGGGTATTGATAAGGGCATGGTGGATGAGATTGTCATGGGCGACTGCGTACAGTGCCCCGATGAGGCAAACACAGCCCGCACAGCTGCCCTTACTGCCGGCTTTCCCGTGGAGGTGCCCGCATACACCATCCAAAAGCAATGCTCAAGCTCCATGCAGGCGCTTGCCTCGGCGCGCCAGCAGATCATCGCTGATGACGCTGAGATTATGCTGGTGGTCGGCACTGAGTCGATGTCAAACGCGCCCTACGTTCTACCAGAGGCTCGTTGGGGCCAGCGCTTGATGGATGGCAAACTCGTCGATGCGCTCTGGGAGATGCTCCACTCAGGCTCGACCTTCCTTAAAGAGCGCATGATCATGGGCCAAACTGCTGAAAAGTTAGCCACAATTCACTCGATAACCCGCGAAGAGCAGGACGAGATAGCCTTCCGCAGCCATTTAAACGCCGAGGCTGCCACCAACTCCGGTAAATTTGCCGATGAAATCGTCCCGGTCACCGTCAAAACGCGCAAGGGTGAAATAGTTTTCGACAAGGATGAGCACATCCGGTTCGGCATCAAAATGGATGATCTCTCTCGTTTAAAGCCCACCTTTATAAGGGATAGTGGCACAGTCACGGCTGGCAACTCCTCAGGTCTAAATGACGGCGCGGCGGCAGCCGTAATCATGACTAGGGCCAAAGCCGAGGAGCTTGGAGTAAGGCCGCTTGCAAAAATTGTCGGAATCACCAGCGCAGGAGTCGACCCGACCATTATGGGGTACGGCCCTGTCCCCGCAATCGAGAAGCTCCTTAAAAAGACGGGGCGTAAGCTTGAGGAGGTAGGGCTCCTAGAGGTCAACGAAGCCTTCGCCGCCCAATATATCGCCTGCGAAAAAGCGCTCAACCTTAACCGCGAGATAACAAATGTAAACGGTTCAGGGATAGGCCTAGGGCACCCCGTCGGGTGCACCGGGCTCAGGATAGTTATAAGCCTTATGAATGAGATGATTCGCCGAGGCGAAATGTACGGTATAGCCTCGCTATGCGTCGGCGGCGGCATGGGTCTTGCTACGCTCCTGGAACTTGAGGATTGATAGGGCAAGGTAAAAAATTTAGCCAGAAAACTCTTCTGAGGCAGGTGGGGTCACGATGGCCTCACCTGCTTTTATTTAAAGGCTCGCCTTTATCAATTTAGGCGGCCTGGCAAACCACATCTCTACTTTCGAATTTGTAAGCCGAATCGACCGAACCCGGCGTGGCTTCTCACCCACCCATTAATAATAAAGCCCCGCCGTTTGGCGGGGGGGGTGTCAGTCGAATATTGGTCGCAGAGGCTTATTTTACATGCTTTTAGCTGGTGCGACCTTTGGAGTTGCCCCCAAAGTTACCCCCAAATACAGAACATGCACCTTCACTTTTTGGAAGTCCTTAAATGATATTGTGAATTTGAGCACATATTTTCAGGTTTTTTCAAATGGAGGGAGCGTTTAACCTCACGAGGAGGACTAAGGGGCGGGGGGAGCGAAACACTGGGGGGGTGGGACTCGCTAACGAAATTCCAGCAGGCTCATCTATCAAGTGTCAAGCGATTGCAAAAAGGACCGTTTTTGACAATCGTTTTAACAGTTCCTATTGCCTAACCTATATCTGGCTCGAAGATTCAAGGCGTATTGGGCGACAGAGATTCTTTTCATCAGCCGCAATACGACCACAACGGCGACAGATAAATTTAGGAGGTAAGACTAGTCTTCTGATACGGATAAAGTTGTTGGCTTCAGCGAGGCGGCACAATCGCCAGGGTGGCCGCGATGCCTTAACTTTTTTTAAGCGACCTAATTTTGATGTAGGATATTCGCTCATCCTGGCTCCACTAAAGAAGAGGAGGGCGGGAGCAAGCAGCTCTCCCGCCACAGAGGCCAATAATCTATTTCTTTAGTATTGCTTGCGCCTCTTCATCCAAGGCGTCGGTCATGTACTGTATGCCGGTGACCGCCTCCGTCTCACGGTTGGCGCTCATAAGCTCATCGCGGGATATCTCTGAGAGGTTGAACTTCCGGGCGCCCGCCAGAAACTGCTGGAGCCCACAGGCGAGCTTGTCGGCGTAGCCGTACATCGCCACCGCGCCAAAAGGTATCTTCTCCATCTCGTCTGCGCCCACCTTGTTTTTCACCTCTTCCCAGCCGGCGAAGATTTCCTCGGGGTAGTTTCCCACTTCCTTGACGGAAGATGGCAGCGTGTCCCAGTTGCCATTAACCTTGGAGCGGTTATCTGGCTTAAATACACCCTCGATATTTGAGCCAAGGTAGCCGGGGATCATCGGCGCACGGCCCATGCATACCAGTTTGGTGAAGGGTGCACCTAGGGCCATTGCTTTGAAGATGTGATCCTCGCGGGCAAAACCGCCAGCGAATGCGATATCCGGCACATCAATGCCGCGACTATCGAGCACCTTGCAGTATTCGTATGCTTTTGAGTGAAGCTCAAGGGATGGCACACCCCAATGCTCCATCATGTTCCAGGGGGACATGCCAGTACCACCGCCTGCACCGTCGATAGTCAAGAGGTCAAGCTTGCAATCAGCCGCATAGCGGATCGCCATCGCAAGCGCCTCATTGCCGTAGGCGCCCGTTTTAAGAGAAATACGTTTATAGCCAAGTTTCCTCAGATACTCGACCGATTCCTTGAAGTCCTCCTCGACCCCGTCAGTATCGTCGATGTTCGTGCCACCTAAGCGTGAGTGACGGGCGAAGGAGTTAATGGCGTGGTGCTTAAAGGCTTCCTCCACTACGGGATCGTAGGGGTCAGGGTCTACGACATAACCGCGATCCTTTAGGAACTTGGCATACTCGATGTCAGTGACCTGAATCTCTCCGCCTATATCTTTAGCACCCTGCCCCCATTTGAGTTCGATAATCACTTTGTCGCCGTATTTAGCGATGAGATACTCGGCGACGCCATTTCTAGTGTCCTCAACGTTCATCTGGACGATTATCGCCCCGTAGCCATCATGGTAGCGGAGGAAGGTGTCAACACGACGCTCCAGTTCGGGTGCTTTAATAATCTTGCCGCCTTCCATCACCGACTCTTTGTCCACCCCTACCACATTCTCGCCGACTACAATGGGGATGCCGCAAAGAGCGGAGCCCACTGCGAAAGAGTCCCAATACTTTGCTGCGATGAATGTGGAGCCGAGGGCGCCTGTCATCATAGGAACGCGGCACTTTGTTTTAATTTGGCCCCCGAAGGAGGTAGTAATGTCAACGTTGGGAAAGACGCAATCATCAGGGTCGTTGGAGAGCCCGGGAGCAAGGCCATTGGCCCCGTAAGCGTACCCTTGGATTCGGAGCGCGTGGTATCCAACGCCTAGCGAGGTTATGTTGGAGGAGCCGGAGGTGATGGAACCGAAGTCACGTGGGTAGAGGAGCTTACGGCCCACCAGCGAGGAGAGCCACGTCTCGCACTTTCCTTTGCAATCGCTCTTGCATAGGGTGCAAAGGCCCGACTCGCAAGGGTCGCCGCGATTTACCGTTCCCAAGGCATCATTCTTCTTGTTGTACTGGGTCATATTCCTATCCTTTTTCGGCAAATTAAAAGTATCTATTCGGCAAGCATATGCCATATAATCTTAGAATTCTTTTTTTATTTGAGAGCGCTCGTCAAGGCATTTTCTAGGGCTTTATAAGATAAATTACATCTCGGCAAAATTGCCGTTTGCATAATCGCCAAGGTGTTAAATTGCGGCAAAATTGCCGGAATAGATAATTGGCTGTACCGGCTAAAAAGGAGGGGGCATGACCACCAAACGAGACCGCAAGCGCCGCCTGATACTCGAAGCGCTAACGACCTTAACTCCCCCCGCTTCAACCGCTGCCATCTGCGCAGAGCTTAACTCACGCGGCGTGGACGTATCCGAGAGGACTATCCGCGACTACGTCTCCAAACTCAGGGAGGACGGTTTGACGGAGGCTATTGGCAGGAAAGGGCACAAGCTCACCAAGGATGGACACAAGGAACTCGACGCCTCCACTGCCCTCGACCGGGTGGGATTTCTCTCAGCCAAGATAGACAAGATGACCTACCAGATGTCCTTCGACATAACGAACAGGCGCGGTACGGTGGTCGTAAATACCTCATTACTCTACCCCGAGCAATTGGCGAGCTGCGCGGATGAGATATGCAAGGTCTTCGAGAAGGGCTACGCGATGGGGCATTTGATGACGCTCCTCGAACCTGGCGAGAGTATAGGCCCCTACACAATCCCAGAAGGTATGGTGGGTTTTTGCACCGTCTGCTCCATAACACTCAATGGCGTGCTGCTCAAATACGGCATCCCCACCCGCTCCCGCTTCGGTGGCCTTCTGGAACTAAAAGGGGGCAAGGCGACGCGTTTTCTGGAGATCATCACCTACGACGGTACCTCCATCGACCCGCTGGAGGTCTTCATACGTTCGGGCATGACCAACTATCTCGGAGCGATACGAGACGGCAACGGCTGTATCGGCGCGTCCTTCAGGGAGATACCAGCGGATAGCCGTGAGACCGTGGTGCTACTGGCAGAAAAGCTGGACAGGATAGGGCTAGGCGCGTTCATGGAGATAGGCAGGCCGCGCCTCCCAATCTATGGCATACCAGTTGGCGAGGGTCACGCCGGGGCGGTGGTGGTCGGCGGGCTCAACCCAATCTCAATCGTAGAAGAGATCGGCAACCGAGTAGTATCCCGCGCCATGAGCGGCCTGCTCGAATACAACCGCTTATTTCACTACAGCGAATTCAAAGACAGGTTAAGGGGATTATTGGTACCTACAGCGATTGAGTGAATAAGTCTCTCAAATTTTAAGCTTGCGCAAGAAGCAAGGGGCACAGTTAAATTACTGTACACATTCTAGTTTGTTCATAAACGTTAATTTCTGACACGTAAGGCCACCTAAATAGGTTGCCTTTTCATATGCCAACGCTTTTACCACTCATTTATACAATTCCGACTACATGCCCGAACCTAAGGCTCTATAAAATCTAGACTATCGGTGGCGTTTAATTTGGATTCCTTGTCATATTCCTTAAACTGCCATAAACTTAGCACCACTTCCTTTATGCTCCACATATGCAAGTAGGGGTTTATGTTGACATGGCTTCACTTCCCAAT
>PKTT01000065.1 GCA_002869015.1 Deltaproteobacteria bacterium
TGGTGCCGAAGACTGGACTCGAACCAGCACGGGCGTTAACCCACTAGACCCTGAACCTAGCGCGTCTACCAATTCCGCCACTTCGGCACGAAGCGATGGATATAGCATACACTTTTTTAACGGTCAAGCTCTTGCTTTGCGTTGGGGGTTACGACGGATATAATGAATGCTGTCACTAAATCGCCTCTTTAAATGACGCACCTAGGAGCATTGATGTTTCCAGATAAAGAAAAAATTGAAGAGTTTCTATTGAGGGAGGCTCCCAGCCCGGTTACGTCAAGGGAGCTTATGGCTCACTTTAATGTTGATGAAGGTGTCGCTGGGGAGTTTATCTCTCTTCTGGACGACCTTACACAAGAAGGGCGGATAGTTGAGATCAAGGGGGGAAGATATGCACACCCTTCACGAGTTGGTTTGGTAGCGGGTAGGCTCACAATGCATCGCGATGGCTTTGGATTTGTTGTCTCTGCCTCTATAGATACGCCAGATATATTTATAGGGCATAGAGAGATTGGCTCTGCAATGCATTCCGACTTTGTCGTAGCGCGTGTGGAGCGCCATGGCAAAAAACCTTCCGGCCGAATAATCAGGATTTTGAAGCGAGGTGCGTCTCGTATAATGGGTCGCCTGCGTATGCGGAAAAAGTATGCGCTTGTGGTTCCTATTGACGAGCGTTACTACAGAAACATTTATGTCCACCGAGATGACCTTGGCGGCGCTGCAGATGGGCAAATTGTTCAGGTAGAGATAACCTCATATCCCATTGAGGACGATGTACCTGAGGGTATAGTCATACATGTCTTGGGTAACCCGGGGGATGAGGATACCGAGGCGGGTGCGATAGCGTTAAAGCACGATGTCCATATAGACTTCCCGGGAGAGGTCCAGCAAGCGGCCAAACGAATCCCCAAAAAAGTCAAAAAATCCGACATAGATTCCCGTGAAGATTTAAGAGAACTTCCATTTGTGACCATTGATGGTGAGAGCGCAAAGGATTTTGATGACGCTGTGCAGATTGACCTTACGGATGATGGCTCCTTCATCCTAAGAGTAGCAATTGCCGATGTCTCCCATTACGTCAAGCCAGGGTCAAAGATTGATATCGAGGCATATGCCCGCGGCACCTCGACCTACTTCCCGGACAGGGTCTTCCCCATGTTGCCTGAGGCCCTTTCAAATAATCTCTGTTCCCTGGTGCCGCGTGAGGACCGCCTGGCAATGGTGGCTGAGATGGAGTTCAGCAGAGGCGGCAGAAGAAAGGCCGAACGTTTTTTTCCGGCAAGCATCCGCTCAATTCACAGGCTTACATATAATGAGGTGGCTCGAGTTTTGGATGACCCCGACAGCGAGGAGGCTGATTCTCTCCGTGATGTTGCCCCTGCACTTTTCAATATGTGGGAGCTTGCCCGTGTCATCCGCGCTAGACGCAAGGAGCGCGGCTCCATTGATTTCGACCTTCCTGAGGCGGAGATAGTTCTTGACCTTCAGGGGCAGCCGGAAGACATAGTGCGTTCAGAGAGAAACCGCGCACATTTTCTCATTGAAGAGTTCATGATAGCCGCCAACGAGGCCGTGGCGGAGTTTCTGGAAGATAAACGTATCCCCGCACCCTTCAGGGTCCATGAGGAGCCCGATGATTTAAAAATTCAAGGTTTCCGAAACTTTATTCATAACTTTGGCTACTACCTGGGGAGCGTTGGGAAGGTGAAGCCGGCTGACCTTCAGGAGCTTGCTTCTAGAACGGAGGGCAAGCCAGAGGAGAGGGTAATCAGCCAGATGATGCTCCGTTCGATGAAGAAGGCGCATTATTATCCGGAGAACCTTGGGCACTTTGGCCTTGCTTCCACCCATTACCTGCATTTTACCTCGCCAATTCGTAGATACCCGGACCTTTTGGTTCACAGGATATTAAAAAAGGCGGTTGGCAAGGGGCGTATGACGAAAAAATTTAAGGAAAAGCTACATTCGGAGCTTGAGGAGCAATGTTTTCATCTCTCTTCGAGGGAAAGAGTTTCTGAATCTGCTGAGAGAGAGGCAGTTTCCTGGAAAAAATGTCAATTCATGCGCGACAAGGTCGGTGAAGAATTTTGGGGCTTTGTCACAGGTGTAGCAACCTTCGGCTTCTTCGTGGAGCTTGAACAGTATTTCGTAGATGGGCTTGTGCACGTATCAAGCCTTAAAGATGACTTTTACCACTTCAGTGAGGAGGCACAGGCCCTTATAGGTGAGAGGAACCGTTTAACATACAGGATTGGCGACAAGGTTCGCATTACGGTGGAGCGTGTTGATGTCGAGCGCCGGCAGATTGATTTTAAGCTGATTACCGAGGAGAAGGAGGTCGATTTGGCCAAGGTGCCGAAAAAAAGTAACCGCCTAAAGAAAAAAGGGAGGCGCAGGGGTTGAATATAACCAAATTGGCGCAGACTTACCTCCTGTCAGGCAGGTTAAGGGAGATACTGACTGTCTTTGCAAAGAACGGCTTCATGCAGTTTATCCAGGACTTGCGGCTAATCAAGTTTGTTCCAATGGCGTCAAGGGTCAAGGGTTCACTCGTTGCCGGAGGCAATATCTCCTCCCATGCGCGTTTAAGGGTCGCACTTGAGGAGCTGGGACCTACTTTCATCAAGCTGGGTCAGCTTCTCTCAACTCGCCCCGACCTTATTGGAGAGACACTGGCGGATGAGCTGGGGCGCCTGCGAGATGATGTTGCGCCATTCTCCTTTGAGGCGGTAGCTGATGTTGTAAAGAGACAAACGGGCAAGGAAGTGCATGAGATCTTCGAGCGTTTTGAGATCACTCCTATAGCAGCGGCATCAATTGGTCAGGTTCATCGTGCGAAGCTCCGAGATGGCGGATGGGTAGTTGTAAAGATTCGTCGGCCTGCGATCGACAAAACCGTCTCAGGTGATATCTCCGTGCTGCAACTTATCCTCTCGATTGCAGAAAATTATATGCCAGAAATCGTGGAGATGGAGTTTCACGTAATTCTCGACGAGTTTTCACGTGCAATTAGGAGGGAGCTTGATTTCTTTCTTGAAGCGGCAAACACTGAACGGCTTGGAAAACTCCTCGCGGATAATAAAGATGTAGTTATACCTGGGGTGTGGTGGGAATACTCCGGAGAGGAGATAGTGGTTCTGGAAGAGGTTGTTGGCTGCTCTCCCAATCACATAGAAAAGCTCAAAGAGAAGGGGCTCGACCCCGAGAAAACAGCTCGCATTCTCGCCCGCACCTTTTTTAAGCAGGTTCTCATAGACGGCGTTTACCATGCTGACTTGCACGCCGGCAACATCATCATCACAGATGAGGGAAAAGTCGCGCTCTTGGACTTTGGGGCGGTTGGTTTTCTAAGTGAATCGATACAGGAGAGCCTGGGCAACTTTTTCCTGTCTATCATCACGGGAGACTACGCGGCTCTAGCCGATGAATTTATCAAGATCGGCTACTGCGATGATATCGTAGATGCGCGCGCTTTTGAGAGGGATTTAAGGGAATTTATCGAGCCCTACCAGGGCCGCCCCCTTGGGGGAGTATCAATTGGGGCCATCATGAAGGAGGGGATGCGAATAGCGCTCCGCCACAAGGTGCGGGTCCCACCTGAGTTTGTAATGCTTGGACGTACCACAATAGAGGTCGAGTCGGTTATTCGAAAGCTCGCTCCAAAGCTGGTCGTCCTTGATGAGGTCATGCCTTACACCAAAAAGCTCTTGCTGCGAAAAGTAGATATGAAGCGGCAGATGAAAAATTTTTACAGGGTGGGGCGTGATTACAAAAATATGCTGGAGAAGCTACCCAATCAAATCTCCCGCATCCTTCAGAGGGTGCTTGAGTCGAGACTGTCTATCGAGTTCGTCCACAGGGGCTATGACCGCGTTTTGACGGAGATGGACCGTGTAACAAATCGAATCTCAATCAGCATTGTTATTGGATCATTGATCGTTGGCTCATCGCTCATCGTTCTTTCTGGAAAGGGGCCGATGCTCTGGGATTTTCCTGTTTTCGGCATAGTCGGATTCCTATTTGCGGCGTTCCTTGGTCTTGGGCTGGTGCTCCTTATAATCAGATCGGGTAAACTCTGACGGCGCTTTGTTGACAGCTAGGAGACAAACCCTTAACCTTGCTCGCCCTTACCTTTAAGAACGGAGCGTTCCCCTTGCAAGATAGCTTTTTACCGACGTGCCCAGAAGGTGAGAGCGATATATTCGATATTGTTCTTATCTCCGGGGACGCCTATGTTGACCATCCATCATTTGGAGTAGCCCTCATTGGTCGATACCTGGAGTCGTTGGGATATCGCGTGGGCATCATCGCGCAGCCTGAGTGGGAGAGCGCTGAGCCTTTTAAGCGCTTTGGCCGCCCACGACTCTTCTTTGGCGTTAGCGCGGGCAATGTCGATTCGATGGTCGCCAACTATACACCCGACAGAAGAAAGCGCGAGGAGGATGACTATACCCCCGGCGGCGGCAAGCCCGGTCGACCCGACCATGCGTCAATAGTCTATGCCCAGCGTCTCAAGGAGGCCTATCCAGATGTACCAGTGGTGCTTGGAGGAATTGAGGCCAGCCTCAGGAGGGTCTCCCACTATGATTTCGTCCAACAAAAAATTAGAGGCTCTGTTCTGGCAGATGCAAAGGCTGATTTCCTAATTTACTCGATGGGCGAGCGGGCTATAAGGGAGCTCGCCGATGGGATAGCTTGCGGTGCCACTCTTGAGGAGCTACGCAATATAAGGGGGCTTGCCTACTTGGCTGGAGAGCCGCCGGTGGCTGCCCTAATTCTGCCAGCCCATGAAGAGGTCAGGGATGATCCGGCTGCGTTCCGTGAGTTCTTTAAAGAGCTCTATGAGGCCTCCCTTAAACCGGAGCCGCCGGTTATTGCCCAAAAGGTCGCCACCCGCTTCGTTGTGATAAATCCTCCGGCTCGGCCACTCTCGCCAGAGGAGCTGGATGCTCTTTACCATATGCCCTTTACCCGCAAGGTTCACCCAGACCATGAAGCTTGCGGCGGCGTAAAAGCCATTGAGACTGTAAAAAATTCCATAGTAACCCATCGAGGCTGCTATGGGGGTTGCTCCTTTTGCGCGATTACGGTCCACCAAGGGAAGGGGATTATCTCCAGACCGAGGGAGGGCGTTATTAAAGAGTTGACTAACCTCGCAAAGACTGAAGATTTCAAGGGTACCGTGCAGGACATTGGCGGTCCTACCGCGAATATGTACGGCACAGGTTGCAAAGCCGCGAAAGAGCCGGGAGGGGTGGGTTGCGGCCGTCCATCTTGTATTTATCCTGACCTCTGCCCCAGCCTTGAGCTCTCAGGCGCTCCATATCTCGATCTGTTGCGGGCAGCGAGGAGGGTGCGGGGAGTAAAACACGTATATGTAGCATCAGGGCTACGCCACGACATGCTGGTAATGCCAACCCAGAAGAGGCTTTTTAGAGAGTTGGTTGAGTACCATGTAGGTGGTCGCATGAAGATAGCGCCTGAGCACATTGCGGCTAAGCCCCTAAGGCTTATGGCTAAACCGCCCTTCAGAGTATTTAAAGAATTCAGGCAGGATTTCGAAAACTTAAGGCGCGAAGCAGGTAAAGAGCTCTACTATATACCCTATTTCATCGTCGGGCACCCCGGCTGTTCACTTGAAGATGCCCTTGATCTAGCTCATTTTGTCGGCAGAACAGGCCGCTATGTCGAACAGGTGCAGCAATTTACGCCGACGCCAATGACGGCCTCCACCTGTATGTATTTTACTCGCCTCGATCTTGATACGGGTGAGGATATTTATGTCCCCTCCGGAAGCGAGGCTAAGGTTCAAAAGAGTCTTCTGCAATTGAATAACCCAAGAGCTAAAGAGAAGGTCATCGCCTTCTTCGCTCGGCGAGGAGAGAGCGAAGTGCTTGAGGAGTTGCCTGGCTTTAAGCGCGCAAAGGGTGCTTACGGGGGCGCTGCCAAGAGAGGCAAATCACCATTCCAGGCGCGTAGACCCAAGAAGCGTTCTCCTCACAAGAGGAAGAGATGACCACTTTTAAGCCTTCCAGGGAAGCGGTTGAGGATATATTCCAAGCTTCGCGTGTGCTCTATCTGGCTATGATTGATGGTGAATACCCTTATGTTGTGGCGCTTAATTATGGCTATGAAGATGGTTTTATCTATCTGCATACAGGCGCCAAGCGCTCCAAGGTGACACTTCTTAAGAAAAACACCAACGTCGCTTTCTTCCTTGAGGGCGAACGTGAAGATGTTGATGGCGAGCAGGCATGCAGTTACACGGTAAAGTTTAAAACCGTTGCTGGAAGAGGTACTTGTGAGGTTATAGAGAGCCTTGAAGATAAGGTCTTCGGCTACGATATCATCGCCCGACAACATAGTGCACCGAAAGGGAACTATAAGGAGGAAGCGCTTGATAAGTCAGTTATCTTGAAGATAAAAATTGTTGAAGCTACAGGGAAGATTAAAGGTTTCACAAAATAGAAACGGGGCCCAGAGGGGCCCCGTTTTTCCAACGTCTATAGAGTTTGCCTTCTAGAGGGCTTCCTCCCCTCTTTCACCGGTACGAATCCTGATTGTCTCTGAAACCGGTGATACGAAAATCTTACCGTCGCCAATTTTGCCTGTGCGGGCGGCTTCAACCAATGCGTTTATAACATCACCAGAGAGCGCCTCGGTAGCAACGATTTCCACCTTTACCTTCGGCACAAAATCAACAACATACTCAGCGCCCCTGTAGAGCTCTGACTGGCCCTTCTGTCTTCCGAAACCGCGTACCTCTGTAACTGTCATGCCAAAGATGCCGAGCTCGTGCAGCGCGTCTTTGACAACCTCAAGCTTAAAGGGTTTGATGATCGCTTCTATTTTAACCATTTGTAAGTCCTCTCTTTAAGTGGTTACTCTTATTACACTGGCCCGCACTGCCTCTTCTCCTTGACCTTTAATCGGCCTTCACCCGTCCAGTGAAGGTGCGGAGGTGCGGGGTTAGTAACGCAGGAATAATAAATCCACGAAACGTGCCAAAAAAGGAAATTGCAAACATAATATCTACAACTACTTGAAATCGTAGGGTTATCTTTTGATATAAATTTTCTCCATCCTCTATCGCAAAGATTCTTTACCTCCAAAATTGTAGTAGAGGGCGCAACAAAATTACAAATGTGTACTTACGTAAATATGAATTACATTTATGTATTTAATGAACGAAGCGAGCACAAAATTGTTGGTATTGAAAGGTGATGAAGGGTCCACTAAAAACAGATAATATTTTTATTACTTAATGAAAACAGCCAGTTATAAATTATTTTTCAATATTGGCACGCCTCTTGTAATTTATCGCCCCATCATCGACCCGTCCCGGTGATACTCGCAAACGATTATAACGAAACTTCAAGTGGAGGCAATTCTCATGAGTAGGAAAGTATTAACCACCGGGCTCATTCTGGCCCTTGCCATAGGCACCACAGCTTTCGCCGATGACCCCGTAACGGCGGAAGGCGTTCAGTCAAACCTAAATTTCGTTTGGACACTCGTAGCTGCGTTCCTGGTCTTCTTCATGCAGGCCGGTTTTGCGATGGTTGAGGCAGGTTTCACCCGCGCCAAATCAGCCGGCAACATTATTATGAAGAACCTCATGGACTTTGGAATGGGTTCAATTGCCTTTTTCCTTTTGGGCTTTGGCCTGATGTTCGGCGTAGCAGAGTCCGGCTTCATAGGCACCGGATCATTTATGTTGAGCGATTTCGCTGTTGAAAGCGACCCCTGGGTTTACGCCTTCTTTATGTTCCAGCTTGTCTTTGCGGCCACCGCTGCAACGATTGTTTCCGGCGGCGTTGCCGAGAGAACGAAATTTTCCACTTACCTTATTTTCAGCTTCATCATGACAGCGGTTATATACCCGATATCAGGCTCTTGGGCTTGGGGTAGCCTCTACAAGGGCTCCGGTTGGCTCGAGGGAATGGGCTTCATTGATTTTGCCGGTTCCACGGTCGTTCACTCTGTAGGCGGCTGGGCAGCTCTTGCCGGCGCTATCGTCGTTGGCCCCCGTATTGGTAAGTACACCAAGGATAAAAAGGCACGCGCTATCCCCGGTCACTCGATTCCGCTGGCCTCCCTCGGTGTCTTCATACTCTTCTTCGGTTGGTTCGGGTTTAACCCCGGCTCTACAACCACAGGCGACAGCTCTATCGCGCTTATCGCTGTGACAACGGCGCTTGCTGCTGCCGGCGGCTCCGTAGCTACCATGATTTATACCTGGTTCCGCTTTGGTAAGCCTGATGTTGGCATGACCCTCAACGGTTGCCTCGCTGGCCTGGTCGGTATTACCGCAGGTTGCGCTAACGTATCTCCGGTATCCTCGATAATAATCGGCCTAATAGCCGGCGTGCTGGTAACCGAGTCGGTTCTCTTCTTCGACCGTATTGGCGTTGATGACCCGGTTGGCGCTGTTTCAGTACACGGCGTATGCGGAGCATGGGGTACACTCGCAGCTGGCTTGTTTGATGTTGGTGGCCTTAGCGGCTCCGTTATCCTTACCCAGGTCATCGGCATCGTTGCCGTAGGCGCGTGGGCGTTCATCGCCAGCTATGTTGCCTTCATGATTCTAAAAGTCACCATGGGTATTCGTGTAACGGAAGAGGAGGAGCTTACAGGTCTCGACTTCTCCGAGCATGGGCTCTCAGCTTACCCGGAATTCGTATTCCCGGATGTCATTAGCCGCGGAGGTCAGGCTGATAAGTAGTAAAACACATTGAATATATGAGTCTGCCCCCAAACACTGGGGGCAGACTCAATACAATCAAATATTTTGCCGGTTCACCATCCCCGGCGGAATGGTTATAAAGGGTTGCCTCCTCCGACCACGCCGCCGGGGATTTTTATGTATAAAATAATAGCTAAAGATATTAACTTTCATTGACCCCCGCTACCCGTTCCGTACAATAGAGAGGCTTTTCTCAAGAATTGGAGCGGCCATTTTGATCGAAAATCTAAACGACACAAAACTACCAGGCAATGTCACAAAAATTGATCTTGCAGCTGGGAAAACTATTTACCTTCTTGGAACCGCACACGTATCGCGTGAGTCAGTGGAGGAGGTTAAAGAGACTATAAAAAGCCTCAAGCCAGACACTGTATGCGTTGAGCTTGACGAAGAGAGGCTTCAAGCCCTGCGTAACCCCAAAATGTGGGAGAAACTTAATCTCGGGGCTGCTTTAAGACAGGGCAAAGGACCTTTTCTTATGGCAAACCTCGTCCTCTCAGCGTTCCAGCGAAAGCTGGGTTTACAGACAGGCGTAAAGCCGGGCGAAGAGCTTTTTGAGGCGGTTAACACAGGTGAGAATGAGGGTGCGAAAGTTGTTCTTGTTGACCGGAACATCCGCACCACGCTCTTAAGAGCTTGGCGCTCCACGGGGTTTTTCAGAAAATTGATGTTGATGGCGACGATGCTCGCCTCGGCATTTGAGACTGAGGAGATTGACGAGGATACCCTTGCTGATTTAAAGAGCCGTGACACCCTCTCAGCCGTTATGGATGAGCTTGGTAAAGAGCTGCCCTCCATTAAGACCATTCTCATCGATGAGCGTGACGAGTATATGGCTTCAGGAATTCTATCCGCTCCAGGGAGCAGCGTAGTGGCTGTGGTGGGCGCGGGCCATGTACCGGGTCTCACAAAAATTATCTCCGGCGACCAACCGTCAAAAGATGTGACTGCGCTGGATGTTATTCCTCCAAAGTCTTTAATCTCCAAAGCGATACCCTGGCTCATTCCGGCAGTTGTGGTAGGACTTTTTATCGCCGGATTTTTCTTTGCAGATCCTGCCAAGATAAAGGATGCTGCCCTTGCGTGGGTTCTCGCCAACGGCATCCTCTCCTCGGCAGGCGCCCTTTTGGCTTTGGGACACCCGTTGACTGTAATATCAGCCTTCATAGCCGCGCCAATAACGTCATTAAACCCAACTATTGGAGCGGGTATGGTTACCGGCGTTGTTCAGGCATGGGCTGGTAAGCCCAGCGTCAAAGACATAGAGGATATGTGGGAGGACTTGTCTCACTGGAAGGGATGGTGGAGAAACAGGGTCAGCAGAGTCCTGCTGGTTTTTCTCTTCTCATCATGGGGCAGCGCTATCGGTACTTTCGTTGCCTTTAAATGGCTGAAGGACCTTATTTAAATATAAAAAAGGCCCCTTAATGGGGCCTTTAATTTTCCTTCGTATGCTTCAAAGGTCGACCGTGAGATTCTTAAGAATTTCGTTTACAGCTGAATAAGGGTCTATTTCCCGAGCCCTTAGACTCTTTAAAATACGCTTTAACTCCTCATTGCCAGTTAGCGCATCCTTAATTTTATTGTAGGCAATCTCCTTTACCAGGTCGGTAAAAAAGCGTTGCTGACGCTCCTCGACTCGCTTGGAGAGTAACCCCGAATCCAAAAGGTGTTGCCTGTGTAAAAAGAAATTGTCAACCAGCTCTTCAATCCCGACGCCCTTTGCAGCTATTGTCTTAATTACGGGTGGCATCCAGGAGGAGTCGCTATGATCGCGCATCTCAAGCATCACGTTTAGCTGCTTCACCACCTCGTCCGCCCCTGGTTTGTCTGCTTTGTTGACGATGAATATATCCCCAATTTCAAGGATGCCTGCCTTCATAGCTTGTATATCGTCACCCATTCCGGGGAGGCTGACGACCGCTGTGGTATGAGCAAGGTCCACTATGTCAACCTCATCCTGCCCGACACCCACAGTTTCGATGATTATGACGTCATAGCCCATTGCGTCAAGGACAAGAGAACCCTCAAAGGTCGCCTTGGATAGTCCCCCCAGGTGACCGCGAGTTGCCATTGACCGAACAAAGACACCCTCATCTGTTGAGTGGCGCTGCATCCTGATCCGGTCGCCAAGGATTGCCCCTCCGGAAAAAGGGCTAGATGGGTCAATTGCAATTACCCCAACCTTTTTGCCCCTTTTTCTTATCTCGGAGATGATTCTATCTGTCAGAGTCGATTTTCCTGCTCCGGGAGGGCCAGTCAGCCCTAGGATAAACGCTCGTCCCGTATGTGGATAGATGGTTTTTAGCTCTTCGACCCCATTAGGGTCGCCCTCTTCCAGTAGCCTTATCAGCCTCGCGCCTGCTAGCTGGTTGCCTTCGAGTGCTTTTTCAGCGTATCCCATCAGTTGTCCCCAAGTTTGGTATGAAAAAAATTCAATTATGATGATAACTGTAGGTTGCAGGTCTCGTCGATAGGAAATATCCTCTGTCGATGTGGTAGACTTGTGCTTTGAAAAAATTAACAAATCAGCTGGACGACATACCTGAAAGGTTTGAGATAGATGTGGTTTTTAGGTGAAACGCTCGATTATGAGGGCCAGATAGTAAGGCCGCCTAGTGAAGCAAATTCTATAATACTGCAAGCCACCGTCGGCTGCTCCCACAATCGCTGCACCTTCTGCGTCACATATCTGGCAAAGCGTTTCAGGTTAAAGGAGCAGGAGACGGTCGAGAACGATATAAAAAAAGCCGCCAAACTCTACCCGGAGGTTACTCGCCTTTTCGTCGCCGATGGTGACGCGCTGATTATGCCAATGGAGCGCTGGGAATGGCTCCTGGGCCTTATTAAGGAGCATCTGCCCGCTGTTAAAAGGGTCAGCGCCTATGCTACAGGCAAATCGGTTAGGAAAAAGAGCGACGAGGAGCTTGCCAGGCTAAAAGAGCTGGGACTTGGTATTCTCTACCTTGGCGTTGAGAGTGGGGATGATCCGACACTTGAGTATATTAAAAAGGATTCAACCGCCGCTGAGTTGGTGGAAGCTGGTCAGCGCATTAAAAAAGCGGGCATCAAAGTCTCCATAACAATTCTTCTGGGCATAGCCCCTCCAGGGAGGGAGATGGAGCACGCAGTAAACACCGGCAAGCTGATCACGGCGATGGACCCTGATTACGTAGGTTGTTTATCAGTAATGGTTTGCGAGGGGACAGAGCTTGAGGAGCTGGTGAGGAGCGGTAAGCATCACATACCCGATGCTGCGGGATATATGCGTGAGTTGAAGGGGATCCTTGAGAACACAAGAATGTCCAGAGGGCTCTTCATGTCAAACCACGCGTCAAACCACCTGCCCCTGAAGGTCAGGATGCCGGGTGGTCGTGAGGCGGCTATAGAGATGATTGAAAGAGGGCTACGTGGTGAAGCCAGGCTAAGGCCTGAGGGGTACCGAGCCCTTTAGGCACATTCATCAAGAGCCAGCAATCTCTCCCTGAGCACAACCCTGTCCAGCTTTCCATTATGGTTGAGCGGAAACTCCTCAAGGGGGATAAAATCCCTGGGGACCATGTAGGAGGGCAGGAGTTTTACTACCCTGCGCTTCAACTCACGGGCAGGGATTTTATTGCCCCGTGCCGCTGCGAGAAGGCACTTGGTCAAACCATCGGCTAGCGGCCCTGCAACTACAGCAACCTCCCCCGCGCCATCCACTTTCATTATGGCGCTCTCCACCGCCTCCACTTCAACCCTATTGCCCATAACCTTTATCTTCCCATCAACCCTGCCGAGGAAGTGAAGGTTCCCGTCATTTGAGACCATTCCCCTATCTCCAGTTAGATACCAACGCTTTTCTTCACCATTGCTATCTTTCAATTTTATAAAGTAGTGGGCTGATTTTTCTGGCTCACCTATGTATCCAGTTGAAAGTTGAGGGCCGCTTATTGCTATTTCCCCCTCTTCGCCCGCCGTTAGAAAGTGCCTTTCGGGATCCAGGATTGCTATCTCACAACCCGCATAGGGAGTGCCAAGAGGCAAGTGGCTACGGCCTGGAGTAGTGGAGTTGGCGAGAGCAGAGGGATCGATTTCGTATCCTGTGCATACTACTGTGCATTCGGTGGGGCCGTAGACGTTTTCCACTAAGGTATTTGGGGCGGCACGTAGCCACTTTTCAACCGTTGCGGGCTGGAGAGGCTCCCCTACAAAAAGCGTTAACCTCAATGAGGGGAAAAGCTCCCCCTTTAGAGCGCCTAGGCGCTCAAGAAGGTTGACGACAGAGGGCACCGAGTACCAGGTAGTAAGTTTATGCTCCCTAATAAAAGCAGCGGGAGCAAGTCTGGAGCTTTTTGGTACGCAAAAGGTTGTAGCGCCAACATCCCAGGCTCCAAATAGATCCAATAAATAGGGGTCCCAACCGAGCTCATTGAAGTGGGATACACGGTCATCAACCTTGAAGCCGTATCTTTCTTGGGAGGCTTTGAGGTAGGCATCAATGTTAGCTAGGGTTTGTCCAACCATCTTTGACGGTCCTGTTGAGCCGGAGGTAAACATTATGTGCACAATGCTTTCTGGCTCAACAAAAGAGGGCTCGGATAAATATTTCCAATCGTCATCATTGGTTACCGAGGATATCTCTAAGGATGGCAAAGAGATGTCATTGATGTGTTTAGCACCGTTTCTATCAAAGAGAAGAAAGGAGGGGGATGCTTTAGATATCAACTCTCGGAGATAATCAGTAGGAAACCATGGGCTTAATGGTACAAAAGGTATTCCGGCGTGGAGCGCCCCCAGCAGGGCAGCGTATATATCGAAAGTGTCAGCTCCTAATAGAGCAATAGTAGCTTTTGAATCCACTTCGTAAATCAGCTGGCGGGATATGGCTGTAGCCCTTGAAGCGAGCTCACAGTAAGAAATTTCGCGACCATCGACAAAAAGCGCTGTCTTTTCAGGATAAGCTAAAGCATTTGCGAAGAAATTCTGAGAAAGGTTTTTTCTAATGCTCACGCTGATTCCCCCCCAGGAATATAGATTTTATATTTATCCATAAATATATGAAAAAAATGTCTGAAAAGTAAACCTTGATAAGGTGAAAAAGCGTCGGATACCTAACTTATATTGTAATGTTTATTTTTGGCGATGGGTTGACATCTGAAGATAAAATGGTGAAATTAAGAATAAGATAAAGATGCTTTGGAGGAGTTCGGTACCGCATAAGCTCTTTGCCCCCCCGGAGAGCAGCGCCGGGCTCCTCCTATTAAAACAAAAGGCTCCGCACAAAAGTGCGGGGCTTTTTATGTTTTTGCTGTTTCGAAAAAGAAAAAGGCAGAGCCATTGGCCCTGCCTTGATGCGACTTGAAAATAATGGAAATTCCAGGCTTATATACAGCCTTAGAATAGTTCCTTAGATTTTGCCTAAAATGATAAAGGCGATAACGAGTGCGTAGATGACAAGGGACTCGATAAGCGCGAGGCCGATGATCATCGGGGTGGTGAGCTTGCCGCTGGCTGCGGGGTTACGGGCGATGCCCTCAAGCGCGGTGGCTGCAGCGCGGCCCTGTCCGAGCGCACCGAAAGCTGCGGCGATGGCGATGGCGAGACCAGCTGCAAGGGCGATCATGCCGGTGCCGACGGATGCGTCAGCGGCGAAAGCGGGAGCAGCCATAGCGACCATCGTCATGGTGTAAAAAACGCGTTTGAACATGTTTACTACCTCCTCTCGTTTGAGATTTATATGACCCATGAGGGTCGGTATATAAAGTTATTTAATGCTCGTGCGCTATGGCTCCACCGAGGTAGACCATTGTCAACAGGCAGAAGACGAAGGTCTGAACGAAGGAGACGAAAACGCCGAGAAAGAGTGTGATAACCGGGACGCCTATGGCGACAAGGCTAAAGAAGATCGCCCCTACCTTGTGGTCGCCGTTTATATTGCCAAAGAGACGAAGCGCCAGAGATAGGGGACGCGCCAAGTGAGAGATTATCTCAATCGGGAGCATCAAGGGAGCCAGCCACCAAAAGGGGCCCATGAAGTGCTTCAGGTAAGCAAAGCCGTGCTCTTTAAAGCCGTAGTAGTGTGTGGCGAAGAATACTATAAGGCCGCAAGCGGCTGTTGTGTTTATCGACTCGGTGGGGGGGAGGAAGCCGGGCACCAGGCCAATGAGGTTGCTAAAGAGGATGAAGAAGGCGAGGGTGCCGACAAGATGGAGAAAACGGGGCCACACATCGCCCATCGAGTCCTCCATGATTTTAGCAATCGCGGAGACCATCAGCTCCATTATGTTCCGAACGCTGAGCTTGTTTGTCGGAATTAGGTCATCGTCGCTCATCTCGCCGGATTTGATTGAGCGCTTTGCGATTAGTGCGAGAACTATGATGACGAAGCCTATAAGGAGGCCCGTCGATACATGGTAAGCGGGGTGCACAGAATGGGCCGCTGGCGCCTCCCCGTGAGCTGCCGTCCCCTCATGGGTGGTCTCGCCATGGTCGAGCTCGAAGTTCATCTGCTCGATGTTGTTTAATCCGGGGATGAAGGAAGTCCAGATAATATCGCCGCCGGCACTCATTTGTGATCATCCTCCCAGGTGTCAGCCGCGTAGCAGCTGTAAGAGCGTCTCTATGATTATCGCAAAAACTATCAGCGAAAGCCCTATCAGGAGCCCGCCGACGTTAACCTTGAAAAAAAGTATCCCAATGCCCACGAGAGCAAATATGAGCATGAACTTAAGCCAATAGATAAGGGCTGCAAACCCCCTGCCCTTACTGCCGTCGCCTTCCAGAAGCCTTACCGCTACAACTTTCAAAACTCTGAAAGATGACGCAGCGAGCAGACCCCCGAAGATGATTGCAAGGGAGAGCTCCGCTCCTTTATAAAGCCACGCAAATAATGCAGCTAAAGCAATTAGAAGAAGATTAAATAGCTCTATGCGGCCTATGGAGATTTCTCTGCCGCCGCCATCATGGTCCGATACGGGGTCAACCATCTTTGCCGCCGTCCCGGGCCTCCTCCTCCGCTTCTGCTTCAAGTCTCTTGGCTAACCTGTAAAGGCTTCTTACTCCTGCGGCTGTTCCTGCTGCCATCCAGAAGAGGGCCATCCAGGGCGCAGTTTTAAAAATATCGTCGAGAAAGATGCCAATTAAGAGTCCAACGACCACAGAGACGCCCATCTCCAGCGCCCCCGCGCTGTAGTTGGTCCATCCCTTCATCTCTCTTTCTCGTTTTTCCTTCACTCGCTAGGCCTCTTTTGCGAGAGGCGATATTGAAAATAACGCCGTCTCAGAGCCGGGGAATCTATAGCACGCCGAGGTTAAATGAGTCAAGCTGCTATGTATGTAACTAGAGTGTCGCCCAGACCTCATCAGCAGCTTCAACCGTGCGTTCTATATCCTCATCGGAGTGCGCAAGGCTCATAAAGCCTGCTTCGAACTGGCTTGGCGCAAGATTCACGCCGCGCTCAAGCATGCCGAGAAAAAACTTTCCAAATCTAGCGGTATCTGATTTTAGCGCTGTGTCATAGTCGTAAACCGGCCCAGCTTGGAAGAAGGTGGTGAACATAGCGCCAACGCGTGTAAAGAAAGCGGGGATTTCATATTTCGCGGCAACTGCGCGCATGCCGGCTTCCAGCTTGGCAGCTTTTGCCTCAAGGGTTTCATAGGTGCCGGGTTTTTTGAGCTCCTTTAAAGTCGCGATGCCTGCGGTCATGGCAAGGGGGTTTCCAGAGAGTGTTCCAGCTTGGTAAACTGGGCCTACCGGAGATACCTTCTCCATTATCTCGTGTTTGCCGCCGTAAGCCCCAACGGGGAGGCCGCCACCGATTATTTTGCCCATAGTGGTCATGTCGGGGGTGACACCGAAGCGCTCCTGCGCTCCGCCAAGAGCTACTCGAAAGCCGCTCATCACTTCATCGAAGATGAGGACTATTCCTTCGCGCGCGGTAATCTCCCTTACTCCCTCAAGGTAGCCCTCTTTTGGCTCAAGACACCCCATGTTCCCGGGGACCGGCTCTAAAATGAAGCAGGCAATTTCACCCTTGTTGGCTTTCACAAGAGCCTCGAAACCCTCCAAATCATTGTATTTGACTGTCAGGGTGTTTTTCGTTACGTCAGCAGGGACGCCGGGGCTGGTAGGAACGCCGAAAGTCGTTAAGCCCGAGCCTGCCTTTACAAGGAAGGAGTCTTCATGCCCGTGGTAACAACCCTCGCACTTGACTATTTTGTCTTTGCCGGTGAAACCCCGCGCGACGCGGATGGCGCTCATGGTTGCCTCCGTGCCGGAGTTCACCATGCGCACCACGTCCACTGAGGGTACGCACTGGACGACAAGCTTTGCCATCTCCACTTCAAGAGGCGTCGGCGCTCCAAAGGATGCCCCCGCCTCAAGCGCCTTTGCTGTAGCTTCAATTACCGGTGGATAAGCATGGCCAAGGATCATAGGACCCCAGGAGCCCACATAGTCTATGTAAGCGTTGCCATCAACGTCATAAATCTTAGAGCCCTTCGCGCTGGCAATAAAAGGAGGATTGCCGCCTACAGCCGCGAAGGCCCTAACGGGGCTGTTTACGCCACCAGGTATAATTTTTTTGGCTTCTTCAAAGAGTGCTGAGGATTGGTCGTGCTTCATAGTTTGCTGCCTCCGATCGGAGCATTGAAAGTTCTGAAAATACCCGGTTTTTTCTAGCATGTTAATTGTGGCAAGGCAACCCGCAATAACCGTGAACGCCTTGAATAATTGTGAAGTCGCATGCTATATTCAGCGCTTGAGTGTAAAAGTTGTTTTTACCCCTATTTCCGGGGATTGCAGGGGAGTGCGATACCATGAAATTCTTAAAGCTGGCGGCGGCGACGCCTCTCCTACTGCTAGCCTTTGGCGCCAATGCAGCTGTTGGAGTTTTCGGAGAGCCGGAGTTCGCGAGGAATATCTTCGCGACGCCCGATAAAATCTTTCTATCCGGAAACGCCGGTATTACAGGCATCGCAGCAGACAGCGCCAATAATATGTACCTGACAACAAATAATAGCGGCCTTATGGCCGTTACTATTTCCGGTGAAAATTTCAATCGCATATCAACTTCATTTCCAGCCAATAATAACAGATACCCCGGCGAATATCTGCTCAGCGACTCCTTGAGCGCCATAGCCTTCGCCTCATTCGGGGGCAATGAATACTTTTTCTTCTCTTCTGCCGACCCTGCCGGAAGCGCGGGGGTTCAGTGGGGACGCTTTACGGACAGGTTCCAGTTTGAGGACCGTATCGCCCTTCGCGCAGGCGCAAGCGCCGAGGCCGCAAAGGATATACCGGTTAACGACCTCGCCTATGAGCCGGTTAACAATATAATCTACGCTGCCTCCGAGGAGGGGCTTGTTGAGATTGAAATCAACGAAGACTCGGGACCATCTGTTTCCAGAGTCGATCCATACACACTCTCCTCGACCCGCCCAGACCTAAACAGAATCTGGCGTGTGGTAAATGCCACTGAGTTCAATTTGGATACGCCAGCAGTGGCCTTTATTACAAAAGAGGTTTCAGGTGAAGACCAGACAGGAAAAAGCATATACCTATTTACTCCGGGTGATGAGAATCCAATCTCCGTTGTTGGACAACCGATGCCCCTTGCCAGGATTGCTGCGATAAAGGATATAGGAGGCGATCTCTGGTACGCCCAAAAGGGTGTGGACACGGGGATATCGGTAAGTTCACGTCTGCGCAGGGTTGGGAAATATGTAAACAACGCAGGGTCCTACCAGAGGGTCTCCGTGGCTGATTTTGAGCCGCCGCAGGGCTACTATACAAATGACAGTTTCCTGGTCACGGATTTTACCGTAGATTCTGAAACAGGGGCTATCTGGCTTGCGACGACGGGGCGTGCATTTTACCAGACACCAGATATCAATGGATTTTACTCATCACGTGTTTGCGAACCGGGGGATTGGACCGACCCATCCGATGACTTCTACTCGGTCGACAGCTCATCCTGCGCGTTCGCCGGGGGTGGTTGGCGCCCGATTATGAAAAACGACAACTTGACAGAGGGTGTCCCCAACAGCACGCCGCACCAGTATTTCAAGGCGGTCAGCGACGGTGGCGGCAATATATGGCTTGGTTCCAGCCTAGGTGTCAGGGGGTTCATCTCTCGGTATATGGCTTTAAGCGCTACACGCTACATTGGTGTTAACTCAGTTGCAGAGGTTAACTTGGATGACGTCAGCCCGGGGCCCGCGCCATATATCTCCATTACAGTTGGGGCAAATACCGTTCAGCAGCCAATCTTGCTGGATGCAGAAGGAAAGCTGACGCTCTACTTCGGATTCACATACGATGAGCAGCTAATCCTCTCTCCACTTACCTTCCCGGTTACATCAACACCGGACGGCGTAGATATAACCGTAGAATACTACAAAGATATAGATGATATCCTTAACAGCCTCCCCCCGACACTGACCGCTGCCGCAACATGGGCTGAGATTTTGGATTTTGAAGATGACCTCTTCATAGGCGGCCCCTGCTTTCTCGAGACGCTGGGTTGCGTCAAGTGATAAAGGGAGCAATAGCCGCAGCGCTGCTTTTAGCCCTGATAGCTGGCGGGCAGGTCTATGGAGCTGATGAGGCTCCCCCGCCCCAGGATTCAAAGATCCATTTAAAGAAGGCCCTCTATGTTCATCGCGCAGCAGGTGACAAGATTTTCGCAGAATCCCGTAAAATTAAAAGGGGCGATATACTCTGGAATATCCTTAAAAACGATTATGGGATTTCGGATGATGATATTCCGGAGTTCATAGAGGCGTTTAGGGAAGTAAATCCAGGTGTTGACCCCAACAGGCTCTTTGTAGGCCAGGAGATAAGGGTTCCTTTTAAGGTAGAGATAGACGCTGCCCCTCCGCCGGTGCAAGCTGAGCTTGCCATGGAGGAGGACACATATCAGGTGCGCTCCGGCGACAACCTCTGGAAAATCCTCAGGCGGGATTATGGGGTTACCAAAGCCGGAATGGGCAGGGCTATTACAGCGGTAAAGAGGGCCAACCCCTCTATCAAAGACTTGGGTAAATTGTGGGTCGGTCAATTTATAGTAATCCCCTTTGAGCGGCACATAGAAGAGGAGCCAGAGAAAGCCCCGGCGACTCCCACCATCGTCGCTGGAAAAGGCGCTCCTAAAGAGAGCCTCTCGGCCAAACAGGGGATACCAGAGGGTGTACTCACGATACTATCCCTATTAGAAGAGTTGGAGTGCCGTGTAGAGAGGACAGGGGAGCGCTTCATTCCCCTATCCAGAGGAAGAACGGTCAGGCTGGATGGCAGCGATTTCCCCTTTATTACCGGCCCTGCTGGTGGAAAGGTGATCCTGGACCCGATGAATCGCCTCTCAGCGCCGCTTGAAGAGGCTGTTGAAGCCAGCTGGGGCTACACAGTGCTGAAAGGCGCGCCTGAGTCGGTTGAGGAATACCTTGGTAAACTCTTCGAGGTTCTTAAATTCAACCAACTGAAGAAGGGCTCCACTATAATTTCGTTGAAAGAGAATGAAACCTTGGAGGCTTCCCCGCGCTGGACGGTAACTCCAAATCCGGACTCCCTTTGGGAGGGCGGAGTACATATGGTTTTCAGCGGCACCGAAGGTATCGACCCAATACTTGCCGGGTTGTTGAGCGGCAAAGGCTTTGTTCTGCATTCCCTAGGCGAAAGCCGGATTAGACAGGAAAAAATAAAGACTAGCTTCAAGGTTGCTACGCTCCTTCAGAGCGGCTCCATGGAGGGGGCGGCGAGCCTTTTATCCCTGCTGGGTGTTGAGAACAAATTGAGCCCCGCCGTTGTTCTTAAGCTTGATTCCGGCGTCAGCTATACGATAAGGCCCCCGATAACTTTCGAGCATGGCTCTTTAAAGTATGCAGCAATTCCCAAAAAGCCCGCCAAGGCTGAATCTGTTTTGTTAAGAGCGGGATATTTTACCTTTTCATGGGATGGCGAGAGTCCAGCGCTAGGAAGAGTCGCCGACCTAATGGTTCTTCTAGGCGTAGAACATCAGTTAAAAGAGTTGGCGCTTCCGGCAGAGGGTTCACTGCGGCTTATCCTTTCCGGCATTGAGATAAACAATCAGCTTCTTTTGTCCAAACTCTATCCAGACCTTGTAGAAGACGTTGAGGGGAAGAAAATATTCTGCACAGATGTCCAAATGGGTGAGGAGGAAGCGGCGCTGCTTTTCAGGGAGGGGTGCCTCCCCTTGGTGCTTGAGTGAAGACCCTTGGGGCCGTTTCAGTAGATACGCTGCTAGCCTTCCTTAAGCCCCTTAGGGCTTCGGGAAAAAAGATTGTCTTTACAAATGGTTGCTTTGATCTGATACATCCGGGCCATGTTACCTACCTGTCAAAGGCTCGCGAGCTGGGCGATATATTAGTCGTTGGGCTAAATACCGATGAATCGGTCAGGCGTCAGGGTAAAGGGGATGGCAGGCCGGTGATGCATGAGGATGAGCGGGCAACAGTTCTCTCAGCGCTCTCATCAGTAGACTATGTCGTACTTTTTGATGATGACACGCCCTTATCCCTGATTGAGATGGTCCAGCCGGATATTTTGGTCAAGGGTGGAGATTGGCCCATTGAGGGTATCGTCGGTCGCGAGGTGGTTGAGGGTAGAGGCGGCCGGGTGCTATCAATCTCCCTCGTTGAGGGGCTATCCACCACAGATATTATTTCTCGTGTGGCAAAGCTGCCGGAGGTAAAAGGCTCCTGATTATTCAGCCCTGTCACATCTTATAGCTTCATAATCCTTATCGAAGTCGAAGCTGGAGTTTTCGTGGTAACCCTTATGGCATGAAGCGCAAACAACCTCTGCTACCTTTCTTTTGATATTTCCATCCGCTGCATTGTGTTTGGAGCCTTTGCCATGGCAAGCCTCGCAGCCGACGAGATTCTCAATAGCCCCCCCTTTTATAAAGCTTAACTTAGTAGCATGGCAGCTCAGGCAGTTGGGGTCCCTCTTTTGCTCATTGGAAAGATTTAGAGAGGCGCGGGAGTGACCGGTCCTGATCCATGACCTGTAGGCGTCGGTGTGGCAGCGTCGGCAGGACATGGCGCCGGTATTATAAGGCTCTCCATCTGGTAGCGCAGAGGCCTTTGTCGAAGAGGCGGAGCTTCGTCTTGCCTGCTGTGGCGTTGGGGGCCGAATAGGTCTAGAAACCCTCTTTTGGGGTAATTTTTGCCTGTTTTTAGCGGGGTCCGGGCCGAGATCCTTCAGCGTTTCTTCCACATATAGGTCGTCTTTTGTCTGGGAAGAGAGGACAGTTATGGAGTGGTTGTAGCCGCCCCCATTCTTTGATATCTCACGAATGGACTCCTCCAGAGGTGCAGCAAGTTTTTGCAGTTTGGCAATCTCCGCCCGGCCTTTTGAGCTTTCCCCTCTTGCCTCAATGCTGGCAATCCTGCGTGTTATTGTGTTCAAGCGCTCCCGGAGGTTGACCACCTTCGAGGCCTCTACGGCCAGAGGCCATCCTTTGCCGGCCATGTTTGGCGGCAGGTCCAAAACTCCTAGCTGCCTGCCCCTGTCGGCGCACCTTAAAATCAAGGTCTCCTCAACTCTTGAGGGTGAACTGAGAATTCTTTGCCCCTCGCCCATTCCAATAATAATATTTATCCCTTTAACCTCGCGGGCAAGGGCGTGGTCATCTTTGAACCCCAGGTCACTGAGGCAGATAACCATATCGGCATCTTTTGTTAGGTCTACTACCTTTTTGGCTGTATCCACGGGGTCGAGTACGTTTATTCCGAGGGTCGCGTCGAAGTTCGGCATCGAGCGTGTAAGGCTGAATATGGCGACTTCGTTTTCCCCCCACTTTACCCTCCTGAGAGAGGGAAAGGGGTGAGTTGAGCCAACAGCCATTGTTATGTTGGATGAGATGAAGGGAAGACCGCTATCTTTCTCAATATCCTTTAGCAGTTTTATCCCTTTAACTATATCTTTTCTCCCCACGCCGACTGCAGCGGGGTTCATTGAGGAAAGGGCGTCAGCAATTATCTTCGCCCTAGCGAATAGCCATTCGGAATCATCCGCAAAGCCCTGTGACTGTTCAAAGTGAAAGAGAGCGCTGCCGCCGTCTAAGTAGATGGTGTCGAGGCTGCTCTTTCTAAGTTCATTTATTTTCGTTGCTCTTCGGGCCAGACCGCCGAACTTGCCTGATTTTCAACCGCAGGGGTGTGTCTCACCCGAGATAGAGGAGCCATATACGAGGCGAAGTGGTGCGTCAGTATCGGCAAAGCAGTTGGCTGCCGCAAAAATGATAAGCGAAATTATGGCGGCTCTTAAAAACATGAAGATACTCCTTGAACTTGAAATTGACCCCTTTAGGAATACTCCCATAGTGGATTTGATTCAACCCCGACATATTTTGACCCTGACGGGCCACAGTAAGAAATTTAACCGACGTCGCCCAGCCTTGGCCCCAAGAGAAGGACTTTATCGCTTAGCTGACAAGTTCACCCGCGCAATAAATGGTTGAATATGCGACGTGTGTTAAAGCAATAAAGTTTAAGTGAACTCTTCCGAATTGGAGCGCGGTCGTTTATCATATCGTGAGGTGTAAAAAGGGGGATAATGGCTTGGGTTAACCTCATCGAGAGTTTGCGGATGGAAGCTGGAAAATACGTCGGACGAGTCCTGGTCGTAGACGATGAAAGAGATATAACGGCAGTCCTTGAGGATGTCCTTGAGGGCAAGGGCTACAGCACCATCGCCGCGCATAACGCGCAGGACGCTATCGAGCTCTTTGCAAGAGAAAAGTTCGATATAGTTATCACCGACTTAAAGATGCCAGGCAAATCGGGTTTGGATCTCCTGGCGGCCGTTAAAGATCAGAACCCAGATACCATAGTCATCATAATGACGGGCTATGCAACGGTCGAAACAGCTATAGACGCGCTTAAGAAGGGGGCCTACGACTACATACTGAAGCCATTTAAGATAAGTGAGCTTCTGAAGATCGTTGAGCGCGCCTTTGAGAAAATTCTACTGGCCACAGAGAACATGCAGCTCAAAGAGCAGGTCGCCCTCCTTGAGCTTAGTGAGGCGGTTTCCTCAAGCCTTTCGCTCAACGATATATTGTTAATGGTAGTGAAAGCTGCTCAACGGGAGCTGGATGCCGACGGAATAGAGCTGTTGTTCAGGCAGCCCGGCTCATCTGAATTTGCGCGAAGGGTCTCAGCGGGTATATGCGCCAGCAAAGAACGTTTCGTTGCTAATACAGCCCTGCTTGAAGCAAAAGTGAGAGAGTCCAACGCCGTGCAGTGGCGCGGAGATGAGTTAACCACGATCTTAAATGGCGGAGCCCCGCAGCTGCCCGAGGGGACTATGCTTAGCGTTCCGCTTAGGCGCGGTTCAGAGCTCCTCGGAGTATTAAACGCAGTGGCGACCAGCAGCAATCGCTACTTTCTTCCGAGGGAGGAGAAAGCCCTATTCGTCCTCGGCGACAGGGCTGCCACCAGCATTGAAAATGCCCTCCTCTACGCAGACCTTGAGGCAACGTTTAAAGAGACGATAAAGTCACTTGCGCTTGCCCTTGAAGCAAAAGACGCATACACCCACGGCCACTCGGAGAATGTTACACGCCTCTCAGCCAGGACAGCTAAAGAGATGGGTTGTAGCCAGGACTTTGTAGAGACTATAACCCAGGCGGGCATCCTTCATGATATAGGTAAAATTGGGATTTCAGGTGCTATATTAAATAAACCCAGCAAGCTGACACCAGCTGAGCACTCTATAATCCAATCCCATCCACAGATGGGCAAGAGAATCCTTGAGAATATAAGCTTCCTTGGCGAGGTGGTGCCGATCGTCTACCACCACCATGAGCGGTTCGATGGAAGCGGCTATCCTGAAGGTCTCTCCGGTGAGGATATACCCCTTGGTGCCAGGATAATGCAGGTCGCCGACACCTACGATGCTATGACATCGAATCGCCCTTACCGCAACGGCCTCTCGCATGAGGCGGCCCGTGATGAAATACTTCGATGTCGGGGTACGCAGCTAGACCCGCAGTGTGTCGATGCTTTTATGCGTATGTGGGAGAAGGAAAACGCCGAATGAGGGGGAAGCTAATAAAGCTTCTCGCCTCGGGCTTCGGTCTGGGCCTTGCCCCATATATTCCAGGTACTGTAGGAACGCTCTCCGGTATACCCTTCGCGCTCATACTGGCTGCTCTTCCAAAACCGATTGCGCTGCTCACCGTAGCACTTCTTTTGCCTCTCGGAGCTCATATCTGCGGGGAGGGCGCCAAGCTCGACGGGAAGGCAAGCGACCCCGGCTGGGTAGTATTTGACGAGCTGATAGGCTTTCTCTTCGCCACAATTTTCCTTACCCCAACTGTTTTTGGGTATTTGACCGCGTTTTTTTTGTTTCGCCTCTTTGATATAATTAAGCCTCCCCCCGTAAGCTGGTTAGATGAGCGAGTAAAAGGGGGCTGGGGTATACTCCTCGATGATGTAGCTGCGGGAATAATGGCTAGGGCCGCCCTCTACCTTATCTCCTTGTCGGGCGTGCTTTAAAGGAGCTTTGTATTGGCCGACTTACTTCCTGAGGAGCGGATCCACGGCGCTTTGTTAATAAGAAAAAAGAAGCTTGCGCTTGCGGAGTCCTGCACGGGTGGGATGATTGGTATGCGGATAACAGCTCTGCCCGGCAGTTCTGAGTATTTTGACTCATCGGTCGTGGTATACTCCAACGACGCAAAATCAAGATTTCTTGGGGTTCCCGATAGCGTTATTAACGGTCCGGGCGCAGTCTCCAGCGAATGCGCCGAAGCGATGGCCGTTGGTTTGCTTGACCGCACTGGAGTTGATTACGCGGGTGCAGTTACAGGGATTGCGGGACCAGAGGGCGGCACTCCGGAAAAGCCTGTAGGCACTGTCTGGATCGCATGGGGCTCAGCGGGAGAAATATCGACTGAGTTGTTAAAGCTCTCCGGTGATAGGGCTGCGGTGCGAAAAAGCGCTGCTACGGCTCTTTTGGAGAGGTTGGCTCAGCTGGTAGTGAGGTGATTTTTGCGTCTCTTCATCGCTGCCAAGTTACCTCCGGGAGCCAGGAGTGAGCTTGCCGGCGTTATGGAGCAAATAAAGGGCACGTTACCGGCGAAATATAGGTGGGTGAAGCCAGCTAATATTCACCTTACTTTGAACTTCCTGGGCGAAGTGTCTTGCGGGGAGGCAGCAAACATTGAGGCTGCATTTGGGGCGCCGCTATCCATTGGTGGTCCAATATACCTAAAATCAGAAGGGATTGGTGCTTTTCCATCGTTGGCGCGGGCTCAAACCCTTTGGGTTGGGTTGGGCGGCGAGGTTAGCCGGCTGGCTGCCCTGCAAGAGCTGACTACAAAAAGGCTTTTAAAAGCTAATATATCGGTGGAAAAGAGGGGTTTTAAACCACACCTTACATTGGCAAGGGCCAAGGGGCGCGGGCGCCCACCAGATATTTTAGATCAAGCGGAGAGGTTCGTAGGCTTTTACGGTCCCTACTTTAAATTGGATGAAGTTATACTTTTCGAGAGTGATTTGCGGCCGGGGGGGCCAATCTACACACCTCGAGTTCGCGTTAACATTGTGTAGAAGATAAGAGGATGAGATGAAGGATCAGCGAGACGACGCGGTAAAGTTGGCAATTGGGCAGATAGAAAAACAGTTTGGCAAGGGCTCCATTATGAAGATGGGAGAGGCCGGCGTAGCCCAGGGGATCGAGGCGATCTCTTCGGGGGCGCTCTCCATCGACATAGCGATGGGGGTCGGAGGTTTTCCCAAAGGGCGCGTTGTTGAGATTTTCGGGCCGGAGTCCTCGGGCAAGACGACCCTCGCGCTTCACGCCATAGCCGAAGCGCAAAAAGCCGGGGGTATTGCCGCTATCGTCGATGCGGAGCACGCGCTAGACGTTTCCTACGCCAAGAAGCTTGGAGTAAATATTGACGAGCTACTTGTGAGTCAGCCGGATTTCGGCGAGCAGGCACTGGAAATAACGGAAGTATTGGTTCGCTCCGGCGCAGTTGACGTAGTCGTCGTAGACTCAGTAGCGGCATTGGTGCCTAGGGCGGAGATTGAGGGTGAGATGGGCGACGCCCATGTAGGTTTGCAGGCAAGGCTTATGAGCCAGGCGCTTAGAAAGCTTACCTCAACGGTTGCCCGTTCCCACACACTGCTCATCTTTATCAATCAGATTCGCCACAAAATAGGTGTAATGTTCGGCAACCCTGAAACGACAACTGGTGGCAACGCGCTAAAATTCTACTCCTCGATGCGTCTGGATATCAGGCGCATAGGAGCGCTAAAAGAGGGTGACGAGTCGATTGGCAACCGCACCAGAATCACGGTTGTAAAGAACAAGGTTGCGCCGCCGTTTCGCAAGGTTGAGTTTGACATACTCTATGGCGAGGGGATCAGTCGGGAGGGAGATCTCATCGACCTGGCTGTTTCCAAAGATGTTATTGATAAACGAGGCTCCTGGTATGTGTATGGGGATGACCGCATAGGGCAGGGGCGCGAGAATGTTCGCCGTTACCTTAAAGAGCATCCGGAGCTGCGTGATGAGATAACGGCGAAGGTCAAGGCCCTCTATGGCCTCGACGCCCCTAAGGGTGAAGAGGTAGAGAAGGAATAAGCGATGGAACTCAATGCGGTTCTCAAGGCAGCTGTTGACGCAAACGCCTCGGACATTCACCTGAAAGCAGGGCTGCCCCCGATTTTCAGGTCAAACTCAGCCCTTAGACCATATAAGGCTGTTGGGCGGCTTACTCCCGATGTCCTTGCGTCGCTTGCCGAGGAGCTGATGAACGCCGGACAGCGTGACTCCTTTGAGCGAAACAGGGAGATCGATATGGGTTACGGCGTTGCGGGTCTTGGGCGCTTTCGCCTCAATATCTTTCAGCAGCGCGGCTCCATAGGGATGGTTTTCAGGGTCATCCCAACCGAGGTGAAAACCGTGCGGCAGCTGGCTTTACCGAAAGTCGTCGAGACTTTGGCAGAGGAGCAGCGCGGGCTCATCCTGGTTACCGGGACCACCGGCTCCGGCAAATCAACTACTTTGGCGGCGATGATAGATCACATCAACGCCAGCCGCACAAGCCACGTGATGACAATTGAGGACCCAATCGAGTTCTTGCACCGCGACAAAAAATCTATAATCAATCAGCGCGAGGTGGGCTTTGATACCCATAGCTTCTCCGGTGCATTGAAATCAGCTTTAAGGCAGGACCCCGATGTGATACTCGTCGGTGAGATGCGCGACTTTGAGACTATAGAGACAGCGTTGGTAGCGGCGGAGACGGGCCATCTGGTTCTCTCTACTCTGCATACGGTGGACGCAGGTGAGACAATCAACCGAATCATCTCCGTCTTTCCCCCCTATCAGCAAAAGCAGGTTCGCTTGCAGCTAGCCTCCATAATCAAAGGAATAGTATCACAGCGCCTAGTGAACAGGGCAGATGGCAAGGGGCGCGTGCCCGCCGTTGAGGTCATGGTATCCACCTCAAGGATAAGGGAGTGCATCGAATCTCCCGAAAAGACAAAAGAGATAACTACCGCCATTTCCGAGGGCTATACGACTTACAAGATGCAAACCTTTGACCAGTCGCTTTTGGGACTATTACAGTCGAAGCTAATAACTTACAAGGAGGCATTGCGCCAATCCTCCAACCCCGACGACCTTGCGCTAAAGGTCTCCGGTATAAGCTCGACACACGACAGCCGCTGGGAGCCTTTCGAGGGGCAATCGGGCAAAAAATAATTAACGATAATTTCTATAGATAAATCGAGAGGACCACAAATGACCGGAGCAGAAGTCCGGAAGCTCTTTCTGGATTACTTTGAGAAGAAGGGCCACAAGGTTGTCGCCAGCAGCTCCCTTGTGCCGCAGAACGACCCCACGCTCCTATTTACCAACGCGGGGATGAATCAGTTCAAGAACATCTTCACCGGCGTTGAAAATCGCGATTACAAACGCGCCACAACCTGCCAGAAGTGCCTTAGGGTCTCGGGTAAGCATAACGACCTTGAGAACGTCGGCCGCACCGCACGCCATCACACCTTTTTTGAGATGTTGGGCAACTTCAGCTTTGGAGATTATTTCAAGCGGGACGCCATCATTTTTGGCTGGGAGTTTCTAACCGAGGTAGTCGGCCTTGATAAAGATCGCTTATGGGTAACCATCTTTGATGATGACGACGAGGCGGATACCCTCTGGCGCGAGCTAACACCGGTCCCCCCTGAGCGAATAATACGTTGCGGCGAGAAAGACAACTTTTGGGCCATGGGCGATACAGGCCCATGTGGGCCTTGCAGCGAGATACACTTTGACCAGGGCCCGGGTATATACCCCTGCCCGGACCCGGAAAATTGCGGCCCGGAGTGCGACTGCGACAGATATCTTGAGCTTTGGAACCTTGTCTTTATGCAGTTCGAGAGGGATGCCTCCGGCACTCTTAACCCCCTGCCCAAACCCTCAATTGATACCGGGATGGGGCTTGAGCGCATTACCTCCGTGGTGCAAGGCAAGCTCAACAATTACGATACTGACCTCTTTAGCCCGCTTATTGATTTTACAGCCAATTTGGCTGGTACTAAGTATGGGGCCTCTGAGGACTCCGACGTTAGCCTACGCGTCATAGCCGACCATATACGTTCGGCTGTATTCCTTATTGGTGACGGCATCCTTCCCTCCAATGAGGGGCGAGGTTACGTGTTGAGGCGAGTTATGCGCCGGGCAATGCGGCACGGGAGACTTCTTGGCTTCACGGAGCCCTTCTTCCACGAGGTCGCAGGGGTCGTTATCACCTCTATGGAGGAGAGCTACCCTGATTTGGCCGATAAACGTGACTATGTAGCCAAGGTCATTCTGCATGAGGAGGAGCGCTTTATACGCACCCTCGACCGCGGCCTTCAGCTCCTTGAGTCCGAGGTTGAAAAGGTGGAGGCTGCGGGCAGCGGCGTCCTCCCCGGCGAGGTTATTTTTCGCCTTTATGACACCTACGGTTTCCCGGTAGATTTAACTGCGGATATCGTTGTCGACAGGGGCATTGTATTAGATGAAGCGGGCTTTGAGGCTGAGATGGAGGCGCAGCGGGAGAAGGCGAGGAGCGCCTGGAAGGGCTCAGGGGAGGAGGCCGTTAGCAGCGCTTACAGAGAGCTCGTAGAGGGGGGCCACCGCGTTACCTTCACAGGTTATGATCTCCTTGAGAATGAAACTGAAGTGAAGGCGCTCATTGTGGACGGATCCATTGTTGATGAAGCCGCTGAAGGGGCCTTAGTGGAGCTTATCCTCGGCGAGTCGCCTTTCTACGGAGAGAGCGGCGGGCAGATGGGCGATACAGGCGTCGTTACCGGCGAAGGCTTCAAGGTAAAGGTAACAACCGCTCAAAAGCCTTTGGACGGCCTTATTGTACTCCATGGTGAAGTAACGGAGGGCAAAGCCTCTGTAGGCGCTAAAGTACATGCGAAGGTGAAAAGCGGCGAGCGCTTTGCCACAGCGCAAAACCACTCCGCTACCCACCTCATGCATGCTGCACTCCAGGAGGTCTTGGGGGACCATGTAAAACAGGCTGGCTCCCTTGTTGGACCGGATAGACTCCGCTTTGACTTCTCCCACTTCGCGCCCATGACTAAGGAGGAGATTCGCAAAGTTGAGGAGTTGGTCAATGTTTGGGCCGCTAAAAATGACCCCATCTCTGTCTCAGAAGAGAATTATGACGCCGCCGTAAAGAAAGGAGTAAAGGCCCTCTTCGGTGAGAAGTATGGTGACAAGGTCCGCGTGGTTAAGATGGGAGAGGTTTCTGCCGAGCTATGCGGGGGCACCCACGCATCCTCAACTGGAGAAATAGGCCTTTTTAAGATACTTTCTGAGGCAGGCGTAGCCGCCGGGGTAAGGCGTATTGAGGCAGCTACCGGTGAGCGGGCACTTTCGGCTATGTGGGATACCGAGGATAAGCTGGATGCTGTCGCTTCGGCGCTCAAATCTTCCCCCGACGAGGCGGCTGAACGCATAAAGAAGATACAAGCCGCAATGAGAGAACAAGAAAAAGAGATAACATCGCTACGTGGACAGCTTGCAAGCGGCACTTCAAGGGATATCCTTTCAGAGAAGCGTGAGATTGCAGGTGTGGATGTTCTTGCAGCCCGCGCTCCGGTTTCAGACGCTAAGGGCATCAGGGAATTCGCCGATACCCTGCGGGACCGCATGAAGAGCGGCATCTTTGCCCTAGGCGCCGAGGCGGATGGTAAGGCGGTGCTGCTTGTGGGTGTTACCGCCGACTTGACCGCAAAGGTCAAGGCTGGCGAGTTGATCCGCCCCATCGCGGAAGTTGTTGGCGGTCGTGGAGGAGGAAAGCCCGAGCTGGCTCAGGCTGGTGGAAGTGAACCCGCTAAGCTGGATGAAGCTTTAGCGCTCTTTTATGATGTTGTAGCTAAAGGGCTCGGCTAAAGGGATGTAAATGGGAGCAAATTATGATTGAAGTTTTACGTAAGGCGATGTTGGCTGGTATAGGTGCACTGACGCTTACAGAGGCCAAAGCGCGGTCTATTGTCGACGAGCTGGTAGAGCATGGAAAACTCTCCAAAGAGGAGGGCGAAGGGCTTGTTGAAGAGCTGTTGGCAAAGGCGGCGGTATCGCGCAAAGAGCTTGAACAGAAAACAACCGAGTTTTTGAAAGAGGGCCTTAAAAAGATGGACCTCGTAATGCGCAGCGAATTTGATGAGCTAAAGGCCAGGGTAGCGCTCCTTGAGGAGAAGTTAACTAAAGAGAAGTAGGGTCTTTTTGTGCCCTTTGATTAAAGAAGGCGTCATCTTAGGGTGACGCCTTCTTCTTTGGTGTCAGGTCTTGAAGAGCGCTGTTGCTGTGGTAGAATAAATCCATGACAAGACCAGTGAGAGTGGAATTTCCCGGCGCGGTTTACTTCATCACAGCCCGTTCAGTTGGTGGTGAGGCGCTTTTTCGTGGTGATGATGACCGCTCCAGCTTTCTGTATATTATTTCCCATGTTGTCTCTAGGTACAGTTGGAATGTGTGGGGGTACGCCCTTTTAAAAGGCGAATACCTTCTTTTAATCGAAACCCCTGAGGCTAATCTTTCCAAAGGCATGCGCCAGCTTGGGGGGCTCTATACCCAACGCTACAATGAAAAGTATGGGCGTAAAGGCAAGCTCTTCAGGGGCAGGTATAAATCGCTGCTGGTCGAGCGGGGTGACAAGGTTCTTGAGGTAGTTCGGCACATTGCGCTTGCTCCCGTACGCGCTAAATTATCTACCGGCCCGGAATTTTATATCTATTCAAGCCACAGGCCGCTGTCGGGGTTGGCCCGGCGTCCCGAATGGCTAGATGCGGATGGCTTGCTTCAATTTTTCGGTGGTGAAGAACCGGTGAAAAAATACGCCAACTACATCTATTCTGTGGACGCTGCGGCAACTATTTTGTCAGGTGCCAGACGGCAGCTAGCCCTTGGCGGGGACGAATTGCTTGAAAAAAGTAGTGAGTTGGCGAGGAAAAAGGTATCAGGCCGTGGGGTTAGGCGCCCATCGCTTGCAAAGTTAAAACGAATTGTCGGGAAAAAATTCAACTCTAAGGATGAGCGAAATCTAGCGGTTTATGCTGCTTACGATGAAGGCGGCTACACCCTTGAAGAGATTGGCGAGGCCATTGGCCTCCACTACGCTACCATTAGCCGCATAATCAAAAAGGTTGAGGAAGCGAGCTAAAGACTAAGCTTTATGAGCGTAAAAAAGGCCGCACGAATGTGCGGCCTTTTCAATTTCTAAGGAGTTGGGCTCATCAATCGCTCATTGACTCAAAAAATTCCGTGTTGGATTCCGTTCCCTTCATCCTGTCCAAGAGGAACTCCATGGCGTCCTGGGGATTTAGCGCCGAAAGCACCTTCCTGAGTATCCAAATACGGTTCATCTCCATTTCGTTGAGAATGAGATCCTCTCTTCTGGTGCCGGAACGCTGTATGTCAATGGCTGGGAAGACCCGGCGGTCTGCAAGCTTGCGGTCCAGCACAAGCTCCATGTTGCCCGTTCCCTTAAATTCCTCGAAGATGACCTCATCCATTCTGGAGCCGGTGTCAACAAGCGCGGTTGCGATGATTGTAAGGCTCCCTCCCTCCTCAATATTACGCGCCGCGCCGAAAAAGCGCTTTGGTTTGTGCAGGGCGTTCGAATCAACGCCGCCGGAGAGGATTTTGCCGGAGTGCGGTACGACCGTGTTGTAAGCTCGGGCGAGGCGTGTGATTGAGTCTAAGAGTATTACAACGTCTTTGCGGTGCTCAACCAGGCGCTTGGCCTTCTCAATGACCATATCCGCCACCTGAACATGCCGCTGTGCCTGCTCATCGAAGGTGGAGGAGATGACCTCGCCCTTGACTGAGCGCTGCATATCGGTGACCTCTTCGGGTCGCTCATCTATCAGGAGAACTATCTGCTCGATTTCGGGGTGGTTGGCGGTAATGGAGTTGGAAATTTCTTTAAGTAGGACTGTTTTTCCTGTTCTTGGCGGTGCGACAATCAGTCCGCGTTGCCCCATGCCTACCGGTGAGGTTATGTCCATCACTCGCATTGTGTAGATAGAGGGCCCCACCTCTAACTTTATGCGCTGGTCAGGGAATATTGGGGTAAGGTTCTCAAAGAGCATCCTGTTTCTGGCCTGCTCAGGGGTGTCGCCATTTATAGTGGAAACTTTCAGTAGGGCGAAATATCGTTCAGAATCCTTGGGTGGCCTAATCTGACCATTTACTGTATCGCCTGTACGAAGCCCAAAGCGCCTTATCTGGCTAGGGGAGACGTAGATATCGTCCGGCCCGGGCAGATAGCTGTAGTCTGGTGAGCGGAGAAAGCCGAAACCATCTGGAAGGAGCTCCAGCGTTCCCTCTCCAAATATGTTCCCATTCTGCTCGGAGGTCGCTTTAAGAATGGCAAAGATTAGATCCTGCCTGCGCAGCCGAGTCGCGCCCTCGATCTCCAGTGATTCCCCAAGCTCGGTGAGCTCGCTGATAGCTTTTTTCTTGAGTTCTTGCAGATGCATGGATTAGTGCTCCGGGCTTTTGCGGCCCTCTGTTGTGAAGTTTTTTAACATTAACAATTTAATTGGAAAGAGCTTCTTGGCGGTCGGACGAATCGGTCCTCTTTAGAAGTCTGTTTGAATAAATAACGGTAGCTTTTCGCTCTCTATGAGGCCCCTTCAAGGGATACCGTGAAATTGTGCGGGGAGTGTTTTTGGAATAACTGATTTAAACTATTAGACATCGAACGTTAATTTGTCAAGGTTTTTCAGCCTTAGGATATTTATCGTTGTGTCTAATAATGGCATCTACGAAACTTTCAACCTCGGCCTCAAGGTCTTCACGTGAGCCGTTATTATCTATCACCCAATCGCTTCTCTTCGCTTTCTCATCGATATCTAGCTGCGCGGCAATTCGAGCCTTGGCCTGAGCTTCGACCATCGTTGCGCGTGCCATTATTCTTCCAAGCTGAAGGGCAGCGGCGGTATGTACAACAACCACCAAGTCGAATTGTTTCTCCATACCCGTCTCATAGAGTAGCGGCACATCATAGACCGCGAATCCAACGGTGGAGCTTTCAAGAAGACGGGTAAATTCCGAGCTTGCCTCTGCAGAGACCCGTGGATGAACTATTGCGTTTAGGTCGGCTAGGGCCTGAGGGTTTTCAAATACTACTTTAGCTAATGACTCTCTGTTGAGAGTGCCGTCCGGGTTGATGACGTTTTTGCCAAAACGATTTCGTATTTCATTTAGGGCGGGCTGTCCAGGGGAAACCACACGCTTAGCAAGTTCGTCGGCGTCTATAACGGGCACCCCAAGCCCTCTTAGTATATTTGCGGCCGTTGACTTCCCTGTTCCAATGGAGCCGGTAAGCCCAATCCGTTTAATTTTATGGTTGGGTAAAGATTTATTCACCCCTGACTCCAATGAATGAGCACATCCGCTCCTTCTCGCCTGAGCGCCGGTGTGAGAAAAATGAGCTATCCTCGCAAAGGGTGCAGAGACCTGTATCCTCGATACTATCCTCCGCTACTCCTCCATTCAAAAGCTGGCCCTTAACCAGCGATGGGAGGTCCAGGTAGAATTTACCCCCATCGGCTGGTTTTAGATAACTATCATCAACCATCTTCTCAAACTCAGCACCGACTTCAAAGCAGCACGGGCCGAGCGCAGGTCCAATAGCACATAGCAAGTTGCCGGTGTTGACTCCAATGGACTGAAAGAGGTCAAGCGCTGAGGGCACTATTTCAGCGAGCGTGCTTCTCCAACCGCAATGGAGCGCGGCTAAATGCTTAGTGATAGGGTCAAAGAGCAGCAAGGGCAGACAGTCAGCGGTTTTGATGCCGTAAAGCACTCCAGCTACGCCCTCTCCGAACCAGCCGTCACCCTCAGGAAGGTGGCGCATCTCAGAGGTGCGGATGATCTCTTTGCCGTGGACCTGCGTCAAAAGTCTAAGCTCTTGCATGCCCGTTTGTCTGAGGAGTCTGGATGAGGTGTTTTCGTCGAGTATGTTGCCGGCGTTTCTGGTGGTGAAGCCGTGGATTAGCCCGATTTGTCCTGACAGGGAGGACGCATGTATAATTGCTCCATCTTCAAAGGAGCGCTTTACGTGTATCTTTTTAAAATGAGACATTTAATAGCTTTCGTCCCTCTCGCGCTTTACCTTTTGTTGTTTTTTGCGCCCACCATTAATGCCGCGCCTAACACCTTGAGGTTGGCGGAACTTTCAGGTGAGCTTCTTCATTATGACATAAAGTGGTCTGGAATGTCCGCTGGAGAAGCTACAATGAAGGTTTCCACCGAGGGAAGAAATCTTCGCTTTACCACCACAGCTAAAACCGGCTCCAAGGTCTCCTGGCTTTACCCGCTCGATATCCGTTACGAGTCTGTCATTAACGGTAAAAATTTTTCCGCCATTTCCTACCTGAAAAAGGGAAAGGAGGGTTACGGAGACCCCCACGAACGGTTGGTGCTCTTTGACCACGATGAGGGTGTAACTAGATATATAAAGGATGGCAAGCTAAGAAAAACGATTGAGGTGAGCAGCTTTGCCTACGATCCCATCTCTGTAATTTACGCGATCAGGGTTATGGAGATACCGGAGGTAGGGGGCGTCATACCCATTGAGGTCAGCGATGGTAAGAAGATGGCTTCCGGGACCGTTACCGTGGCCGGAAGAGAGCGAATAAAGGTGCCGGCAGGTGAGTTTGACGCTGTAAGGGTTACGCCGAGGATGGATGGCGTTAAAGGGCTTTTTGGGGATGGTTCTTCGATGAGCGTCTGGCTGGCTGAGGATGATGATCGGCGCATCCTCAAGATAGAGACCAGCGTCGCAGTAGGCGCCTTTGTTGCAGTCCTTGCTAAGGTGATAGATCCCGAAGAGAACCCCCTAGATCTTCAATCAGCGAGCGGAGCCGCGGTGGAATAGGGGCTGTGATATCAAGAAGCTTACCGGTGGCAGGGTGGGTGAAGGAGACCTGCCATGCGTGGAGCGCCTGAGCATGCTCCCTCAATAGACGCTGTCGGATAACCTTATCCATTATCCCTCTTGCCCGGGCAGCGCCACCATAAAGTGGGTCTCCGACAACGGGATGCCCTGCCTCCGCCATGTGAACCCTTATCTGGTGAGTGCGCCCTGTCTCAATTTCTACTTTCAGTAGAGTAGCCCCGTTTAGAGAGACAATAGACCGCCAATGAGTCACGGCACGCTTCCCACGCTGGTTAGCCCCTGACATCTTCTTTCGCTCAGTTGGGTGACGCCCTATGGGGCTATCAATTGTTCCGCTGCCCTCCATCTTGCCCAATACCACCGCAAGATAAACCTTTCTGACTTCACGGTTTTTAAAGCTCTTCTGTAGTTTCTGATGTGTTGCATCATCCTTGGCAACAAGAATCACTCCGCTTGTATCTTTGTCCAGGCGGTGAACAATGCCAGGGCGGCTCACTCCTCCGATCCCGGACAAATCTTTAACATGGTATAAAAGGGCGTTGACGAGGGTGCCGGAGCGATTCCCAGGGGCCGGATGAACTACCAGCCCAGCCGGCTTAGCTACCGCGAGGAGGTGCTCATCTTCATATAGGATATCCAGCGCCATCTCCTCGGCAGCAGCCTCGGCGGGTTCAGGCGAGGGAATCTTTACACGTATCTTTGCGCCGGGTTGTAGCTTCTTTGAGGGCCTTGCAGAGTCACCATTGACAGTTACAAGCCCATCTTCAATAAGCTTTTTCAACCTGGAGCGACTCAGCTCGGGCGCTCGCTGTGACAGAAATGTGTCAAGCCGCTCACCCATAGTGTCGCAGAGAAATTCCAAAATTTTCTCTTCTATCAATCCAGTGCCTTCACCCATGTATGGGTTTGATATGCGGTCTTTTATGGTTAGGATAATTGGAGTAGAGTATCCGACACGGTTATTTTAAGGTCAAGGGGCAGGCCAGCTCCGAGAGGTATAAGAATTATGAAGCTAAATTTTACAAAAATGCATGGTCTCGGAAACGACTTTGCTTTGGTTGACTGCCGCAATGTTGATCCTGGGGGGTGGAATGAGCTTGCTCGAAAGATGGGTGACCGTCGTTTGGGCGTGGGTTTTGACCAGCTTCTCCTGCTCCGCGAGTCAAGTGTTGCGGATTATATGATGGAGATTTTTAACTCCGATGGCTCCCGCGTTGAGATGTGCGGTAACGGCATCCGCTGCTTTGCCAAGTACCTTCGAGACAACGGCATCTTCACCGGTGATATTTTAAAAGTTGAGACAATGGCTGGCATTCAGATATGCACCTTCGATGGAGAGATGGTGGTTGTCGATATGGGTGAGCCAATCCTTGAAGGACGGCAGATACCAGTCAATGCGGATGGAAAGGTAAGGGAGTACCCGCTTCCCCTTGAGGAGGGAAGCATAAATATCACCTGCGTATCCATGGGCAACCCTCACGCCGTTATCTTTGTAGATGATGCGGAGAGTTATCCAGTGGAGGAGGTGGGCCCTGTTGTTGAAAATCACTCCTTTTTTCCAAATCGCACCAATGTTGAGTTTGTCCAGAGCCTGGGAGAGGGCCGGGTGAGGATGCGTGTCTGGGAGCGTGGCGCGGGTGTGACGATGGCCTGCGGCACAGGGGCGTGCGCCACCGCTGTGGCCTCCTTCTGGACGGGACGTACTGAGCGGGACGTAGAGGTGGTCCTTGATGGAGGCTCTCTTTTTATCAGGTGGGACAGGGATAGCAACCATGTCTTTATGACTGGCCCTGCCGCAACTGTTTATAGTGGAGAGTATCTACTTTAATCTCTATTTTTCTCCACATGGCTTGACAATACCGGCTCGAAACCTTACCTAATTCTAGCCCCCTTTTTGGGGGCGCCTCCCCGTTTGCCAATTTCAATGATGAGTTAATTACAATGGGTAAAGATTTTTACAAAATCCTCGGCGTTGAAAGAAGCGCCTCCATCGAAGTTATTAAAAAGGCTTACCGCAAAAAAGCGATGGAGCTGCATCCAGACCGCAACCCGGGAAACAAAGAGGCCGAAGAGGGGTTCAAGGCTTGCGCAGAGGCATTTGAGGTTCTTTCAGATGAAAACAAGCGCCGCATGTATGATCAATATGGTGAGGAGGGGCTAAACTCCCACGGTATGCACCATGGTTTTGGAGATGTGGGTGATATCTTCAGCGCCTTCGGCGACATCTTTGGCGATATATTTGGAGGCATGGGAGGTTTTGGCGGCAGCGCCAGGCGGCAGCGTCGCGGGAGAAATCTTGCCCATGAGATTAGCGTCTCTTTAAAAGAGGTAATTAAGGGTGGCAAACGGAAGATCAAGGTAAGAAAACCGGCGCCATGTGAGGCCTGCGAGGGCTCCGGTGCCGCTAACCCAGAGGACGTTGAGCGCTGTGAAACGTGTGGTGGGCGTGGCGTAGTGACCAGGGTTATACGTCAGGGTTTTGCCACCTTTCAGACTTCGGGAGCTTGTCAAGACTGCAATGGAGCGGGAAAGAGGATTAAAGAGCCTTGCGTAGATTGCGGCGGCTCCGGGATGGCGAGAATTGAGAAGGTCGTCGAGATAGAGATACCCCCGGGCATTGAAAGCGGACAGCAGATTCGTATGCGCGGGGAGGGCGAGGAGATTCCCGACGGCCCCCCAGGAGACCTCTATATATCTTTCCGCGAGGAGGAAAATGATAAATTTGAGCGGCGTGGCGTTGACCTTTTCTCGCCGCTTTATATAGACCTAACTACAGCAGTTAACGGCGGAACAGTTGAGTTTGAGGGGGCAGACGGCGAGACCTTGAAAGTTAAGCTCGATGAAGGTGAGCAGTCTGGAAAAGTTAAGAAGTTAAGGGGGGAGGGTGTTCCTCTTATCAACAGAAAGCACGCCCGGGGGGATCTATTCCTGCAAATTTGGGTGCGTACGCCTACGGGGCTTAGCAAGGAAAGCAAAAAGCAGCTAGCCAAGTTACTTGAGGGGCAACCCCTCTGTAGCGATGGCGGACACGAGCACAAGGGATGGAAGGAGTACCTGCGTGACCTCTTCGGGGGTTAGCTACACCTAGTCGGGCATATCTCCGCCGGTATCGAGGAGCACCTGCCTTTCGAAGTCGCTTGGGTGGGTTGCCGCCGCGTGGGCCGTATCATAGGAGATGGCTCCATCTTTGAATAGCCACATAAGATGCTGGTCAAAGGACTGTGTACTGTAGGAATCATGCCCCTGCTCTATAACATCCTTAAGCTGGAATGTTTTTAGCGGGTCTTTTATGCACTCTTCCACAGTCTTTGTCATCCGCATGATTTCACAAGCGGGAACCCTCCCTTTTCCCTCCTTAATCGGAATCAACCTTTGACTTACGGTGGCGACCAGGCTCTCTGCAAGGCGCAGCCTTGTCGTTGCCTGCTTGTCTGACGGGAAGACGCTTATCAACCTGTTGATGGTGCTTTGCGCGTCAGTTGTGTGAGCCGTCGAGAGAACCAGATGCCCCGTTTCGGCTGCTCTTAAGGCTGTATCTATAGTCTCGTAATCGCGCATCTCACCAACAAGAATAATATCGGGGTCCTTCCTTAACGCCGAGCGCAGGGCGAGACTGAAGTTTTCAGTATCAAGGCCGATCTCCCGCTGGCTAATTGAAGACTTGATATTTTTGTGCATGAACTCAAGGGGGTCCTCAATCGTAAGAATGTGGCATTTGCGATTGTTGTTTATGTGGTTGACCATAGCAGCGAGAGTTGATGATTTGCCGCTTCCTGTAACCCCTGTAACAAGAATAAGCCCCCGGCTCTCAAGCGAAATCTTCTTCAAAATCTCCGGAAGCTTTAAACTCTCGAAGTTTGGTATTTCGAAGGGAATTGCACGCATAATAAGCGCTATAGTGTTTCTTTGACGGTATACGTTTACACGGAACCTGCTTACTCCCGGAACCGAATAGGAGCCATCCCATTCCCTGAGGTGCTCGGCTTCGACGGGGGGGTAGGCGTTTACTAATACGGATTTAGCTATCGAGTAAGTGTCCTCGGCTGTGAGAATGGGACTTTTTGTCTCCATCAATTCGCCGTTGATCCTTAGTAATATAGGTGCGCCGACTTTGAAGTGGATGTCGCTAGCTTTTGATTGGTGGGCGAGGGTAAGCACTTTTTCAAATATTGCAGTGTCCATGTGTCCTCTTTCTACGGTAACTGTGCCTGCTCTCGTAAGTTCTGGTATCTTCGTAATTTATCGGCAACTGTAACAATAAGTTGAGGAGTCATTATCAGATGTCAGGAGGCTGGGGTTGTCCGCATGACGTTGATGGAAGGTGTGAGATTCGTGGAGCTGAGTGCGAACCCGGTGACCCGGGGTGCGTCCTTGAGGAGAGGATGAGGATTAAAGTACTTAACCGTAAGCTTCAGGATGGAGACAATGGCGATGGATAGAGGATTGGGTTTTAAACTCCACGATCAGTATCGGGCCAGATTAATTTATGCAGCTGTAGTTGCATCCTGACAGAAAGCTTTTCCTCCATTATCCATGATGCAAGCAGCGGCGCCTCTAAAGAGCCCCATAGTGGTGAAAGACTAACCCGTATCCCGCTGGCAATTTTTGTTCTTAGTGCGCTAAGCGCCCACTCGAAGTCGGACCTGTCCGCTATAATGATCTTAACTTCGTCTCTTTGAGGCGAAAGTTCATTTAAATTACTCCACTCGATTGAATCCGATTCACCGGAGGAGGGTGGTTTCAGGTCCATGATTATGTGGACCTTGGGGTCGATTCCTTTTATGGGTAATGACCCGTTTGTCTCTAGTAGCACCTCGCCAGGGTGCTCGCTTGCTAGCGTGCTCAATAGCTCATGCGCGCCCTCCTGCAATAGAGGTTCGCCCCCGGTGACTTCAACCGTTGGCAGCCCTTCCTTGAGTGCAAAATCAACTAAATCGGAGATATCCCTCTGGCAGCCACCCTCCCACGCGTAGCGGGTGTCACACCAGGAGCAGCGAAGATTACATCCGGTGAGACGTATGAAGGTGCAGGGATACCCGGCCCAATGCGACTCGCCCTGTATGGAGGAGAATATTTCGGAGATAATTAGCTTCGACATGTCTTGAAAATTACCACTTAGTTGCAATGCCTTCAATGAGTCACTTGCCGCCCCTCATCTATCGCGCCTATAAGGTTCTGAAAATTTTTCTTCAACAGTGAAGGGGATTTTTGATTTCCCGGTACTAACACGGTTTTGGAAATGGAAGGCGGTGATATTTATAGAAACAAATATATTGCTGAAATCATTGAATACTTTTTTAAAAAAACAGCGTTTTACTATTGCAACGCGGTATGTGCTTATGTATATTCAACTCATGCGGTATACGCAACTCCTCCCTCGGGGCCCACGGGCCCCTATTTTTTTGCCCTGATTCCAAGGTCGCGCCTCCTGTGGTAGTTTATCCAAAATTTTTCATAAGGAGTATTTCATGGGTACGAACAATCCAGAGTTGGGAGACCCTCGCCGCGTAGTGGGCGTAGCGCTAGGTTGCGCTCCTGAAGATATAGCGCCAAATGTAATAATTACCCCCTTCATGCCGCTGAGGGCGTTTCGTAGACATTTTGATGCCGACTCTATTAAGGAATTATCTCCCCCCTTCTTCTTTGATGGGTTAACGGGAGTACGCGGCGGGAAACGAATAACTGTAATTCGCACCGGCATAGGCCCTTCCAGAGTTGGTGACTGTATCTCAATTCTCTCAATGACCCCGGCGAAAAACCTTCTATTTATAGGCGCTGTTGGCTCGCTGAGTGATGGCCACCAGATAGGAGATATATTTCTACCCTCCGAAGCTGCGGACGGCGAGGGGTACACCAGATATCTAAGGAGCAGTTTTTCAGAGCTGGTGGCGAGCGCGGCGCGGGTCTCTTGTAATGGAGGCCTTGAGGGCAGGCTGGAGAAATTTCTCGAGGTGGAAGGGCTAAACGTAAAAAGAGGGCCAGTTTTCACAATTGGTTCAATAACTTTTGAATCGAATGAGAACCTTGAAACCATTAAGGATAGTGGTTTTGACGCCATTGAGATGGAGCTTTCAGCATTCTTTTCCGCCGCCGCCCATCACGACCTTGGCTTTGCCGCGCTGACCTACATAAGCGATTTGCCCTTAAGGTCTTCGCTGTGGGATGAAAAGAGTGACAATGAGACAAAGCGATTAAAAGAGACCTATCGTTCCATACCCATCCTCTCTATGGATTTTTTCTCCTCCTCAGATATCGGCGAAGTGTAGATGGACAAGCTCATCCCCGTTGAGCGGGCCATTAAGGTTGAGGATGCCTGGAACGGGCTCTCCCTCTTGGAAGCAGTGCGCATAGCCCTCCCTGCGCTCTCTTCCCGCGAGATATTTAAAAAGGTGAGAATGGGTGAGCTTAATGTCAATGGTTCCCGTCGTTCACCTATGGACCTGATTTATACTGGAGATATTATTAAAGTAACGCTTAGCGTGCCGCCTCCGCCGGTTAAGGTGCCGGTGCTAAGGGAAAATGTGTATGTCAAGACACCGGCGGGGCCATTCACTGTGGTGCGTGAGGATGAGGAACTACTTATAGTTACAAAGCCGCCAGGTTGCGCTAGCCACCCCGCACTGCGCCACAGCGGAGATACTTTGATAGAAAGAGTTCGCTTTTACCTTGAGGTTAGCGAGGAAGATGAGTTTCAGCCAGCCCTTGCCAACCGCCTGGATATTGAAACCAGCGGCATCGTTCTTGTCGGTAAAAGCGTGAAGGCGAGACAGAAGCTGGGTATTGCGTTGCAAAAAGGACTCGTTGGGAAACGATATATAGCGCTTGTTGCGGGTAGGCTGGAGGCGGGTGAGGGTGAGATTTTAAAGCCCCTGGAAAAGAGGGTGGATTCACGCGATATCGCAAAATACCCGGCGGGTCACCCGCGCCTTACAGGCAGAGTTCAGGAGGCCCATACTAGGTATAGGGTGCTGGCTCAAAGTCAATATCCCCTTCCTGTTACTCTCGTCGAGGTTGAGCTCCTTACCGGACGTAATCACCAGATACGAAGACATTTTGCAGATTTGGGGTACCCGGTAGTTATGGATAACAGATATGGGGACCGAAATTTCAATGGTGAAATTGATGAGCTCACAGCTTTAGGGCGCATGTTCCTTCATGCATGGCGCGTAACCCTCGACCATCCAAAGAGCAGAGAGCCTTTGAAAGTAATTTCACCTCTACCGACAGCTTTGGAGGATGCTTTAAAAATTTTTGGGCTGAATGGTTCAAAGAGTATAGATGAAGCTGGTGATTGGAGATGGGGTGAGGGAGGTTAAGCGTCCTTCGCAACCGCTTCTACCCACTCATCGATATATAGGGCGTCCTTTTCAGGCAAATCCAAAAATTCCACGCCAAAGCCAGCAGGTAAGGGTGAGTTGTGCCGGTAGCCGCGAGACCAGACAACGCGGGCTTTGCAGGAGAAAAGTCTGGTGTTTTCTCCGGGCAGTGAGAATTGAATCTCATAAATCTCTCCAGCTTCCCTCAGCTTCGCAGTAGAAATGAAGAGCCCGCTACGGCTAATATTCTGTGCGTAGCCGAAGAAGACCTCCATGCCGCAGATGTAGCGTGCTTCGCGCACCACCACAGGGCTCCTCGGGTAAGCCCTTCTATTCGCTTCTCTATCTGTGGAGGATTGCTTTGTCGCCATGCGGGTGGTGCCTCTCCCTTTTTAGTAAAGACCTTCACAGCTTAGCAGATTTAGTGCTCAACCTCAAAAGCTCCACCTACTTCTTTTAGCGTGCCCAAATAAGGAGCAAGGTCAAGGCCCTGCTCGCGAGCTTTTAAGACTGCTTCATCGGCGTATCGGAGCGCTTTATCTTGCCGCCCCTCACCATAGGCAGCGAGGGCAAGATTATTGAGCGGCTCGGGTCTATCGGGAGCAAGCTTTGTAGCTGTTTCAAGGTGTTTTATACCATCGGCAGTGTTGCCGGAAAGGTAAAGGGCGCCGCCCAAAGAAAAGTGCCCCCTCCAGGATTTTGGATATCTGACCAGGAACGCCCTGAAGCCCGCTATCGCTTCCTCCCTTTGCCCGGCTCCTTCAAGCTCGATTATGGAGGTGAGGATATCTCCCTCACCCCCCTCAGCTGGAAGTTCTCCGGGCGGTAGGGCGAGAAGCCCCTGGCTTCCACTTCGTGCCCATGTTCTGGAAAAAGTGTCGAGGGCTTCTTTGGCAGGCTCTTGATCGCCCTGATATAGGGTGACCGTTTCATCCAGCAAGTCATATCCGGCCAAAACAGAGTAATGATAGAGAGGGCTGAAAGATAGGCCCCTGTTCTCAAGTACAAGCACCGGGTGGCCCGCCTCAAGCTCTCTAAAGAGCGACAAGAGCTTTGGTTCTACCCTGTGCGCAAGTCTACCGTTCGCTCGTATTTCACCTGCTAGGTCATGGAGGAAGGAACCCTCCTTGGCGGGAGTGTAAACTGAAGGGTTGAGGGCCTCAGGGGTGGCGTCCGGGATGCCGCTCCACCTGAGAATTGTTGCAAGAGAGGCCGGGCCGCACTGGTTTTCGCGCTGATTAAAACCTTGTAGTGGAGAGATATTGACCGCGTTGGGCAGCCCCTCATTTGCGAGCTCGGTTGAAACGGCGGCGCACCCCGTAAGAAGTAGCGCCGCCGCAATAGCCGTTAAGGATAAACCTTTCAGCGTATTTTCCCTTTATTAGTACTGTGGGTTAACGAAGGGGAATACGTTGGTATAACCGAGGATGTCTGTCACAAGAAGGACTACAAAGACAAAAACAATCGCCCCAATTACGGGAGAACCGCCCGCAGGCATTGTCTCAAGCTGGTCAAGGGCTCTTTGCGCCTCGGCATCGGTCATTCTCGCTACGCGCCTCACTGCCTCATTGGGATCTATGCCCATAGAGGTCAGGCTTTCAGTTACCTCCTGTCGTTCTACCATGGAGATGAGCTTGGCCTTGGGAGAATTTATCATCTCACCGTTGGAGACCCATCCGGCCATAGCGGGTGACGCGGGAAGAAAGAGTAGTAGGTAGGCGAGCGCTACGATAAAGCTGATACTTTTTAGGGATTTGCGGTTAAAAGACATTGCTGCTCCTTTCTAAAAATTCAAGGTAATTGCTAAATCTGTAGCTCATTTTTAAGGTCTTGAGCCGCCGCCTCATATGCGTCGAGCATCGTTGATACTTCTTTTTCACCGTGGGTTGCGGAGATCGCGCCGCCGCCGTGCATCGTATATACACCATGGTTCAAGAGGGAAATTTTGAGCTCCCTGTCGGCGACGCGGGAGTGAGTCTTCTCCGCTATATCTCCAGGTGATGTGATCAAATCATCGTCGCCTTTTAGTATGTGAGTCATAAAGAGGCTGCCCATCCCCGTACACGCGGCGGGAAGGCCGATTGCCTTGAAACGCTCTTCAATTCCCTTTCGCATCGCATCTCCTCTCGTTGCGAGGAGGTTATATAATGAGCTTTGTTGTTTGCGCAGGGAATCCATTGTGGCTAGCCCGGCAGCCATAGTTGCAGGGTTGGCTGAGAAGGTGCCGCCTCCCACAAGCACAGGCCGCCCGGGGCTCTCCGGCTGGAATGGATTTGCCAACTCCATGATATCCTCACGGCCGCCGTAGACGCCTATCGGGAAACCGCCTCCCACAATCTTACCGAGGGTTACGAGGTCAGGAGACACTTCGTATTCATCTGCAAGTATCCCATATCTAAAGCGAAAGCCGGTAATGATCTCATCGAAAATCAGTACCGCCCCGATATCGTCGCAGGCCTTTCGCAAGAACTCAAGATACTCTTTAGTAGCGGGGATAAAACCGCCGGAGCCGAGCATGGGCTCTACGATGATCGCTGCGATATGGTCCTGGTGGAGGTTTATGACCCTCTTGGACTCCCCGATATTATTAAATGTAAGGTGGGCTACCCCCTGCATATCGGGCTCCAAAAGACCTGGTCCTTCTGGCTCCTCGTATGGTGGACGGACAGCGAAGCTAAGGTCAGTTGAAGCGCCGTGCCATCCTCCGGCAACCTTCAGCACCCAACCCTTTCCGGTGAACGCCCGCGCCAATCTTACAGCGTACATAGTTGCTTCAGTTCCCGTACAGCAAAAGCGCAGCTTCTTAATAACAGGTGCGGCGAGCATGATTTCATCCGCCAATCGAAGCTCCAACTCATGGGGCATGCCCCAGTGCCAGCCGCTATCAAGAACATTATTTACCGCCCGCTTGACTGCTCCGAATGCGTGGCCGAAGATGAGCGAGTAGTGACCCATCCACAAGTCTATGATATCCCTGCCATCTACATCGGTGAAGCGGGGTCCCTCCGAATGGCGTGGGAAAACAGGGTGTGGGTGAAAGGCCCTAATGTTATGGCAGATGCCGCCGGGGAAAAGGTGCTTGGCATGGCCGTAAAGTGTGCGGGAGCCAAGAGTAAGCTCCTTATATTTTTCTTCTATACTCACAGGATTCTCCTTAACGGGCCTGAAGTTGTGCTAAAGGAAATTTGTAACATGACTGGTCCTTTCGGGCAAGGCGCTCAGATTGGTTGCCTTAAAGATTATAAAGTCAGTTATAATCTTACATGTAATCAATGCTAAAAACTCAGAGGAGTTTCAAGATAAGTTCTTCAAAGATGCTTCGTTCATTAAAACCAGCCGGGTCTGCCTCAGTGCAACTTTTTTTGGCTGCGCTTCTCTGGTCGTCAATCGGGACCTTTCTTCTCTATAGAGGCGCTAGAGCAGCGCTCTCCCTTACCCCGGCAATGATGGTATTAGTTATAGCCGTTGCCCTTGCGATAGGCCTCTTTAAAGGCTACCGCGTTATGCGCCCGGTCTCGACGCGCTCGATAACTCGCATAATTGAGCGTGGAGATGGTACGTGCATAGGCGGGTTCTTATCTTGGAAAAGCTGGCTTTTCGTCCTTGGCATGAGCTTGATGGGCAAGTGGTTGCGCTCGGCATCACTGCCCCCATGGCTTACCGGCGTACTTCTGGGGGGCGTAGGGTTGGCCCTGCTTGTAGGCTCATTGTTTTTCTGGCGCGCCTGGGTCTATCGTCTCTGGGGATGAGGCCCCCCAAAGGGCTAATTCTTCCGTTATGAATTTGACCGTAGCCCTGTGCGCGGCGTCTCCCTTTCCCTCCGGTTCCAAAGGACTGGCGAATTTAAAGTGGACCGTATTGGCGGGCAAGATGGGTCCAAAATCTTTAAGGCGTTTCCCGTTGGACCAAAAATCCGTCTTTAACGCTAATGGCACTAGCTTGACTCCAGACCTTGCCGCCAGCTTTGCGCCGATAGAGTTAAAGGCTGTGGGGTCAAAGTATGGAGCCCGTGTGGTTTGTGGGAATACGATAACGCTCATTCCTTCTTCGAGCCTGGCCTTGCCCTCCCGAAGAACAGTTGTAAGGTCCTCCCTTGGGTTTGAGCGCCCAACCGCTATGGGGTTTCTAGAGCGCATAACCCATCCGAAGACGGGATAGCGTAGAAGCTGCTCCTTGATTACAAAGGTAACGGGGCCTTTTGGTCGGAGAATGGAGGGGAGCAAAAAGGTCTCGAGGGTAGACATATTATTAGCTACGTATACGACCGGGCTCCCATCGTAAGGCAGGTTCTCCATTCCCTCGATGAGTACATTTCCCCCAGAGCGCTCTACTGCATTAAGGACCTCAAGAGAGCTTTTAATCCAAGCATCCCCATCATATAAACCCGCCTTTGCAATCTTGGCGGCTCTGTACACAGTGCTGAAAATCCTGGGGTAAAAAGCCAGCGAAGGCGATAGCTTACTTACCAGGCAACGCCTTTTTTTGCTTTCGGTGCTATATGTGTTCATCCCTGCAAAGGGGGATGAACTAACTTTTGAAGTGAGGTCCTTTTTCATAGACGATTCCGTATAAAGCTAAAAGGTTGCAGCGAGCCCAGCCAAATAGTTAACATCCAGGCAAGCAATGCAGAACCCGCAAGTGTTCTGAAAATGAAATTATCCTTCAAATTGTGGAATAATGAAATGCCCCTTTTGGTGTAATTAAGCTCTACCAAGTGGCTGTCCATACCTCTTTGTCTGGCATAAGTGCACTCAAGCCATGCAATAGTTTGCCAGGCATTCATTGCCGCGAAAGCGCCCAGTCCAGATATGTTTCCTCTTATCGAGCCTGAAAATAGCTCACGGAAAAAGAGGTTTATGAATGGGGCAAGTGTTAGCTTTTCCGTTGAGGGCTGGTCCCTGTAAAGCTCAGGCGCCCTCTTAAGGAACCTTTTCAGGCCAAGCTCCTCGGCGACCCTGATCAGCGCATTTAGCGACAAGCGCGCCTTTCTCCCCTCTTTTTCAAAGCGCCTGGGTGAGGTCAAAATTTCTCCTGGAAGGGTTATCCACCGTCCCTCCGCGGCCACGTGCTTTGAAAGGCGCAAGTCCTCGAGGAAGGGAAGCGACTCATCCATTCCCCCAAGCTCATCGAAATACTCCCTTGAAATCCATTGACCCTGATCGCCATTGACACACTCTGGAAGTCCAAACCTTGATTTTGCTTCAATGTAATAAAATGATGGTACTGCAAGTTCACTCCCCAACCTGAGCGGAAAGTGCCCCGCCACCCTCTTTGAAGCCCTTCGCGCAAGGGCCATGGCCTCGCTTCCCCGGGTGAGGAGGGTTAAAGAGGGTATTCGTGTGTCGGCATGGAGAAATAGGAGGTCATTTCCCTCCGCATGCTTAACCCCCTCATTGAGTTGCCTACCCCTGCCCCTTTCACAGATTACAATCTTTGTTTTTAAATTTTTGGTTTTAAAACCTATGGGTGGCGTCGCAGTGTCACTGTTGGGGGTTGCTGAAGCAATTACAACCTCAAAGGATATTCCCTCCTGGGAATCAAGATCTTTAAGTAGCAGGGAGAGGTTTTCCTCCACTCCCAGAGTGGGAATAATTATTGATAGAAGTGGCTTTTCAGACATCTTTAAAAAGTCTTTCCCTAAAACGTATCAGAAGAATTAAGGGGGCTGAAAAGGCGCCTTTGTTTCACAAATGTAGATTTAAGCGCGGCGAACTCTTTCACATCTTGCCCAGCCTCTTTTTCAAATACTTTATCAGAACGGGTGTACATCGAAAATGTAACTTTAAAAGGTAAAACCAATAAATTTGATGCAATTTTATACTTTTTCGTGCTACCTTGCCTGACCGAAACAAATTTGTATTTTTAACTTATGGAGGGTCCATGGCTCCTGTACGTTCCCCTGAAAAGAGAATAGAAGAGCTCTCAACCTTATATGAAGTGAGCCAGGCGCTAGCGCAAAGCCTCGACCTTCAGCAGGTGCTTGAGCGAATTCTGGATATCCTCTCGGAGCGGCTTGGAATGAGCCGGGGAACCGTTGCATTGGTGAGCCCCTTTACAGGGGAGATACAGATAGAAACTTCTCTCGGGCTGAGCCCTGCTGAGAAAAGGCGCGGACGTTACCGCCCCGGAGAAGGTGTAACGGGCCGGGTGGTAGCGAGCGGCGAACCTATGGTAGTGCCGCAGATTGGGAAGGAACCACTTTTTCTCAATAGGACATTAAGCCGCGGTGACCTGGAAGAGATGGAGATATCATTTCTCTGCGTTCCAATTAGGGCTGGCGACGTAGTTGTCGGCGCTCTTTCAGTCGACAGGATATTTAGCAAAGAGTCCTTTGACGTGGATGTATCCTTTGAGGAAGAGGTCAACTTCCTGGAAATCATAGCTTCAATGATTGGACAGGCGGTCAAGGTTCACCGAATGGTGGAGGATGAGCGGTCCAAGCTGGTAGCGGAGAAGGAGCGTTTACAGGCGGACCTTGCAGAGAAATACAATATAAGCAACTTAATTGGAAACTCCAAGGCGATGCACAAGGTCTTCTCAATGGTCGCGCAGGTGGCAAAGTCAAATGCAACTGTGTTGATTAGAGGGGAGTCGGGTACGGGTAAGGAGCTTATTGCAAATGCAATACATTACGGAAGCCCAAGGGCTCAAAAGCCGCTTATAAAGGTAAACTGCTCCGCCATCCCGGAAACTTTGATAGAGAGTGAACTTTTCGGACATGAGAAGGGAGCATTTACCGGCGCCGCAGAGTCAAAGCCGGGACGATTTGAGTTGGCCTCTGGCGGAACGATCTTCTTGGATGAGATAGGCGAGTTGAACCAGACTACACAGGTGAAGCTGCTCCGAGTTTTACAGGAAAAAGAGTTTGAGCGGGTCGGCGGAGTCAAGACAATTAAGGCCAATATAAGAATAATAGCTGCTACAAACAGGAACCTTGAAGAGCAGATGTCTTCCGGCGAATTCAGGGAGGACCTTTATTACCGCCTAAATGTCTTTCCCATCTATATGCCCGCGCTTAGGGAGCGCCGCACCGATATTTTGCTTCTTGCAGACCATTTCCTCGAAAAATATTCGAAAGAAAATGGAAAAGAAATTAAGAGAATTACGACGCCTGCGATAGATATGCTGATGAGTTACCATTGGCCGGGTAACGTAAGAGAGCTGGAAAACTGCATGGAACGCGCGGTGCTTCTATGTGACAGGAGCTCGATCCACTCATACCATCTGCCTCCCACCCTTCAGACAGCCGAGACCACTGCGATGGGGGAGGGATTATCCCTTGAGGAATCGGTCTCTACATTTGAGACAGACCTCATTATAGATGCCCTAAAGGGTACTCGCGGCAATATCCGCGCAGCAGCGGAGCGATTAAAAACCACCCCCAGAATTTTAGGTTACAAGGTAAATAAATACGGGATAGAGGCTAAGCGGTATAGATAGGGTCAACCGATCACCACATCTTCTGGTGACGTGCTGAACTGCTTGTTCGACGGAGTTTCCTCGAATGCCGGCAGCCTCACCTCAAAACAGGCGCCGCCATCCTCTGATCTCTTGTATCTAATCTTGCCGCCATGGCGCTCGACGACACCGAAGGCTATGGCGAGCCCTAGCCCGGTACCTTTACCGGCCTCCTTGGTTGTGAAGAAGGGGTCGAAGATTATCTTGGCAATGTGTGGCGGTATTCCGGGTCCATTATCAGCTATCGAGAAGGATGCCCACTCTCTTGATTCGTCGCACCAAGATTCAAGGGTAATTCTGCCATTAGATCCGATGGCATCCAGAGAGTTAATCGCCATATTAAGAATAAGCTGTTGAAGTTGCTTCTCATCGCCTTTAATCCGCGGCATGTTCTTGCCTGGATTCCATAGGACCTCTGCAGACTTGGCGGCAGGCTTAAAAATCTTTATAGCTCCTTCAATTACATCATTTAAATCTAGAACCTGACGTATTTCATCGCCTGTACGGCTAAAGGCAAGAAGCTGCCTAACCACATCCGCGCCTCTATATGCCGCACTCTCTATCCTGTCCAGATATCTCAGGGTCTTCTCATCGTTTGATTGAAGCCTAATCATCTCTACCCCTGGAATGATAGAGGCCAGGGCGTTGTTAAATTCGTGGGCGACCCCACCGGCCAACCTCGATACAGCTTCCAGCTTCTGCGCTTGAAGAAGCTGCTCCTCAATAGCCCGCTTAGATGTTTCATCGCGTATCAGGGCAAGGGTCCTGCCCATCTCCAAGCGGTTTGCGCTTAAGACAAACTTACGTCCGTCCACTTCCATAGTGTAATCCCGGCCGCGCTCAAGCGCCGAGAGGAGGGCTACATAGAGCCCTTGTGGCAGCCGCTCTCCAATCCCTGTGCCAAAGTCCTTTTCCGTGACGCGATTACAAAAGGCGATGGTGTCGTCACCGTCAAGGAGGATAACCGCCTGGGGCATATCGGAGAGTATCTCCTGTAGCAGTTCGTGGTTTGCTACTATATCTTGGGTCTTCTCTTTTACTTGTTCCTCAAGCCGCTCATTTTGCGCCTTCAACTCATCTCCCGTGTGTTTTAACCTTTTTACCAGGCTCGCAAAAGCACCTGAGAGGGTGGAGAGCTCAAGGTAGCGCCCCTGCGGGGGCTCAATTTTGGGGTTTTCAGCTGAATCGCGCGCCCATGATGTGAGCTCTCTTAGGTCTTGGGTGGCGCGTGCTACAGTTGAGTAGTAAAGAATGATGAAGGCCAAGAGGGCCAAGGTGAAGACTGCGGTTTGAAGCCCCCCGATCTGGAAAGCTAGCTTTTGTAGAGGGCTTGCTGGAGAGAATACCGCAAACCAAGCGCTATTCGCCACCCCGAAGGACAAGGGCAACAGCCTGAAGCCGTACAGCTCCCCCCCAATCTCAAGCAGTGAACTTTTGTCTAGTGAAGATAGTGGAACGCTGAGCTCATTTGTGATTTGGAAGCTTGAGAGGATTATTGAGGTGTCATCGCTGCAAATCGCTAAATGGCCGCCGAGAAGAGCGCTCGTCTCCTCTACCCACTTCTCGTTCAATATGAATGAGGATATTAATCTTTGTCCTATAAATTGGCCGGTATTTATAGTGCCGGCAACGAGAAGCTCAATGCCGCCGTCATTGACACTGCCAAGTGTTATTGCTGTTTCGTCGGACCAAAGCTCGGAAGTTTTATGCGAGCTCATTCCATAGGAGTCCTCCCACCATGTTTTGGTTCCGATACCCAGGATGATTAGCTCGCTATAGCCTCTGCGAACTGAGAATTCAGTAGGAAGGTTTTCTTTTGGGATTATTTCAGCTAGTTCACCAACCCACTCGATGAGGTTATTTTTAAGCCGCTCCAATTCGCTATTTAGCTTGTTTGAGGTCTGCTTGGTGTTTTCGGTAAGTGTGTTGGCGTAAAAGAGATAGAGGGAAGTGCTGGTGAGGGCTATTGATAAGAGCCCGGTTATAACGATTATTATGATAAATCTTACCGCGAAAGTTTTTCTGAATAGAGGCAATTGATGCTTTGACATTTGCGCTCACATCCCTGCGGCAAAGTTAACGTTAAATTATATTATCGCATAAATTAATTTGATTTATCAGAGCAAAGACCGCATGGTTCGCATCCTTTGGATGGGCAGGCTTGGGGAGGGTTAAGGGCTTTAGCGCGCTCCGCTTCACCAAGGAGACTTCGAGGGGAGGGCACGTTGGTTATAAAGTCCCAGGGAAGCCTTGACCCAAGCGGCTTTGCGCCGAGGATAGCTTCGGCTTCAGGACTTTTGAGGATGCGGTTCCAGTCGCCGCTGCCGGGGTTTTCAGCGAGCCACCGCCCTGCTTCCCGGCCCGCTCTCGAGAGGAGTCCCTGCACCTGCGCCCATTTTGGGGATTCGGCGGATACGTTCAAGCCTTTTACTTTGCCTGCCCCGCTTTTAATAGCGCGAATTCTCCTCGTCAAGGTATCACGGGAGGCCATTGCTTCCCATTGAAATGGAGTGTTGGGCTTTGGCACAAAGGGTGAAACGCCTAGGTTGACAACCCCGCGTCCCATCTCTCGGCGCGCTTTAGTGACCAAGTCAATCAGGGAGTCTATATCGCCATCGGTTTCACCGGGCAGGCCCACCATTGCGTAGATTTTAAGTGTTCTAATGTCGTGTGAGCGGGCAAGGGCGGCGGCCTTCAAAAGCACCTCGTCCTTCATTTTCTTTCCAACCTTTAGACGCAGGTCTTCGCAGCCAGCCTCCAGCGCGACGGTCAAAGTTCTTTGCCCGCCTTGTTTTAAAAGGGACAGATACTCATCATTAATATTCTCCGCGCGAAAAGATGAGAGGGTGAAGGAGCCCGCGTGAGTCAGGGCAAACTCGGCGATCTCCTTAAATCTGGGGTGGTCGGAAACTGCCGCTCCGACAAAACCCAATCGGCCAGTTATCTTTGCGCCTTCGATTATCCATGGTTCAAGGTCGGAAACGGGGATAAAGCGGGTGGGGCGGTTTATGTATCCCGTGGCGCAGAATCGGCAACCGTGGGGGCAGCCTCGGCTTACTTCTAGAAGGTATGCACCCGAAAAAGCGTCCTCCTCTGAAATTATTCTGGTATGTGCCGGCTCCCAACCGGGAGGGGCTTTTTGCACAGCCACAGGTGTCGGCGCTGTTTTTTCGGGGATGTATATTCCAGGTATATTTTGTTTCTTTAAAAGCTTTAGAAGTTCCCCTCTGCCCGCGCCCCGATTTTCTATAAGAAAATCGATTAGGGACGGGAAGGTACCCTCCGCTTCGCCAAGATAGAAAACATCGATGAAGGCAGAGAGTGGCTCGGGGTTTATGGTGATTGCCATACCACCCGCTACTACAAGTGGGTGAACTTCATCTCTATTTTCTGCTATAGGCTCTAAACCATTATTAAGCAGAAACGCCACCACCCCCGGGTAATCGCCCTCAAAGGAGAGGGAAAAGGCGATCGTCCCAAAGGAGGATGGCGGCGTTACGTTTTTATTGAGCGGGCCGTCACTGAAGAAAAGTTCGCAACTGGCATCGCTCTCGGTTATGAGGCCGTAGATTGTCTGTACGCCAAGGTTAGAGATCCCAACGCTTAAGCGATTGGGAAAGACCAGGGCAAAGTCGTCTCTTGAGGCGTACCCCCTTCCACGGCCCAAATGCTGCTCAGTCTGCCTGCTTACGCAGGAAGGTTGGGGCGTCAAGGTCGTGCGAATAATCCTGATCGCCGGTTGCAACTCTTGTTATGCGCATAGCGCCGCCGAGGCGATTTCGCTCTTTCCTGATAAAAGTGGGTTCGTCTATGGAGCCCTCTCTCTGGAGTGGCTGGTCAGGCCCGTTTACAACCTTCGCGGCCGGCAGGTCCAGTAATGAAGCCGCAGCTTTGGCTTCATCAAAACCTGTTGCGATTACTGTCACCTGAACGGAGGAACCCATATCTTCATCAATAACGTGACCGAAGAATATCTCAGCTTCTTCGTGCGCGGCCTCCTCAATGAAGCTTGCCGCCTCTGTTATCTCGCCTATGGTGAGGTCCGCTGGTCCGCGAAAGTTGATCAGCACCGAGCGGGCTCCCTGAATAGAGGCGTTTGCAAGCAGCGGGCTTGAGACTGCATCATGCGCCGCCGCCGCCGCGCGGTCCTCGCCATCTCGCCGACCCGTGCCCATGAGCGCCATTCCCTTGCGGCTCATAACAGCCCGTACATCGGCAAAGTCAACATTGATCCTGCCCGATGTGGTTATGAGGTCGGATATGCCTCTAACCGCCTGGCAGAGGACGTTGTCGACCATTGCATAAGCCTCTTCAGTTGAGGCGTCTTCCCCTGCAATTTCGAGGAGCCTTTCGTTGGGAATAATCAGGAGGGTGTCAACAGCTGCCTTCAATGCCTCAATTCCCTCGTCGGCGCGCTTCATCCTCCTGCGCCCCTCAAAGGTGAAAGGCTTTGTAACTACGCCCACAGTCAGGGCGCCTGCATCTTTAGCCTGCTGGGCTATTATGGGGCTAGCCCCGGTACCCGTTCCGCCGCCCATACCTGCTGTGATGAAGACCATGTCAGTGCCGGTTAACTCATCCTTTATGGAGGGGATGGACTCAAGCGCCGATTGTCTTCCCACCTCAGGGTCGCCGCCTGCGCCGAGGCCGCGGGTTAGCCCAACGCCCAGCTGGAGCCTGGCGTCTGTGCGCTTATCCTCTAGCGCCTGCATATCAGTGTTGGCCACTACAAAGTCAACGCCGGTAACTCCCGATTCGATCATCGTATCGAGGACATTTCCGCCTGCGCCGCCTACGCCGATCACCTTGATCTTGGCCTGATGCCTTGCTGAGGTTGGCGGCCTCTTTAGAGGCGCTTCCATCTGTTTGGGTGCCTCTTGCTCCTGAGGCGGCGTCGCTTGAGCCGGTGGCTCCAAAAAGAATTTCATCATCCCGTTCTCTCCTTTGTCTCTGCCCTTTTGAGACGGCCACTTAAAAATTTATTTACACCGCCGTGGCTAACGGTAGCTTTTATTCATCGCCGAAGAAAAAGTGCTGGAACCAGCCCTTCATCTTCTGGGTTATCCTTCCAAAGAGGTTCTCATCCGACTCGTTGAGCACGGCGTGTTGCTCTGACCTGTTTTTAATAGCATGCTCCACCAGGCCGACCCCGGTGGCGTAAGAGGGGTCCTTCAGCTGGTCCACAAGGCCCTCTATGTGCCTCGGCATTCCACGCCTCACCGGGAGGCCGAAGACCTGCTCCGCGAGCTCAACCGAGCCCTCCAAGAGCGATGCCCCGCCGCAGAGAACCACACCTGATACCGCAGCCTCTTCGACTCCCCGCTTCTGTAGGTCCATTCTCACTAGAGAAAATATCTCTTCGGCCCGCGGCTCAACAATCTCAGCCAGTATTCGTCGGTTCAAAATCCGCGGGCGTCTGCCCCCGACACCCGGCACCTCGATAGTCTCGTCTTTACCCACCTTGCTGATTAGCGCGCAAGCATGCTTTCTCTTTATTTTTTCCGCTTCGGCGGAGGGGGTGCGAAGCCCCATGGCGATATCGCTGGTTACGTGGTTTCCGCCTAGGGTGAGCACAGAGGTGTGCTTTACCGACCCCTGTGCGATGACTACAATGTCCGTGGTGCCGCCGCCCATATCAACCAAAGCCACGCCAAGTTCACGCTCATCATCCGTTAAAACCGCCTCGGCCGAAGCCAGGGGTTCAAGTATGATGTCCGCTACGTCCAGCCCGGCGCGGTTGCAACATTTGACGATATTCTGGGCGGCCGCCACCGCGCCTGTTATGACGTGCACATGGGCCTCAAGCCTAACCCCGCACATCCCTACAGGCTCGCTTATGCCGTCCTGATCGTCGATAATGAACTCCTGGGGTATGATGTGCAGCACCTCGCGGTCCATCGGTATCGCGACGGCTTTTGCGGCATCGATAACTCTTCTTACCTCGTTTGGAGTAACCTCCTGATCCTTTAGCGCTATTACCCCGTGGCTATTGAAAGCCTGAATGTGACCACCCGCTATTCCCGCGTAGACCTGCCTAATCTCCCTCCCGCTCATCAGCTCCGCCTCCTCGACAGCGCGCTTGATGGACTGGACGGTGGACTCGATATTTATAACGACTCCTTTTCTTAGCCCGCTCGCGGGGTGAGTGCCGAAACCGAGGATGTGTAGCCCTTCTGGGGTTTCCTCGGCGACAACCGCGCATATCTTGGTGGTTCCTATATCGAGGCCGACAACGGTGTTGGACCGGGGTTTCATTGTTTTCCTCGCTCTCTCACGCTCGGCTCGAGCCGAGCGACGATCCTGTCGTCGTAGGTCAGATCGGCGGTCTTTGCGAACTCTCCGCGCCTTTCGAGGGTCTTTCTCAAGCGCGTGAGGAGGTCAAGTTTGCGGTCCAGTTCCCCCCTGCCGAAGCGTATCCGGGAGCAAAAGGGAAAATCACCGGTTACGAAAAAGCCATCTTCCGCGTCAAAATGAATCTCTTCGACCCTGCCTCCAAAGTTTTCTTCGCTGACCTTGCCGAGAAGCTCCATGAGCTCGCCTCTCTTTTGTTTGTCTCCCTCAAGGGAGCTCCAGCTAAAACCGGTGATGACGGGAAAATCAAGGCCGCCTCCCAGCGGCGCCTCTATAACCTTCCCATCGGCGGAGAAGTAATAAAGCCTCCCGGCCAAACTTATCAAGTAGGCGGGCTGGTATTCCTCTACCGCAATGTAAAGGGTGGAGGGGAGACGCCTCGTTACTTTTGCTCCCCGTACCCAGGGGAGCTTGGCAATGTCTTCACCAACATCGTCAATATCCCGCTTGAAGATTGATTCTCCCTCGACCAGCCCGGCTATTCGCATGACGTGCTCGGGGGGGGTTCTAGTGTTTCCGCTAAGCTCAATCTTTCCAAGCTTGAAGGGGCTGACGTCAACAAGGGCAGAGGCGCCGAAAAAGAGCGCGCCCGCGACGCCCATCGTCGCCGCCGCCCAGATTGCGCCGTAAAATTGTCTCTTGCCGCCCTCTCTCTTCATGCTTTCAGTGAAGCCTCCGAAACCATTCTATCGACCAGCTCATTAAAGGAGATGCCAGCCGCCGCCGCCGCCTTGGGCAGGAGGCTCGTAGGGGTCATCCCCGGAATCGTATTTACCTCAAGCACCCATGCATTGCCCTCCCCATCGAGGAGGATGTCGGTGCGCGCTGCCCCGGAACAACCAAGAGCAGCGTACGCGCGCGCTCCAAGTTCCTTGACTCTCTCTGTAGTTTCATCATCAAGCGTTGCGGGGCACGTATAGCGGGTTTTCCCCGGTGTATATTTAGCTTCAAAATCATATACGCCGCTCTCCGGCGTTATTTCGACTATTGGGAGTGCCTCGCCCGCGCCAAGAACGCCTACGGTGAGCTCCCTGCCTACTATGAATTTCTCTATGAGAACCGAACCATTTGTGCTCTCCCTAGCGGCCCGGATCGCGTCGCCAATATTTTCAGCGGCGTGAGCAATTCCCATACCTATGCTGGAGCCCTCCAGCGGCGCCTTCGCTACCAGAGGTGCTTTAAGCTCAACAGCGTCTGCCTCTTCATTGGCGCCAAGCACCTGAAATGGAGGCGTGGCTATACCTCTTGCTGCGAATACCTCTTTGGAGAGGATTTTGTCCATTGCCAGCGCGCTGGCGGTTACCGATGAGCCCGTGTAAGGGAGCCCCATGATTTCGAGCAAGCCCTGGACAGTGCCATCTTCTCCCCAACGTCCGTGGAGGGCTATGAACACCACTTCAGGATCAATCTCCGCCAGGCGCAGGGGTAGTTCCCTATCAACGTCAACTTCCGTAACGAAATGTCCATTCTCCCGGAGGGCGGTTACCACGGCGCCGCCAGTCACGAGGCTAACCTCGCGTTCTTTACTCAAGCCTCCTTTGAGAACAGCTATTTTTGCCACTTAATATTCCCCTATTTGCGTATCCGCAGCCGTTCACCAAGGCTGCTCCCAACCAAGCCTACTTTGAGGCTAAGACGGACCTTATGCTTTACATAAACTCGCTCTTGCACCATTCCGATGAGCGCTATCAACTGACTCGCTGTGGCCTCCCCGATGTTGATGATGTAATTTGCATGGTCGCAGGAGACCTCCGCGTCACCGACGCGGATACCTTTTAAGCCGCATCTGTCTATCAGCTCTCCCGCGGAGAGCCCCTCTTCAGGGTTTTTAAAGACCATACCAACAGTCGCCGCCTCAAAAGGCTGGGTCATCATCCTCTTGTCAAGCCACTCCTCTGTTAAAGCTTTAACCTCGTCGGGGCTTGCCTTTTTACCAGCGAAGGTGGCTGAGAGAATTATCGTGCCGAGCGGAAGATTGGAGGTTCTGTATCCAAAGCTGAAAGCATCCTTAGAAAGGATTTTTCTCTCAGCTTTTGAGTCCATTATCTCCAGCTCTTTTACACGTTTCCCGATTGACTCTCCCCAACCACCGGAGTTTTTATAGAGCGCGCCGCCAAGCGTGCCCGGTATACCCGCGAGGCTCTCGAAGCCGGATATTCCAGATGATGCCGCCCATTTTACCAGCTCACCAAGCATCACCCCGGCCTCTGCACGCACTGTCGTTTTGCCGCTCTCATCCTCCAGTGCCTCTATGCTGTCGAAGCGCTCTTTTAGTGCTATAACCGCCCCCCTTATGCCTCCATCACGCACGATGATTCCAGAGCCTCCGCCGAGGACGAAATAACCGATCTCCCGTTCCGAGAGAAACTTAACCACCTTGGCGAGGTCATCTCTGTCAGCGGGGGTTATTAGGATGTCGGCGTTTCCTCCCGTTCGCATAGTTGTGCGTTCGCGCATAGGAACATTCAGCTCCGCCACGCCGGAGATCTCCTTACGGAGAAGTTCGAGAGCGTTCGCTTTAGCCATCACACCCCTCCTGAAGGGTGTCGACAAGGGCCTCCGAAACCTGCCAGATATTCCCTGCGCCCAGAGTAACTATGAGGTCGCCCTCCTTGGCAACTTCAAGTACAGCTTCAGCGGCATCGTCTATCTTGCCAACATAGGTGACGGAGCGGTGCCCGTGGGCCCTGATACGTTCCGCCAATGTCTCTCCGCTGATGCCATCGATTGGCTTCTCCCCTGCGGGGTAGATATCTGTCACAAAGAGTATGTCAGCGCCGTAAAAGGCGGTGGAAAAGCGCTCAGCCAAATCCTGCGTGCGTGAGTATCTGTGTGGCTGGAAAATTGCGATAATTCTCCTGTCCCATGCCTCGCGCATTCCCGAGAGCATGGCTTCGATCTCGGTTGGATGATGCGCATAGTCATCCACAACCATTATCCCACGCCCCTCGCCTTTTATCTGTGAGCGGCGGTCAACCCCGTCGAAGCCGCTAAGAGCCCTCGCTATTACCTCAGGCTTTACCCCGAGCTCGAGCCCGACAGAAAAGGCTGCAAGAGCGTTCAGGACATTGTGCTGCCCGGGCAAAGAGAGTTTGACCTCTGCTATCGGCACCTGATTCCGTAACACCTCAAATGTCGTCTTCCCCTCAGCCATACTTACGTGGCGAGCTGAAAGGTCTGCCTGGCGGCTTAGTCCATAGGTGATGGTGCGGCGATTTATTCTTGGTAAAACCTCCTGAACGCGCTGATCTTCCAAGCAGAGGACAACCGCTCCGTAAAAGGGAACTTTGTTGGCGAAATCGACGAAGGCATCCTCCATCGCCTCATCTGTACCGTAGTGGTTCATGTGCTCTCGGTCGATGTTGGTAACAACCGCTATCGAGGGGGCGAGCAGTAGAAATGAACCATCGCTCTCATCAGCTTCCGCAACAAGAAATTTTCCCTGCCCAAGCCGCGCGTTGCTACCTATTTTCCCCAGCTTGCCGCCAACCACGACTGTTGGGTCAAGCCCACCTTCGGAGAGGATGCATGCCACCAGCGAGGTGGTTGTGGTTTTGCCGTGAACGCCAGCCACCGCAACTGAATATTTCATGCGCATCAACTCTGCGAGCATCTCTGCGCGTGGAATTACAGGGATCAAATTATTCTGGGCTGTTACAACCTCCGGGTTGTCATCGTTTACCGCGGAGGAGATAACAACTACAAAGGAATCGCCTACATTTTCAGGTGAGTGGCCCAGATATATTTTTGCGCCGAGAGCTTCAAGCCGCTCCGTTATAGGTGAACTCCTGAGGTCCGAGCCGCTGACCTTGTAGCCGAGGTTAAGCAGAACCTCTGCGATTCCGCTCATTCCGATTCCGCCTATCCCCACAAAATGTATTTTACGGTCTGTTTTGAACATGTTATGCCTCCCCGGCAAGCGCTAGGAGGTTGTCCACGATATTGGCCGCCGCCCTTGTATTAGCTGAGTTGGCTGCTGCGTCAGCCATGGCGGAGAGTTTGGCTGGGTTATCCAGCCAATCTTTGATTTGCTCTGTTATTGCTTCGGGAGTTAGTTCATTTTCGGTCAAGCAGATAGCCGCGCCACGCGCTTCAGCCGAGCGGGCGTTGGCCTCCTGATGGTTACCGGCGGCATAAGGAAAGGGGATTAAAAGCGCAGGACGGGCCGAAGCCGCCAGCTCCGCTACGGTTAGTGCGCCTGCACGGGCTATAACGATCTGGGCCCGCCCATATGCCTCATCCATCTCTTCAATGAACTCCACTACCTTTACCCTCTCCATATCACCATACCGAACTTTGACCTCCTCAAGATTACCCTTTCCGCACTGATGAACTACCTCAACTTCACTGCCAATGGACCTAATTGCTTCAGGGACCTTTGTGTTAAGGCTCCTGGCACCTTGGCTGCCGCCAAGAACGAGGACTCTGACTGCTCCCTCCCCAGGAATTTCGTAAGGCTTCGGTGATGAGAAAACTGCCCTTAAAGGATTGCCGGTCAACACGGCTTTACCCTCTGGAAACTCTGCTTTAGCACCCTCATCGCCTAGAAAAACACTCCTCACCAACTTGCCTAGAACGCGATTTGCAAGCCCTGCCTTCGCGTTTTGTTCCTGTATCGCGGATGGAACGCCCCGTAGCGCGCTCCATGCGACGACGGGGAAGGAGACATAGCCGCCTACGCCAATTGTCGCATCAGGTTTAAAGCGTCGAATCAGCGCCGAGGCCTCTCCAAAGCCCTTTAGCACGCTCAATAAACCTTTGACCTTACCCGCCAAGCCTTTACCTACAATCCCGCCTGAGGTGACAGGAGCGAACTCTAATCCAAGACCGGGGAGCACCCGCGCCTCAATACCTGATGGGCTGCCCGCATAAATAACCTCATGGCCGCCCCTTGAGAGTAGCTCTTGCGCTATGGCGACACCCGGATAAAGGTGCCCCCCTGTTCCGCCGCCGGTCACGAGGAGCCTCACCTTCTAACCTCCTTTGGTGCCAGCCCTGCGAGCAGCCCTGCCGCCGCCAGGCAAGCGACCAGCCCTGTTCCTCCGTAGGAGAGAAAGGGAAGCGGCAGCCCTTTTGTCGGCAGCGCCCCCAGCACAACCAGAGCGTTAATAGAGGCTTGAAGCCCAAGCCAGGAGGTGATTCCAATAGCTAGGAATCGCGTGAATGGCTCCTCCTGCTTTAGCGCTATTATTATTCCTCTTATAGTGAGGGTGCTGAAGATGGCGAGTATGAAGAGCGTCCCTGCGAGGCCGGCCTCTTCCCCCCACACAGAGAGAATGAAGTCCGTATGCGCCTCCGGTAGATAAAAAAGTTTTTGCTGCCCGGAGCCTATGCCAACTCCCCATGCACCGCCGGTGGAGAAAGCAAGCTTTGATTGGGTTAGCTGGAAAGCGCTTCCAAGGGCGTTCTCCTCCGGGTGGAGGAAGGCTGTTATGCGGGCCATCCTATAGGGAGTCCTAATTATCTCGATTGCTACAATGACCAAGGCAAGCAGCGCCGTCGTGACAAGGTGCTTAAGTCTTGCGCCTGAGGTGAAGATCATAGCGTAAGCTATGGCGCCGAGGACGACCGCTGTTCCCAGATCAGGCTCTTTTAGCACTAGAAGGATCGGTACACTTGCTATGAAAAGGTGAGGGAGGAAGCCGTAGCGCAAGGTGCGCATCTTCTCAACCCCTCTCCTGGCAAGGGAGTCGGCGAGAAATATCACCAGCGCCAGCTTTGTGAACTCAGAGGGCTGGAAACGCAGCGGCCCTAGCTTTAGCCACCTTGTTGCCTCATTGGCTTTGATTCCAAGGGGGGAGAAGAGAACCATAGCTAAAAGCGCGATGCAAAGTATAAGGGCTGGTATAGAGAGTTTTCTCAAAAAGCCCATAGGCATCCGCGCTGCTATAAGATACGCGGCGGCGCCCACAATGGCGTAGATAAATTGCTTTTGGAAGTGGCTGGTAACAACGCGTACCTCTCCTCCGTTCGCCACCAGCTTTGAGGTGGAGAATGTGAGGATAAGCCCGACAGCGGTAAGAGTCGCGACGGTGGCCGTTACCACCAGATCGGGCATCCGCGAAGGTTCGTTTTTGTTATGCACTAACTTCCATCCGCTTAGTCTCTTCTTTACAGAGCTGTTGAAATACCTCTCCGCGCTCAACGTAATTTTTGAAAAAATCAAAACTTGATGCCGCCGGGGCAAGCAGCACAGTATCGCCAGCCTTTGCAGCGCCTATTCCTGTCGCTACCGCTTCGGACCAATTTGAGGCCCTTTCGATTGGAGCGCTGCCCTCAAGCTCTTTAGCCATCCGCTCCGACGAAGGGCCCACGATAACGGCCAGAACGCCCCTCTTTGTGAGCGCTGCCCTCATAGGCGAATAATCCGCGCCTTTATCCTTGCCGCCGGCAAGTAGAATTATTCGGCCCTCAACAGTATCCATGGCCCTAACAGCCGCATCGACGTTGGTAGCTTTGGAATCGTCAATGAAGGTTATTCCACGCCACTTCAAAAACTCCTCCAGCCGGTGGGGGAGCCCCTTGAAAGTTTTTACAGCCCCCCATGCATCTTTTGGTTTTACCCCAAGGGAAGCTGCCGCCAGCGTAGCGGCCATGGCGTTGCCGAGGTTGTGTAGCCCTTTCAGCGCCAGCGCGCGCGCGTCAAGCCGTACTCCGTCGGTGCCGGGCATCAGGATCACCACGTCATCACCCTCGAGCCATGCACCAACACCGAGGATGCGCTCTGTGGAGTAAGGCAAAACTGTTCCACCGCTCACTTTGGAGGCTTCCCATACGGCGTCATCGTCTCGGTTGACTATGGCGACCTCTTCTGCGCCCTGATTGGCAAAAATTTTGGCCTTTGCCTTGGCGTACTCTATGAGGTTGCCATGACGGTCCAAATGGTCTCCGGTCAAATTTAGCCAAACCGCAACCTTGGGTTTAAAGGTGCTGCAACCCTCAAGTTGGAAGCTCGAAACTTCCGCTACTATGGAGTCGAATTGCCCTCCTGCCGCTTCTATAAGCGGTGTGCCAACATTCCCGCCGACAAAGACCCTACGTCCAGAAGCTTTAAGCATTGCCCCGGTAAGCTCAGTCACAGTAGTTTTGCCATTGGTGCCGGTTATTGCCACTATCGGCGTTGCAATCTCTCTGGCCGCCAGCTCGAGTTCGCTTATGACCTCTACCCCAGCGCTTACAAGAGCCTTTACGCGCTCGTCCCCAATGGAGATCCCGGGGCTCAAGACGCAAAGGTCGAAATCTGTACCAGCCCGCTCCAGCGGTGAGACAAACTCCGCGCCAGCCTTTACAAGGTCAGCCACAATTTCGCCGAGCGCCTCAAGGGGTGTATCGTCTGCTATTGTTACTTGCATCTTTTGGGCTAGACAAAATGCGGCCGCAGCCCTGCCGGATATTCCGGCACCCGCGACAAGCACTTTCACTCCAGCCCTATCAGCCATCAACTTCACCTGACTTTCAGCGTTGCAAAGGCAATAAGCGCAAGGATTATCGATATTATCCAGAAACGCACGGTTATCTTAGGCTCTTCCCAACCCTTCTTCTCGAAGTGGTGGTGTATTGGAGCCATGAGGAAAATCCGACGTTTCGTTCTTTTGTAGTAGAGCACCTGTATGATCACCGAAAGGGTCTCCATGACGAAGACTCCGCCTACGACTCCCAGAACGATCTCGAATTTACAGATAATCGCCGCAATACCCAGCGCGCCGCCTATGGCGAGGGAGCCCACATCTCCCATGAATACCTGCGCCGGGTAGGTGTTGAACCAGAGGAAGCCCAAAGTGCCTCCCGCTAACGCCGCGCAGAAGATAGCTACCTCTCCGGCGCCGGGGATATAAGCAATCTGTAAATATTCTGCGATGACGGAATGGCCCGCCGCGTAGCAAAAGAATGTATAGGTAAGGCTTGAAATAATCGCCGGGCCGGAAGCTAGCCCGTCAAGGCCGTCCGTAAGGTTCACAGCGTTGCCTGCGCCCACGACTACAAAGATTGCGAAGGGCAGGTACCACAAACCAAGATCTGGCTGTACATTCTTTAAAAATGGCAGGTAAAGCTTTGTGCTGAACCCCGGTTGCGCCATCAAAAACGCGCATCCGGCACCTGCTACGAGGATCATTAGCAGTAACTTGACCTTGCCCCTCATGCCGCCGCTCGGCTTTTTCTTTATCTTCATATAATCGTCGACAAAACCGATCGCCCCGAAACCGAGGGTAACTAGCAGCGCCACCCAAACTTGGTGAGTTTCGGGGTTGCCCCATGCGACCACCGCTAAGGTTAGGCATAGGAGTATTAAAACTCCCCCCATCGTCGGTGTAGCCTTTTTGACCTTGGAATGCTCCTGAGGGGTGTGCTTGCGCGTTACGTCACCGATATTGAGCTCGCGAAGTTTCTCTATGACCCAAGGCCCCATGAGGAGAGAGACCGCGAGGGTGGTCAGCATCGCCAACACCGTACGGAAGGTGATGTAACGGAAGACATTTAGCCCTCCGAGAGAATCTTGAAAATAAAATAGGAGCTTGTACAACATCTCTTAGCGCGCCGCCCGTTTAGTGTCGTTCGCCAGCATCTCTGCCAGAATGTCAAGTTTGTGCGACCGGCTCCCTTTTATCAGCAGCCAGTCACCCTCGGTGAGGGTCTCTAAAAGTGTATTTGCTAATGTTTCGAGGGAGTCCTCCCTCATTATTGCGTCCGCTTTAAGCCCTGCCTCCCGCGCTTCCTCCGCTGTGAACCGGGTTTCCGGGCCTATCAAGAAGAGCTTCTCTACGCCGCATTTGGCCGCGAAGGCTCCTACCTTCCGGTGCTCCTTCTCGCTAAGGCTGCCGAGCTCTTTCATCTCACCTAGCAAAAAGAGCTTTCTATGGTCTCCGGCGAGCTCTGCCAGATTCTCCAGAGCTGCCACCACCGCCCTCGGATTGGCGTTATAGCAGTCTACGAGAAGGGTTGAGCCCTTAGGCCCGGGAACAACTGACCCTCTAAGTCCGGCGTCGAGTTCTTCTCCAAAGGGAGCCAACCTATCCTTAGCTGTTACCCCAAGCTCATTTACCAGCGCCCATGCAGCTAGTGCATTATGGGCGTTGTGCCTACCCGGGAGTGGCAGGGATACCTCTCTACCGGCGATAGTAAAGGTGGAGCCGCGAACACCACGCGACACATAGTCAGCCCCCCGGTAATCGGCCCCAGCCTCCCAGCCGAATGTGACCACCTTTAAATCACCCCTCAGCGCCTCTACCCTCTTTATAAGCTCCTCTTCATCTGCTGGGAGCACCACCGTGCCGCCGTGTGTGGCCGCTTCAGCTATCTTCACCTTCTCCGTGGCAACCCCGTCAATAGAGCCAAGCCCCTCTGTATGTGCTGCGGAAACTCCCGTTATGAGGGCCACATCCGGCTCTATAATCGAAGAGAGCCTTGACATCTCACCAGGCAGGGAGATACCCGCCTCAATAACCGCATACTCCTCATCCCCGGATGCCGATAAGAGTGTTTGCGGCACGCCGATGAGGTTGTTTAGATTGCCTTTTGTGCCGAGCGCATGAACTCCGGCATTTTCAAGCAGCGATATAGCAAGGTTTTTAGTCGAAGTTTTGCCGTAGCTGCCTGTAAGCGCGCCGACTTTAAACCCTGCTTTCCACCTGACCATATTGCCAAGGGCACCTAAAGCCTTTAGGGTGTCCTCAACTACTATCTCTGGAATAGCGAGCCCTTCGCTACGTCTCTCAACTATTGCCGCCAGCGCCCCCGCTTCAGCCGCGGCCTCAACATAGTCATGCCCATCGAAGCGCTCACCCGCCAAAGCTAGGAAGATAAGCCCCGTTAGCTCGCCCCTGCTGTCTGTGGAGAGCCCTGCAAACTCAATATCCAAATCTCCCCCGCCGTAAACGCGCCCGCCAGTGGCGCGGAGAGCTTCGGCGAGGGTGAACTTCATCCAGAGCCCCTCTCTGCAAGGGCGTTTCTGGCTTCTTCCCGGTCATCGAAATGCTCTTTTTTGCCGCCGAGGATTTGGTAGTCTTCGTGACCTTTGCCCGCAAGCAGTACTATGTCGCCGGGCTTTGCTTCCTTGACTGCCCAAAAGATAGCCTCTCTCCTGTCGGGTAGCCTGACCAGCGCTGAGGAGGTGATGCCAAGAGGCCCAGGCCATCCCTCTGGAATTCCCTCCTCAATATCATTAATTATTGCCGCCGTATCCTCCGAGCGTGAGTTGTCGGCTGTAAGCACGATGATGTCTGACCACCTTGTAGCGGCTTCGCCCATTAGTGGGCGCTTGGTCTTGTCACGATCCCCGCCGCAGCCGAAGACGCAGATAAGGCGATTTTTGGCAAGAGGCCTTAATGCCTCTAAAACCCTACCAAGAGCGTCTGGTGTGTGGGCGTAATCAACGTACAGGCCGAAGCCCTGATCGGTGTCAATTTTTTCTAGCCTGCCCGGCGTCTGGGGTGCCTTTGCCAGTGAGGCGGCCGCCTTTTCAAAGTCGAGGCCCAAAGCCCACGCGACGCCCAGAGCGGCGGCGGCATTCTGAGCGTTGAAATCACCGGGCAAGGGCAGCGTGAAGGGTGCCTTGCCTCCGGGGTGGTGGATTAGACCTTTTGTACCCATGGAGGTATATTCTTTTACTTCCAGCCTGACGTCGCCCTCATCGCCGAGTCCGAAGGTTACGACGTGCCCCCCAAGCTCAGGAGCAAGCGCGCGGCACCAGGGGTCGTCAACGTTGATCACCGCTTCGACAAGCCTTGGATAATCAGTGAAGAGTAGCTTTTTGGCCTCGAAGTACTCCTCCATAGAGCCGTGAAAGTCCAGATGGTCCTGAGATAGGTTTGTGAAAACGGTGCATGCAAAGGCGCACCCGGTGGTGCGCTTTCGCATCAGCGCGTGTGAGCTTATCTCCGCGACCACCGCTTGAGCCCCCTGCTCAACCATTTTGGCGAGTACAGCTTGCAACGTCGGGGCGTCAGGGGTGGTGAGTGGAGAGTCCTCATCCTCGCCGGAGGGATATGAGTAGCCCACTGTGCCTATCCTGCCAGCTGCGATCCCCGCATCGCTTAATATCTGTTGTATTAAGTGGGCAGTGGTTGTTTTGCCATTGGTCCCCGTTATGCCGACAAGGGTCAGCTGGCGAGACGGGTGGTCCCAGAAAGCGCAGGAGGCCCAGCCGAGCGCCTCCTCGGAGTTCTCGGCAACGACCTTGTCCATCGAATATGTATCAATGTCTTCATCTTCAACGATGCACGCCACTGCCCCGGCATCTGCAGCGGCCTTTAAAAAATCGTGCCCATCGCTTGCCTCCCCCTTTACGGCTACAAATAGAGAGCCCTCGCCAACCCGGCGTGAATCACACGCGACACCGCTTATATCCGGGTCTCCTGCTGGGAGAACCTTGAGGGCGGGCACCTGAGAAAGGATTTCGCTAAGCTTCACTCTCATCTGCCTTGCCGGGCCAAACCGGCGGAAGAAGCCACTTATATGGCGTCGATGAACTCCAGCCTCACGATTGTCTCCTCCGTGAGGGATTGCCCCGCTCCGGGGGATTGCCTTATTAAGTATCCGGAGCCTGTAATCTCAACCTCAACCGGAACCCCGGCCTTCTCGATTCTTCTTAACGCCTCCCTCATGGGTAGACCATCAAGGTCGGGCATCTCACCGGAAGCAATCAGACCCTTGGGGTAAAGGGCGGGGGCTTTCCTTGCGCTTACCTTCGCCACCCGGGCCTTGTCGGCGCTCTTGTTAAGTCTGTCCGGCTTTACCCCCTCTTCGGGGAGAATTTTCCTGAAGACTTCGCTGAATACTGGCCCCGCTATTGCTCCCCCATACTCCCCGATAGATACGTCGGGGCGCTCAACTGCAAAGAGGGCGACGTATTTAGGGTCGCTGGCGGGCGCCACTCCCATGAAACTCGCTACTACGTTTCTTTTGTCGTAGGTCTTTGTTTTGGGGTCAGGCTGCCAAGCGGTGCCCGTCTTTCCCGCCACCGTATATCCGGGGACCGCTGCTTTGGATGCGGTGCCGTCCTCGCCGTAAACAACCGCTTCCATCCACTTTATTATTGTCTTTGCGGTTTTAGCTGATACTGCCTGCCCCAACGCCTCCGGCTCATTGCGCTTTACCACGGCGCCATCTGGGCCAAGGACCTCTTTTATTATATGTGGCTTCATCCTTATGCCGCCGTTAGCCAACGCCGCCAGCGCAGAGGTCAACTGCAAAGGAGTTACTGATATTCCCTGCCCATACGCTACCGTTAGGGGGGTCATCAAATTCCAATCCTTAGTTTCGAGCAGTATCCCAGGAGACTCCGCAGGCAACTCAACGCCAGTTTTCTCCCCAAAGCCAAATTTTCTAAGCCCGTCGTAAAACTCCTGTGGAGTTAAACTCTGGGAGAGTTTTGCAACCCCAATATTGCTGGAAACCTCAAGAACCTTTTCCACTGTAAGGGTGCCGTATCCATGGTGGTCATGTATGACATGACCATGCACCGGCCAGTTGCCGCGTTCGCAATAGACCGTATCACCCGGCTTTGACGTGCCCTCCTCAAGGAGAATGGCCATGAGGATTGACTTCATTGTCGAGCCAGGCTCATAGACGTTGGAGACAGTCTTTATGCTCCGGTTAACCATCTGTGCCGTGCTATAGAGATTGGAGTTGACCCTCGGTACATGAGCCAGGGCGAGTATCTCTCCTGTAGCCGGGTCCATTATTACCGCAGATGCACCCTCGGCCTTGTATTCGCTTACCGCTCGTTCTAACTCCTCTTCGACTATATGCTGAATGTTGACATCAAGCGTAAGCACCAGAGAGGAGCCCTTTGTCTCCTCGACCTTTGGGGCTTCATCGAGCATGGAAACCCTATCGCCGATACGTTTTGCCCGCACTGTCAGCGGACGCCCCTTGAGGAGCGAGTCGAATTTATTTTCAAGACCGCCGAGAGGCTGCACGCCATCCCTGACCGAGCCAATAACTTGCCCGGCGAGGGTGTTTTTGGGGTAGTAGCGGGTTGGCTGCGCGTCGATGGTTATATAGGGCGAATCCAGCTCTCTAAGCGCTGCAACCTCAGCAGGGGTAAGGCGTCGTTTTAATTGAGTCGCGCCGCCGCCGCGTTTAGCAACCCTTTTTGCAACATCATTGGCTCTAAGTCCTAGGACTTCGCAGATCTCATTGAACTTGGTGCGGTCATCCAGCGCTCTTGAGGAGGTCGTGCAAACCGTGTAGCCCTGCACGGACTTGGCCAGAACCTGATAGTTGCGGTCCAGGATATCTCCGCGCTCTGGCGGTATCCTCACCGTCAGGTTATGCTGGCGCTCCGCAAGTTTTGAAAGGCGTTCGTCCGGGAAGAGTTGAAGCCGCACGGCACACACCGCCGCACTCCCGAAAAGAGAGAGCAGGAGAAGGGCCAGGACCATTATCCTGGGCCTAAAGGTCGGAGTGGTGTTTCGCCGCTTATTCATCCAGAATGATGATCTCTTCCGTTCTGGGACGGACCAGCCCCAAAAGTTTTGCGCTTTTTTCCAGTTGCCCGGGTCTAACCCTAAAGCCCTGCTCCGTCCTTAACTTGTCAACTTCGAGGGAGAGGGCATTTCTCGTCTTATGAAGGTCGGTCAGCTGTGTGGATAGGCGCGTCGTCTCCATCCTTAGGCCAACGAGGCAGAGCAATGACATTATGAGCACAAAGGATGAAGCTACAACTGGCAGGGAGCTCTTCACCGCATCAAGCTTGGGTAGAGCTACAGTAGCCCTCGAAGCCGCCCTCTCCCTTGTATGTACGTTGCTCATTTGCTTCCCCCTGCGTTGTTCGCGTTAATCTCCGCGACTCTTAGTTTTGCGCTGCGCGCCCTTGGATTGGCCTCTATCTCCCGCTTACCAGGCTTTATGGCCTTGCGGGTGATGACACGCATAATCCCCGGCTCCGAGCAGGTGCATACCGGCGCTGCTGCGGGGCATATGCAGTGAGGCTCAAGGGACCTAAGCGCCCTCTTCACCATCCGGTCCTCAAGGGAGTGGTAGGTGATTATCGCTACCCTTCCGCTCTCCTCTAAAAGGTCTGGAAATATTCCTAAAAACTTCTCCAGACCCTCAAGCTCCCTGTTGACGGCGATTCGAAGTGCCTGAAATACCTTGGTCGCAGGGTGCTTCCCGCTGCGCCTCCCCAGGGCCTTTTCAATTGTCGCGGCTAGCTCGCCGGTTGTTTCAAAAGGTTTTTTCTCACGCGCGGCCACTATAGCCCGAGCTGCGCGCGGTGCCCGTGATTCCTCGCCATACTCATAAAAGAGCTTCTTCAGGGCCACCTCCGGCAGGGTGTTTACAAGCCGCGCCGCAGTATCTCCCTCTTCACCCATCCTCATATCAAGAGGCCCCGAGCGCATGAAGCTAAAGCCCCTTTTCCCTTCGTCAAGCTGGCGGGAGGATACCCCCAAGTCCAAGAGTATTCCCGATACTTTGACAATACCTAAGCCTCTGAGGAGGCTATCAACTTCGCTGTAGTTCCCCTTGATTAGGGTGACTCTTCCGCCACTTGAACCGAAGCGCTCCCGGCAGCGGTCAAGCGCTTCAGGGTCTCTATCTATTCCGATGACCCTGCCCGCCGGTGATAGGCGCTCCAAAATAGCTGCAGTGTGTCCTCCGCCGCCCAAAGTCCCGTCGACATAGACCCCGCCGGTGTCGGTTATAAGACTCTCTATAACCTCCTCTTTAAGCACCGGTATATGGTAGGGCTCGCCCGCCTGCGCCTCTATCGGCCCTTCCCCGGAAACAGGTTCATATTCCATATTCTCGTGCCGCCGCGAAGGATTCCCCCGAATTCTTCACGAAGGAGTCGTAGGACTTTTCGTATCTCTCCGGGTCCCAGATTTCAAAGGTGTTTACCATCCCGCAGATGAGGACATTTTTATCAAGGCCGCTCTGTTCCCTTAGGGTTTGGGGAAGCAATATCCTGCCGGCTTTATCAACAGTGACGTCGTGGGCCATTGAATAAAAATGGCGTTGAAGCATCCTGAGCTTGTTGTCGAAGACTGAAACCTCGTTGAACTTGGCTTCAAACACACGCCACTCGTCGGCAGGGAAGACTATTAAATGGTCCTCCTGCAAAGTGACGTAGAGAGGCAGCTCATACCGTGTCTCCAAGAGTTCCCGATACTTGGAGGGTATTGAAAGGCGGCCCTTCCCGTCGATAGTGTGCTTGAACGTTCCTCGGAACATTTTTCAGCCTCGGGCTCTCACCCACAGTATCCCACTATATGACACATTATCCCACACTTGCGCATACTACAGCCGCTACTTGCGGGTGTCAAGGCGCAATGCTCCAAAAGTGGGCGTATTTTAAGGAGATATTTCTAGGCCAAGTTGTTCCTGAAATGCCTTTTTTGCGGTTGTTTTTGATTGCTTGCGGCTAGTCATCCCCTGAGGGGGGAGGAGGTGGGATTGGTGTGACACGAATTAAGAGAACCCGGTGTCCACTTGTGCGCTCAACGGTAAAACGAGAGTTTTCATAGATGAAGGATTCCCCGGATTTGGGTATATGACCCAAAGTTGTCATTGCGAATCCCCCAAGTGTAACATCAACGTCGGTTGGTATTGCCAGACCGAGAGAGTTGTTTACGTCACGCAGGGAGGCTATTCCGCGCACCATGGCTTCGCCTCCGGGGAGAAATCTTATAGTGTCTCCCTCTAAATCATGTTCATCCTGGATCTCCCCGACTATCTCCTCCAGAACATCCTCAAGGGTCGCTATTCCCTCCACGCCGCTATACTCGTCGATGACAACCGCCATATGAGTACGTTTTTTCTGGAATTCAAATAGGAGGTCTTCGAGGGTCATTTTTTCAGGGACGTAAAGGATCTCGCGAATAACGGTACCAAGCTCTGCGGTTGAGCCGGAAGCAACCAACTCCAAAACGTCCCTTGCGTGGCAGACGCCGATAATGGTGTCAAGGTTCTCACGGTAAACAGGCAGGCGGGTATAGCCGGTTTTTACAAAGCGACTTGCGGCTTCTGCTATAGGGGTTGATATCTCAAGGGTTTTGACCCTCGTTCGCGGAACCATAATCTCCCGGACAGTGTGCCGACTCATCTCAAAGATGCCGTGCAGCATCTTTCTCTTGTTTTCTGCCAATGAAGCCGAATCTGTGCTGTCGGAAATTATTGAGCTTATCTCCTCTTCGGAGAGCAGCTTCTGCTTTTTGACGAGGGCGCCTGCGCCAAGTATGCGGAGGAAGGCATTGGATATTGTTGTAATCCCAACAACCAGGGGAAAGAGTAACGTACTTAGCAGAGAGAAGGTTCGGGCTACTGAGAGGCCTACCTTTTCGGTGTGTGTGCTCGCATAGGTTTTAGGCGCTACCTCGCTGAAGATTAGTAGACAAACCGTCATTAAAGCTGTGGCAATCGCGATACCGCTATCCCCGAAAAAGGAGATTGCCAGCGCGGTTGCAATCGAGGAGGCAGCTACGTTTGCAATGTTGTTACCAACTAGGATGGTGCCAATGAGTATGTCGCGGCGGGAGAGGAGGTGCTTCAAGACCTTTGCGCGTTTATCACCTTTTCGCTCAAGGTACTTCAGCCGCAGCCAGTCGAAGCCAAGCATCGCCGTCTCCGACCCTGAAAAGAAGGCGGAGATTATTAGCAGGATTACAAGGATGATCCCCAGAGGTAAGGGGTCTATGGATGATGATACGGGCGTTTCCATATTGACCTAGCGCTTGACCTCCTGAAAATTTCAATTAGTGAAGTTGACGGTGTGCCCGGTAACGCCCTCAGGCGGATTGCTAAAGAGCGCCATGAAGGGTGTCTTATCGCCGAATTCTCCAACCGGCTTGCCTGAGAGTTTCTCCTCGAGTTTCGAGATCGGGAGCTCTTTTAGCTCGGCGCTGGTAGCTATAACCCCTGGGGTGAATATGGCAGCTACCGCAGCTTTCTCACCAGCGAAGAGCGTTACGGTGCCTTTGCTCTGCCCTTGAAGGCTGGCTGTCTTGACCCAGCCGGTGACCACCAATATTTTGCCGCCGCCGTTACGCTCTATCAATGCTGCTTTAGAGGAGTCTGTAGTCATTACTGGCTGTGAAATTGCTAAAGAAGATAATTTCTTTATACCCTCTCCCGACAGCAACTTAAGATAATTAGGTTTGGCGACGAAAAGATAAGCAAGAAGGGCTATTAGTATCAGGAGCAGAATATAAAAGGTTGCGCCAAGACCCTTATCTTCCTTTGGCGTTGATGCTGTAACAGTTATCGGAGCCTCTTTGGGCTTGACGCCGAAGACCAGGCCGCAGCGGCAACATTCTACCAACTGCCCTGAGGGGTCTATTTTTTCCGCTGGTATTTCATAGTTTGTTTCGCAGTCAAGGCAAGCGATACGCATTTGAAGAATCCTTGTGAAGTTGGCGCAAATGCACTGAACTTATATACATAAGGCAGCCACAGTATCTAATAACAAAGGATAAAGGGCAAGTTGTTAGTATCACTGGAGGGGTATGCAAAGTTGGAAAGAGACCGGGTCTATAGATGACATGCGGTGACAATGCCTCTTCAAGGGAGAGAGAACTAGAGGTCTTAATAGACGTCGGCAAAGCGTTGTCCTCTACCCTTGACCTTAAAGAGATCCTACAGCTGGTTATGCAGCGTTTGGGGAACCTCTTTCCGGTAAGCCACAGAGCGCTTTTGGTGCTGGATATAGATGCGGACGATCTGTGCTACGAGGTCGTATCAGGAATACGTTCAGATGTTCTGCTCCATAGCCGTGTCAGAAAGGGCCGTTCAGTGGCGGGCTGGGTAGCAATGCATGGTGAGGTTGTCTTTGTGGAGGATGTTTACGAAGACAGCCGCTTTGACAGGAATATTTCCCGGAGCACCTATGAGCGTGACCGCTCTGTTTTGGTAGTCCCCCTAAAGTATAAAAATCACGTAGTAGGTGTTATAGAATTTGCCAACCCTGACCCCGCTCCTTTTATGTGCATTGTTGCCAGGGAGGTGCTCTCGGCAGTAGCTAGTTTGGTAGCCGCAGCGGTTGATGGCGCAAGGAGCTACTCCCGTCTACAGCACATGGTGATTGTAGATGAGCTAACGGGGCTCTACAACGCCTCATATCTGATGGATTTTATCGGCAACGAAATTGAAAGAGCGATCAGGTATAAAACACCCCTCTCGTTGATCTTCATTGATTTGGACTTCTTCAAAAGAGTTAATGACAGCCACGGGCACATTGTAGGTTCGCGGACGATCACGGAGGTCGGGCTGCTTTTGAAGGCAAGCATAAGAAAGAGCGACATAGCTGCTCGCTATGGCGGGGACGAGTTCGTGCTCGTGCTGCCGAATACGGGTAAAGATGGCGCCAAGGTTCTTGCCTGTAACCTTAGGCGAGTTGTCGCGGAGAATGACTTCCTTGTAGAGGAGGGGTGCTTTATAAAGATAACCGCCAGCTTTGGAGTTGCATCATTCCCTGAGGACGGCGATTCAAAGCTTAAAGTTCTTCAAAACGCCGATAAGGCGATGTACCTAGCCAAGCAAAGTGGCCGCAACAGGGTGTGCAGTGTGTGCGGGGAGGTTTTATCTGAGCCCCAGGAGCTGTTTTAAAGCTTCCGGGTTTGAACCAAAAGCGAGGTGAATATACCCCCCGGTAGCGCTTCCCACATTATATCCCTCATCTTCAAGGGACTCTCCTCTGGCATTTTTTACTTTGAATAATCTTTTGACGTCGTCAGGCATCTTCTCAATTCTGCTATAGTGAAATTCGTGTCCCCTTGCGCTGAGCCCCGCGAGTGAAGACCCCGGTTTGCCTTCAACCTCCCGGTACCCAAGCCTGAAGCCCCGCTCCGTCATTCTTGCGCGGGTGGGAAAGAGCCCCGCCATGGGCCAACGTCTACCTGAGGGGTCCTCAACCTCCTCGCAAAGTGTCATAAAACCTCCGCACTCGCCGTAGATCGGCTTGCCTAAACGGTGAAAGTTCCTGAGCCCCTCGATAAAGCCCTTGTTTTCACTGATCTTTTCAGCGTTAAGCTCGGGATACCCACCGCCCAGGTAGACAGCGTCCGCCTCTGTTGGCAAGGCTTCCCCTTCGGTTGGGGCAAAGAGTAGAAGCTCTCCCCCAAGTTTCATTATCTGCCGCAGGTTCTCTTCATAGTAAAATGAATATGCCCTATCCCTTGGAAGCGCCACTTTATAATTACCCGTGGATTTAACTTGATCACTTTTGACTGTCACCTCAACTGGTGTGGCGTCGAGGAGCTTGTCAATATCCACCGACTCCTCAGCGAGGAGTGCCAGGTCGGTTAAAAAGCTATCCTTAAATTGCATATCCTCTGGGGTGACGAGACCAAGGTGCCTTGAGGGGATCGCTATATCGTCACGCCTACCAAAGGCGCCAAGTGAGTGTGGAAGGTTTGCAGCCTCAAGCGCCTCGTCAAGTATTTTAAGGTGCGTGGGGCTCCCGACCCTGTTCCATATCACTCCGGCAAAATTGAGCTCACTAGAGAAGTTGACAAACCCGCTGACAAGAGCGGCTGCCGAGCGCGCCATTGAGCGGGCGTCTACGACGAGTATTACTGGGAGCCCGAGAAGGGCCGCCAGAGAGGAAGTCGACCCCACGTCGCGCTTGCCGTCCACACCATCGAAGAGCCCCATGACTCCCTCGACGACTCCGACCTCTGCATGAGCCATAGCGTTTGAAAATATAGCCTCGTTCATCTCTTTCGGGAGCATCCAGGTATCAAGATTCTCCCCCTTCATCCCTGTAACGAGGGCGTGATGGGCGGTGTCTATGTAATCTGGACCTGTTTTGAAGGGCTGCACCCTGACCCCTCTTTTTCTAAGCGCAGCCAAAATAGAGAGGGTTATAGTTGTTTTACCTGAGCCGGATGATGGGGCTGCTATTACAAAGGCGCTCTTCATGTAGTATGCCTTATTTCAAATGGTGATTTGATTCCCGTCGGCTCCTCATCGTAGCGCTCGACTTTTGAAACCTTGGCTAATGGAGGCCCCACTTCGCACCACTTGAGCGCCTCTTCAACAGCAATAGCGTCCCCCTCGAAGAGGGCTTCAACGTCTCCGTTGGAGCGGTTTCTAACCCATCCGGCGAGGCCAAGCGCCTGGGCTTTTTCAAGGGTTGATTGCCGATACCAAACCCCCTGAACCTTGCCTGAAATGATGGCTCTGACTGAAATGGACATCTGCTAAAGCTCCACCTCTCCGCCTACTATAAGCTCGGCTATCCTCAGTGTCGGCTGTCCATCGGCTACAGGAACCCCCTGATTATCTTTACCACAACTTCCCAGCGAGTATCCCAGGTCGTTACCTACCATATCTATGGAGCGGAGCGCTTCGGGGCCATTGCCTGCTATCGTGGCACCACGAACAAGTTCACCAACCTCTCCATCCTCAATCAAAAAACCCTCAGCAACTTCGAAAACAAATTCTCCACTGAGGGTGTTTACCTCTCCTCCGCCCATCCTCGTTACGTAGAGACCACGTTTTGTGGATGCTATTACATCGGTTGGCAAACTCTCTCCCGGCGCTATTATAGTGTTGGACATGCGCGGAATGGGTGGGTAGAGGTAGGACTCACGCCTTGAATTTCCAGTCGCTGAAGCCCCAAGTATCTTAGCGCTTCGGCGGTCGGTTAGGTATCGCTTAAGTATTCCGTTCTCTATCAACAGAGTAGGTGAGGCAGCCGTACCCTCGTCGTCAAAGGCGTAGGCGCCATTTAAGCCTGTAAGTGTAGGGTCATCTATAACATTAATTAGAGGGGATGCTACCGGCGAGCCAATTTTTCCCTCGTAGACAGAGTGCCCCCCAATCACAAGGTCACCTTCAAGGCCATGGCCGACTGCTTCGTGTACCATGGTTCCACCGGCCTCGGCTGCCAGGACCACCGCCATCCTGCCTCCCGGCGCCTTCCTCGCTGATACAAGTCTGGCCGCTCTTTTGGCCGCCATAATTGCCAGGGCCCCAATTCTTTCACTGTCGAGCAGCTCCCAGCCTCCCGTTCCCCCCAGCGATTCGTATCCGGTTTGAGTCACTTCCCCGTTTGAGGCAATTGCGAGGATTGATATGTTCGCGCCGCAAATAATCTGCTCTACCAATAGCCCGCTTTGATTTGCGACTATAGTTCGCCTGCGCCTAGTGCCTAAAGTCACCTTCACCTGCTTGATAATAGGGCCGCTCTCCCTGGCGCATCTTTCAGCAAATAGGCATAACTTTGTTTTTTCTTCCAGGGGAACATCTTCAAGAGGAAGGTTAACCGGTGTTGCCGAGCTTATCGGTGAAATATCCAGAGAAGCTCTTTTGCCGCCGGGAGAGGCTATGCTGCGCGCAAGCTCGATGACACCTTCCGGAGAGGGCGAAGATGCTGAGGCGTGACGAGTCTCGGCACCTCTTTGCAACCTGGCCGTCGCCCCTTTGGTGGAAGAGCTCTGCGCAGAGACAACTCTTCGGTCCTCGACAACAACCCTCTCCCTGGATGAGTCCTCAAAGAATATGTCACCCGGATCGCCTTCACCGAGGAGCCCCGCTGCCTCAGCGAGCGCATCGTGGAGGTCGTTAATCATTGGCCCCCCACTCAATTATCTCCAGGCTGATATCGTCGGCGAAAGCAATTAATATCTCTTCAAGCTCTTTGCGCTGCTCCTCTGTGGTGATGACCTTTACCAACCCCTCCCTCCCCGGCAAGGTAGTGGGTATTCCCACGCCCTCATATGCTTCTAGGTTGTACCTCATGTAAAAGATCTCTTCTCGTGGTACTTTGCATAGTACCCAGATCTCTCTCGGTGGGTGATTTTTGTTAGATGTAGGGTCTTTGGTCATTAGCGGTCACAATTTGTAGTGGTTATCTAAAGAGCGAAATCATCTTAAAACAATTTGGCTTGATTAATACACACCAAAAGGAAATTCAAGATTATCACCATTAGCTGTTGATATGAATCTTACCAATAAGTGTCTTTTCTTGACTGAAACTGTAGAAATGGTATCGTATTGCCGATAAAATATAGCATACTTGAAGTATCCTGAGAGGAGTGTGGGGAGCATATAATGCTGCGAATTGCAATACCGGTCGCGCTCTCTTTGTTTTGTTTGACCGGTTGCGCTACCTCGCCTCAGGAGGTCAAGGTTGACCATTCGGCGCAGAGAGTTGATGCGTTGGAGAGAGCCTTGGCAAGAACCGAGCTCAGATTGGATGAGCTCTCTAAGGAGATAATCCTCCTTAGGGGAAAGGCCGATTCAATAGAGCGAAGGGTTTCAGAGGTAGCAATGTTGGCCGCCAGGGATCCTGAGCCAATTGCCGCGCCCATTGAAGTCGTGGAGGAGGAGGCACCTCTCCGCGAGGAAAAATTGGCAGTGAAACCCGGCCCCGTCCCAGCCGATAAAGGTGAGGGAGAGGAGTTGCAGGTGGTTTCTCCTGATCCTATTGATGTGGAGATGCCAGAGCTTAAGCAGGTGGTTTTAACTCCCCATGGAGAAGTTGAAGGGGAGCCATCACCCGGGAAGGGGCTCTTTTCTCTGGCATATTCTGAGTATAAAGAGGGGCGGTACGCCAGAGCGATCCTCGATTTTGAGGAGTTCGTGATGAGCTACCCGAACCACGCTGATGCTGACGATGCCAGCTTTTTCATCGGGGAGAGTTATTTCTCCCAAGGAGAATTCAGGCAGGCGTCGATAGAGTTCCAGAAGCTTTTGGAGCGGTACCCGGAGATGGGACGGGCTCCATTCGCTTCATTAAAGGTCGCGCTTTGTTTTAAAGAGCTCGGCGACAACGAAAATTATATGGCGCAGCTGAGGAGGGTGGTTGAACGCTACCCGGATACTGAAGCGTCGAATAGTGCCGAGCGTATGCTCCAGTCCCCTTAGGGGAAGGAGGTCGTCGTGAAGAAATCGCTGATTATTACTTGCTGCCTAGCTACCATGGCTGTTGCGCCTTTGAGCGTCGCCGAGGTCCACGAAGTAGTCAAGGGGGATACCCTTTGGGACCTATCCGGCACCTTTTGGAATCAGCCCCTTGAGTGGCCGAAACTTTGGGCAAACAATCCTCATATACATAACCCCCACTGGATTTATCCTGGTGATTTGGTGTCAACCGAGTTGATGGCTAAGCCCTCCAGTGATGCTATGGAGGTCCGTCTCCCCTATGCGAAGCTCTATCCAGAGGTCATGGGCGAGCCTGAGGCCGCAATGGATGACTCCGCGAATATGGATGAGGGCTCAGCTGATAATGGCGGGATGAATGAAAATGCCATTGTCCTCCTTGGCAGAGGGGTTGAGGATTACATCAGCCCTGCTCCAGTAGACAGGCTCGGTGATGTCCGCTCTTCCGGGGATAAGATTATGACCGCCCTCAGGGAAGAGGTCTTTTTCGACTTGGGCTCCCCCGATGCAATGGCTCCCGGAGACCTGGTTACTATCTTCAATGACGATAGGGTCGTGATGCACCCTGGTGACATCGAGACTGTCTCAGGCCGCCACGTAAAAATTCTCGCTCACGCGGAAGTTCTGGAGGTTGTCGACTCGACCGCACGCGCGGTGGTCTTCAGCGTAAATGATGTAGTCACACCGGGCTGCGGCGTTATGGCTTACCGCGAGCCGGTTAATATTGTAGTTCCTAAAAAGGCCAACGAAGAGATCGAGGGCGTTGTGCTGGCCGGTGATGATAATAAACTCCTCTATGGTGCTCATGACACCATCTTCATGGATAAAGGCGCGGCGCAGGGCGTTGAAGCCGGTATGATTCTAGAGGTTCCCTTCGACCCGGACCACAGAGCTGAGGGTATCTTGGTAGACGCCAGGAAGGCGGGCGCGACCATTGTCGTTGTGGCTACGGAGGAGGATTCATCGACGGCTTATATTCTAGACAGCCGCACCTCCGTCATCGCCGGGAATCGTTTCGCCGCGGCGGCCGTTTCTCCTTGACAGATTAGAAACCCTCTCTTATAGTCTGCGTTTTCCGCGGATTCGGGGGGCCGCTCGGGGTGCGGGTGCGCCCAGGGGCCACGTATGTTTGATAGCCTATCTGA
>PKTT01000001.1 GCA_002869015.1 Deltaproteobacteria bacterium
AAATCGAGAGGAGAAAGGTCATGGCAAGAAAGCGTTATCGCCCCGAAGAAATTATCGCCAAGCTGCGCGAGGCTGACGTTCTGTTAGCTCAAGGAAATAAGGTCCCGGAAGTCGCCAGGCATCTTGGGGTCACAGAGCAGACCTACTACCGCTGGCGCAAGGAGTACGGCGGCATGAAGGTCAGCCAGGCCAGGCGGCTTAAAGAGCTGGAAAAGGAGAACGCCCGGCTTCGCAAGGCTGTTTCCGACCTACATCTGGACAAGCTGATATTACAGGAGGCGGCACGGGGAAACTTCTGAGCCCTGAACGTCGACGCGCCTGTGTAGACAAGGCCAGAGAGAAGTTGGGCGTATCGGAGCGCAGGGCTTGCAAAGTACTGGGGCAGCACCGCTCGGTTCAACGACGTGTGGCGCAACCCAGGCTAGATGAAGACATCGTAACGGCCGCCATCATTGCGCTTGGCAGAAGGTTTGGTCGCTATGGCTACCGAAGGATTACGGCGATCATGAATCGCGTGGGCTGGGAAATCAACCACAAGCGAGTAGAACGCATATGGCGACGTGAGGGGCTAAAGCTCCCCAAGAAGCAACCAAAGCGTGGGCGATTGTGGCTAAACGATGGCTCCTGCGTCAGGCTGAGGCCACAGCATAGAAACCACGTATGGGCCTACGACTTCGTTATGGATCGCACCCACGATGGCAAGACGTTTCGGATGCTGGTCGTCATTGACGAATATACCCGGGAGTGTCTTGATATACGCGTGGAGCGAAGCCTCAAATCAAGCGATGTAATAGAGGTCCTGGCTGATCTGATGGTAGAGCGCGGAGTGCCTGAATACATACGCTCCGATAACGGTGCGGAGTTTACCGCCAAAACAGTGCGGGAGTGGCTCGACAACGTAGGAGCCAAAACGCTCTTCATCGAGCCGGNGCCGGGTAGTCCGTGGGAGAATGGCTATTGCGAATCGTTTAATGGTCGGCTAAGAGATGAACTGCTGGCCAGGGAGGTCTTCTACACGCTAAAGGAGGCAGAAATACTTATCGAGAACTGGCGGCGCGAATACAACACGATCCGGCCACATTCAAGCCTTGGCTACAGACCACCGGCACCTGAAACCTGGGTCAAGCTGCCACCCGAAGCTATATCACCACGTGCCACAGAGGCACTTTTACACTAACATTGAAGGTGGACCTATGTAAGGGGGCAGCTCAGGTTATGGGATATATTCCTGCTACCTTGGGATTGCCCCAGTCATAAATGCCAAACCCGACGTTTAATCCCATAGAGTTCAGGTCAAGGTTATAGCCCGCGTGGAATGTCTGAACAGTGTACGTATCGCCGACCTCTTCGGAGTAACCGTAAAGTCTCCCCGCATAGCCGTTTTGGTATGAGACGCCCATAGTTGAGTATCCCAAAGTGGCATCAACGTGAACTTCAGCTGTGCCTACAGGGATATCCTCAATTGGGATAAGTTTTGTGTAGTCGTCACCGCCCCTTGGCTGCCACCGGCCATAGACGAGGGCGAGTACGACCCCACTTTCATCCTTGCAGAGGGCGAAGGGGCGCAGTATGTGGCCCACCTTCCCTGTCCCTGCCCGCTGCTTCCAGGCGCCGCTGCCCCCGTACATCAAATCGTTTCTCTTTTTGGCCGAGTAGATTGCAAATGAGTGGTCAAAGCAGCTATCTCGGTTAAAGCCCGCTGATATCTCTTCATCGCTGTAGGGCAATTGTTCGTAGAGTTGGGCGTCTCCAGTCAGGGAAAAACGGTAGTCTCCCGCCCGCCAATATTTCACTCCATCTAACGTTACATCCTCCCTTACGGAGAGACTGTCGAACTCCTCAGTTATGCAGAGGGCACCATCATCAGGTGAGAATGGCACCTCTACAGGCAGGGCATAGGATGAATCCTCCACCCTGAGGTATCTGGGGATACCTCCATCAGAGACGGCGAAGCGAAGGCCCGACGGTATCTCCGGCTCAGCGGTGTAGTGTTGGGACAGGTTGATTCGGGAGATCCGCACACCTTCGGGATGACCCGCCCCCAAGGCGTCATCAATGCCGATCTGGGGATGCCAGCCGTCCCCATCACCAAAGAGGTTGCCGACGGTCAAGGCTCCGGGTCTCGTCTGGTTTGAGAGGACAAGCTTTGCCGTCGTGGATGCTTTTTGTGGCAGAACTTTAAAGGGTGATGGCATAGGCCTCTCCTAGCTGCCAGCGTTCTTAAGCTCTATGATTGAGATAATTGGAGTAGCGGTTGCGTGGGCAAAGGCTATCTTTTCTCCCGCATTTACCTGTATCTCGGCGGGGAAGTAGGCGGCTGGGAGAGTTATCTTGCCGCTGGCGGTGGCATCCGGGTTTTTTCCAATAGCCATATCAACCGCATCATCGGAGTTAAACCAGATAGCGGTAGTTTTAGCTTCGAAGGGCTCGGATTGCTGGTTGCCGGAGTTGACGTAGATGGCGCTCTGACTCTTGTTGGGAGCCATCAGCGGCATGGCAGTGTTGCCCAAATCAGCTGGTCCTTGTGCGTAGTTCATCTCTTCGCTCCTTATGCCAGTTCGGCCCGGAGAAGATGAACTTTCTCTATTAGCTCATCTTTTCTCCACTTTGTCGGGGGGTCGAATTTATGAATATCTCTTAACTCCTCGATGAGTTCGTCGCGGAGCATACTTTCAGGGTTTTTTTGTACAATCGCTGTCGCCGCATCGGTGGTGAGGAGCTTTGCTAGCTCTTTTACGATATCCCCACGAGCAGCGCTTTTCGGATATTCGATACCAAAGCGTTTTCGGGCCAGCTCTAGGAGGTCGCTGATTGGCAACTTTAATAGTTCATTAAGGCTCATCTATGTATCCTTTGAAAAAGGTGGCGGGGCGCGCCGCGCCTCGCCTGATGATGAGGGAGGATTTATCCGAGCTCTGCGAAGATCTCCACGCCCGCGTACTTATTGCGGTCGAAGATTGTTCCGCCGTAAACCATGAGGCCGCGTACGCCGGTGGCGAACTCGTTCTCAAGGCGGACAGCCTCAGTCTCTGTGATCTGCTCAGCGAAGGTTATGGTCTCCCTATTGCCGCACAGGATTCGGAAGGGGCTGGCGGAGCTGCCCGCGCCAGAGACGTTGTTGGAGCAGTAGAGCTTAAAGCCCGCAAGCTTGCCCATGAGACCCTGCTCAAGTAGCTGATCTCCCCTCTCCGTCGCGTGGGTCAGCTCTGAGGAGGTGAGTATTAACTCCTCGATCTCCGGAGGAATTACCGCCCACATATCTCCTTCTATCCATGTATTGGCTTTGCGGAAGGCTTTTTTCGCGGAGACCAGGGTCTTGTAGAGGTTTGTGTTTGTAACCTTACCGTGGCCGATATAGCCCCAGTTGGTCCAAACCACAGTGCCGTCGGTTACTGTAGCGCCGAGAATAGTCGGGAAGGTGGGAGCGCTACCAGCGCTTGTGCCAGCAGTCGTGCACTTATATACGTAGCCGTTGGCGGTGCTCGGCTGAACGAAGTCACCGAGGGAGTAGGCAGTCGAATTTGCGCGGGCCTGGGCGCCGGCTGTTCCGGTTGCGTCTACTATCTGGCCTATCGCGTCGCAAAAATCGCTGCCGAGGAGCCACTCTTCAACTTCATCCTTCATGGCGACTGCGGCCCGTTTAGTGTATTCCTCGCGAACTTCGACCTTGGACTGGGCTTTTTCAACGTCCTCGACTTTGAATGCCCAGTATTTGCGCTGGTCGATAGCGAGGGTGCTGGTAAGGTCGTCGACGTCCTGGTAGGAGATGGGGTTTTCGTTGGAGTTGTCATAGTCCGCGACGGAGATATTGCCGAGATAGGGTACGTGCACAGTGTCGCCAAAGGAGGTGATCTCCCCCTCATAACGGGTGTTGACGAGCTTTCTCATAATGAACTCGTCATCCCAGTTCCTCAGCAGCTGCTTGGACCATATCTCCGGGATGAAATTTTCAAGTGTTTTGGTGTAGGCCATTATGCTCTTCTCCTCTTGGGTGGATTAGCCGATTTCGCCGCGCTCAAGGGCTGCGTTGATATTGGCTTCGTTAGCTTTGAATTCGTCTAGGGACATCATCGCGATATCGTCCCTGGTAAAGCTGGCGTTCATGGGAGGCGTGGAAGTTCTTGGAGATGGTGCAGCTCCGGCCTTCATGCGCTTCTCTCTGTTGGCGAGGGCTTTTGCCCTTGAAGCGTCTCCCTCAGCTTTGGAAACCTCATCTTTGTAGAGGGTGATGGCCCAGACAGCGTCTTCCGGATTGGGGGAGTCTTTTAGGCAGCGCTGGACAAGCGGCGGCTGTTTATTGACCCATTCAAGAAAATTCTCATCCTCGCGCAGCCCCAGGGCGTCGGGATGCTTGACGAGTACTGATTGAAGGAATGACTGCTCAAGTGCGAGCAGTTGGTGAGTCGCCATCGTCTCAATTAGGTATTCCAGGAGCTCAAGCAGGGGGGAGAACTGCCTATATTTGCCAAGCTCCGAGCGTGTGCGGTGCATACACTCTCCGATGTTCTGCTTAGGCGCCATCACCATAGCTTTGCCTTTAACCTCGTCCTTCGCAGGCGAGGTTCCGGAGGAGCCGATGTCGGCGGAGATGTCAGCCCCCGTCATTTCCGCCTCTTCAGGTAGTGGTTTGGAATTAGTCGTAGTTTCGGACACTTCTCTTCCTCCTTGGGCTGCTCGACGCTAAGCCCCCTTGGGTTTATCCGGAACCGCTGAGGGGTTTCCGGTCTTCTATCTTGAAGAGGAGTGTATTTGCCGCTCAGGGTCATCAAAGCCAAAAAAAACCACCGAATAACTCAGTGGTTGTGAGGTGTTAGGAAAAATGAGAGCCATGATGGGAGAGGGTGTGAAGAAACTTGCCGCAAGATGGGTATATGGATAGACTGTCTAATGGTCACAAATTAGCTAAATCTTTAATTGAATTGTTTATTGGTGAAGGTTGGATGCAAAAGAGAGCCCTCATAGTAGATGCGGACGCAGCCGCCCGAGAGTGTCTGGAAAAAGTCCTTGCCGACCTCGGTTATGAGACGGCCATTGCTCTTGAAGATGACTCCGCCTTCAAACGCTTCATAGATTTTGGTCCCGAGATCATCTTCATTGATACCCTCATCCCAAGAAAAGGAGCCTTTGAGCTCATTAGGAAAATCCGCCAAACGGAAGGTGGGGATAGCGCCTCAATATTTGTAGTAAGCGCCCTTAGGGGAGGTTCTCTTAGAGAGGAAGCGATGGATATTTGGGGGGCCTTGGCCTTCCTTTCAAAGCCTTTTACGGAAAAACCCCTGAAGAGCAAAATTGAAGACGCCCTTGGCATAATTAAAGATGGCGACAATGTAGATGCTTCACAGATAGTTTCGGGTATGCCGGAGCAGGGTGATTTTACCCGAGCCACCTTCCCAAGAATTTTTGCGACTCTTCTAAAATCAAAGGTTCCCCTACGGCTGGCCGTAGGGCAGGGCAAGGTGCGCAAGGTTATTCACCTTGATAGCGGGGAGATCACTTTTGCGCGGGCAAACCTAATCGCTGAGACCCTTGCGCGTTATCTGCTCGAAGCAGGAAAGTTGACGGAAGCACAGTACCGTCAAGGGGTTGAGATAGCTGTAAATGAGCACAAGCTGATCGGAGATGCCTTTGTATCGATTGGAGCGGTGACCAGAGAGGATGTGGATACCGCAGTCCGGGCAAATATGCTGGAAAAGGTATCTACCGTCTTCTTGTGGGATGAGGGGTGGTATAAAGTGCTCGCCCACGCAGAGCCTCAGGCAAGTATCCCCGGGGGGCCTGCGGATGGGTGGCAACTCCTTTATTCTTCTATTAAAAGCGCCCTTACACCAACTCAGATTGGCGAGCTACTTGTGCCCATAGCCGATCAGATGATAGCTGTGGAGGAGGGACTGCCGCTTCTTGCCCTCGAAGGGGTGAGGGAAAAGGAGCTTAAAAAGATTGTAGCCAACGCCAACGGCAGAGAGGTCATCGAGGTCTCGGAAGACCTTGGCGCAAAGCAGCTCCCGCTCTTTTACTTCCTCCTGCTGAGAGGGGTCTTAAAGGTAGAGAATGAAGGGTTGCCAGAGGAAGATGAGGAGACGCCCCTTCAAAAGGTTAATGCCAAATTGTCTTGGATGAGGGGACGCAACCACTTCCAGGTGCTGGGCGTCAGGGTTGACTCAAGCGATAAGGATGTTTCTGAGGCCTATGAGAAGATCATTCGGGAGATGCATTTCGGTGAATCTTTTGATGAAGCGCTCAGGCCTCTTATTGATGATGTCTGCAATATGGCGAAAAAGGCGGCAGAGGTCTTGTATAACTCCAAGGGCAGGGAGGACTACCTGGAGTCTTTGAGGCAGGGTGGCGATATGCCCATTGCCGGAGAGGATAGAGCTCGTCGCGCCGAGGCCTCCTACCGTGAAGGCTTAGCGGCGATGAGGCGAAACCGGTGGGATGAGGCGATAGACAGGATGGGGTGGGCATCGGACCTAGACCCAGATAACGTGGAGTACCGCCTCAAAAGGGCTGAGGCGATGATAGTGAGGGATCTTGCCGCCGAGGGCGGTCATCTTGATAAGGCCGAACGGGTGCTGAAGACAGTTCTTGAGATGGACCCTGATAATTTTGAAGGGTACTACCTTATGGGGCTGCTAAATATTAAGCGCAAGAAAGTTGGCCCTGCAAAGCAAAATCTGAATAAGGCCCTTGCGCTTAAACCGGGTGATGAGAAGACGCTTCAAGCTCTTAAAGAGGCCGGGCAACAAAAGAGCGGCAAGTTCTCACTTTTTGGCAAACGATAAGCGCTCTTTTGCAAATAAAAAAAGCCGCCAAAAAGGGCGGCTTTTCCTTTAGCGATATATTTCAGTGCACCATCGAAACATTGGGTGTTTTGCCGAAGGTGGGGGAGTTGTTGAGCACGTATAGCTTGACCGACTCCTGATCTGCGGGCTCCAGATATAGGAACTCCATGCCATAGCTAAAGCCCGACTGGGTCTTTGCGCCGTGAACTACTTTTACCAGAGTTCTAATTACTCGTGAGTTAAGGACGAGGTCCGCCGAGAGTACCCTGCCAATGCCAAGGGGCCTCGTCGCGAAAACCCTGAATCCTCCAATGCCAATGTCAGCGGAGTTTAGGAGAAGCCTGCCTCCATCTGGCTCAGGGGAGTCTATTGTGACCACCGATGCCAGGTCTGCCCTCGGATACCGACGAACTTTGCCAGTGTACAAAATTCCCCCTTTAATTAAAAAGCAACCCCAAAAGAAATGCTCCCATCCAATTGGTAAATATATCTTAAGAACGCTGACGTTTAAAGTGGTTTTTGTAATAGTTGCCTTATAACATAACCAGCCATAACCGCGCCGAAGATAGGCGGCAGGTATGAGATAGAGCCCACCGGGGTTCTGGGCCTGCCGCGCCCCAGCTCCTCAGGCTCAAGGGGTGCCGATGGGGTTAGGGGGAGCGCCTCAGTGTTGACTGTGGGGATAGGGGAATTAATGCCTCTTGCGCGCAGTCGCTTACGCATAACCCTCGCCAAGGGACAGTTTCGAGTTTCAAAGAGGTCTGTGACGCGAACGCCCTCGGGGTCCAGCCTCCCACCAGCGCCTGCGGAGGTGATTATCCTCAAACCGGCGTTGACTGCACGTGAGATGAGTTCAATTTTCGGATTAAGCGAGTCTATACAATCCAGGATGAAATCGTAGGAGGCCAGATCGAAAAGCTCTGCGTTATCGGCTGAGAAAAACTCAACAGTTGGTGTTATTACACAGTCAGGCGCTACATCTGCCAGCCTCTCCGCCAGTACGATTGCTTTTTTCCTGCCGACAGTGGACTTAAGTGCAATGATCTGGCGGTTGAGGTTTGATTCCTTAACGACGTCGGAGTCAACGATGGTTAGCTGTCCCACCCCTGCCCGGCAGAGGTGCTCCGCCGCCGCGCCGCCTACGCCCCCAAGGCCGAAGATGATGAGAGAGGAGCTTTTTAGTTTAGAGAGGCCCTCCTCGCCTATTAGTATCCTTGTCCTCTGGTGTACCTCCATATCAACCCTCATATCCAAAGAAGCGACGAGCGTTCTCATCCGTAAGCTTGGCGGTCTCCTCTGGAGTTAGCCCTAAAATTTCTGAGAGTGCGGTTACGATAGCCAAGAGGTCAGCGGGGCGGTGCGGCTCGCCTTTACGTTTGAAAATCGGTATATCCGGCGCGTCTGTCTCGACCAGAAGCCTATCCTTTGGCACTGAGGAGAAAAGTTTCCTTAATTTTCCTCTCTCAGGATAGGTTATCTTGCCTCCAACCGACAGGTAATGCCCCCTCTCCAGAGCCTTTTCCGCCATATCCGGCGAGCCTGAAAAGGCGTGGTGGAGCGCAGGCCCGTTAAAGCCGGTGGCCTCAAGCAGTGAGAGGGTTTCATAGAAACTTTTGCGAATGTGGAGGATTATTGGTAGCTTCCTCTCTTTGGCGATAAGAGCTTGCGCTTCAAAGTAGCGCCGTTGCCGCGCTTCATCTTCACGGCCCGCCCAAAAGTCGAGCCCGATTTCGCCAATCGCCCCAATTTTGGCGGTTCGCAAAAATAGCTTAAAATCCTCTGAAAGTTCTTCCCCCTCTATAAAAAGAGGGTGGAATCCCGCCGTGGCAATCAGGTGGGGATAACGCTCATTTATCGATACCGCGCGTCTTGAAGAGCGCTCATCGTAGCCCCCGATAGCGGCACCGTTGATCCCTGCGCGATTCATCTCCGCGACCACTTTGTCGAGGTCATTAAAGAAGATGTCTGAGTTGAGGTGGATATGTGCGTCGAACATGGCTGTAATTTACGGTGAGTTTAAGCGCTTGGCAAGGAGGTAGGGAGGGCATTGCGTCAATAACGCGTTTGCCCTCCCGCAGCTCTTTACCATTCTCCCTCCGGTGTGCGCTCAGCTAGCCCGACCTTCTCCTTCAGCTCCGCAGGGTACCCCCTCCATCTCTCCAGCTCTCTGGCTGCGCCCTGGAGGCGAGCTATCACCAGGGGGTCTGTTTAGGTGACAAGCTTGTCTCGAAGGATTTCGTAGCGCCGCTCAATCAATGTAAGCAGGGCCGCAACCGGCTCCGATGCGCCGCTCGCTACCCCCTCGCGCCAAAGGAGGCGCTCTTCGATGGACAAGCTGCTCTCAGCCATGCGCCACCTCTCCGCTCTTTATGAGTTCGCGGACCTCAAGGGTATCGGCGAGCTCCTCAAGGAGACGCTCAATATCGACGCGTTCGATAAGGGTCTTGCCGCCTTGAGCGGCGGGTGTATTCCCAAATGAGGATGTCACCACTCCCATAAAGTCGAGGAGGCGCTGCGAGCGGAGTTCCCTGGCTTGTGTCGCTGTGGAGGAGACGGCGCGTACCTTCGCCGGGCTCTTTGGTATGTCGGGGTCTCCAAACTCCATAACCCACCTGTAAAATCTTTCCAGTAGTGGCTCAATTACCTCATCGTCAAGCCGCCGGATGGTGCCTCGGTAAGCATCCAGTGCAGCGGAGTTTGCTATTGAGAGCCCTGTGGCGGTCCTGGCCGCCGCGCCAACTGCTTGCGTCGAGGCTACGCCGCTAGTTTCATCGGCGTAGTTGGTGAAGAGCTGTATCATCTCAAGGAGAATCCCGCTTACATCAGGTACTGGCACCGGCCTGAGCGCGGGGCCCTGCGCCCCTGGGCGAAGCACCCACTTTTTGCCGGGATAGATATTGGTAACATCCTGCCCCGGCAGTAGCGCTTCCATATCTATCTCGAACATGCAGTTGCCAGCCAACGCCTTATTGTCAACTAGCAGGCGCGTCGCGCCGTTTATCATTTTTTGAGCATCGCGGATGTTTTCGGCGATACCGACTCCCCAGAAGTTGTGCGGGACAGGCTCCCACCTGAAGCGAAGATATGGTCTAGTCGCCGGAGTCCAGGGGTTGGGAGCGGCCTTCAAGAGCTGGTCTCCGCCTATGATTACTACCCCCTCGATGGTATCCCCTGCATTCTCCGTAAGCTCTACACCGGCGGCCCTCATCAGATGAGAGGGGATAGCCCCCCAATATTCAAGGAGTTTGACCCTAGTGGTTTCGGTGGCACCCTTCGAGCCCCTTATGGAGCGCTCCCAAGGCTCCTCCTCTGAATTTAAGCCTTCCTCAATAAGCGCGTGCACACCCTCCTCAAACCATCCCGCAAGCTCGACCATTTTGCGCAGCCTGTGGGGGTGTAAGCGGTGAAGCTCAATTACCCCCTCCGCCTCGTCAATTGAGGGTGCCTCCGGGTCGGGGTAGAAATTCCAGAGCGATACGTTCTCGACGCCAGGATAATACGAAGGGGTAGCCTCGGGGGTCCAGAGTCCGCTAACTTCATCATATTTATAATTTGGCTCCTCAACCTCACCCAAGATTGGCACTCTGAGGATCCCTGTGCCGGACCAAGCGGCATCCCAAACCAAGTCTACTAGCTGGTCCGATACCTTTGTGCGGGAGAGCGCACACTCGATCTCGCTTTTTACAGCCGAAAGCGCATCCCGGTCACCTTCCTCTCCCACCAGGCTGAATTTAATGGTGCGTAGGGCAGGTTCAAGGTGGCGGCATGCCTGCCTGACCTTCTG
>PKTT01000045.1 GCA_002869015.1 Deltaproteobacteria bacterium
CTTTTCTTGTATATTGGCGTCCCCAAGGGGATTTGAACCCCTGTCGCCGGCGTGAAAGGCCGGTGTCCTGGGCCAAGCTAGACGATGGGGACGTCGTTTTTGAAGAACAGCAGGGGGTTCGACCTTACGGGAACCAGCCCCCGCTGATGAGGGAGGGGATAATACGTTATCATGCCTTGATTGGGAAGGAAAAAATTCACGAACGCCCTTTTTTTCATTTAAGCCTTTGTAATCATGAGATTTAGTCGGTATGAAAGTTGCCAATTCCAGCTCTTTTTAGCTGTCGTTGACACTCGGCCTTCGACCCAAATATCATGTTTGGCAAGACGAACACATCTAACACAACTATGGAGCTTACCCTTTTGCGCAATTTTTCTTCATCGCTTGACCGGTTTTCAGATGGCTATAAATAAGAGGGCTCTTCGAGTAGGGCTCTTCCTCCTCGCCGCCTTGATTTTCGCCGGGATGGCCGTTGTTGGAGATTATCTCGCCACACCTCGCGTTTTGGAGAAGCCGGTTGAGGTGGTTATCGCCCCGGGCACTTCAGCTAAGAGGATAGCTTCGATCCTCTCCGATGCGGGTGTGGCTGGTGATGCTACGCTGACTTACCTCGCAATGCGGTTGATGGCGGAGCCTGAGAGGCTGAAGGCGGGTCATTACCTCTTCGCCGGGGAGGTTACCCTCTCCGAGGTGCTCGCGGATATCCAGGCGGGAAAGGTGGTCCAGCGCGGAGTGACCTTCCCCGAGGGGTATACCGCAAGGGAGATGGCGCCTCTCCTTGCTGCGGCCGGGATTACCTCTGCCGAGGATTTCATAGCTTTGGCCTATGACCCCGCTACCCCCGCGCAATTTGGCATCACAGCGCCTACGTTGGAGGGCTTTCTCTTCCCCGATACGTACCGCTTTGCTCCAGACCTCACCGCCGAGGAGGTGGTTCGAACAATGGTGAGCCATTTCCTTGAAGTCGCAGCTGAGGTCGGGGTAGGGGAGGGCGAAGAGCTTCTTAAGGTTACTACCCTTGCCTCAATAGTTGAGAAGGAGACGGGCAGAGGTGAGGAGCGGCCGCTTATCGCTTCTGTCTTCGAGAACCGTTTGAGAAAAAATATGCGCCTTGAGAGTGACCCGACCGTCATATATGGCATAGAGGGTTTTGACGGCAATATCAGAAAGCGCGACCTCATAACTGATACCCCCTATAACACTTACACAAGGCGGGGGTTGCCGCCTGGGCCTATCGCCAATCCCGGGCGGGCCTCTCTTCAGGCGGTTCTCAACCCGGCAAAGTCGGAGTATCTTTACTTCGTAAGCCGCGGTGACGGTTCCCACAAGTTTTCTAAGACTTTTGAGGAGCATGATCGCGCTGTAAGCGAGTATCAACTTAAACGGAGAAAGAGATGAGGAGATTTCTCCTCCTTATGATGGTGCTTCTTTTCTCCACCGCTATATTCGCGGAGGAGGGGTGGGAGCTCGTAGACGGTATCCTGGCTAAGGTTGATGATAAGGTTATCACCCTTAGCGAGGTGAGGGCCGAGCGGGCGATTTTGCGCTGGGGAGGCGAGGAGGATGCGCTTGCCACGGGCGAGGTTGTGCGCGAACTTGTTAAGCGGGCCCTTATAGTTTCTGAGGCGTCAAAGCTTAGGTTGACCGCCACGGAGGATGAAGTGCGGGGAGAGCTCGCTGTGCTGGCGGGAGCGGGAGGGCCGCCCTCCCTCTTTTGGAAGAAGATGGCTGATATCGGTTTTACCCGCGTTGAGGTTGAGGAGCGGGCCCGCGCGGTTACGCTTGTCGCCAGATATCTGGCCTTTCGTAAAGAGACCACCTATGTTTCCGAGTCTGACGTTAGAAAATATTACTCGGATAAGGCCGATGAACTGGGAGAAAAATCTCTTGCGGAGGCGCGAGATGAGGTGCGCGAGCGTCTTGCGGAGGAGAAGTACAGCGTGGAGCTTAAGGAATGGGTGGAAGAGCAGGTTCAGCGGGGCAGGGTGCGGATAATGTCTCTGCCGGGGCTGAACGATTGATTGGAGATTTAAAAGATATCTTCTCCTCAGCGATTGAGGCGGTAGACCCTTACAACGCCGTCAAAAACTCACTTCGCCTTGAGGGTGGCTTTCTCCTGGTGGGAAAAAAGGGAGGTGAAGTAAAAATTCTCCTGCCCGAAAAGGGCCGAATCGTAGCGGTAGGAGCTGGTAAAGGAAGTGCTCCCATGGCGCAGGCCCTTGAAGAGGTTTTCGGCGAAGCGTTGACCAGCGGGGTCATCTGCGTAAAGGATGGTCACGCGCTTCCTTTGAAGACCATAAAGGTACATGAAGCCTCACACCCTGTACCCGACGCCCGCTCACTAGCCGCCGGTGAGGAGATCCTCTCGGCAGTTTCGGCGCTTGGCGAGGATGATCTTCTTATCTCTCTCTTGTCGGGCGGCGGCTCTGCCCTGCTCACGCTGCCCGCCGAGGGGATTTCCTTAAAGGAGCTGCGCGAGGTGACGGAAACCCTCCTTGCCTCAGGCGCTTCAATCGGTGAAGTAAACGCCATAAGAAAACACCTCTCAAGGGTTAAGGGTGGAAGATTGGCCCTGGCTGCATATCCGGCAAAGGTAGTAAACCTTGCCCTCTCTGACGTTATTGGTGATTCTCTCGATGTCATCGCCTCCGGGCCCTTTACCGCAGACGCCTCCACCTTTGAGGAGGCCTGGGGGGTCGTTGAGCGCTACTCAATAGAGGACAAACTGCCGCTGTCCGTGAGCACGCTTCTAAAGCGTGGGGTCGCCGGTGAAGCGGAGGAGACTCCCAAAGAGGGTGACCCAAGGGTGGATGGAGTTACCAACTGTATCGTTGGCTCCAACAGAAAAAGCCTGGAGGCCGCGGCGAAGCGCTCCAGAGAGCTGGGCTATAAACCCGTTATTTTAACCTCTACACTCTCCGGGGAGGCGAGAAGCGCAGCCCGTTTTTTGGCTTCAATTGCAAAAGAATCCTTAGCCTATGGCGATCCCGCCACACCTCCGGTATCTTTCATCGCGGGCGGGGAGACAACCGTGACCTTAAAAGGTTCGGGAAAGGGGGGCCGGAATCAGGAGATGGCTCTAGCTTTCTCACTGTTTATTGAGGGCATATCCGGCGTGGCGATGCTCTCCTGCGGAACCGACGGCACTGATGGCCCCACCGATGCTGCTGGAGGCGCGGTGGATGGACAAACGGCGGCGCGCGCGCGCCTTATGGGTCTCGACCCCGAGGCGTCTCTTGAGGACAATGACAGTTATAACCTTTTAGAGGGTGTAGGGGCGCTTGTTAAAACTGGCCCGACCCGCACAAACGTTATGGATGTACAGGTAATTCTGCTAGCTCCCAACCGGGAGAAATAGCTGGACAATTTTTCAACCCGAATGCTAATGTCAGCGGTCAATTAACCGTTTAGAGGAACCACTATGTTTGAACTCAAGGTAGAAGATTATTTGGCGGCGGCGCACAACCTCCGCGAGTATCAGGGCGAGTGTGAAGCGCTCCACGGTCACAACTGGAAGATCGAGGTGGTCGTAAGGGCCAGCGAGTTAAACTCAATCGGTCTCGCTATAGATTTTAAAGAGCTTAAAGAAGCCCTGGGCGGGGTGCTCGGCGGCCTTGACCACAAGTATCTGAATGAGCTTGCGCCATTTGACGAGATAAACCCATCCTCGGAGAATATAGCCAAGTACATATTTGAAAATGTCAACAGACTCATCAGCGGCTCCGGCGCCACTGTATACAAAGTCACGGCATGGGAAAGCGAGAAGGCCTGTGCGAGTTACCTCGAAGGCTAGTGAGAAATCACTGGTCGATATACAAAGTTCCAGAGATTATCGAAAAATTGAGATAGATAAAGTAGGCGTAAAAAATATCACCTACCCAGTGACTCTTCTGGATAAGGCTCACGGGAAACAATCTACCGTAGCCAAGGTGAATATGTATGTAGGGTTGCCCCACCACTTCAAGGGCACCCACATGAGTCGCTTTGTGGAGGTATTGAACGAGCACCGCCACGGCATACGCATATCGAGCTTCCCCAAGATTCTGGAGGCGATGCTCGACAGGCTTGATTCAGAGAGCGCCCATATCGAGATGGCCTTCCCATACTTTCTGGAGCGAGTGGCTCCGGTTAGCAAGGCCGCCTCGATGCTGCACTACGATTGCACCTTCAAGGGCTCGCTGGTGGATGGCAAGTATGATCTGCTCGTTGGAGTGAACGTACCGGCGACTAGCGTATGTCCATGCTCAAAGGCGATAAGCGATGGCGGCGCGCACAACCAGCGCTCTATAATATCGGTTGAGGTGCGCTTCAAGGAGTTCATCTGGCTTGAGGATCTCATCGAGAAGGTGGAGTCAAAGGCCTCCTGCGAGGTTTATAGCCTCCTGAAGCGCTCGGATGAAAAATACGTTACCGAAAAAGCATACAACAACCCCAAGTTCGTAGAGGATATAGTGCGCGACGTTGCGCATGAGATGATGATAGACCCGAATATCACATGGTTCTCGGTCGAAGCTGAAAATTTCGAGTCAATTCACAACCACAATGCTTACGCGCTGGTTGAGAAGTGGCCCGAAGAGCCTAAGGGCGAGTGATTTCATTTTTTTGGAACTTCCAAGGGTAGGGGAACACAGGGTCAATGGAACAATATGTAGATTGCAGCCTTTGTAGCATCGAGCCAAAGGGTAAGGCAGCTCGTTGTCGCCGTTGCAGCGGTATGCTTACGGGCCGCGAACGCCTCATGCACGAGATAAGGGAGGCTCGCGGCTGGAAGTACATTGCCACCATGCTCTCCGCAATTGCCCCTGGCCTCGGCCAATTCTTCGGCTCAAGAATATTTACAGGTATCATTTTCGGCACCCTGATACCGCTGGGGCTTGGCCTCCTCTATGTTACCTGGGGAGGTTTTAGCTATAGCCACTTCTTCGTAATCGGCGCGGCAATATTCGTTTTGATAGTTGCTTCCGCCGATGCGTGGTTCGGACCGACCAGCCCTAAGGCGCCCTGCCAGAAGGCCTGCCCTGCTTCTTTGCCAATCCCCGATTATTTGCAGCTGATTGCCAATCAGGACCTTGAGCAGGGTTACTCCCTCATTCGAACGAGGTTGCCGCTGGTTGGGACCATAGGGCGAATCTGTCCCCACCCTTGTGAAGATAGGTGCTTCCGAGGGATTGACGGCGAGCCGATCTCGATAAATGGCTGCAAACGCTACCTCGCGGATATGAGGGCGATGCGCCTTGAGAAGGGCTCCGAATTGCCGCCGCCCCTGCCCCTTTTGGAGGATGGCCCCAAAGTGGCGATTATCGGCTCGGGCCCAGCGGGGCTTTCCTGCGCATTCTATCTTAGCGTCCTTGGCGCAAAGGTTGAGGTTTTCGACTCCGACGAGGAGCCGGGAGGAAGGCTGATTTCAACCATCCCGGACTTTAGGCTTCCCAAAGAGATAATTCGCACTGAAATTGAGGACCTTAAAGCGCGGGGAGTAACCTTTCGCTCAGGCGAGTGCGTCGGACCCGGTGGGACCTCTGTTGGTCGGATATTCGATGAGTTTGACGCAACTTTTCTCTCCATAGGCGCTCCTCAGTCAATAAAGCTTGGGATCGAAGGAGAGGAAGCATTCACTGATTTTCAGGACTTTTTGCGCGTCTCCAAGAGCGAAAAGCCGCCGAAAATAAATGGTAACGTAGCCATAATAGGTGGCGGCAACGCAGCTGTGGACGCTTCACGTACTGCACTTCGCTGCGGGGCAAAGCAGGTACACTTGTTGTATAGGCGTGATATGGACCAGATGCCCGCGCGCACCGATGAGCTTGAGGCTGCGATGCGTGAGGGAGTCAAGGTGCACTTCCTCATTAACCCGACAAGGGCGATCCTTGAGGACGGTGTTCTAAAAGGCCTTGAAGTGGTTGATATGCAGCTTGGCCTTGTTGACAGCTCAGGTCGCCCCAAGCCGGTCAAGAGGGAGGGCTCGGAGCGGGTTATGCCATTTGAGCTGGTAATCCCCTGTCTGGGCCAGACGGTGGCCTCAACGATCTTTGATGACCCCGCGCTGGCTAGGCTCACCCGCCACAAGGATGGCAGGGTAAAGGTCTCGACCTCGACCCTCAGAACCTCAATTTCGGGCCTATATGCAGGCGGAGACACAGTGCGCGGCGCATTGACTGCTGTCGCCGCCATAGCTGACGGAAGAAAGGCGGCGCTGGCTATTTTTGCAGACATCGCACCGAGGAAGGTTCGCGCCCCCCTTAGGCGTCAAGTTATGGTGAGGGTGCCCTACGGCGGCCATCAGGAGAGTGCGAAGGCTAAAATGCGTGAACGTATGCACTCCAAACCATTGAGCATACGAATATCCGGCTTTCAGGAAGTTGAAGAGGGCTTCAACCACGCGCAGGCATCTACAGAGGCTTCAAGGTGCCTCCAATGCCACCGTGAGCTTTAATAAAGAAATCGAATCTGCAATATACCGCTTAATGAAAAATAGAAATGGGCGCGGGTATAGCTTCCGGCGCTTCGACTTTGAAGGAGGAGATGCATTTGGCTGACAAGAAGTCTTTAGTGGACCGTATTTACGACTTTCTCTGCTCGATAAAGCTATCGATTTTCGTGCTCGTAGCGCTGGCAGTGACCTCGATAATAGGAACAGTCCTACAGCAGGGCGCTTCGAATGCAGAGTACGTTCGAGATTACGGTGAGGCTATGGGTGCCGTTATCAGGATACTAAACCTGGGTGATATGTATCATTCAAGCTGGTTTATGATCCTCCTGGCACTTCTTCTCATAAACATAACTTTCTGTTCGATAAAGCGCATGCCGTCCGCCCTAAAGCTGATGAAGGACAAGGACCCGGTAATTGACGGGCGCACGGTAGCTACCCACGAGAAGTGGGAGACCACCCTGAAGGGCAAGGCTGAGGATGTAGCTTCAAGGGTCGAGGCCCTTATGAAAAAGAGGGCCGGCAAGGTCTACACAGCGGAGAATGACGGCATACGCTACGTCATGGCGACAAAGGGCGGGATATCCAGGATGGGTGTCTATGTCACCCATTTCAGCCTCTTTCTCTTTGCTATCGGCGCTGTGGTAGGAATTTTATTTGGCTTCAAAGCTTTTATGGGCGTAGTTGAGGGGACGACCGAGACTCAGGTAAGGATGCGCTCCGTGGCGCCCATCGAAGTGGTTGACTCCTCCACCATAACGAGCCGCGAGGCACTGACCGCTGCCCTTGAAGGCCTTACGCAAAAGCTCTCCGCCGAGTGCATAGATAAGGATGTTATTGCAGGGGAACTTTATCTTAACGTTCTCACCGATGATGACCGTCACCTTACAAAGTCGGCATCATTCAACCAACCGACAAGTTCAAGCGAGGCTTTTTCCTCCAGGATATCCAGCCTCGTAAGCCAGATAAACTGGGATGGAGTGACTCCACTAAAAGGAGTCGCCCTCACCGCTGACAACTTCTTCAAGCAACTTGATTTCGGTATCCGCTGCGATGATTTCGTCCTCGAAAAATACCCCGATGGACGCCCTGCGGACTACGTCTCGAACCTGTCCGTCATCAGAAACGGCGCTGTTGACTACGCCAAGCGCATAGAAGTCAACCACCCCCTCATAGAGGAGGGGATATACTTTTACCAGTCAAGCTACGGACAGGTGGGGGCAAACTCCGCCGTTATAACTGTCGCGGACTCTTCCAGAAATTATATCGCAAGGGGGGAGACCCTCTACTTCGGCAAGCCGCTTGAGCTACCCGACGGCGGCACCCTAACTTTTAGGAACGTGCAGCGCGATGACCGCTCCGGCGCCTATTACCTACAGGTTCTCTCCTCAGTGGGAGGGCAGAATTCCATGGGCAGGGCATTTGAGGCAAATGAGTTCGGCGGCCGCTACCAGTGGTGGCAGGTCGGCCCCTACCTCGTGCGCGTCGACTCCGCTGACTGGGTCTTTTATACCGGCCTTCAGGTTGCCAAGGACCCGGGTGTGCCGATTGTCTGGGCTGGCTGCATCCTAATCACCATAGGCCTTCTTGCCTCCTTCTTCCTCAGCCACAAAAGAGTTTGGGCGCGTATCTCAGAGAGCGGCGGCAAGGTGACCGTGGCCTTTAAGGGCAACGCAAGCCGAAACCGGATATCCTTCTCCAAGTGGTTTGAGGATTTTATCGAAGAGGTCCGGGAAGACTTTGAAAAATAAATCACTTGCTGTATAAATAGATGTGCCGGGCAAAAACCCGCAGATGGAGCTCTAGCAATGGTTAATGATAAAATTTTCGGCGCAGCGATGGTTATCTACCTCGTCGCCAGCGTCATATACCTTATTTACACAGTCAGCCGTAATAAGAAGGTCGGGATGGCCGCGACCTTGATCACCCTCGGAGGTTTCCTCGTCAACACCGCCGCAATCGGCGTGAGATGGGTTGAAAGCTACAAGATGGGTTTTGGCTATGTGCCGCTCTCAAACATGTATGAGTCGATGGTCTTCTTCGCATGGTCGACCGTACTCATCTACCTCATCTTCGAGTATTTCTATGGCTACAAGGCAATAGGCGTACTTGCGACCGCGCTTGGCTTTCTGGGCATCGCGATAGTATCGCTGACAGGGGTCTCGTCGGAGATTCAGCCGCTCGTTCCGGCGCTTCAGTCGAACTGGTTGACTGCTCATGTCGTCACCTGCTTTATCGGCTACGCTGCCTTTGCGGTTTCCTATGCGATTTGCATCCTGTACCTTATTAAAACCAAGGATTTTAAACAGGTACTAATTCTTTCGCTTCACCCACTTGTTTTGCCGCTTTTGGTCTCATTTATAAAGTACGGAAATATAAAGCCCAACCTCATCACCGCTGACAATCTTGTTGCCATGTGGATTGTTACGGCTGTCGTGGGCGCGGCTTTTTTTGGGCTCTATCTTCTCTTTTCAAAAGCCGATGACCTGTTGCCTCCGCTTAAGGTTTTGGATGAGCTCTCCTACAAGGCTGTCGCCGTGGGCTTTCCCCTGTTGACCCTTGGCATCCTTACAGGCGCCGCTTGGGCAAACTATGCATGGGGCACCTACTGGAGCTGGGACCCGAAGGAGACATGGTCGCTCATAACATGGTTCGTTTATGCGGCCTTCCTACATGCGAGATTTACCGCCGGTTGGCGTGGTAAAGGCCTTGCGTGGCTTTCAGTTATAGGTTTCGGCGCCGTTGTCTTCACCTACTGGGGAGTCAACTACGTGTTATCAGGGCTACATAGTTACGCATAATTGTTGGCGAACGGCCCGTAGTAATGTAGTATGTGGCAGGATATGCCCCCGGTAGGGGTTGAATTGGGAGAAGTTCTCGCGTAGTTTCGGGGTGAAATTCAAAGCTTACGCGATATATCTATTTTGGTAGCTAGTGTGGAGGGTAGCTATGAAAGGGAGGAAGATGAAACGCACTCTGGTGATGATTTCAATTCTGGCTGCATTCA
>PKTT01000005.1 GCA_002869015.1 Deltaproteobacteria bacterium
AGGACGTCGACCTGCTTAAGGGTTGACCCAGAGAGCCCAAGGGGACTTATAGATGCTTGAGTATATCTGGCTCATACCATTCCTTCCCATGGTGGGAGCTATAATTAACGGTCTTTTGAACCGTAGGCTCTCCCACGCTGTGGTGAACACGATCGCGTGCGGATCGATCTTCCTCTCCTTCCTCCTCTCGGTGGGCGCATTCTTTGCCCTGACGAGGTTGGAGCCGGCGGCGCGTTTCCACGAAGTCAACCTCTTTACGTGGATTGCGGCGGGGTCTACCGAGATTACCCTCGGCTACCTTATGGACCCCCTTAGCGCGGTCATGTGCCTTGTGGTCACAGGGGTAGGATTTTTAATCCATGTCTACTCCGTAGGGTATATGCACCACGATGACGGCTACGCGAGATTCTTCACCTATCTAAACCTCTTTTGCTTTGCGATGCTTACGCTGGTGCTGGGCAACTCCTTCCTCGTCCTCTTCGTAGGGTGGGAGGGCGTCGGCCTCTGCTCCTACCTGCTCATCGGTTTTTGGTTCTCCGATATGGAAAAGGCCACGGCGGGCATGAAGGCTTTTGTAGTCAACCGTATCGGTGACTTCGGCTTTCTTATCGCAATGTTCCTCATCTTTCAGAACTTCGGCACGCTGAACTTCCGCGAGGTGATGAATGCAGCCCCTGAGGTGCTTATCTATGGCGGCTTCACAGTAACCGCCATCTGCGTGCTGCTCTTCGTCGGCGCTACAGGTAAATCGGCGCAGATTCCACTTTACGTCTGGCTGCCCGATGCGATGGCGGGTCCGACACCCGTCTCCGCGCTAATCCACGCCGCAACGATGGTCACGGCGGGCGTTTACATGATCGGGCGCTGCAACATCATCTTCTCGATGGCTCCGACGGCGATGGCTACCGTCGCCACTGTTGGCGCGTTAACGGCGCTCTTTGCGGGCACCATCGCAGTGACGCAGAACGATATTAAGAAGGTCCTCGCCTATTCGACGGTAAGCCAGCTAGGCTACATGTTCATTTCGATGGGCGTAGGCGCTTATGTGGCGGGTATCTTCCACCTTATGACACACGCCTTCTTCAAGGCTTGCCTCTTCCTCGGCTCCGGCTCTGTCATCCACGGGATGCACGAGGAGCAGGATATGCGCTACATGGGCAACCTTAGGAAGTATATGCCCCACACCTTTATAACGTTCTTGGTAGCAACCATCGCCATTTCGGGGCTGCCCCCGCTGGCTGGCTTCTTCTCCAAGGATGAAATCCTCTGGATGGCGTGGTCCAACGGATTTAAGTTTCAGTGGGCCTTGGGCTTTATAGCCGCAGGAATCACGGCCTTTTACATGTTCCGGTTGGTCTTCATGACCTTCTACGGAAAAGAGCGGATAAACCCGGAGGTTCATCCCCACGAGTCTCCAGCTACGATGACAGTGCCTCTTTATATTCTAGCGGGGCTCTCAATTGTCGGCGGCTTCGTTGGTATCCCTGCGGCTCTTGGTGGACTCAACCACTTTCATCATTGGCTTGCCCCCGTACTTGACGCTTCCTCAGCTCATGAGGCGGTGAAACATGCAGCTATGATGGTGGGAGATGGCGGGCTTGCGGTAACCTCTGCGCTGGCAAGCGGTGCCGAGCACGCCGCGGCTGCCGGTCATGCGGCTGCTGCCGGGCACCATGATTTGACAGAGTATGTTCTCATGGCTGCGTCGGTGGGTTACGCCATATTCGGCATTGCGGTTGCCTTCTTCCTCTACAACCGCCGCCCGGAGATACCTGCCAAGGTCGCTGATTCCGCCAAGGGGCTCTACAACCTCCTTTACAACAAATACTATGTCGATGAAATCTACGGCGCCGTCTTCGTTCAGGGTTGCGTCAACCTCGCCGTCTACCTCTGGAAATTCTGGGATGTGGTAGTTGTGGACGGTTTCGTCAACGGCCTCGCCAAGGTTGTCGCAATGGCGGGCAGCGTTCTGGCCCGGTTTCAGTCCGGCAACGTACAGGCTTACGCGGTCTCCATTATGGTAGGCGCGGTAGCCCTCATCTTTCTCGTTGCCGCATTCTAGCCGTCTGGAGACCCGACTATGAGTGAAAGCTACATTCTTTCGATACTCGCCTTCCTGCCCTTGGCGGGAGCCTTTCTCCTCCTCTTTATGAAGAGCGAGAACGTGGGCCTTATACGCTTTTGGACCCTTGGAGTCGCGCTTGCGAATTTTGTAGTCAGCCTCCCGCTGCTATGGCTATTCGACGCGTCCAACCCGGGCATGCAGCTCCAGCAGAAGTATGCATGGATCTCATCGCTTGGCATCAGCTACCACGTAGGCATTGACGGCATCAGCTTCTGGTTGGTGCTGCTCACCACCTTCCTCTCCGTTATCTGCATTGTAAGCTCATGGAGCGTAGAGAATAAGGTCAGGGAGTATATGTTCTTCTTCCTGCTCCTTGAGACCGGAATGATAGGCGCGCTTATCAGCCTTGATGTCTTCCTATTCTACATCTTCTGGGAAGCGATGCTCATCCCGATGTACTTCCTCATCGGTGTATGGGGCGGCAAGGAGCGCATCTACGCAGCGGTGAAATTCTTCATCTTCACGATGGTCGGTTCGCTGCTCATGCTAGTTGCCATAATGGCGCTCTACTACATTAATATAAATGCAGGAGGTGATGCGACCTTCTCAATTCTTGAGTGGTACAAGCTGCCGTTGGCCCCATCGGTGCAGATGATAATGTTTGCCGCCTTCGCGCTGGCATTCGCCATCAAGGTTCCGATGTGGCCCGTGCATACATGGCTCCCTGACGCGCACACGCAGGCGCCGACGGCGGGCTCCGTCATCCTGGCGGGCGTGCTGCTTAAGATGGGAACTTATGGGTACCTTCGCTTTGCGATGCCTCTCTTTCCCAACGCTGTTGAGGCCGCAACTCCCTTTATGATGACCTTGGCCGTGATTGGCATCATCTATGGTGCGCTAGTAGCGATGGTGCAAAAGGACGTGAAGAAGCTAGTTGCCTACTCCTCTGTTTCTCACCTTGGGTATGTAATGCTTGGCATCTTCGCGCTAAACCCCCAGGGCGTGGTCGGTGGCATCTACCAGTCGCTTAACCACGGTATCTCTACCGGCGCACTCTTCCTCCTCGTAGGCGTAATTTATGAACGCCGCCATACAAGGATGATTGAGGATTTCGGCGGACTCTCAAAATCGATGCCTTGGTATGCAACCGTCTTCATGGTTGTAACCATGAGCTCAATAGGCCTGCCGGGGCTTAATGGCTTCGTAGGTGAGTTCCTTATAATGCTCGGGGCGTACCTCGCTTCGCCGGTAGCGGCAATCTTCGCGGCATCAGGGGTAATCCTAGCTGCGGGCTACATGCTCTGGATGTACAGGCGAGTGTTCTTTGGCGAGTGCGACAAGGAGGAGAACCAGAACCTTAAAGACCTTACAAAGCTGGAGTGGGGTTACCTACTGCCAATGTTGGTCTTTGTGTTCTGGATGGGAATCTACCCCGGCTTCTTCACCGCCAAAATGGAGCCCACGGTTGATGCATGGCTAAAGCAGGTTGACGATAAACGAATCGCTTGTAGCGAGCTCGTTGACGAAAACCCCATCGCAATGTTCTTCACGGAAGATGTTTCGCCCTCCGAGTAGGAGAGGCGTTGAATTTAGCTGGAGGAATACCAAATGGACTTCCAGATCTCCGATCTGTCACTTTTAGCGCCGCATATGGTTGTGACGGGTACTGCGCTGCTAGTACTCCTCGTCGAGGCCTTTCGCCCCGGCAAGGGTCGCAGTGACGCTACGTACCTCTCTATCCTCGGCCTACTGGTAGCTGCGGGGCTTACCCTGAAACAGTTTGGTGCGCCCGCATCAACTGGTTTTGCGGGGATGCTTATAGCCGACGGATATGCAGCGTTCTTCAACATGGTGGCTTATGTGGTTGGGATACTGACCCTCTTGGTCTCCGACAGCTACTTTCGCAGCGAAGAGTATGAGCACGGCGAATTCCATGCGCTGATGCTTATGTCCCTCGTTGGGATGATGCTTATGAGCGGCTCCAACCACCTTATGCTCATGTTCCTTGCGCTTGAGACTATGTCCATCTCAATCTACGCAATGGCCGGGTATATGCGCACTAAGGAGGGAACGGAATCCTCCTTTAAATACTTCCTGTTAGGTGGCGCTTCATCTGCGTTTATGCTTTACGGAATTGCCCTTCTATATGCATCCTGCGGCACAACCTCGCTAACTGGCATGGTCGAGTACTTCTCAACGCTGCCTTCGCTTAGCGACTCACCTATGGCGTTGGCCGGCATCGCCCTCGTTGCTGCCGGTTTCTGCTTTAAAATTGCGGCGTTCCCCTTCCACGTATGGACTCCGGATGTCTACCAGGGCGCGCCTACCTCGGTTACCGCCTTTATGGCGACAGGGGTCAAGGCTGCTGCATTTGCCGCATTCTTCAGAATTTTCGTTGTTGCTTTCCCAATCGCCTCCGGCGCTTGGACCAGCGCCTTCTGGGTGCTGGCGGTTGCCACGATGACGATGGGTAACTTTGCCGCCCTTGCGCAAAGAGATGTTAAGCGCATGCTCGCCTACTCCTCAATCGCCCACGCAGGATACCTCCTGATAGGGATGGTCACCGCGACGAGCGAAGCTGGAACAGGCATGCTCTTCTACCTCATCTCCTATGTTTTTATGAACATCGGCGCGTTTGGCATAGTAATTATGCTGGGCAAGAAGGGTGAAGACCGGACTACTCTTGAGGATTACGCGGGAGTCGGTTTCAAAAAACCGCTTCTTGGCGCGGCGCTCACCATCTTCATGTTCTCAATGGCCGGGATACCACCGACAGCTGGTTTTATTGGCAAGTTTCTCATCTTCAAAGCGGCTGTACATGAGGGGTATATCTGGCTGGCAGTGTTGGGTGTGTTAAACTCCGCAGCCTCCGTATACTACTACCTGCGCGTACTCGTATACATGTACTTCCGAGAGTCTGAATCCGAGTCTGGCGATGTTATAAGGACATCCCCACTATCAATTCTTGCTGCCGCAATTTCAGTTATTGCAATTCTTGTGCTGGGGATAGCTCCAGGCTATCTGGTACAGATTGCAGAGGCGGCGACGGCTGCTTTTTAAGAAGTTTTTATAGCGATAAAAAAGGCTCCCAATCAGGGAGCCTTTTTTTGTTTTGACCGTTAATCCTCATCGCCTTTACTGAATATGAGGATTAGGCCAAAGATGAAGCCGACGGCGCCCGTGTACAACGGGCTAGAGGAGAATACTCAGGTGCTTCCAATGCATCTGACCAGAATGGCGGCTCCTGCGCCAAGAGCTGTTGTCAATATTAGAAGTAATACTCGCCAGGCCAAATTACCCATATGAACCTCCAAGTGTTATCATCCCTAACTAGATACCTGAAACAAATTTAAAGTGGAGTTTATGGCGATGGAAGATATCTCCTTATATGGAAATGGCGCAAGTGAACTTGGCTCTTTCGCACTGGTTGTAGCAGCTTCTTTTATTATTGCTCTCATAGTAAGGGGCTTTGTAAAAAAGCACCTCGAAAATTTAGCCAAAAACACATCCACCAAGGTTGATGACCTGCTAGTGGAGGGTCTCCTTGGGCCAGCGGTATGGTTAATTATCGTTTTGGGCGTAAAGGTTGGAAAGGATGGGTTGGTTCTTTCAGATGTTGCAGCGGTTTGGTTTGAGCGCGTTCTCACCATCCTATCAATTGCAATACTCTTCACTGTGGTCGTCCGTTTTTTCAAAGGAATTGTAGCTATAATCGCTGAAAATTATTTAAAGCGCCTAAGCGCTGAGCTGACCGAGGAAGAGCTGCTTGAAAGGAGAAGAAGTGTAGACCGCGTAACCCGTCAGATTACCGAGGTTGGAAATATGCTCCTCTTCATACTCGCCGCGCTTACACTCCTCACCAATATGGGGGTTGATGTGAAAGCAATTTGGGCGTCCCTCGGTATTGGCGGTATCGCTATCGTTGTAGCGGTTAAGGACCCGCTTACAAATGTAGTCGGGCGCCTTTACATCTTCTCAACCGGCATATTTGATGAAGGCCATTTCATCGAGTTTGATAAGTGGTCAGGGACAGTTAAAAGGATCGGTGTCTTCAGAACATCTCTGGAGCTCTTCTCGGATATGACGACGCTGACAATTCCAAACGCCGCATTTATACAAAAACCGGTAAAGAACTACTTCGGGCGCACCAAATTCATGTACAAATGGGACCTTGACCTGCCCTATGAAACCGAGGCGGGGAGAGTTGACGAGTTGGTAAGCGCCCTTAAAGAGCATGTTTTATCCAAGCCGGAGGTAAACGGCGCTTCAACCTGGATTTATCTTGCAAAACTTGGTGAGCACTCCAAAGTCGTTCGCGTTTGGTTTCAGGCAAATCTGCCTGATTGGGCGACATCACTGCACTATGGTTCACAGGCACTGGGAGAGATTCAGGATATTTTTTCAAAGCATGGTGTCTCTTTTGCCTTCCCGACCCAGACTGTCCATCTGGAGGGGGTGAATGGGGAAGGCAAAAAATAAAAAAGCCGCCCGAAAGCGGCCTTTTTCAAGAGATTATTTACAACTTACTCGTCATCTACAGGCTCTAGAATTCCTTTTTCTTCGAGGTAGATGATGTGCTCGTCGAGTACCTCCTCGATACCAGCGGGGTCCGCGCCGGTCATCCTGGTGATGAAGGTAACCAGTCTGTCCTCTATATCGTCGTAATCATCGATCTTCTCATCTATCGATGGGATGACATCAGTATGCGCTTCACGGAGCTTTCTCAGATCCTCCATGAACGCCTCACCCTCTTCATCATCCGGGATCTCGTAAAAGCCCATCGCGGCGTTAAAGAGAAACTCCGCTTCTAGTATCTCCTCAACTACCTCAAGCTCCTGCCCGGTGCGCTTTGCCACTTCAGCGGCAGCCTCTTCGACGTCGTATTCAATCAATTCATTGTTATCAGCCATGGGTCGCCTCCGCGAAATGGTTTTTATAGCCCGAAAAATTTACGCATGACGGTCATCGCTGCGTATGTACCTTTAATGTGCCACAAGTCTCCCTGGTTTACCACTAACCCGGCAACAGCAATTTTAGAGTCCTCCTCGGGCGCAAAGCCGATGAACCACTCATAATTACCAGGCGGCGCGTCCCCACGAAGGCTCCCTGTCTTACCAGAGATGGCAACTTTACGCACCAGCTTTTTTGCATATTTGTAAAAGATTTTTGTTGAAGTGCCGGTGGTTATCGTTTTACGCATCATCTTAGCTAGCTGTGATGATGTCTTCTTGGAGGCCACCCGCAGCATCGGCTGTGGAGCGCCTGAGTAGATCATGCCGACTTCAGGGTCCTCTACGCTTTCTACAATCCACGGGCGCATCATCACGCCACCGTTGGAAACAGCGGCTGCTATTAGGGCTGCGTGGAGGGGACTTATCTTTACATCTCCAAAGCCGGCCGATGTTCGGGCCAACTGGTACTCGTCGTCCGGAACTTCAGCGGTTGAGCTCGCCAGGGGAAAGTCGAAATCAAGCTCCTGGTTGAAGCCAAATTCGCTAAGCTCATCGCGCAGGCGTTCAGCGCCCACGTTGTTCACCCCTACTTTACCAAAGACCACATTATTAGAGCGCCCTAAGGCCCCGGCGAATGTATCCTTGTTGTTTTCCCTGCGTTTGTTCTTGGGATTGAGCTTTCTTTTCCAAAGCTTATAGGGGTTGCCTTCGTAGCGAAAAACCGTGTCGGGTGTTACCTCTCCCGTTTTGAGCGCTGCCGCGCCTGTCACAATTTTAACCAGGCTAGCTGCCGGATAATCCGCTTTTAAGGTGAAGCCCTTCAGCTGTTCCTTGCTTGAATACTCTGCCATCGCCAGAACCCTTCCCGTCTCGGGTTCAATCGCGACAAAGGCACCGTAGGGCACTGAGTAACGCGCCAATACTTTCTCTGCGGCTTCCTGGAGTTCATGGTCAAGCGTGTAGATAACGCGCTTGCCGTCAATCGTTTCAACATACTTCCCAAGCTCTTCATCATAGCTTGGCGAGGGTGCGGTGAGCTCTTTAAAGAGCTCCGTGACATAGATGTCTGGGAGCTTTAACTCATCCTGTGGAATAGCTATGTTTGAAGTAGCCGAGTTGGGAGTTATTGCATATATGAATAGCGAAAGCCCAATGATTGCTGAAGCCAAGAGTACTAGGCCCCTCTTGGGGCGTTTCTTGCTTCTGCGCCTTAGGGCGTCTGAATCAAAGCTGTATTTCATGGGTTCCGGTTAGATAAATCAATGGTACGTGGGTGAGTTGTCATCATGCTCTCTCGCCTCACGCTCTTTAAGCTGCCTGTACATACGGTTAATTTCTGCGTGTTTTTTAACCTTGCCAAGCCACAAGGTTAACAAGATAGCTATGAGGATTACCGTTGGCGCAAAAAATGAAGAGGTGATGTAGGAGGGGACGACTAGCGCTACAAGTAGGAGAAGGGCGAGGAGCGCGGCCAGGAAGGTCCACATTGTTCCACGAGGGCCGAAAAAAGGTGATAGCCAGGAGCTCTTCCGCTCTCTGCTCTTTTTTTTTCGGTGTTTTTCCCAGTCTATAATCTTGCCGGACATATCTTCGCCACCCAATTACATTTAGAAAGTAAATCAGATTTCAATATTACCACATCGGAAGTGGAGAGGACAGTGAGGGAGGCGGGGGGAGCCTCTGACCTGCCCCCTCGAAATCGGTCCAGTTTGAATGTTAGGATTCGACCGAAATCGAGAGGAGAAAGGTCATGGCAAAGAAGCGTTATCGCCCCGAAGAA
>PKTT01000029.1 GCA_002869015.1 Deltaproteobacteria bacterium
ATTTTCGCCGCGATTCTCGGGGCGTCGCCGCCCGGATCAATGACCACCGCTTTATTTGTTGCGGGGTCGGCGATTATAAAGCAGTTCGCCTGTATGATTCCGACGACGAGGCTCTCAATTATCAAGGTTATATCTCCTTAAAGATGTTTGACTATAACTTCATCAAGCGGATAGCGGTTTTTAGCCACCGGGGGTTCATCATCGAGGGGGTATCCGAGCGCGATTACCGCCATTAGCTCTAGGTCCAAGGGCGCTTCCAGGGCATTCTCAACCTCCTCGTGGCGGTTAAGAATCTCGCCCAGCCAGCATGCCCCCAGCCCGTAGGAGTGGGCTGCCAGGAGGATGTTCTCGATAGCGGCTCCAATCGACTGTATGTCCTTCTCCCTGTGGTAGATGCGCGAGGTGTCAATGAATACTGCAATCGCGGCGGTGGCGCTCTTCAATATCCGGGAGTATTTAGTAAAGGAGGCCAGCTTGTCCAGCACCTCGCGGCTCTCCACCGTTATGAAGCGCCAGGGCTGGTTGTTTAGCCCTGAGGGCGCCCACCTGGCGGCGTCAATCAACGCTTCAATGGTCTCTCTGGTGACTTGCTCGTCTGTAAAGCGCCTTATTGAGCGGCGAGTCTCTATATACCCAATTACCGATTCGTTACACATCGGCCTCCTCCTTATCAATGTAAGAAGTATAGCAAGTAGCCCGGCGTCGCGCCATACTCACACGGCGTCTCCAAGGCGTTCGATGTTGACGCCCTTTAGAGCCTTCATCGGGCATGCGGTCTCACAAAGGCCGCACGCTACGCACCTTTCAGGGAAGAACTCTACCTCAAGGGTCTCCGGGTTGACCGCCAAGGCATCGGGGCGGCATACGGCGGTGCATGCTCCGCAGTGTACGCATAGCTCCTCATCGCGCCGAGACTGATCGGCTATTGTCCTGACCGTTACGCCCTCGGATTCGAGAAATTCTATCCCGTTTCGGACAGCCTCCTCATCTCCAGCAAGCTCAAGGATGAGGCGGCCCTCGCGGCGCGGCAGTATCTTCGCCTCTAGGATATTGAAGATGAGGTCGAAGTTCCTAACCAAGTTGTGGATTATAGGCTTGTACATAACCTCCTGATGGAATATCAGGAGGACGTTTTTTGATGTTGCCATTTTGCTTCGCTCCGCTAGTTTACAGCTTCTCAAGTTCCAAGTCGCCCCGGAGGGCGAGGCGGCCACCCATAATAGCGATGGCTCCGAAGACGCCCTCAACGGAGAGCGCCCAATCAACTCCATCCTCCAATTGCGCCGGCCTCTTTATCCTGTTGCCAAGCTCTGTAGCAACGGCATCGGCCAGGGCGACGTCATGTGAGAGGACCGTCGCCGCATCCGCACGCCCGTAGCTAAGGCTTGGGCCCACTGTCCCCGAGGATGTGCACACCCCTATGGGACGCTTTGTCGCGTCCACCTTGAACGCCAGCTTTCCCGAGAAGGGCGAGGTGCCGGCCCAGAGGCCAACGGTTGTAACACGGCCCGTGTCCAGATATAAATCGCCCCCATTTTCCACCAGCACCCAAGGGGAGTGTTCCCGCATCTTCTTGCCGACATAGCCCGCCACCGCTCCAGCGACGGCGGCCATTGGCCCAGTACCCGCCAACACTCCGGCCCTGTACATAGAGCGGACCAACGGCGGCGCTTCCTCCCTCTCGCCAAGGGGCGTTAGGGAGGTTAGAAACTCTGGGCTAAGGGCTATCTCCTCCTCGACGATTTCGCGCGCCTCGCGAATCGCCAGGAGGGCCTCTTTTTTTAGGCTTCGCTCAGCCCTGATAAAGAGATCGGTCGTCTCAATAGCCGCCCTGAAAGCTTTGCCACCTCCAGCAGAGGGAGCGTAGTCGCGGTAAAAGCGCAGCTCCGCACCATCCAAAGGCTACTCCGGTACCTTGACCCGCTCCGGCGCGGTGGGGAAGAGCTCCTGCGCCGCGCCGAGGGCGAAGGTGCCCTCCGAGATCCAACTCTTTAAAATGTTGGCTATCTCTCTCGCCCTCACAACGGAGGCTAGCGGCGAGGTGGGGATACGCTTTCCTCTAACCTCGACCGAGCCAGAGAAGAGCTCCTCATAATTTACCAGCCCGAGGGGTTCGCCTGTACCCTGCGGGTAGTCGTTGCCATAATCCACGACGGGGCACTGTATCTCACGGTTGGATACACCCGCGTGGTAGGCTACCTCCTCGTCCAGCACGGGTATCGGAACACCTATGCCTACCATAAGGCTCGTACCGTAACCGGCTAATGACGCGCCCCTAAGGTATCTCTGGTTCATCTGCTTTAGGTCGCCTGTGACGGTTAAGGTGCCCGCGCCGCCGGTCGGGATTCCCCGCTCATTTCGAGGGGTCAGGGGAGCGTGCTGGGTGCCCGCCCAGCTCACAACGCCTGTGCCGCCGCCAAGGAATATCCTCGTACCGATGCCGATTGTGCGGTAGTAGGGGTCGTTCAAGAGGGGGCTTAGCTGCCCCGAGGTCGAGAAGGTGGCGTTATTCATCCTGGGCCTTAGTATGCCCATGTAAGTATATATTGTCCGGTCGGAGAGGTTGACCGCGCAGTTGTAATTCTGGTATGCGTTTCGCGGGTTGTGGAGGATGGCGTCGCGAAAATCTGAGAGGGTGAGGGTCTTTGTCAGCCTCCTCGCCGGGTAGCAATCCGTTCCGTAGGAGGTGGCGGTGAGGGTAACCTCCTTGCCTGCGACGAGGTCTTCTATTACATGCCCGCCGCCGTAGGTGAAGGCGCCCGGATGCACAGCGTTTAGCGGATCCCCCTCGCGCACCTGGGTGGCGCCCATGTAGCAGTCCACCGCGGCAATGCCCGCATATGCCTCAACCTCATTTATAAATACCTTGGAGGCTTTCATCTTGGGGGAGGCGTGGCCGAAGTTTAAAAAGGCCCCTGAGGAGCACATAGTGCCAAAGGTGCCTGTTGTAACGACGTCTACTTTTTTCGCTGCGCCTTTAGGACCCTCCGAGGCCACAATGTCAATCATCTCCTCGGCGGTTACGACGACGCATTTCCCCTCGCGGATACGCGAGTTTATCTCTTCTACGCTTTTGGTGCTCAACTTTACTCTCCGTCTATCTTTAACGGGCTAAATGGTGAGCCCTCAATCCTTTCGGAATTGGGGCTCTCAGTCAAGGAGAATCAGGCGATCTAGAGGGTTGTTGGAGGTTCTTTTTATAGGGTAGGATTCAACTATGGTTAACGAACACGAAATATTAGAGATTATACGCGCCATCCATCAGGGTGAGTGCTCAAGAAACAGCAACTTCGAGAGGCTCTCCAGTGGCGCAGGGCGCCGGGCCCATATCGCCTACAATAGGCTGACCTCGCTCCTCGCTGAAATTTCAGGGGAGGGGGCAAGGGTGAGCTTTACCTCTATTGGCAAGGGCGTTCACGCCTTGGCGGTCTGCGTCGAGCGGATGGGCTATACTCACCGCGCGCGCCTTTCAAGGTGGGAGGCCGCCTTCTTTTTGGATGACCTTGGCGGGCGGGAACTTCTGCCGGCAGGGGAGGGGAACCTTTGAGCCGGGTAGCGGTGGCTATGAGCGGCGGCGTTGACTCATCGACCGTTGCCGCGCTCTTAAAAGCGGAGGGCCATGAGGTCGAAGGGTTCACTATGGTCCTCCATAAGCACTCCCGCGTCGATGATGCGAAGAGGGTGGCCGATGCCCTCGGCATACCCCTTAACATTCTGGATATAAAAGAGATATTTGAGAAGCTGGTGGTGGAGCCCTTTGTGGCTGCCTATGATTCCGGTTTGACCCCAAACCCCTGCGTAACCTGCAACAGGGGCGTCAAGTTCGGTTATCTAGCCAGTGCCGCCAGAGAGGCGGGGTTCGAGTGGATTGCGACCGGGCACTATGCCAGGCTTGTCCAAGGGGATGGTTATATGCGGCTCTTAAAGGGGCTGGACGTAAAGAAGGACCAGTCCTACTTCCTCGCACCTCGTGAGAGGGGAGCTTTGGATAAGGTGCTCTTTCCGCTCGGCGAAATGGAGAAGGTAAAGGTGAGGGAGCTTGCGGCCTCATTTAACCTCCCGGTGGCTAAAAAGAGCGATAGTCAGGATATATGCTTTATCCCGGCCGGTGATACCGCGTCGTTTCTCGGTGAGCGTTCAACCGCCGCCAAGCGCGGGGATATCCTCGATATGGAGGGTAAAAAGGTAGGCGAGCATGAGGGGGTGCACCGCTACACAGTAGGACAGCGGCGGGGGCTGGGAGTATCTTCCGTGGCGCCGCTCTACGTTGTGAGGCGTGACGTTGCCTCAAATGTCATTGTGCTCGGCCCGAGGGAGAAGGCCATTTCAAAGACCTTTACCGCCAAGGATGCAGTATGGATAAAGCCAGGAGTACCAGATATTTGCCATGGAAAGTTTATGCTAAATGTTAAGATAAGGTCGACGGGCAAAGAGTGCCTCTGTAGAGTTGCCGCCCTTGAGGGCGGCGTGACCATGGTCGAGCTTAATGAAGCGCAATTTGGCGTCGCGCCCGGACAGCTCGCGGTCTTCTATGAGGGCGAAGAGGTGGTAGGCTCCGCCTGGATCGAGGGCCCCTGTGAGTGACGTTAAAAAAAGGGTTCTGGTAAAGACCCTTGGCTGTAAGGTCAACCAGTACGAGTCATCTGCTTTGGGGGAGGCCCTTGAGGGGCGGGGTTTCGAGCTTATTTCAGCAGAGGGGGAGGCGGAGGTGGTAGTTGTAAACACCTGCACCGTCACCCACCGCTCCGAGCGCGATGCAAGGCAGATGATCCGCCGGGTCAGGCGCGAGCATCCAAACGCCTATGTAGTCGCGACGGGGTGCTACGCCCAGATATCAGGAGACAAGGCGCTGGAGGCAGGCGCTGACCTGGTGGCGGGCACGGCTTGGAAGGCCAAGCTTGCCGACCTTATTAAGAAAGAGCGCAGTGGAGTCCTTGTAACTGATGATTTTTCAACCCTCCTTGCGCCGGAGCTCGTTACCGGCCTTAAGGGACGCACGCGGGGCTTTTTCAAGGTGCAGGATGGCTGCGAGGCCTTCTGCAATTACTGCATAATACCCCACGCTCGTGGGCCCTCTCGCTCTCTGCCGCCTGATGAGGTTCGCTCAGGGCTTCAACGGATGCTCGCTGCGGGCCACCGGGAGGTGGTCCTCACGGGTATCCACATTGGCAGGTGGGGGCATGATTTAGAGGGCTCCCCGGCGCTCCCTGACCTTCTGGCAATCGCCGAGGATTCAGGGATCCCCAGGATTCGCATATCAAGCCTAGAACCGCTGGAGGCGACGGCGGAGGTAGTGGATATGGTCGCCGCATCCAAGGTGCTCTGCCCGCACCTTCATATACCTCTACAGTCGGGGAGCGATGCGGTTCTAAAGGCTATGGGGAGGCCCTATGGCGTTACCGGGTTCAGAGAGCGGGTAGAGTACGCCCTAAGCCGAATTCCGGGGCTTTGCCTGGGCTTTGACCTCATCACAGGCTTTCCCGGTGAGCGCCCCGAAGATTTCGAGGACACCCTTGAGCTCCTCCGGTCGATAGATTTCGCCTACCTGCATGTATTCCCATACAGCCGTCGCAAAGGGACCCCCGCCGCGAAGATGCCTGCGCAGATACCCGATATGGTAAAGCGTGAGCGGGCGGCGGCGCTGAGAAAGCTCTCTGCCGAGAGGAACCTCGCCTTCCACGAGCAGCGCATCGGAAAAACATTTGCCGCCCTCGCCGAGGGAAGCGTTACAGAGGGGGCGCTTCGTCTGAGGGCTCGCGATTATACGGAAGTTTATGTAAAATGGTCAGGAGGAGAGACGCCCGCCGATGAGGTCAACGTCACCGCTAGCCATATCGAGGGGCATAAGCTATGGGCGAAACTGTGAGGGTTAGTTGATGGACATACGCCGGATCGAGCAGCTGAGGACACTCGAAGAGGATTTGGGGTACATCTTCGAGCAGCCAAAACTCCTCAACCAGGCGCTGGTGCACAAATCCTACGCCAATGAGGCGCAAGGGGAGATTGTGGACAATGAGCGGCTGGAATACCTGGGAGACTCCGTGCTGGGCCTGGGCGTAGCGCGCCTCCTTTATGATGTGGAGCCGCTCCTAAATGAGGGTGATATGTCGCGCATACGCGCCTACCTCGTAAAGGAGGAGACGCTTGCGCAGATAGCCAAAACCATCGACCTCGGCCCGCACCTGCTTCTGGGAAAGGGCGAGGCGCGGCAGGGGGGCGCCCAAAAACCCTCCATCCTCTCCGACGCCTTCGAGGCGCTCGTCGGGGCGATATATCTTGACGGCGGCTTTGAGATAGCTTTCCGCTTTATCGAGTCAATATACCAGCCCGTAATCGACTCCGCCGGGGTCGAGATGATTGAGCTGGATTACAAGACCCGCCTTCAGGAGTATTGCCAGGCGCGCTATAAAAAAGCGCCTACCTATAAACACTTGGGCGCGGAGGGCCCGGACCACGATCGGGTCTTCACCGTGGAGATACAGCTGGGCAAGCGCTCCCTAGCCAAGGGCCGGGGGCGCTCCAAGAAAGAGGCGGAGCAGGACGCCGCAGAACACGCAATGAGATTCTTCGAATAACAGGAGCTTATTAAATGGCAGAGTTTAAGAATGTGACGGTGGTCGTTGAGGCCAACATATATTACGAGGGCCGTGTTACTAGCCGCACGCTGATCTTTGAGGATGGCGAGAAGAAGACGCTGGGCTTCATGCTCCCCGGCGAGTATGCTTTCAACACCGGCGCGCCCGAGATTATGGAGATTATAGCGGGCCAAATGCTTTATAAGCTTCCGGGGGCAGAGGATTGGAGCACCGCCAAGGCGGGCGAATCCTTCTCCGTGCCGGGCGACACCTCCTTCACCGTGCTAGTCTCGGAATACGCCGATTACTGCTGCTCCTTCGTGGAGTAGGGACAATTATATGAATTAAAAAAAGCCCGCCTACGCGGGCTTTTTGTCTTTATAAATCTGCTCATTGAGCGCTCAGATGAAGCAGCGCTCCTCAAGTTGGCGAGTCTTCTCAATCGCTGCGTCTACCTCTGCGTAGAGCCGCTCACATTCTCTCCCGTAGCCCCTGTCCACTTCGCAGTAGCCGAGCTCCGCTGCGATATTGTGAAGTTCGCCCATCAACTCTCCAAGGTCCGCCCCGCACCAGCTGTTCTCTCTCATAAACTCAACATCAAGGTGCTCAAGGTTCTCGCCAAGGGCGTTAAATTTCTCCCTGAAGAGCTCCTCTTTGGTTTTTTTAGCTTTCGTCAGGAAGTGTTTCATGTAGTCGCCCACTTCCCATCTCTCATATTTGCTGGCCATGATAACCCTCCTTTTTTCTTTTTGGAGGATAACTTCCAGGAACCTTTCCTTCGCTCCCTTCATTAGCTTTGATGAGGAGAGGGAGATGCAGGTGACAGGTGAGGGGGTGAAAATAAAAAACCCCGGCACGCTGTTGGCGCCGGGGCTGATTGGTTCTTTAAAGCGTCGGGGTTAGTAGATTAGGCCTGTGGCGCGCCTCACCTTGGTTATGGTCTCCTCTGCGGCTACCCGCGCCTTGGCTGCGCCCTTCGCGAGGATATCCCTTATCTCATCTGGGTTAGCCATAAGCGAGTCAAAGCGCTCCCGGTTGGGCTCAAAGCGCTCCCATATAAGCTCGAAGAGCTCCTTTTTGACCTCGCCATAACCCATTCCGCCCGCTTTGAAGCGTTCCCGTAGCGCCTCGCGCTCTTCCGGGCCTATGAAGAGGGAGTAGATGGCGAATACGTTGGAGGTGTCGGGGTCTTTAGGGTCCTCAACCGCGGCGGCGTCGGTGACGATTCCCATAACCGACTTTTTCAGCTTCTTCTTGGTAGTGAATATCTCGATGGTGTTGCCGTAGGATTTTGACATCTTCTGTCCGTCGATGCCGGGGATGACGGCGAGCGAGTCGTCGATTTCCGCGTCGGGGACCGTGAAGGTCTCCTCGCCAAACTGGTTGTTGAACTTAATCGCTATATCTCTGGCGACCTCAAGGTGCTGCTTCTGGTCTCGCCCAACGGGCACTACATCCGACTGATAGAGGAGTATGTCGGAGGTCATAAGCACGGGGTAGGCGAAGAGGCCGTGGTTTGGTATCAACCCCTTGGCGACTTTGTCCTTGTAGGAGTGGCAGCGTTCGAGGAGGCCCATGGGCGTGCGTGTTGAGAGGATCCAGGTCAGCTCCTGGACCTCCGGCACGTCCGATTGCACCCAGAAGGTGCACTTTTCAGGGTCGAGGCCGAGCGCGAGGAACGCGGCGGCGGTCTCAAGGGTGTTGTGCGCCAGAAGCTCTCCATCCTGCACGGTGGTCATGGCGTGGTAATTGGCGATGAAGGCGAAGAGGTCCGACTCTTCCTGATAGCGGATCATCTTCTCCATCATGCCGAAATAGTTTCCGATGTGCAGTACACCGGAGGGCTGAATGCCGGAGAGCACCCTTTTCATAACTTCACGAACTCCATCTTTGGGGTGAATAACTTAGCGTAAACCCGGAAGATTATCGGGTAGGGCGCGGCTACTGTCAATACTCCGCGGCCAACCTGATGACGACCTTCTCTATGGCGTCGCCAATGTAGGGGTCGTAGCCGGTGAAGTCGCCCTGAATAACCCCGTTTCTGTCAATTACAAAGACACGGGGTATCGGGGAGACGCCGAAGTCCATCATCGTTTTTCTGTCCGAGAAAACTATGGGGTAATCGACAGGGGTCCTTGAGAGGAAATTCTTGACGTCATCCGGGTTGTTGTCGAGGCTCATGCCCACGAAGATGACGCCGTTTTCCTTGTTCTCATTATAAATTTTATTGAGGTGGGGGATAGCGGCGCGGCAAGGGGGACACCATGTAGCCCAGAAGTCTATCAGGATAACCTTGCCTTTAAGGTCGTTGTAGCTCAGGGTTCCACCGTCAACGGTAGGCAGGGTCCAATTTGGAACCGGCTTAGAGGATTTAGGCTTTGCCTTGTTGGTGCTGTCGCTGCAACCGGCTGCCAGGAAGAAGGCGGCAAGGATTATCAGCGGCAGGAATTTCTTAGTGCGGTTTAACATCGTTCTTCCCCAGAGGGTAAGGAAAGAGAGCGCGTTCGCGCCCTCTGAATATAACACCGGGGCGGGGCTTTTAACCTCGCCGCGGTCTTCAACCGATCGGAATGAAACCCCCCTTTTGATGGAGGGTACTATCCGCAAAAAGTTTTTTCAATAAAGAGTTTTTTGCTTTTCAAGCGCGCCCGGCGCTCCGGCTCACCTTCAGGAGAAGCCGCCGGTGCTGCCCGGGGAGCAGGCGCTGCCCTTGGAGGAGGTGCCGAATACCGACCACGCCCGCTCCATCTCGCTTCCGCAAGAGGGGCACTTGGGCGGGGTCGCCCCCGCCGTTTTTCTGACCAGCTCCTCGACCTTCTCGTCGCAAGAGGAGCAGCAAAACTCTATTAGCGGCATCTTAGAGCGCTTTTTCCATCGCGTCGATGATGTTGGGCTTCGGTACCGCGCCGACAATCTCGAGGTCGGTCAGCATCTCGCCGCCTTTGAAGAACTTTATGTTGGGAATGCTCCTGACATCGAACTTGCGGGGTGTCTCCGGAGATTCATCCACATTCATCTTGGCTATTATGAACTTGCCCATGTATTCCTTTGCGATCTCTTCAAGCACGGGGCCTATCATCTGGCATGGTCCGCACCAGGGGGCCCAGAAGTCGAGGAGAACAGGCAGGTCGGATTTTAATACTTTTTCCTCAAAATCGGCGTCAGTTACGTAAACTATGTTTTCGACAGCCATTTTATTTAACTGCTCCTTTCAATTCTCTTTGCCGCCGGACCGGCGGCTCAGCAGGAACCTCACCCGCCACCGCGGGAGAGAGCTATTATAACAACAAGCACACCAATCAGTATAAGTGTCTCCAAGGCTTTACTCCTTCTCCTCATTGCAGCGGCGACGGAGGAAGTCGTGCAGCTTTGTCCGTACGGGGGAGGGGATATCCACTTCGTCCCCTGAGGTATTATACAGCTTAACCGTTTTTTTCAGGGTGTTCATGAACGCGACGCAGGGCGGGCAGTCTCCCATATGCTCATCAATCTCATCGCACATGGAGGGGTCCAGCTCCTCGTCGATATACTCGCTCAGCTTCTCCAATATCTCCTTGCAGGAGAGTTTGTCATACGCCAAAGTTACTTTCCTTCCATAGCTGCGAGCTCTTCAGGGGCGAAGTGGGAGCTTAGTATCTCCCTTAGAAAAATCCTTGCCCTGTGGAGCCTGGTCTTGACTGCGCCCTCATTTATACCAAGGGCCTCAGCGGCCTCCGCCGTTGAAAATCCCTCTATATCCCTCAAGAGAACAACCGCCCGGTAATTCTCCGGAAGCTCGCCTATCGCTTCTGATAGAATCTCCCTGACCTCGCCTGACTGGGCGGCGTCGGCCGGGTCGAAGTCCCAATCCCTTATCTCCCTGCGCTTTAGCTCCTCATGGGTCGGCAGGGGGAGCTCATCAATTGGAAGCTCCGGCTTGCGCTTTCTAAAGAGCATAAAGGCGTGGTTTGTGGCGATTCGGTAAATCCAAGTTGAAAAAGTGGAGTTACCCTTGAAGGACGATATGTTCTTATACGCTGAGAGGTAAGTCTCCTGAAGTAGCTCCTCCGCATCCGAGGGGTTATTAACAAGACGCAGGAGGTGGTTGTAAATCTTTCCCTCCGTCATGTTTACAAGTTCCTCGAAAGCCGCGAACTCACCCTTCTTCGCACGCCTTATAAGCTCATTTTCTTCAAGCCTGCTCTCGCTGCTCATTTATTTGATGCTTATCCCTTTAAAAGGTAACAGAAATGGCTCTCATCGCTCCGGCAGATAATAGCCATTAAGGACCGTGTTATGCAAATCGAAAATAGGCGCAAAACCCCTTTTCGCATACTATATATTGTGCTAGAATGCCAATTCGATACCAGATGTTGAGCGAAAAACCCGAATAACCAGTTGATTTTTTTAATGAAAGGAGACCTCGGTGGGCGAAGTAAGAGATATCTCCGGGCGCGTTCAAGCGATTGATTCAACAGCCACCGACAAGGCCCTCTTTGTCCGTACCTCCGGCATGGAGATCGTCGAATGGGACCACAAAAAGATTGTAGACACGCTAATCCGCGAGACCTACATCGACGAGGACACCGCATGCCGCGTTGCGGATGAGGTGCAGAAGGTCATCTTAAATTCAAAAATCGAGGTTCTCACAGCGCCCCTCGTCCGCGAGCTGGTCGACGCGAAGCTCATAGAGATGGGCCTTGAGAGCGCCCGGCGCATGCATACCCGACTTGGTATGCCGCTCTATGACGTAGAGGAGCTCCTTGTAAACCACAATAAGGAGAACGCCAACGTTCCCCACGGCCCGGAGGCGACCAACCTGACGCTGGCCGAGAATATCAAAAAGGAGTATGCGCTCCTTACGGTCTTTAGCCAAGAGGTCGGCGACGCGCACATGCGCGGCGATATCCACATGCACGACCTGGGCTTTATCGACCGCCCCTACTGCTCGGGGCAGTCGCTTGAATACCTCAAGAAATTCGGCCTGAACCTCCCCAACGCCCTTGCGGTGGCGCGGCCCGCCAAGCGCGCAGACGTGCTCCTTGCGCACATGGTTAAGTTCGCGGCGGCGCTCCAGTCAAACTTCGCGGGCGCGATAGGGTGGGATGCGGTGAACCTCTTTTTCGCCCCCTATCTTACGGATCTAAGCGATGACGATATAAAGCAGCTCGCGCAGATGATGATCTACGAGTTCTCCCAGCAGGCGGTTGCGCGCGGCGGGCAGGCTATCTTCACCGACATCAACATCTATTGGGAGGTGCCCAAGCACTTCGAGGACGTGCCCGCGATCGGCCCCGGCGGCGAGTTCACCGGTAAGACCTACGGCGAGTATGAGAAGGACGCGCAGCGCTTCGCCAAGGCGCTCTTCGAGTGCTACATGGAGGGCGACGCCTGTGGGCGGCCCTTCTTCTTCCCCAAGCCCCTCGTACACATCACTGAAAAGTTCTTCAAAACCGAGGGTCACGAGGAGTTCCTTGAGCTTATCTGCAACGTCTCGGCGGAGAAGGGGACAACCTATTACGTCTTCGACCGTGGCGACACCGCCAAGATATCGGAGTGCTGCCGCCTCTCCTTCAAGTTGGAGAAGCAGGACTTCGAGGATGCCAAAGAGCCCTGGAAGATGCGCTACTCCGCACTCCAGAACGTGACGATAAACCTCCCCCGTATTGCCTACAAAGCCAAAGGTGATGATCAGACGCTCTTTACCGAGCTTACTAAGATGATGGAGCTTTGCTGCACCGCGCACCTTGAGAAGCGCGCCTTCATTGAAAAGCTCCTCAGCCAGGGTGAAAACGGGCCGCTGGCGCTTCTTACCATGAATCGCGACGGGCAGTCCTACCTGAGGATGCACCGAGTAAGCTACCTGATGGGGATGGTCGGCCTAAACGAGATGGTCAAGGTTCATCTGGGAACTGAGCTTCACGAGTCTGAGGAGGCGTTCAAGCTTGGGCTTAAGATAATAGCCCACATGAAGCTCATCACCGACAAATTCTCCCGCCACCACAAGATGCACTTCGTCCTTGAGCAGACCCCGGCGGAGTCTACCTCCTACCGCTTCGCCAAGCTCGACCTCAAGCATTTCAGCCCCATCGCAGGCCATACCGTGCGTGGCGATATCTCAACGGGCAACGTCTACTACACCAACTCGACGCAGCTCCACGTAGGCTGCGATGTCAACGCGGTGGACCGCGTAGGCAGGGAGGGTCTCTTCCACCCCCTCATCGAGGCCGGTGCGATTACGCACATCTGGCTTGGTGAGCAGCGCCCCTCGGCGGCGAGCCTCGCCAGCTTTGTCAAAAAGGTCTTCACCAACACCCACAACGACCAGATAGCTTTCAGCCCCGAGTTCACCACCTGCATCTCCTGCGGGCGCACCGAGCGGGGCCTTACCGAGACCTGCACCCGCTGCGGCAGCGATGACGTAGAGGGCATAACGAGGATCACAGGCTACTTCACCAAGGTTAGCTCCTGGAATGACGGAAAGCTGGGCGAGCTCGCCGAGCGCATGAGAAACAACGGATTTTTCGCTTCCAAACCCGCCACTTGCGATGAAGCCGAAAGCGGCCAGGGAGGGTAGAGAGATGACCCTGTTCACCAAGGAAGATTGTGAAAAGTGCGAATACGTAAAGGATAACTTTGACCTTACGTCGCTTGGTGTATCTATTGAGACGCTGGGACCGGAGAACCCCGATGCGCTTGCGCATCTTGCCTGGCACGGGCTGGTTACAGTTGCGGAGAAGATGCTCCCCATCCTCGTACTTGATGATTCCACCCATATCGCGGGCGCGCTGAAGATAAAGAAGTACCTAAAAGCCCTGGAGCATTAAATGAACGGCTTACCCGCCGTAAAGGGTTTCATAGAGACTTCCTTTGTAGATTGGCAGGGGAGGATGGCCTCGGTGGTCTTCCTCCCCCGCTGCAACTTCCGCTGCCCCTACTGCCACAACCACCGCCTCGTAACGGACCCTGATCAGTACCGCACCCTGGACCTCGAAGGGGTATTCGCCAAACTTGAAGGCCTTAGAGGGTGGGTCGATGGAGTGTGCGTAAGCGGCGGCGAGCCGACAATCCATACCCTCCTGCCGCAGTTTCTGGAGGAGTTCAAGGAGCGTGGTTGGCCCGTAAAGCTCGACACCAACGGCTCAAAGCCGAAGATGGTGGAGACGATCCTCATGACGGGGTTGGCCGAGGCCTTCTCCGTTGATGTAAAAGCGCCGCTTGAGTCAATTCCCTACAGGAAAAATGCGGGCAGGGGCGCCGACCCCGCCTCCGTCGCGCGCACCCTTGCAATTCTTGCCGATTGGGGGGCAGACGTCGAGGTGCGGACCACCGTTCATCCCGCCCTCCTCACTATAGAGGAGTGTGTCCGCCTGCGGGCGCAGGTCTCGGAAATTTTTGGGCGGCCCATAAAGGTTAAGTGGCAGCTTTGCAGGGGTGAAGATACCCTGGACCCCGCGCTCCTCTCCGAGCATACCCTTAAGCTGGCGGAGTTCGATAAGCTGGTAGAGGAAATCGAGGGGGCTTAACAGCGCAAAACCTTGACATATCGACACTTTTGCGAATAGTCTCTCTCCCCCCGGAACAGCTTTTTTACGAGGGATGCCTTGAAGCTCGAAGAACACGCACAGAGGATAGTAGAGGACGCTAGGAAGACTGCGGCCACCCTTGAGTCCTTCCTCACTGAAAATGCGCCGTTAATAGCCGATTTGGCGGCAGAGACAGTCGCCAGAATCCGTGAGGGCGGGAAGGTGATAGTTTTCGGCAACGGGGGCTCAGCCGCAGACGCGCAGCACCTGGCGGCGGAGTTCGTCGGTCGCTTTTTAAAGGAGCGCGACCCTCTCCCTGCGATAGCGCTCACCACAAATACTTCATCGCTCACCGCGATTGGCAATGACTACGGCTATAAAGACATCTTCGCGCGCCAGCTAAAAGCGTTCGCAGGCCCCGACGATGTGGTCATAGGCATCTCGACCAGCGGAAATTCCCCTAATGTGGTCCTCGCGCTTGAAAAGGCGCGTGAAGTTGAGTGCTACACGGTCGGACTCACAGGGGAGGGCGGCGGCAGAATGGAGGGCCTCTGCGACACCCTCTTCGCCGTCAAGACTCCTTTCACCCCGAGGGTCCAGGAGTGCCATATCTCCCTTATCCACGCCTTTTGCGACTGCGTGGAGCGCCTGTGGGTGGAGAGCTTGGAGGAGTAGCATGGCCCGTAAACTGTTAATCTCAGGTGAGATAGATGCCGCAGGGGTCTCAACCTATTCCCTTGAAGGACGAAAATCCAAGGTATCGGTAGCTTCCTTTAAAAAGCCCTACGCTCCCGGCGGGAGCTTTAAAGATTTCATCGCCTCCCTGCCCGCTTTTTTGCAGGCGGAGGAGTTGGGCGAGCTCGCGGGGCGCATAGCGGCGGCGCACCTCGGGGGCAAGACAATCGCCCTGGCTATGGGCGCGCACAACATAAAAGTCGGCCTTCAGCCGCTATACGCTGACCTCATGGAGCGTGGCGTTATCTCCTCCATCTCCCTCAACGGCGCGGGAATAATCCACGACTTCGAGCTCGCCTTTTCGGGCCACTCCTCAGAGGAGGTCGGCGCTGTGCTGGGCGGGGGAGAGTTTGGCATGGCCCGTGAGACCAGCGTCTGGCTCAACAGGGTTATAAAGAGCGGCTACGCCGCAGGTAAGGGCCTCGGCGAATCAGTCGGTGAGGCTATATGGGAAGAGGGTTTGCCCCACAGAGAGAGGAGCCTTCTCGCGTCGGCATACAGGCATAAGGTGCTCGACACTGTGCATGTAGCCCTAGGCACCGACATAATTCACATGCACCCTGACGCTAATGGGGAGGCTATCGGCGGCGCAACGCTGCGCGATTTCAGGCGCTTTGCAAAGATGGTCGAGACCCTTGAGGGCGGTGTGTATCTTAATATAGGCAGCGCAGTTATTCTGCCGGAGGTTTTCCTGAAGGCTTTGACCCTTGCAAGAAACCTCGGCGCGGAGGTTAAGGATTTCACCACCGCAGACCTTGATTTTATAAAACATTACCGCCCCGGCGTTAACGTTGTCTCACGCCCCACCTCCGGCGGGGGGAGGGGATTTAGGCTGACGGGGCCGCACGAACTTTTAGTGCCGCTGCTTTTCGGATCGGCGCTGGAAGAAATTTCGGCAAAAGTGTAGTATTTTGGGTAGACTTCAGGATGGTCAAAAACGATATCCGGTTCTCCTCAACCTTAAAGGTAAGCGGTGCGTCGTAGTTGGTGGCGGCAATGTCGCGACCCGGAAGGTGCGGGGGCTTGTCGAGGCGGGAGCAGATATTGTTGTAGTAGCTCCAAGGGCTTCGGCTGAGATACAGAGCTTTGTCTACAAGGGAAACGTAAATTGGCGCTCTAGGCCCTTCCTGATGGATGATGCCGAGGGTGCGCTATTTCTCTTTGCCGCGACCGGTGACCGGGAGGTTAACCGGGCGGCCTCCGAAGCAGGCCACCGCTTTGGCGCGCTGGTCAATGTAGCCGACGACCCTGATGGAAGCGACTTCCACCTTCCCGCGACCCTCAAGAAGGAGGGCGCCACGGTGGCTGTATCGACGGGAGGGGCATCCCCCGCCGTAGCAGCTTGGCTTCGGGATAGGTGCGGGGAGGCTGTTCCGGAGGGGCTTGAGCAGGTGCTTTCGCTCTTTTCGCTTCTAAGAAGCGCCCTTGCCGATGAGGCAAAAGTTAAAAGCGGTGAAGGTTTTGGGAAACTTCTCGACGCCGGGCTCGTAGAAGACCTCCGAAAGGGTGATCTGAGTAGCGTGGCCGAGAAGGTAGATAGTGTATTCGGCGCAGGGTTCTATCTTGGCGCCTTGAAGGAAAAGGCTTAGGGAGGAAAATATGGATTTATGGTTACTGAGGATAGCGATTATCGTCTATCTCATAGCCACCGCGAGTCAGCTTGCCTTCCTCGTCACCTTGAAGGTGCCGCTCAGGAAGCTTGCAGCATGGGTGACGTGGGGAGCATTCGTCATCCACACGGCGCTCCTTCTGACCCGCCTCTTCGCAGGCGGATACGCTCCAATGGCGACCCTCCATGAAGCGTACTCATTCTTCGGCTGGTGTACCCTCGGCCTCTATCTGGTGCTACAGCTGCGCTATTCAATTCCCAGCCTTGGCGCTTTTGCCACGCCCCTTGCCCTTATCCTCCTCCTTGGCGCTGCGGTGACTCCAGGCGAGATAATCGAGCTTCCGCCGGCGCTACAATCGGGCTGGCTCCCTATACACGTCGGGCTCCTCTTTATAGGTAACGCCGCCTTCGGAATAGCGGCGGTTGCGGGGTTTATGTACTTGATTCAGGAGCGCCAGCTCAAAAAGAAGAAGCTGGGGCTGCTCTTTCACCGGCTCCCCAACATAGAGGTGCTGGATGAGATAGGGTATCGTTGCCTCACCATCGGTTTTCCCTTTCTGACCCTGGGCATAATAACCGGGGCGGCTTGGGCGCAGGAGGCTTGGGGGACCTACTGGTCCTGGGACCCGAAGGAGACGTGGTCGCTGATAACCTGGTTCATCTACGCGGCCCTGTTGCACGGCAGGATGACCGTGGGGTGGCGCGGCAGAAAGGCCGCCCTCTGGGCTATCGGCGGCTTTGCCTGCGTGCTCTTCACCTTCCTAGGAGTTAATTATGTGCTGCCTCTGATACTGCCCAACGTACAGAGCCTCCACATTTACGGATGATTTTTGACCGTTTGCGGCTAACGGGTTAGATAAGAGTTGTCATGGAAATAGCGGTAGTAGGACTAAGTCACAAGACGGCGCCTGTGGAGATAAGGGAGAAGGTAGCCTTCGCCCCGGATATCCTCCACGAGGTCGCCAAGAGCGTACGCGGGCTCGACCACGTGCGCGAGGCGGTGATCCTCTCCACATGTAACAGGGTCGAGGTTTACGCGGCGGTACGCTCGCGTGAGGATGGCATTGAGGCGTTAATCGGCTATATCGCCCAATACCACGAGATACCCATCGAGGAGCTTCGCCCGCACATATACGTATTTATCGGCGTAGACGCGGTGAGACATGTTTTTCGAGTAGCCTCATCGCTCGATTCCATGGTCGTCGGCGAACCGCAGATTCTAGGGCAGGTAAAGGATGCCTATGAGAAAGCGCAGCAGGGGAGCGCAACGGCGCACGTCCTTAACCGCTTCATGCACAAGGCTTTCTCAACCGCCAAGCGCGTTAGAACTGAGACAAGGATAGCGCAGTCTGCGGTTTCGGTATCCTTCGCGGCGGTCGAGCTTGCGCGTAAGATATTCGGAGAGCTTACCGGCCGCACGGTTATGGTAATCGGGGCGGGGGAGATGTGCGAGCTTGCCGCGACGCACCTTGTAGAGAACGGCATCTCAAGCGTCATGGTCACCAACCGGACCTACGCACGCGCAGAGAAGTTGGCGGAGCAGTTCAGCGGCAAAGCGGTCCACTTCGACGCCTTCTCCAAGCACCTTGACGAGGTTGATATAATAATATCCTCAACCGGCGCGCCGGGGCACGTCCTTCACGCTGCGGATGTCCAAGCAGCTATGAAACAGCGCCGCCAAAAGCCGATGTTTCTAATCGACATAGCGGTGCCGAGGGATATTGACCCTGCGATAAATAGCCTCGACAACGTATATCTCTATGACGTAGATGACCTTCAGGGCATTGTCGAGGTCAACAAGAAGGAGCGCGCCAAAGAGGCTGAAAAAGCTGAGGAGATTGTCCGCCAAGAGGTTGACTCCTTCCTCAAGTGGCTAAAGATGCTCGATGTCACCCCGACTATCCGCCAGCTACGTGAGCAGTTTGACGGAATACGGCGCTCAGAGCTTGATAAAACACTTAAGGTTATGGGTGATAACCTATCGAAAAAAGAACTAAAATCGCTTGAGGCTATGACCCAGGCGATTGTCAATAAAATACTGCATCAACCAACTATCTGCCTTAAAGCGCTCGCTGACGAAAGCGACGCCGACCTGTCGCTGGACTCTGTCCGGCGCGTCTTCGGCCTGCCTGAGGCGGATGTAATCGACGAGGAGGAGTAGCGCGTGGGAAAGAGCACGCTTAAAATTGCAACGCGTAAGAGCCAGTTGGCGCTCTGGCAGGCCAACTGGGTCAAGGATCAGCTTGAGGCTCTCAATCCGGGGCTCAAAGTCGAGCTGGTGAAGATAGTAACCAAGGGAGATAAGATCCTGGACGTCCCGCTGGCGAAGGTTGGCGGCAAGGGGCTCTTCGTCAAGGAGATTGAGGACGCCCTCCTCGACGGCCGCGCGGATATCGCCGTTCATTCGATGAAGGACGTACCCACGGAGTTCCCTGAAGGGCTATACCTCTCCGTTATCCTAAAGCGTGAAGACCCGAGGGATGCATGGTTCTCGGCGAAGGGCGAGACCCTTGAGACGATCCCCGCCGGAGCTAAGGTGGGCACCTCAAGCCTGAGGCGCAAGGTGCAGCTGAAAGCTCGCCGCCCGGATATAAATTTCGACGACCTTCGCGGCAACGTTGATACGAGGCTGAGGAAGCTTGAAGAGGGCCAATATGACGCAATAGTCCTCGCCGCGGCAGGCGTAAAACGCCTCGGCCTGGCTGATAAAGTTACCGACTATATAGACTCCGACGACGTGCTCCCCGCGGTGGGGCAGGGCGCTGTAGGGATCGAGTGCCGCATCGACGACCCCGAGACCAACGCCCTCATCGCGCCGCTCAAAGATGATGTTACGTGGACGCAGGTAATCGCCGAGCGTGCCTTCCTCGGTCGCCTTGAGGGCGGCTGTCAGGTGCCCATCGCCTGCTACGCAGAGGTGGAGGGTGAGGATATCCGCCTTCGCGGCTTGGTTGGTTCCCTCGATGGCGAGACTATTTTGACCGCAGAGGGTAACGGCAAAAAGGGCGATGAGATTAACCTGGGCGTTTCCCTCGCCGATGAGCTCCTCGCCAAGGGCGCAAAGGATATTCTCGCAGAGGTCTATGCCATGGAGAACGCCGGAAAATAATGAAAGGTTTCGTATATTTGGTAGGGGCGGGGCCGGGTGATCCCGGCCTCCTCACTTTGAAGGGTAAAGAGGCGCTGGAGAAGGCCGAGGCGGTTATCTACGACTATCTGGTCCACACAGACCTCCTCGCCTACGCGCCGGAGGGCGCGATCCTTGAGTGGATGGGTAAACAGGGCCACGGCGTCCAGCGCTCTCAGGATGATATCACCGCGAGGGTAATTGAGCTGGCGGAGCAGGGACTTCGCGTCGTTCGCCTTAAGGGCGGCGACCCCACCATCTTCGGACGGATGGGCGAGGAGGCCCTAGCCATCACAGAGGCGGGCATCCCGGTGGAGATTATCCCCGGCGTAACCGCAGCCTCGGGCGCGGCTGCCTACGCGGGCATCCCGCTGACCCACAGGGATTACGCCCCCTGCGTAACCTTCGTCACCGGGCACCGCAGAAAAGATGGCGGGCTGGCTCCAAATATTGATTGGGCTGCGCTGGGAAAAGCAGGCGGCACCCTTGCAATTTATATGGGGATCAAGCACCTCGGAGAGGTCGCAGAGAAGCTGATCGCTTCAGGCCGCTCTCCCGATACCCCCATCGTAGTGGTTCACCGAGCTACCTGGCCTGAGCAGAAGGTGCTGGAAGCGACCCTCTCCACCGTCTCAGAGCGGGTGAAGGACGCCGCTATTCCTCCGCCATCGCTGGTAATAGTCGGAGAGGTAGCCAAGGCGAGGAGCCACCTTGGGTGGTTTGAGAAGTCGCCCCTAAAGGGTAAGCAGATTCTCGTTACCCGGGCAGCATCTCAGGCTCGCGAGCTTTGCCACCTCCTACAGGAGCGCGGCGCAATGCCGATAGAGCTTCCGCTGATTGAGCTTAAGCCTTACGGCCACAAGTCAGGCACCGAGGCAACGCTAAGGAAGATATTTGCCTACGATTGGGTTATCTTCTCATCTTACAATGCGGTTAAATTCACCTTTGCGCGTTTGGAGGAGATGGGGCTCGACAGCCGTGTCTTCGGCGCGGCGAGGGTCTGCGCAGTTGGCCCTAAAACCGCCGCCGCCCTTGAGAAGCATGGCATTCGCCCTGATATGGTGCCGGAAAAATACATAGCTGAGTCGATGGTTGAGTCCTTCGAGACGGTTGGCGGGCTAGATGGAGCTTCGGTCCTCATCCCAAGGGCCAGAGAGGCTAGAGAGGTTGTCCCCGAAGGGCTTGAGAGGATGGGCGCACGCGTTGACATTCTCCCAATCTATGAGAATGTGATGCCTGAGCCGCATCCGCTTGCGTTGGAGGTTGTTAAGGGCGGCAAAATCGACGTTGTAACGTTGGCCTCCCCCTCGGCTGCCATAAATTATGCCGAGCTCCTTAAAAATGAGGGGCTGCCGGTCGATCTGGCACCCTGCGCGGTTATAGGGCCCGCAACGCAGTCAAAGGCCGAGGAGCTTGGCCTCCCGGTTGTCGCGGTCGCTGAGACCTACACGGTCGAGGGTATGGTGCTGGCGCTTGAGGGTTATTTAGCGAAAAAATAGCCGCCTAACAAGCGGCGTGAAAGGCAATGAGATGGAGAAAGAGTTTATTCCAAAATGGATAGCGTGGGAGTCGACGCGCCGCTGCAACCTTGAGTGCGTCCACTGCCGCTGCTCCTCCGACATGTCCGCCGCAGAGGGTGACCTCTCGACCGAAGAGGCAAAGACCCTCATTGATGACATCTGCGAGCTCTCCACCCCTGTAATGGTGCTCTCCGGGGGAGAGCCGCTCCTGAGGAAGGATATCTTCGAGATCGCCAGGTACGGCACCGAAAAGGGCCTCAGAATGTGCATGGCGACCAACGGCGTCCTCGTCACCGACGAGGTCTGCGAGAAGATGAAGGAGGCCGACATAAAGATGGTCTCTCTCTCCCTCGACGGCCCCACGGCGGAGATTCACGACAACTTCCGTCAATCCCCCGGGGCCTTCGATGGGACGCTCCGCGCCGCCGAGCTCTTTAAAAAGCATGGGATAAAGTTCCTGGTGAACTCCTCTTTCACCAAGCGTAATCAAAGCTCAATCGCCGATACCTTCAAGCTGGCGAAGAGCATCGGCGCAACCGCCTGGTATATGTTCATGATCGTCCCAACCGGCCGCGGCGAGGACATTATGAGCGAGCTCATCTCCAAAGAGGACTACGAGGAGCTCTTAAAGTGGCACTATGAGCAGGAGAAGCACGAGGATGAAATCCTGATGCGCCCCACCTGCGCGCCCCACTATTACCGCGTGGTGCCGCAGATGGCGAAGGCGGAGGGCGTCAAGTTCGAGCGCCGCTCCCTGACCTTCTCCACCGGAGGCGGGAAGGGGTGCATCGCCGCCCAGACCATCTGCCTCATCGACTGCTTCGGCGACGTCAAGCCCTGTAGCTACTTTCCCATGAGCGCGGGCAACGTCAAGAAGGAGAAGTTCAAGGATATCTGGGAGAATTCACCCCTCTTTAAAGACCTGCGCAACTTCAAGGAGTACAAAGGCAAGTGCGGCTCCTGCGAATTTATAAACGTTTGCGGCGGCTGCCGCGCGCGCGCATACGCCGTTAGCGGCGACTACATGGAAGAAGAACCCTTTTGCGATTATATCCCCGTGCGCTTGACGCGGGGTAAATAGGAGGAGCACCGATGAGCCGTGCCGACCGTTTTTTGAAAGCGTGCCGTGGGGAGGCAGTTGACACGACCCCCGTATGGATAATGCGCCAAGCAGGGCGCTACATGAAGGAATACCGCCAGGTAAGGGAGAAATACTCCTTCCTGGAGGTCTGCCACAAGCCGGAGATCGCCTGCGAGGTGACCCTCCAGCCCCTCGACGTCCTAAACGTGGACGCCGCTATTCTCTTCTCCGACATCATGGTCCCCCTTGAGGGGATGGGGTGCGAGATCGATTTCAATCCGGGCCCGGTTATGGAGCCCATCCGCACCCGTAAGGCCGTTGACGAGCTGACCATATGCAACCCCGAAGAGGATGTTCCCTTCGTCCTTGAGGCTGTAAAGATGATCCGCCGAGAGATCGACGGCAAGGTGCCGCTCATTGGTTTTTCCGGCGCTCCCTTCACCCTTGCCGCCTACATGGTCGAGGGCAAAGGCTCCAAGGATTTTGCTAACTTCAAGAAGATGATGTTCGCGGAGCCGGAGCTTTACAGCGACCTTATGAACAAGGTCTCGGACACCGTAATAGCCTACCTGAACGCCCAGGCAAAGGCCGGCGCCCAGGCTTTACAGCTCTTCGACACCTGGGGAGGCATCCTCTCCGGCGCGGACTACAGGAAATACGTCCTGCCCTACTCGAAGCGCATCATCGCCGCCCTCGACAAATCGGTGCCGATAATCCACTTCGTCAAGGGCTCCGGGCTAATGCTCGATGCTGTGAAAGAGGCTGGGGGAGACGTCATAGGGCTCGACTGGCACATAGACATCTCCCGCGCAATCGAGGAGATAGGCCCCGACTTCTCCGTCCAGGGCAACCTCGACCCCTCCTATATGTTCGCCCCGGAGGCGATCGCCAGGGAAGCCGCCGCCGAGATCGCCGTGAAAGGCAAGGCCGCCCGCGGCCACGTCTTCAACCTCGGTCACGGAATTATGCCGATGGCCTCGGTTGACACGGCCCGCGCAGTAGTAGATGCAGTGCATGAAGCAGGGGTACGTTAAAAACAAGAGCTAACTTTCCACATATATGGAGGACGCGATGCGAGGCAGGGTAGGGCTTGATTTGCTTGAGGCGATGACGAAGGAGGAGCTCCTCCAGATAGTTAAGGATGACGCAAAACTCTGGCTCGCACATGACGGACTCTGGTTTCAGGCGGTAGAAGCAAAGAACGGTATGGAGGACGCCATCCACTCCGACAGGGAGGCTTGGCGGCACTTTTCTCCCATTGAGGCGCAGCGGATAATGTCCCGGTTAGGCATTGAGCCAGGTGGCGGCATCCCCGCGCTGGTGGAGTGCATAAACCACCGCCTCTACGCCCGCCTTAACCTACAGGTAACGGAAGAGGTCTCGGATAAGCGCGCCATCTTCAAGATGATCGATTGCCGGGTGCAGTCGGCGCGCAGGAAGAAGAGTATGGACCCCTTTCCCTGTAAGACCGTTGGAATAGTTGAGTATACCGAGTTCGCAAAGGCGGTGGACCCGCGCATCGAGACGCGGTGCATAACCTGCCCGCCGGATGAGTATGACGGCGACTGTTATTGCGGCTGGGAGTTCGCAATACCGGAGTAAGGCTTCCGCTTTAGGGATAAATACATAAATGGTTTCAGAGGGCTTCTAAATGGGAGCCCTCTTTTTTTGTATGAATATGATTAACTGGAGGAATTCTGAAAAAGCGCAAAAATAAAACTATGTTTTACAAGAGAAGGTGGAATAGGTAAAAATATAATCAGGAACCTTATAGTCTTTGTCAGAAAAATAATACGATAATCTTATGCCGGATAAATGCAGGGGGCCTTATGCGCATCTTACCAACTATCTTCAATAAGCTCTTTTTTCTTATCCTCCTTATCCTCGCTCTTGCCTCTCCATCCCATTCTTCAATTGTAGATATAGTCGATACAAGCGCTTCGCTAGCGGTAAATAACGGTTTTGTAGACCCGGCGGAATATGCAGGTTGCAGCGATGGAATGGGTAGCGGTTTCGGCAGGCTCATAGGCGACGGGGTAAATGTATGTGTCGATTCATCAGATGTCGGAAATCTGGTATTTGGAATCACCGAGGGAGGTGCGCCGATACTGTCCAGCGCCATAGTTATTTACATAGACAGTATCCCCGGTGGTTATAGCGGTACCGATGTGCTGTTGAGCGGCTATACCCCCTGGTATCTTGCAGCCTCCGGCGGCATGCTAACAATGGATTTGCTCTTCGCCCCTGAATTCCAAGCGGATTTTGCCGTCGTAATAAAAGACGGCAGGGCTTACCTGATTGAGCTCACCGATCAGGATTATATGACACCATCCATTTTACTTAACCTCAGCTTTTTTGATGTTACCTTTCCGGGGCCGATGGAGGTAGGGGGCCTTGAGCTAATATCAATCGGTCTGGCCCCCGGTGATACCTTCAAATATATAGTAACCGCTTTAAATCTTGATATACCTGTAAGGGCAAACGAGTACCACGGCGTAAGCCCTTTGACCGAAATACCTCCTGATAATACCGAAGCACCCGTGTTTTTGGCCCCGGGCGATTTCAACACCTTCACTACCTACGCTGCAGATGCCGATAATGACGGGCTCCTCTATGCGCAGGAGGATCTCAACTTAAACGGGGTTATGGACCTAGGGGAAACTAACCCCAATGACGACGATACCGATGATGATGGCTTACTTGACGGCAGCGAAGATGCCAATGGTGACGGAGTATGGGGTGCAACTGAAACCGATCCGCTAAATCCCGACACCGACGCAGATGGCCTTATGGACGGATTGGAGGCCGGGTTGTCGCTGCCCGAGGGGAACGATACCGACGCCGCAGTATTTATACCCGATGGCGACGGCGGGGTAACTACAACCAACCCAATCGACCCGGACAGCGATGACGACACCCTAAGCGACGGAATGGAAGATGCCAACGCCAACGGAGTAGTAGATGCCTCTGAAACTGACCCTAACGATCCGGATACCGATGGCGACACTATACTGGACAACCTGGACGCAGACCCGCTTAATCAATACATATGTCAGGACCTTGATGCCGACGGGTGTGACGATTGCTCAGAGGTAGGGCTGCCGGTGCCGACAAATGATGGAACGGATACCGACGGTGACGGGGTGTGCAATTTCAGTGATATAGATGACGACAATGACGGCTGCCCTGACCACGCAGACCCTTATAGCGTTATATGGAGCCCCGATACCGACTATGATGGCTTCGGCAATGATTGTGATAACGATGACGATAACGACGGCGTCCTGGATGTAAATGACACCTCTCCCTTAAATCCCTTTATCTGCGCTGACGCGGATGCTGATACTTGCGATGACTGCTCCGTAGCAGTTGATGGTTTCGGCCCACTACCGGACTACAACCCGATCAATGACGGCGTGGACTTTGACAGTGATGGGATGTGCGACAATGGGGACCTTGATGACGATGACGATGGGGTCCTTGACCCCCTCGATGTAGCCCCGCTCAATTACTATAGCTGCTCGGATATAGACAACGACAGCTGCGACGACTGCTCACAGGGCGTCGGGCAGGCACCGCTGAATGATGGTCTTGACACGGATGGCGACGGTATCTGCGACCTTACCGACAAAGACAACGATAATGACGGCTACGATGTTCCTGTGGACTGTAATGATTCAAACGCAGCCGTTAACCCAGGCGCCACTGAGATTGTCGGCGACGGCATCGACAATAACTGTAGCGGCACCTCTATCTGCTATGCCGATTTGGATCACGATGGTTACCGCAACTTTAGCGCCACCGTGAATTCCACAATTGATGAGAGCTGCGACACGGTAAACGGCGAAGCAATGGAGTCAGCGCTCATTGACTGCGATGATATGGACGCTATGCAAAATCCCGGCGCTGAGGAAATTATCGGCGACGGGAAGGACAATAACTGCGACGGTACCTCAATCTGCTATGCAGACAGCGACCGCGATGGGGACCGCCAGCAATCCGGCACCGTTAACTCGACAATAAACGAAAGCTGCGAAACCGTTAGCGGCGAGGCCCTTTTTGCAGCGCCAATTGATTGTGATGACTTTGACAGTGCCATCTATTCAGGCGCTATCGAGCTTCGCTGCGACGGTGTCGACAACAACTGTAACGGCACCATCGACGAGGGCAGGGTGGATAATGATGCTGACGGAGTTGATGAGTGCTCTGATTGTAATGACAATGACCCTGATAACTACCCCGGCAATGTAGAGATTTGCGACGCCAAAGATAATGATTGCGATGCAATTATTGATAACGGCCTCTCCACCGATTCCGACGCGGATGGCTTCTTTACGCCTGACTCATGCGCTTCACCCGCGACTGACTGCGATGACTCAAATTCATCTATAAATCCCGCGGCTCTAGAAATTATAGGCGATGGAGTTGATTCCAACTGCGACGCGGTGGAGTATTGCTATCAGGATGGAGACCTGGACGGGTATAGGCTCGATGAGGTCTTCAGAATCTCTCTTGACCTGGACTGCACCGACCCGATGGAAGCGCCTCTTAGCGCTCCAATAGACTGTAACGATAGTGATGAAGCGATTTCCCCCGCAGCTGAAGAGATATGCGACGGCATCGATAATAACTGCGACGGTAATATCGATGAGAACCTCGACTGCTCCGAAAGCTCCGCCGGAGGCGGAAGCGGGGGAGGGTGCTTTATCGACGCCGTAAGGTAGTTTGCAAAAAAGCCCTTGAGAGTCCTCAAGGGCTTTTTTTTTATAATGTTCCAAGGGTGGCTGTAACGCCTTGAGTTTGTGTCAGCTAGTGGCGCGCTTTAATGATACGAGTTTCTGCGTAACGTCGGTGGGCCTTTTTTCGGGCTCTTTGGCGAGCATGGACATTATAAGGTCGGCGGTGCTTTCTGTTATCTTAGGTGACAGTTCGCGGAGGGGTAAGGGCTCCTTATTTAAAACTTTTGCTATTACCTCAATTGCGTTGCCCTCAAAGAGAGGAGCCCCTGTCGCCGCGCGGTACATGATCGCCCCAAGCGAGTAGAGATCCGACCGCGCATCAGCCGCTTTCCCTGCGGCCTGCTCCGGGCTCATGTAAATAGGCGAGCCGAGAATTGTACCGGGTTTGGTCTCGTTGCCCGCTATGGAGAGCCTCGCAACTCCAAAATCCGCTATCTTTGGAGTGCCTTTTTTGCTTATGAGTATATTGGCGGGCTTCATGTCGCGGTGAAGGATGCCCTCAGAATGAGCGTAGGAGAGGGCTTCGGCTATGCTGGCGGAGAGTTCCAAAAGCTCTCCCTCGGCGAGCTTTCCTTTGCGAGCAAGCACCGCCTCAAGCTCCTCCCCCTCGACGAACTCCATAATTATCCACGCGTTGCCCTCAAACTCGGCGAAGTCGTAAATCTGAACGATCCCCGGATGGTTGAGCTTGGCCAGGAGGGTCGCTTCGCGCCTGAAGCGCCCCAGCAGCTCCTTGTCCTTTGCTATGCGGGGAGGAAGCTCCTTGATCGCAACAGGCCGCTCCAGTAGGGTGTCTCTAGCCTTCATGACCACACCCATTGCGCCCCTGCCCAGCTCTCCTAAAATCTCATAGCGTTCAGAGGGGGTGCGCTCGGAGGCCGGCGCGCTCATCACCACCGTTTTGTCTGCGGTGCCGACATCAACCAAAAGCCTGTCCAACTCCTTCGTCTTTGAGGAGATAGAGCCCCTGACAGAGGGGGAGGCCGCGAAGCGCAGCGCCTTTCGATAGAGGATTACGCTGTCGAGCGGCTTTCTCTTTACCAGCGAATCCGCTTCTTTCTCTATTTTTACTGCCAGTTCATCGCTTTTTTTAAGGGCTCCGGGAATCGATAGCCAAAATGCCATAAAGACCACGAGCCCCGAGCCGAACTGGAGCGCTATCCTTGCCTGCTCTTTTCGGGTATCGAGTTTGGGGTTTTTATGTGTCACCGGCAATAGGCCCAGAACCTTCTCGGTTACAGGGCGGTAGAGCATCTCCATAACTTTGTCGGACGCAGCGGGGATGATCGAGGGCATGAGGATTAGCGCGGCAATAAGGGTCAGCTGGGCTAAGTGCGACCTTATGAGCCACACCATCACCGCGCCGGGCCGGGCGGCCAGCTCGGGAAATGCTTTTAAAGAGCGTATGCTCTCATCAAGAAGCCTTTTGAGGGCTTTTAAGATTTTACTTAAAAGCTTTTTCAACGAAACAACCTGAAACGAATCGAAGTTGAACCCATGGTTAAAATGTCGCCATCCTTAAGCCGCGCTCTGTTTGCGGCGGGGTTGCCGTTTACCTTCAATTTTTTAGACCCCGGTGGAACATGGAGGAGGAAGCCCTCTTCGCTCTTTTCAACGTGGAAAGCGATCGTTGGAGCAAAGAACCCCTTGAGCGTAAGGTCCGCATCGGGCGCGGCCCCCACCTTTGTCATCAGCTTGGTCAGCCTGACTTTGAGGGGCGCCCCCTTGCCCTTGACCAGCGCCAGCTCCCCAGAGAGTGAAGCGAGCGACTCTTCACGAGCCCTCTGATAGAGGCGCTCAGCCTCTGAAGGGGAGAGATTTATAGTCTCGTCGGTGAGGGGTAAAATGGTTTCATCAGCCTCGCCGGAAAAGTCGCTCTCTCCCTCGTGGGTCAAGGTTATACGGTGCTTGCCCACTGTGATTTCAGAGCCAAGCCTCAGGAATTCCTTTGAAATCCTCCTGCCGTTAAGGAAGGTGCCGTTGGTGCTGCCAATATCCTCAACGTAATAGCCGCCATGCTCTCTTGTAATCTTGGCGTGTGTGCCCGAGATGAGCTTATTGTCGATTGTAAAATCACATGAAGGGTCGCGCCCTATTACAATCTTCGCCTGATCAAAGAGCTTCTCATCCATTAAAGTATCGTCAAGATAGAGGCTGAGCCTTAGCTTGCTGTGTACTAGGCGCATGGTAGCTTCCTGAAAATAGTTGTCGGTGAATATTCGATATGAACCCTAAAGATCAATCAAAATGCCGGTAAAGTTATCGCTGCCGCCGCGCTCTTTCGAGAGGGCGGCGAGGGCCTCAAGGCGCTCTGCGGTAACACCGCCACTATTTAGGAGTGAGGAGATATCCTCCATGGAGAGGTCCGCCGTTACTCCATCCGTGGCTATAAGCAGCGAGTCGCCGGGTAGAACTTCAGCCTCGCCGGTCTCAGGCTCTATGCTTTCATTGAGCCCCAGCGCCCGCTCCACGACATTTCGGTAGGGGTGTGCCGCCATCTCATCCTTTGGCAATATGCCCTCTCTCCAAAGCCTCCAAACCAAAGAGTGTTCACTATTCAGCTGGGATAGCGCTCCATCCCTTAAAAGATATAATTTACAGTCTCCTGCGTGGGCGAAGAGGGCGCTGCTTCCATTGAGGCAGAGGACCATAGCCGTCGCGCCGCTGGAGCCTTTCTTCTTTCCAAAAAGCTCCGAATTAGTCCTCATAATGGCGGTAGAGAGGGCGGTCAGTACCCCATCAGGGCTAGCTGGAAGGTTGCCACGGATGCTCTCATAAAGGCTTTTAACGACGAAAGCGCTTGCGAAAGCTCCATCTGCCAACCCGCCGATTCCATCCGCGACAATGAAGATCTTCTCTTCATCATCCCTTAGGAAAGCATCCTCATTAGAGCTTCTTTTGACCCCCCTGTCGGAGAGCGCGGCAACCTTCATCATGGCTCCTGCAAGGCAGAATGAACCTCCAAGCGGTTAAAAATAACATGATTCCATATAGATGCGGTAGCATCAACCCTTGGATGGAGCGCTGTTTTTGGATATGGTCTCCTAAATGAATGAAAGTCAAAATCTATAGCTGGCGAATAAATACACTTAGGGGAGGAGTCTTCGTTGAGTAAGGTTAATTTAAAGAACGGGTTGATCCAAAGGTATGCGCGCCTTAGCGGTTTTCTCTATCTAGCCATAATACTGATAGCAATTCTAAATACCTCTTTGATTGACACCGGAATCTTTTACGAAAGCCATACCTTTGGAAGCTCTGTACTGCCTTTGGAAGATGCTTTTATTCTGCGCATAGGAGCTGCGGTAGAGCTTTTTATGTATGCGGCGGTGCTTGGGCTCTCTTGGGCTCTCTATATAGTTTTAAGGGAGATGGATGAAAGGCTTGCTCTTTTAGGATTTATCTTTCGCGCTGCCGAGGCAATACTGGGTGGAATAAGCACAATTTTGCCATTTTTACTGATTTCTTTTTTGGAACAAGGGGTATCCAAGGGTGCCGGTGGGAGTTTCATTTACGATGTAGTCGCTCCCTCACTTTCGGGAGTTCGCGGAATCAGTCTTGACATAGTGCTCTTTTTTGTTGGGATTGGCGGCTCCATCTTTTTATATATTTTCTATAAATACAGGTGCGTTCCAAGATTGCTCTCAATATGGGGGGTAATAACATACCTATCAATGATGACCCTCTCATTTATCAGCCTTATTTATCCTGTGCACCCTACTTGGATTGAAAGTGCTCTCTATGGTTCTGGCGCTCTCTTTGAGTGTGTTTTTGGTCTCTGGCTTATGGCAAAAGGGGTCGACCTTTCCAATATGCCAATGTCACCATATAAACAGCCACTTTAATACAAAAGAGGCTCCCCGGTTGGGGAGCCTCTCTCTTTATCTAAACGGGCAGAGGCCCGTTGTTTTGAACTATTCTTTGGGCAGCTTCACAACCACGTAGATCGTGTTGCCCTTACGATTAATGAGGAGCAGGATGTTGGCGCGGTCATCCTTTTTCGCGTCTCGTATCTCATCCCTGAAGTCGCCGATGGAGTCCACAGGCTCCTGATTCACCTCCAGTATTACGTCGCCTCGGGCTATACCGGCATCATCAGCGGCGCTGCCGGGCACGATGTCGGTAACGACGATGCCCTCCTCTACGTTGAGCTTTAAGGCGTCGCGCAGCTCAGGTGTAATCTCCTGCGCCATAATGCCGAGCTTGGTCTTGGAGGCTTCCTGCGCCATCTCCTCACCGTCGCCTTGCATCTCGCCTAGGGTCACTGAGAGGATCATCTGCTTACCCTTGCGCAGCACCTGCATATCCACCTTGGCACCCGGCTTGTGGCTTGCGACGATGAAGGGGAGGTGGCGGTTGTTCTTTATCACCTCGCCGTCGAAGGAGAGGATCACGTCGCCACGCTTGAGGCCTGCCTTATCCGCCGGACCATCTGAGAGCACGTCTGAGACGAGGGCCCCGTCGGTCGTTTCAAGACCCATGGAGTCGGCAATTTCATCGGTGAGGTCCTGAATAACGACGCCGAGCCAGGCGCGGGTAACTTTGCCGTCGTCCCTAAGCTGGCTTACGACGGTCATCGCCATGTTGATGGGAATGGCGAAGCCGATTCCTGCGCCGCGCACGTTCTTAGCGGCATTGATGCCGATCACCTTTCCATTTAGGCCGAAGAGGGGGCCGCCTGAGTTACCGAAGTTTATGTCGGCGTCGGTCTGTAGAAAGGAGTCATAGGGGCCCATGCCGATTATGCGCTCCTTTGCCGAGATGATACCTGCGGTGACCGTATGCCCAAGGCCGAAGGGGTTGCCGATAGCCATTACCCAATCGCCGACCCTTATATTTTCGCTGTCGCCAATTTTAACCGCCGAAAGTTCATAGTCGCCCGGTTCTATTTTGAGGAGGGCTACGTCGGTCTTGTGGTCTGTGCCTACTATCTCTGCATCGAACTCCTTGCCATTGGAGAGCTTTACTGAAACTTCGTCTGCACCCTCTACAACGTGGTTGTTGGTGATTATGTAGCCATCGGTGTTCCAGATGAAGCCGGAGCCAAGCGACTGGCTCTTTCTGTCATGGGTTTCACCGCCGCCGAAGAAGCGGCGCATGAAGTCATCGCCGAAGAAGTCCCGGAATAGGTCGTTGCCCTGTCCTCCGCCTGGATATGCCGGCCCGCGGCCCTTGATAATCTTGGTGGAGGAGATGTTGACAACGCTGGGGGTGAGCTCCTGGGCGAGGTCGGCGAAGGAGTCCGGAGCGGGCGCCGCCATCGCAGATGCGGCCATAACCAGCGCGATTAAAAATGGGAGGGTGAATTTGATCTTCATTTTTCTCATGGTGTTGCTCCGTTTTTGGGTTCACATTGAAAGCACACGGCCCCGTCCACTTTGGACGGCAATCCCGCTCAGAGATAATCTCCGGGGGGTGGGGAGGACTCATCTACTTCATCCTCCTCGCCCTCAATGCGGTAATCTTCATCAAGCCAGCGGCCCAGGTCTATAAGCCTGCACCGCTCGGAACAAAAGGGGCGGAATGGGTTTTCGCCCCACTCAGCCAATCCTTTGCATGTGGGGCACTTAATCTTCATAAAACCCCGCTCCCTTCGCTACACCTTTGACGGTCAATCTCTTTCATAGGTTTAAGAAATTTATCAGCTAAAAAATTTTCAAAATTAGTCGGGGTTTTCATGGCTTACGATGAGCTCTACAGCCTTAGCGGAGACAGTTATCGTAGCACCGTCGTGGATGTCGCCGCCTATTATCGCCCGTCCGATTGCCGTCTCCAGATGGCGCTGGATGAAGCGCTGCAGGGGCCTTGCGCCGTAGACCGGGTCATAACCCTCCCGCGCTATCAGGCTCCTCGCCTCATCTGTAAGGATGACGCTCATCATTCGGTCGGCGAGCCTAGCCCTTAGCCCCTCGCACATCAGGTCTACGATGCGCTCAATCTCACCCTCGGTTAGGGGCTTGAAGAGGACGACCTCATCGACGCGGTTTAAAAACTCCGGCCTGAAATGACCTCTTAGAGCGCCCATCACAGCCTCTCGCGCCGACTCCTTGATCTCTCCTGAGCCGTCTATGCCTTCGAGGAGGTAGGGCGAGCCGATATTTGAGGTCATTATTATCACCGTATTCTTGAAATCAACCGTGCGCCCCTGCGAATCGGTCAGCCGACCGTCGTCGAGGACCTGGAGGAGCACGTTGAATACGTCATGGTGCGCCTTTTCTACCTCGTCGAAGAGGATAACGCAGAAGGGCTTTCTGCGCACGGCTTCTGTGAGCTGCCCGCCCTCCTCATATCCGACGTAGCCGGGAGGGGCACCTACCAGTCGGGAGACGGTGTGCTTCTCCATGTACTCGCTCATGTCGATACGAACGATATTCTCCTCTGTGTCGAAGAGGCTCGCCGCCAGAGTCTTGGCAAGCTCGGTCTTGCCGACGCCGGTGGGGCCGAGAAAGAGGAAGGAGCCGATTGGTCGGCGGGGGTCCTTTATTCCGGCGCGGGCGCGGATCACCGCGTCCGCCACGAGGCCGACCGCCTCATCCTGCCCAATTACCCGCTGGTGGAGAATTTGGTCAAGCTTTAGGAGCTTCTCGCGCTCACCCTCCATCAGGCGGGAGACGGGGATTCCGGTCCATCTGGCTACATTCTCCGCTATCTCCTCCTCGGTGACCTCCTCACGAAGGAGGTGGGGGCCGCCCTCGTCGGAGAGGATTACCGCTTCGCTCTCTGCGAGCTTCCGCTCAAGCTCCGGGAGCTCGCCATGTTTGAGGGTGGCGGCGCGTTCAAGGTCATAATCACGCTCCGCGATCTGTATCTCGCGGCGCGTCTGCTCTATCTTCTCACGCAGCTGCTGGACTCCGGTGATGGCGGATTTCTCCTTCTCCCATTGTGCGCGCATGGAGTCGCCACGCTCCCTAAGGTCGGCGAGGTTCTTACGCAGCTCTTTAAGGCGCTCTACCGAGGCGGAGTCCTTCTCCTTTTTAAGGGCCGCCTCCTCTATCTCAAGCTGCATAACCCTGCGGGTCACCTGATCGAGCTCTGCGGGGAGGGAGTCAATCTCGGTGCGTATAGTTGCGCAGGCCTCATCTACGAGGTCAATCGCCTTGTCGGGGAGGAAGCGGTCGGAGATATATCTGTTTGAGAGGACCGCCGCCGCAACAAGGGCATTGTCGTGGATGCGAACGCCGTGGTGCACCTCGAAGCGCTCCTTCAATCCGCGCAGGATGGAGATAGTGTCCTCCACGTCCGGTTCCTCGACAAGAACGGGCTGAAAGCGCCGCTCAAGGGCTGGGTCCTTCTCAACGTGCTTTCTGTACTCGTCTAGGGTGGTCGCGCCGATGCAGTGAAGCTCGCCGCGCGCGAGCATGGGCTTTAGCATGTTGCCCGCGTCCATCGCGCCCTCGGTCTTGCCGGCGCCGACGATAGTGTGCATCTCGTCGATGAAGAGGAGTATCCGCCCCTCAGCTTCCTTTACCTCTGTAAGGACCGCCTTTAGCCTCTCTTCGAACTCGCCACGGTATTTGGCGCCCGCTATAAGCGAGCCCATATCGAGAGCGAAGACGGTCTTATCCTTTAACCCCTCCGGGACGTCGCCGCGCACTATCCGCTGCGCGAGCCCTTCGACGATTGCGGTCTTGCCGACGCCTGGCTCGCCTATGAGGACCGGGTTGTTCTTGGTCTTTCTTGAGAGTATGCGTATGGCACGGCGAATCTCTTCATCACGCCCTATAACCGGGTCGAGCCTGCCGCTCTTGGCCTCCTCGACCAGGTCGCGGCCATATTTTGCAAGGGCTTCGTAGCTGTCTTCCGGGTTGTCCGATTCTACCCTGCGGCCGCCGCGTACCTTCGCCAATACCTCCAGGAATGAGTCGCGGGTGATTCCGTAACCGCTTATTATCTTAGCCGAAGGGGTGTCGGAGGAGATTATCCCCAGAAGGAGGTGCTCGACGGAGACATACTCATCCTTTAACTTTTTAGCCTCCTCCTCACTCTTGACGAGGACCCGGTTAAGCTCCTGAGTTACATATATTTTACCCTCTTCGACCCCAGGCCCAGTTACCTGAGGGCGCTTTTCAAGCTCCCCCAGCACCTTGCCGCGCATATCGTCCACGGGGATGCCCATCTTGCCCAAAAGGTTGGGAATTAGCCCATCCTCCTGTGTTATAAGCGCCAGGAGGAGGTGAGGGATATCAACCTCACGGTTGTTCCTGAGGACAGCGGCTTTTCTCGCCTCAGCCACCGCTTCCTGTGATTTCTGCGTTAGCTTTTGCATATCCATCTGAAATTACCTCCCAATGGATTAGTTCAAATTTGGTTTCGATTGAAATATAAGCATGGATTTATCAAAGACAAGTTTGGTTTGCTTTGTTAGAATCCTCATCCATGGTATTGGCATCAAATTCATTGAAGGTTTATGTGCAAACCTTTTTTCTGGAGAGGAAATGGTGAAGGAAAGCTCTGAAGAGAAGCAGCTTACACCGCTGGAAGGTGTTGTGGTTCTGGCTGGAGATGAGGAGAGCTCACCCCTTTCTAAAGAGGGTGGTGATTGCTGCTCGACCTCGCCCTCGCACCGCGATATTCGCGAGCGCGCCGGTATAATGGTATATCCCTTAGTCTCGGGGTGGCTTGATACACCGGCGGGCGAGGTGCCCAAGGTATCGCCGGTGCTGACTGCTGATGACAAGCGCGGCACGATTTCAATGAGAATCGGCATAGGTCGTGACAGCTACGCAATTACTCCGGGCCTCTACGCGTTCGGTGAGCCAAATGAGAATTCCCACGTCATCGTCACCTGTAATTACAAGCTCACCTTCGACCATCTGCGCTCAACCCTGAGCAAGCTTGACCTATGGGTCGTTGTTCTCGATACGAAGGGGATAAACGTCTGGTGCGCGGCGGGCAAGGGGACCTTCGGCACCGCCGAGGTCATAAAGCGGGTTAATGAGTCTAGTATAGACAAAGTGGTTAACCACCGAGACCTCATACTGCCCCAGCTGGGCGCGCCGGGAGTTTCCGCCCAAGAGGTAAAACGAGCCACGGGCTTTAAGGTGCACTACGGTCCGATACGCGCAGAGGATATTACCGCATACCTGGACGCGGGGATGGTAGCCACGCCATCGATGCGTGAAGCCACATTTACCCTTAAGGAGCGCGCGGTGCTCATCCCCGTCGAGATATCGCTTCTCTTATCGCCGCTAAAGTGGGTGATACCGCTCCTCTTCATCCTCTCGGGGCTTGGCCCCTCAATCTGGTCACCCTCAGCGGCGGTAACAAGAGGTTTTGCCCTCTTTATGGGGCTCTTCGCGGGGGGGCTGGGCGGCGCGGTCTTTCTGCCGCTACTTTTGCCCTACCTCTTTTGGCGGGAATTTTCACTTAAGGGGGCAGCGGCGGGAGCAGGGGTCACCCTCATTGGGCTTCTGCTCTTCGGCGGGGCGTTAAACTGGCTTGAGGCGCTCTCCCTCATAGTTTTGGGAAGCGCGGTGGCCTCCTATGCGGGGATGAACTTTACCGGCACGACACCCTTTACTTCGCCGACCTCAGTTGAAAAAGAGATGCGCCGCTGGGTGCCAATACAGATCGGCACAGCCGCCCTCTCCCTCGCAGGGTGGGTTGGCGGCGCATTCATAGGATAGGATATAAGATGAAAGGTTTCGATTACCTAGGTGTAAACACCCTCGAATTCGACGTTGAAAAGTGCGTCGGCTGTGGAATGTGCCTCACCGTATGCCCACACGCTGTCTTTACGAGGAGCGATGCGGGCGTAAAGGGCGCCAAGGTAACCCTGGACAAGCCGGCAAAATGCATGGAGTGCGGCGCTTGCGCTATTAACTGCCCCGTCGCGGCGATCACCGTAAAGCCTGGTGTAGGCTGCGCTTCGGCGATCCTCCACAGCTGGATAACGGGCGAGGAGGCTTCCTGCGATTGCTCGGGAGGCGGGTGCTGCTGACCTTTTAGCTGGCGCAGGGGTTAAATGGTGGTTACCTTCCCTTAAAGCGGGTGACCATGGTCAGGACGCCCCACAACCGGAGAGATGATGTTTCCAAGATTATTACTGCTTTTTACTATTATACCGGCAATTGAGCTGTATCTCTTGCTCAGCGTGGGCTCGGTTATCGGCGCCGGGTACACCTTCCTCATAATTATCGCGACTGGCGTCTTTGGGGCCCATTACGCACGGCAGCAGGGGTTTGACGTGATGGTTCGCCTACAGCGCGCGCAGCGGGAGGGACGCATGCCCGCCGACGAGATGGTCGACGGGGCCATGCTGCTCCTGGGCGGCGCCCTCCTCATAACTCCCGGCTTCTTAACTGATATCGTTGGCTTCTCCCTTGTCTTTCCTCCTACGAGAAACGCTTATAAGAGGCGCTTCGCCGAGTGGATGAGAAGAAAGATAGAGGATGGCGATATTGTAGTAAGACACTACTGATTCCGAGGTTTCTCCCCTTTGATTGACGCGTCTTCACTCTCCAAAGCCTTTGGTGCGCGGTCGCTCTTCAGCGACGTCAGCCTGCGCATCGATAAGGGCGACAGACTGGCCCTTGTAGGCCGAAACGGCTCCGGCAAGACAACCCTTTTAAGGATACTCGCGGGTGAGGAGAACCCCGACACCGGCGAGGTGAGGGGGCGTCGAGATTCCACGGTGGGGTATCTTCCTCAGGAGATATCCCTGGAGTCGGAGGAGCACCTTCTCATCTTCGTTGAGAACGTGGCGGGTGAGCTTAAATCCATCCAACTTGAGCTGGAAGATATACATGATAAGCTAGCCTCCGGTGAGGAGGATGCGGCGCTGGTAGAGCGCAGCGGAAACCTCCAATCACGCTTTGAGGCCCTCGGGGGCTACCGCCTCCGCTCACGGGCGCAGCAGATCCTCTCAGGCCTCGGCTTCAAGGAAGCAGACTTCGCAAAGCCCCTATCCACCTTCTCCGGCGGATGGCGGATGCGCGCGCTGCTTGGGAGGATTCTCCTCACGGAGCCCGATGTAATACTCCTCGACGAGCCCACCAACCACCTAGACATCGTCACCCTTGAGTGGCTGGAGAACTTCATAACCTCATCCCGCGCTGGATTCTTGATAGTCTCCCATGACGTATCCTTCCTCGACCGGGTTGTAAATGGCGTATTCGCCCTTGAGCGCGGCGGCGCGGTTCGCTCAAAGGGCAACTACACAAAGTATGTCACCGAGCGAGAGGAGAGGCTGCGCCAGCGCCAGGCGGAGTTTGATCGCAGGCAGCGTAAACGCGCCGAGGAGGAGCGCTTCATCGAACGCTTCCGCGCAAAGAACACCAAGGCGAAGCAGGTCCAATCCCGCATCAAGAAGCTTGAGCGTGAGGACCCCCTCGTCGCGCCGATGGAGGATAACGCTTCGGCTCCAGCAATACGCTTTCCCCAACCCGAGCGCTCAGGCAAGGATGTTGTGACCGTGGAGGGGGTCGAGGCTGGCTATGGCGACCTCATAGTCTACTCCTCCCTAGATTTTACCCTGCACAGGGGTGAGAAGGTCGCCCTCATCGGCCCAAACGGAGCGGGAAAGTCCACCCTCCTTAAGACAATGGCGGGGGAGGTCAAGCCGCGCGCGGGGGAGGTGCGCTACGGCCATAATGTCTCCATAGGTTACTTTTCCCAGCATCAGATGGAGCTGTTAAACCCCAAGCGCACGGTGCTTGAAGAGGTGCTGGCGCTACCCGGCTACCGAAGCGAGGGGGAGGCGAGATCGATACTGGGGGGCTTCCTGTTCACCGGCGACGACGTTGAAAAGAGGGTCTCGGTGCTCTCCGGCGGTGAGAAGAGCCGCCTTGTCATGGCGCTGCTCCTGACGCAGCCGGGAAACCTCCTCCTCCTTGACGAGCCCACAAACCACCTCGACATAGACGCCTGCGAGACCCTCAAAAGAGCGCTCATAGCTTATGAGGGGACCGTTGCCGTCATCACCCACGACCGCGACCTGATAAACCGTGTAGCCACCCGCGTCGTTTATGTGGAGGATGGGGTTTGCACCGAGTACATAGGCAACTACGATGATTATCTCCGGGCCAGGGCCCGCCTAGAGGATATGAACGCCGAGGAGGTGGACGCAGCCGGCGTAAAGCGTGTCCATAAGGGCAAAGAGGCCAGGCGTGAAGCGGCGAAGGCGAGGGAGGAGTTTGCCAAAAAGACCAAAGCGCTCAGAAAAAAGGTGGAGAAGTATGAGGATGAGCTATCCTCTAGGGAGGAGCGCAAGGCCGAGATCGAAAAGCTGCTTGCGGACCCCGAGGTGTATTCGGACCCCGTGAGGGGGAGGGAGCTTGGTCGGGAAAGGCAGTACATTATAGATGAACTTGAGATAGCAACTTCAATGTGGGAGGAGGCAGCCCTCGAACTTGAGGAGCTTGAGCTCTCCTTCAAGGGCGAAATGGAGAGGGGTTGAGCGAGGGTATCGATCAGGGGCGCGTGACGCGGGAGTTGGCCCGAAAGCGGGTCCTCTCAATAGGCTCTATACCCGGCGGGGAGGCCCGCCGTGCGCTCTGGGCCGAGCTTATTTCCGAGGGCGAGGCTGAGATTGTAGCCCTTGCAATGGACGTTTGCGTGCGCGAAGCCTTTGATGTGGTAAATATACGCCTTGCGTGGGCTGCGCTCTTTGATTTTGATTTGATCGTAGAGCTGGTAGGGCCAGGAATATTCTCCGAAATTCTTCGGGCGGCAAACTCGCTGGGCCTTGAAGGACCCCCTTTAATCCTTGAATACCACGGACCCAACAGGCGCGCCGAAGAGCTCCCGCCCCTTCCCGACCCCATTGGCGACCGTCTCTCCCTCGGTCATAAAAAGACCGCCGCCCGGGGGATGAGGTCACATCTTCTTGAGCGCCTCTTAAAGGACCCTGACCCGCGCGTGGTACGCGAGGTCCTTAGGAACCCGCGCCTCAGAGAGGAGGAGGTTCTTGCGATAGCCTCCCGCCGCCCATCCACCGAGGAACTTTTCAAACACCTGGTGCGCTCAACCCGCTGGATAGTCAGGCAGCCCGTTGCCCGCGCCATCGCGATGAACCCATATGCCCCGGTCAGGCTGGCCCTTATGCTGATGGTGACATTGCCCAGCACGGTATTAAGTGAGATAGGGAAAATAGAAGGGCTCCACCCTGAAGTAAGGAGTGGAGCCATGAAATTGATTGCTTTGAGAGGGGAGAGGGTCTAGCTTTTTTCCTCTTCGTCCTTCTTCTTTTCGGAATCTTCCCCGATCTGCTTTATCTCTTCCTCGGTTTCATTGAGCCCCTTTTTAAAGGAGCGCACGCCTTTTCCGAGCCCGCCCATAAGCTCCGGTATCTTCTTGCCGCCAAAGACGATTAGGATGATTAGCAGTATTACCAGTAGTTCCTGTGGGCCTGAAAATCCGAACATTTATTTTCTCCAGCCGGGTAGTTTTGCGCCCGAGTAAATTTCAGAGGCGATGAAGGATAACACAAAGGTCATCAGTCAACAAATATACTCCCGATCAATGGTTCCTGTCGAGGTTGGCGAAGCGGGTATATTTTCCGTCGAATAAAAGGTTTACGTCGCCGGTGGGGCCGTGGCGCTGCTTTCCGACTATTATCTCGGCCTTTCCGAGGATGTCGGAGGGTATCTCCGAGTCGTCGCCGCGCTTGGTCATCTCCTGGCGTGTATAGACCTCTTCTCTATAGACGAACATGATGACGTCCGCGTCCTGCTCAATGGCCCCGGATTCTCTAAGGTCGGAGATGAGGGGCCTTTTGTTCGGGCGCTGCTCGACGCCTCGGTTGAGCTGTGAGAGCGCAACCACGGGGATGCTCAGCTCCTTGGCGAGCCCCTTGAGGGAGCGGGAGATTTCACTTATCTCCTGCTCGCGCATATCATGTTTGCCGTTGCCGCGCATCAGCTGTAGGTAGTCGACAATCAGCAGCCCAATCTTGTGTTCCCGATAGAGGCGCCTCGCCTTGGCGCGAAGCTCCATCGTTGAGATGGCGGGGGTGTCGTCTATGAAGATAGGGGTCTCCGCGAGCACCCCTGCGGCCTGCGAGAGCTTGGGCCAGTCCTGCGCCGAGAGCATGCCGCGCCTCAGGCTCTGGGAGTTTATCCGAGCCTCTGAGGAGAGCATCCTCATAACCAGCTGCTCCTTTGACATCTCAAGGGAGAAGAATGCAACCGGGATTCCCTCTTTGCCCGCCGCATGCTGGGCGATGTTGAGTACGAAGGAGGTTTTGCCCATGCCGGGGCGGCCCGCGACGATCACGAGGTCCGAGGGCTGTAGCCCCGCCATGAGGTCGTCAAGGTCGTAAAAGCCGGAGGGCACGCCGGTTATCATCTCTTTTCTGGAGTAGAGGTCCTCCAGCTTCTTCAATGATTCGCGCACCAGCTGGTTCATAGAAGGGGTGTCTGACTTCTTGTCCTGGGAGGCGGCGTCAAAGATCGCCTGCTCCGCGCGGTCGAGGTACTCATCTACCTCGTTGCCCGACTGGTAACCCTCATCAGCGATTGTAAGGGCGGTTTGGATGAGCCTCCTAAGGGCCGCGAGCCGCTCAACGATCTTGGCGTGGTGCACCGCGTTTTCCACTGATGGAACCTGCCCCGTGAGGTCGCTTATATAGGGGGCGCCGCCCACTCTCTCAAGGAGCTCGCCCGCGCGCAGGGCGTCGACGAGGGTAACAATGTCGATGGGCTCGCCTCGGTCGCTCATCTTCTGCATGATGCCGTAGATTATCTGGTGGCCGGTGCGGTAGAAGTCCTCTTTGGAGAGGAAATCAGAGACGTGTGAGAGGGTTTCGTTGTTTAAAAGGATGGCGCCGAGGACGGAGACCTCCGCCTCGATATTGTGGGGTGGTACTCGCCCCGCGCTGGGTGTGTTTCCGCTCGTTGACATGAGTGAGAGAGTACCAAAAAGGCGGGCGGCGTGAAAGCCGCCCACCCAGATATTTTTTACTAATCTTCGGAGGACTCTTCCTCGACGGTAACTTTGATGTCAGCCTTCACTCCGCCGTGGAGTTTGACTGTTACATCGAAGTCGCCAAGGCTCTTGATCGGCTGATCAATGACGATCTGACGGCGGGTAACCGCGAGGTAACCCTTCTCATGAATCGCCTTTTCAATGTCAGCAGAGGTAACTGAGCCGAAGATGTGGCTGGCGTCGGAGGTTTTGCGCGCGAAGGTGAGCTCCATGCCGTCTAGCTCTTTGCCCAGCTCCTCGGCCTTGTCGATCTCGCGGCGGCGCTTGGCCTCAAGGGCGCGGCGCTGGTGCTCGACAGCCTTGATCTTCTTGTCGTCCGCAAGGGATGCGAGCCCCTGGGGGATGAGGTAGTTTCTTCCGTAACCGTCCTTAACGGTTACGACGTCGCCCACGGTGCCGAGGTTGGCGACTGTCTCAAGCAGGATAACTTTCATCGGTCCTTCTCCTTGGTAAAGAGAACTCGTTTATTTGTTTTCGTTTCCCCTGTCGGCGGGGGGCTTGACTATGCGGCTCCTGAAGTTGAGCCACATGTCGAATGCCCCGAGTACCGCTACCGCCACCGGCGCGCCTGGAACGTAGAGGACGATCAAGGCGTATATCGGTATCCGAATGAGGGGCGAGGTCTTCTTCTCAGTCAGGATGAACTGGATAATAGCCAGCCCCTGAAGAAAGTAGACGCTCACCGAGATGAAGAGGATGTTGGTCCCCGCCATCTTCACCATCCCATCGCCGAAGAGTATCGCCAGCGCCGGCAGGATGAGCGCCCAAATCCAGCTGTCGGGTGCCTTCCAGTATAGCCAGTTGTCCAGCTTTGCGCCCCTGGCTCTTACGAGCCGCCTCAGCCACGCGGCGTTTAGCCAGCCGGTGAGGAGGTTGATGGAGACTGTGAGGCCGAAAAATGAGTGGGCGAGAAAATCGACCACCTCCTCCAGCCTCGATTCAAGGGCCACCAGCGTCTCACGGGGAGCTTCCCCCGCGCCTGTGCCCAGCGCATCGGATATCGCTTTTCTCCACTCGGCGGCGATTGAGTCCACCAGATCCGCCGGGGAGAGGGAGGCGGCATTCGCCGTCACCACCAGGATGACAAGCGCCGCCGCCGTCGTAAGGAGGGTGTAGGAGCCGATTATGTATTCGGGTCTCCAGCCCCTCTTCATCGCCTCGCCCAGGAGGACTCCTCCGAGCCCGAACTGTACGAGGTAACTCGCGCCGCCTATTGGCGCGAAGAATGCCGGTATCAGCGCGGCGAGGAGGGCGAAAAGAGCCGCCGTCCAAGCCGGTCGCCGCCATGCGTAAAACGCCAGCGGCAGGGGTGAGAAGAGCGCCGTCATTATCCCGGCGGGCATGAAGAGGGAGGCTGTGTAGAGCGCTCCCGAGAGCCCGGCGGCGGCGACGCCCTCCGCTACGGTATTGCCCTTACGGTTCAACCCTGAAGGTTGCTCGTGAAGGGGAGAAGCGCGACGTTTCTTGCGCGCTTGATCTCAAGGGCCAACGCACGCTGGTGGTGCGCACAGGTGCCGCTGATGCGGCTGGGTACTATTTTACCGCGCTCGGTAAGGAACTGGTTCAGGATCATCGGCTCTTTGTAGTCGAGCTTGATGTCGGAGTTCACACAAAAGCGGCAGACTTTCCTTCTACGACTGCGTTTGAAAGCC
>PKTT01000044.1 GCA_002869015.1 Deltaproteobacteria bacterium
AGTATAATAGCGCCCCTTCCGGCGGTGTAGCTCAGCTGGTCAGAGCATGCGGCTCATATCCGCAGAGTCCGGGGTTCAAGTCCCTGCACCGCCACCATAAAAAACGAGGCCCGTACCCAGAGATGGGGGCGGGCCTTTTTTATCTCTCAAACAGAAAATTCTTCAATCCTCGCTATAAGCCTTGAAATGTCCGCACCGGTGGATAACCGGTGGTCGCCGCTCTTGACTAATTCTACAGCAACGCTACCGGAGGCTATGAGTTCAGCTGCTTTTAGGGAAGTCTCCCATGGAATTCTCTCATCCGACAAACCGTGGATTAGGTGTGCGGGGCAGTTGATCTCTATAGGCGCACCTAAAAGAAGGTGCTCTCTGGATTCATCGATGAATCTCTTTGTCATTATAGTGCCGCCTCCAAGGTCTAAAATCCCCTCGCTGGAAAGCACCTCAAGCCCCTCTTTCCCAAGTTTTTTTTCGACAACGTTCACAGTGAAGTCTGCCGCGCATGCGACGGTCACAACAGCCCTTGTCTTTTCAGGCAGTCTTCCGGCAACAAGAAGGGATATCCACCCTCCCATTGAGGAGCCGACCAAAATCTGCGGTTCCCTGGTAAGCTCCTCGACAACCGCGAGCGCTTCATCCCGCCATTGACCAAGGGTTCCCTTTGTGAACTCCTCTATAGAGCCGCCATGCCCGGAATAGTCAAAACGGATAAAAGAGCGGCCATTCTCCATCGCCCACTCCCAAAGCGCTGAGGCCTTCTCTCCAAAGCGAACTGAGGAGTAACCGCCGAAAAATACTACGCCGGGCCCATTGCCCAGAATCCTGTCAACGGTAATCTCCAGCCCATTTACAGGTAGGACGAGCCCCTTCTCTATTTTCATTTAATTTCTCCGCAAATTACCTTCACCGGAGTCTCCTGGGTGTAGATCGTCGCTGAAAAAGCGGTCTCCATATCCCCGTCTATTTGAATGCGGCCTGTTGGACTAGTGAATGTGGCAACTTTACCTAAGCGCCTAATCGATCTCCCCTCGCTGATTAGGCCCCCGGTCATTATGGAGATATACAGCCTAAGAAGAGCCAGACGGCCTCTCCCGGTTGCCAATACCTCAACTCCAGCCTTCTCCAAAGACGCCGCCTTCCCAAAGCGATAGGTCCCGCCATAGAAGGGCCCTCTGAGCAGCGTCAATGAACCTGCTTTAAACTCTTCTCCATCAACCGAGATGGGGATTTCGGCAATAACCGGTTTAAAAATCCTTTGTATGAAGCTGACTGCGTAGGCAAAGCGGCCAATCAACCTCTTCAGCCTCAATCTGACAGAGTGTATTGCATCGGCGTCTGGTCCTGCCGAGATGGCTAAAAGAAATGGTTTCGTGTATTGAGGTGTCGCTATGACGCCTGGGAAGATGTTTTTTGTTTCACCCTTTTCTATGAGGTCAAGCGCGCCATCAAGCGATAGGGGTATCCCGAGGTGGCGGGGAACCAGATTAAGCGTGCCAAGTGGGAGGAAGGCCAGGATTGAGCCCTCTTCGGCTCCCTCAAGAACTTCACGCAAGGTGCCGTCGCCTCCGCAGGCCACAAGCACCTTCTCTCTTTGGGAGAGGATTCGGGCGAGTCGCACGCCATCCCCGGCGGTTTCAGTGAAGTGTAAAGTAGCTTCTGGGAAACGCTCTCTGATTCGAGCTACCAGCCTCGCTGAAAATGAGCCTGCTTTTGGATTTATGATAAATGAAATTTGCCGGTTCACTTGTCGCTACTTTTCAAAAAAGAGGCTCATCTGCTTTAGGGCTGATAAGAGCACTTCATTTGCGCGCTGGGGCTTTTCGCCGGGTTGATAGTTCCCATCTCTATATTCCAGCTCACCGGATGGTAGAGAGACAATGGTCCAGTCATCCCCTATAAGGCCATATGATCCCCAGGAGCCCACAAATAAAAATGCCCGCGCTTCGTCACCGAAGAGGCTGGCACCATTTGAATATTTTTCTTCTTGAGCTTCAAACCCCAATACTTCGCTCATGAGGGTGGGGGCCAGATCAACATGTGAGGTTCTGCGCGTTATCTTGTCAGGGCCTTTGCCTGGCCAGTGGAGGATAAAGGGGACCCTTGTCTGCCATGGCGAAAAACTCGAATTGTGGCCCCAAAAGGAGAGACCGTTGTCGTTGAATTCCTCACCGTGGTCGCCGGTTATGACTATTACGGTTTTTTCCAGGAGTCCCTTGGCCTTAACTTCATCCAGTACCTCTCCAACCAGTGAATCGACGAAATGGTAGGAGTTTTTAAGTTTGTTCTTCAATGGCAGCGGGTCTGTATCAGCATCAAGGGCCAGGTGGTTAACCTCTTCGGCGTAGGGCGTGAAGGGAGCGGGGTAACCATCGGGGATGGCGTAGGAGTGTGGCGAGTCGTAAAAGATCAGGGAGAAGAAAGGGCTTGCATCATCCTTCGCCAAAAAACCTTTGAATTTCTCAGTTATCCTAAGATCTCGAGATACCGCATTCGCACCTTCCGTTGTTACATCAAGCTCTTCGCGGATGGAGTTAAAGATTGTTCTGTCGAATTCCGGGCTGTCCAACTGCGCGCTTGAAAAGATTCCAAAGCGGTACCCAAGGTTAGCTGCCTCCTCAACAAGAACCGCGCCCTTACCCTCGGCGAGGGCGGCGTGCCAGTAATTTGAATTTATTCCGTAAAAAAGTCCGAATGTGCCAAAGCGGGTTGCGTTGCCGCTGCTGTAATGGTTGGTGAAGTTGAGAGCCCCCTCGCTAAATTTCCAAATATTGGGTGTTACCTCAGGCGCGAGCCCATCCTCTCTCCACCCATCAAGCATTATCACGAGGATATTCTTTTCTGGGGCTTCTCCGTTGTGGATGAGCGGAGAGGCTGGGTAGGCAAGATTCCCCTTAAGCTTAACCTTGGCGGAGCCCTCTGCCTTAGCGGTTTCGACGCCAAGTTTTCGTAGGAACCGCTTTGATGTCAGCGGCATATAAGCCGGGAAGTACCTAACCTGGCTGACCACCGGCGTATAGGCTTTGGCGTCAGCCCAGGCGTGTATTGAGTTTGCTCCGACGAGGGTGGCGAAGAGGGATATAAGGACCAATTTATTCTTTGCGGGTCGCCCTTTGGTCAACCAGATCCAGGTGGCGCCACCTCCCTCAACCAAGAGCAGCCCAAGTAGCGCCGCAGCAATAGTCAGCCAGGTATTAGAGGAGATAGGCAGCGTTTCAGAGGCCGCGCCGCCTGTCAAAAGTTCCCATACCATTGCGTTTAGATGAAACCGATATAGACGAAACACCTCTGTATCGACGAGGAGGGTGAAACATATGGCGATATTTATGACTACTGCGATTGTCGTAACTATGCTGCGGCTGGGCCAGATAAGGGCAAAGAGAGCTGGGAGTATCGTTGCTATGATAACGATTGAAAAGGCGTGCGCAGGCACTGATAAGACGAAGAAAGTCCTTGCCAGCGGGCCGCTTATCTCTGGAATCGATGAGGCATATCTAAGAAGCAAAAGGGCGACAACCGCGACATTGAATAGAGCGAATCTGACTAACCAGGAGAGTACCCTTTTGCGGGGGGTCGGTATGAAAAGGTTGTCTTTGGGCGGTGTCATCTATCCTCCATGGTTAAGGGTAAAAACTACCACAAAGAAGAGCTCTTATGAAAGCAGCGCGATAAAAGTATAATTCTGGTATAAGAAGTGGGAGGGAGGTCCTTATATGAAAGCCAAAAAGAGAGTCGACGAATTCGTATGGAGAGATGAAAAGTCAGGCTTTTTAGGGGAAGGGTTGCGGCTTTTAGCTGTTTCAATCTGGAAATTTCGCCGTGACGACGGAACTCTTCGCGCTTCCGCGCTTACATACACTACCGCGCTTAGTATCGTCCCATTCCTCGCCATAACTTTTTCCATGCTCAAAGGGCTTGGGGTGCAAAAGCGACTTGAACCCAAACTCCTTGAATTCTTTGCCTCCGGTCATCAGGAGGTCGGCACGAAGATAATGGAGTACGTTGACCGTACCAATGTTGGTGCTTTAGGCGTGGTTGGGCTAATAGCGCTTATCCTCACCGCGATCTCGCTTTTGGGAAGCGTGGAGCGCTCATTCAATACTATCTGGGGGGTCGATAAGGGCCGCACTGCTTTGAGAAAAGTGACGGACTATACCGCCCTCATGCTTGGCTGCCCTGTGCTCTTGTTGCTCTCCACCTCCATCTCAACAACGGGGCAGATACAAAAATACCTTCCCGATGAGGTTGCCAGCAGGGCGCTGCCAATCCTCTTTGCTTTAATACCCTTCCTGGCAAAGGGTATAGCCTTTGCTGCAATGTATTTGATAATGCCCAATCGCCGAGTGTCCTTTAAAGCGGCGATCATCGGAGGGATAGTTGCAGGGCTTGGATGGCAGGCTACCGAGTGGATATATATTCGCTTTCAGGTCGGGGTGACCAAGTATAATGCTATTTATGGCGCCATGGCCCAGTTGCCGCTATTTCTGGTGTGGATGTACCTTGGGTGGTGCATAATTCTAATTGGTGCTCAGGTGGCATGCATACTTGAGCTGCCCGGCAGAGGGCGCGCGCTTAAGGCAAGACTTTATGCATGGATGCCCCGTCCGGGCATCTTCTTGCCGGTTTTGCGTGAAGTAGGACGATGCTTTGAAAGTGGCACACAGCCATTTAGCATTGCCGACCTTGCCGGTGAGACTGGCATCTCCACCGACATCCTGGGGTCTATCTGCGAAAACCTTTCCGAAGCGGGATATATATCGTTAACCGACGAAAATCCTCCGCGCATACTCCCATCTATCTCCCCCTCCAAGGTGAGCATGGGCGACCTTGTATCTGGCCTTGCCGCGATTGAGGGACAGAAGGGCTATGTGGATCAATTTATGGAGGAGCTGTCCAGCTCTATTGGGCAGGTAACTTGGGCTGAGTGGTCGCAGAAGGATTGATGGATTTGGACCCGACCTGGCTGATTGACTGCGACAACACCCTCTACCCCGCCGATAACAGGCTTTTCGACAATGTCAACGCGCTCATCATTGAGTATATGCGAGACCTGGTCGGGATACCGGAGGATGAGGTAGAGCCACTAAGGCTTGGATATTGGCAGACCTACGGAGTCACACTCGGCGGCCTTATGGCTGATTTCAATGTGGACCCCGAGCACTATCTGGCTTATGTGCACGACGTGCCGCTTTCGGATTATCTCTCACCTGACCCCGGCCTATTGGCGGCTCTTGAAAGGCTTCCGGGGCGAAAGGTGATCTTTACCAACGCAACCGAGGAGCATGCCAGGGGGGTCATGAATATTATTGGCATGAGCGAGGTGGTGGAGAGGGTATATGACATTAGAGATTTTAACTACATCCCCAAACCCAAGCGCTATGCTTATGAGAGGGTTTTGGAGGGAGAGGGCGTTTCTGCTGAAAGGTGCTGGTTTGTTGAGGATTCAGAGGATAATCTTATAACTGGTAAGGAAATGGGGATGACCACTATCCTCGTGGGAAAAAGCCCTGTTGCCGGGCATCACCATATAAAGATGATCCATGACCTGCCATCGCTCTACGAGCGGCTGTCAGCCGATAAACTCTAACCGAACCACCTCCTCAATTTTAGACGTAAAATCATGGTTGCAAGGCCCCTGTCAACGCTTCTCCTGCGAAACGTTTCCCCGCCAAGCACTTGAATCCGTGCCCGCCTAAGTTTTCTTAAATAGCCCTCAAGGTAACGGGCCTCGTCCCACCCACCGCAGGTGACTATTAAAGCTGTTGGCGGAAAGCGATTCGCCTCCCTCTTTATTAAATAATTTATCAGGGGGTGGGCGAAGGTCCATTTGGGGAAGATGAGCAGGAGGGCGTCAAAGTCTTCGAATTTCGCCTCCACCTTAAGAGCAGGCAGTGATATCCCGGGTATAAAGGAGAGGAGAAGGTTTAAAATGTAGGGTAGGGAGTACTTCGCACGGATGGCCTCAACCCGGACCTTGTGCCCCGACGCTTCCAAGTGACCTCTGGCCATTCTTCCCAGCTTTGCCGAAACTCCCGTCAGGGAGTGCTGGAGTATCAGAACCCTCTTATAGGCAGCCATTTTTTCTTGAGTAAAGGGTCAGCCAGTGAAAGGCGGTGAGCATCATCGAGTGGGATATCTCTCCACTCAATACGAGTTGGTCCAGGGAGTCAAGCGGGTGCAGCTCTACTTTCAAGTCCTCTCCATGGTCCTGGGCTAATTCGGCGGTTAGCTCGGCATCCAGCACGAGATAGGTGTGGAGTGCGTTGTTCTGTATCGCGGGCTGCGCGTCCACCGTTCCTATATGATGAACGCGTTCGGAGGAGTAGCCCGTCTCCTCCAAAAGCTCTCTTACGGCTGCTGTGCCGGCTTTCTCTCCGGGGTCGACTACTCCCCCCGGAATCTCAAGGGTATCGCGGGAGATGCCGTGCCGGTATTGCCTCACGAAAATCATCTCGCGCTTTGGGGTAATCGCGATAACGTTGACCCAGTCACAAAGGTCCATGACGTAGGCATCAAATTCATGGTCGTTTCGCGGGTTTACCACACGCTCACGCTTCATAGTAAAAAGCGGTGTCTTTGCCACTATATCCGAAGAGAGCTTTTTCCAGTTGCCCGATGACATCAAGAGCCCTCCCAGCGTTTAAAGAGATTATGCTCAACCTTTAACGCGTCAAGGAGCCTCCCGACGGTGTGGTCAACCATCTCCTCTACGCTTTTGGGCCTATGGTAGAAAGTCATCATAGGGGGGATTATGCGAGCGCCTATCTCAGATGCTTCAAACATAAGTTTCAGGTGCCCGCGGTGGAGCGGCGTTTCCCTCGGAGATAGTATGAGGGGTCTGCCTTCCTTTACGGTAACGTCAGCCGCGCGGGTTAGGAGGTTTGCGTTATATGAGTTGGCGATTGCGGAGAGCGCCTTAATGGAGCAGGGGACGACCGCCATGCCCTCGACAAGGAAGGAGCCGCTAGCAATAGATGCGGCGATGTCCTCAATCGGGTAGCAAATATCGGCAAGGGCTTTAACTTCTTCTACCGTGAGAGGTGTCTCCAAAGCGATGTTCATCTTAGCGCCGTCGCTCAAGACTAGGTGCGTCTCAATTTCCGGGTCTTTTTTAAGCTCCTCAAGTAGCCTGACGCCAATAATTGCCCCGGAGGCCCCGGTCATTCCAACTATAAATCTTCTCATAGAAAGCTCCGCTCAAGCTTTTGAAATACTTAAATCCAATATAACATGAAAGGTTGAAGTTGCGCCCCTATAACAGCAAAGTTCATTTGTTCTTGACGGAAGATTGTGGCTTTGTTAGCTTCGCCTTAGATTAAAGTGCGCGAAACGGAGAAAAGATGCTTACACGCATTTCCGACAACTGGCTGTGGTGGTGGACCTGGAGATAGGGCCAACCGCAGTCGTGCACCTTTGAATCGACCACGCGGGCGGCCCTTATGAGCCGCCCGTGGCCGTTTATAAAACTGAGGCCCCGGGATTATGACCGGGGCCTTTTTCAGTTTTGGATTTAACAATAAGGGGTTAAACGATGTTGATGATGGACAAAGATAGATTCATGGAGCTTGCGAAAGAATACTCGCTTGTCCCCGTGGCTAAGCGCATACCGGCGGACACGCAGACCCCGGTGTCAACCTATCTCAAGACAGCAAAGGGGTGCTGGTCGTTCCTCCTTGAGTCGGTTGAGGGCGGCACAAACTGGGGGCGCTACTCCATAGTAGGGTTTGACCCCCTTATGGTTTACGAATGCACGGGCGAAGAAGCTCTTTTGAAGCATAAAAACGGTGGTGAAGAGAGAGGAGAGCCGCTGGCCCTGCTCCGCTCTGTGATAAGGGCCAACGAGATGCCCCGCATTGAGGGGCTGCCACGCTTTAGCGGAGGGCTCGTTGGTTACTTCGGGTACGGTTCGGCGCGCCTCTTCGAGGAGCTCCCCCCGCGAGGAGATGACCCTGTCGGGCTGCCGGATATACGGCTCTTTGCTCCAGGTAAGCTTTTAGCCTTCGACAACGTCTCAAAAACACTAGACATCATAGTTCTTGCCAGGCCCGAGAGCGACCCCGCCCTTTCTTATGAGCTGGCCTTAAAGGAGATTGACGGTGTCCTCTCAAATCTAAAGGCGAATCTCTCCGAGGAGGAGGCTTTCCCGCCACCCAGCGGGGCAGTCACACTATCTCCCGTCATTGCCCGGGAGCGTTTCGAGTCCATGGTGGAGACCGCGCGGGAAGCAATTCACGCAGGTGAGGCTATCCAGATAGTCCTCTCACAAATATTTGAGGGGGAGGGTGAGATAGACCCCTTCACGGTATATCGCGCGTTACGTATTTTAAACCCCAGTCCTTATCTTTTCCATCTTGCAATGGGCGAAGAGGTGCTGGTAGGCGCTAGCCCCGAGGTAATGGTAAGGGTTGAGGAGGATAAGGCGATGGTCCGCCCCATCGCGGGGACGCGCCACCGCGGAAAAAATACGGTGGAGGACCTGGCCCTGGAGCAGGAGCTCCTGGCAGATGAGAAGGAGCGTGCGGAGCATGTCATGCTTGTAGACCTCGGCCGCAATGACCTTGGCCGAATCGCCAATCCGGGCGAGGTAACCCTTGAGGAGTCCTTCGTCGTGGAGCGCTACTCGCATGTCATGCACCTTGTCTCAACCGTCTCAGCAAAGGTCGGTGGAGAGCGCGACGCACTGGACGTATTGGCCGCAACATTCCCGGCGGGCACGGTGTCGGGAGCGCCAAAGGTGAGGGCGATGGAGATCATCGCCGAGCTTGAGGAGCGCGAACGCGGCTTTTACGCCGGCGCCGTGGGCTACCTCGGCTTCGATGGCAACCTCGACACCTGTATAACCATCCGCACTATCCTCTTCAGTAAAGGAAAGGTGTATCTTCAGGCGGGGGCAGGGATCGTCGCCGACTCCTCACCCGCCTTCGAATATGAAGAGACGCTACACAAATCAGACGCTCTTCGCCGCGCCCTTGAGATGGCGGCGGAGGGGCTTTCCTCTTAGGAGACGACATGCTCTTGATGATAGACAACTACGATTCCTTCACCTACAACATCGTCCAGTATCTGGGAATTTTGGGCGCGGAGGTAAGGGTATATAGAAACGATAAGATATCGGTAGCCGAGGTGGAGGCGCTGAAACCCTCCGGTGTCGTAATCTCACCCGGCCCCGGTGACCCGACTGACGCAGGAGTCAGCGTCGATGTCATAAAGACCCTGGCAGGTCGAGTGCCAATCCTCGGCGTATGCCTCGGCCACCAGTCAATGGCTTACGCCTTTGGCAGCGAGATAATAAGGGCCAAGAGAATCATGCATGGCAAGGTTTCAAAGGTTCACCATGACGGTAAAACCATCTACGAAGGCATAGACAACCCCTTCGACGCGACCCGTTACCACTCCCTTGTTGTTAAGAAAGGCACCCTCCACGAGCGCTTCCGGGTCAACTCCTGGACCGTAGAGGATGACGAGATAATGGGCATCGCAGATGATGAGGCTCGCCTCTACGGCATCCAGTACCACCCTGAGTCGATTCTTACCGGCAGCGGGATGGATATCCTTAAAAACTTCCTCAAGATAACGGAGTAGAGAATGTTTAAAGGGTTCATAAAAAAACTCATCGATGGCGCAGACCTGACCGAGGGGGAGATGGTCGAGGCGATGGCGATGATAATGGGAGGCGAAGCAACCCACGCCCAGATGGCGGCCTTTTTAACCGCGCTGAGGCTTAAGGGTGAGACAGTATCGGAGATAACCGGCGCGGCGCGGGTTATGCGCGAGCGGGCGACAAGGATAGGAGTAGCCTCAAAAGCTCCCCTCGTCGATATCGACCGCGACGAGATCAATGTGGAATATGAGTCCATATTGGATACCTGCGGAACCGGCGGCTCAGGCACAAACACCTTCAACATATCAACAACAACGGCTTTTATCCTTGCCGCCGGAGGGGTAACAGTAGCCAAACACGGAAACCGCTCCGTATCGAGCCTCTGCGGGTCCGCAGATGTTTTGGAGGCGCTTGGAGTCAACCTCGATGTGACGAAGGAAACCGTTGAGCGCTGCCTTGGCGAAATTGGCATCGGCTTTCTCTATGCCCCGCTCCTTCACTCTGCAATGAAGCATGTTGCCCCTGTGCGACGGGAGATTGGAGTCAGGACGATATTCAACATCCTCGGGCCGCTCTCAAATCCGGCGGGCGCTCAGTACCAGGTGCTGGGGGTCTACCAGCGGGAGTTAACCCGAGTGATGGCGGAGGTCCTTGGAAACCTTGGTTCAAAGAGGGCAATGGTGGTGCACGGCTCGGATGGGATGGATGAGATCACGACCACCGGACCGACCTACGTTGCCGAGCTCTCCGGCGGCGAGGTCAGGGAGTATGAGATAACCCCGGAGGAGTTCGGCATTCAAAGGGTCTCCATTGACGATATCAGGGGGGGTGACGCCGAAGTAAACGCGGGGATAATTCGATCGGTGTTAGCAGGTGAAGCCGGGCCTAAGCGTGATGTGGTGCTTTTAAATGCCGGCGCGGCTTTCTATCTTACAGGCAAGGCTGAGAGCCTTGAGGCTGGAGTGGCAATGTCCGCTAAGGTGGTCGATTCAGGCGCGGCAAGCGATAAGCTAGAGGCGCTCGTGGGGATGACAAACGAATGAAGACGATTCTCGACAGAATCGCCGAATCCCGGATTGTAAGGGTGATGGAGTCGAGGCTTTCTCGCCCCGAGGAGCTTTTAAAGGAGCTTATCTCCAGCGGGCGGACCACGCTCAATGCCTTGGAGAGACTTAAAAGTTTTCCTGTTGGGCAGCGTCCGGTCATTGCCGAGGTTAAACGCCGAAGCCCCTCCAAGGGTGATATAGCACCCCATCTGGACGCCGGTGGGACTGCAGCTGCCTATGAGCGGGGCGGTGCTTTCGCAATCTCCTGTCTTGTCGAGCCTGACTTTTTCGGTGGCTCCTTAAGTGACCTCGCAGCTGTGCGCCAAGCAGTCGATATCCCTCTGCTCTACAAGGATTTTGTGGTTGATCCATATCAGTTTTTGGAGGCGCGCGCCTTTGGCGCGGACCTCGTGCTTCTGATTGTAGCGCTGTTGGGTGAAAAGACGCAGGAGTATCATGATATGGCGGTTGAGGTCGGCCTCACTCCATTGGTGGAAGTTCATGATGCAAAGGAGCTTGAGGTGGCCCTGAATGCGGGGTCATGTCTTGTGGGCGTCAATAACAGGAACCTCAAAACATTTGAGGTCGACCTGAAAGTGGGGGCCTCTCTTCTCTCCGGAATTGGAGAGGATATCTTTGGGGTGGCTGAGAGTGGGATACACTCTGTAGCCGATATTGATTATCTGGCTGATAATGGGGCTAGAGCCTTTCTTATTGGCGAATCGTTGGTTTCCTCCGGTGACCCGGAGGGCACGCTGAGAAAGTTCGTGGATAGGGGGCGAGGATGACCCGCGTAAAAATTTGCGGACTTACAAGGGTTGAGGATGCCCTAGTTGCCGCAGCGGCGGGGGCGGATGCCCTCGGCTTTGTCTTCGCCAAGGTGACAAAGAGACCCTGCGATATAGCCACGGTGCGGGAGGTAAGCGCAAAAGTGCCTCCCTTTGTTACCCTCGTAGGGGTCTTTAGAGACCAGCCCCTTGAGGAGGTGCGCAGGATAATGTCTGAGGGGCGTATACATGTGGCGCAGCTCCACGGCGATGAGGACCAGGGATATATAGATGCATTGGGCCTACCTGTCCTGAAGGCGTTAAACGCCGAAACCGCCGAAGTGGAGGAGAGGATGAAGCGCTACCGGGAGGATGTGAATATCCTCTTTGATGCTGGAATCGGAGGGTCTGGAAGGCTCTGTGACTGGTCGTTGGCAGCTCATGCCCAGCAAAAAAGAGAGATAATCCTCGCTGGTGGGCTCACCCCCGATAACGTAAAAGATGCGATAAGTTCCGTCTCACCCTGGGGTGTGGATACGGCGGGGGGTGTTGAAGCCTCAAAGGGTATAAAAGACCACAATCTGATAAGAAAATTCATAAGGGCGGTAAAAGAATCCGACGCCGCCCTCCATAGAGGAGATAGGGTATGACGATAAGAGGAGAGACGGGTCGCTTCGGCCCCTTCGGCGGGCAATACGTGGCCGAGGTCCTCATGCCGGTGCTTGGTGAGCTTGAAGAGGCTTTCGCCGCAGCAGCCGAGGATAATGGATTCTGGGATGAGTACCACCGAATCCTCCGCGAATACGTTGGGCGGCCAAATCCGCTCACCTTCGCGGCCAACCTAACACGCCTTGTCGGCGGCTGCGAGATATACCTCAAAAGGGAGGATCTAAACCACACCGGCGCACACAAGATAAACAACACCATCGGGCAGGTGCTATTGGCTACCCGCATGGGCAAAAGGCGGGTCATAGCTGAGACGGGCGCAGGTCAACATGGAGTCGCCACAGCCACCGCAGCGGCCCTATTCGGTTGTGAATGCGCAGTATTTATGGGCGAAGAGGATGTAAGGCGTCAGGCTCCTAACGTTGAAAGAATGAGGCTCCTCGGTGCCGAGGTTATTCCGGTTACATCCGGTAGCAGGACCCTTAAGGATGCGATGAACGAAGCTATGCGCCACTGGGTCTCGCATGTCGAAAACACTTTTTATGTCATCGGCTCAGCCGCTGGGCCGCACCCCTACCCGGTGATGGTGCGTGAGTTTCAGCGCGTTATAGGAGATGAGATAAAGGCGCAATCGATTGAGCGGTTCGGCAAATTCCCGGACTGCGTATTGGCGTGTATAGGTGGCGGCTCAAATGCCATCGGAGCGTTTGCCTCATTCCTTGATGATGATGTTAAGCTAGTCGCCGTTGAGGCTTCCGGCGAGGGTATAGAGACGGGGCGCCACGCTGCCGCAATTGCGGGCGGGCAGGTGGGGGTGCTCCACGGACAAAAATCCTACCTCCTTCAAGATGCGAATGGGCAGGTGCTGGAAGCGCACTCAATCTCCGCTGGCCTTGATTACCCCGGAGTAGGTCCGCAGATCGCCGAATTAGCCAGAACTGGGCGCATTGAGGTCTTAACCGCCACAGACGATGATGCGCTAAAAGGTTTTCATCTCTTGACGCGCACGGAGGGGATAATCCCCGCCCTTGAGTCCTCGCACGCCCTTGCGCGGGCTGTTGACGTGGCTAAAACACTGCCAAAAGAGGCGAAGCTTGTCGTAAACCTCTCCGGCAGGGGCGACAAGGACCTTGCTACGGTCCTTGCCTTCGAGATGAGGGGAGGTGAGGCATGAATCGCTTAGAAAAGAAACTTAAGGATAAGCGAGCATCGGGAGGTAAAATTCTCCTGCCCTTTCTCACCGGGGGCTACCCCGATATAGAGACCTTCATAGACCTTCTCCTTGAATTGGAGAGGGTCGGGGCTGACGGCGTAGAAGTGGGCCTGCCCTTCTCCGACCCCGCCGCGGATGGTCCCGTAATACAGGCCTCAAGCCAGATCGCGATTGAGCGTGGGGCATCCGTCACCTCTATCTTCGATGCTGTGGCTAAGGCGCGTGAACGTGGCCTTACGATACCGCTCCTTTACATGACCTACTACAATCCCGTCTTTCACCTCGGCGCCGAGGAATTTTCAAAGCGCGCGGCTAAAAGCGGCGCAGATGGCGTCCTCGTCGTAGACCTTCCACCTGAGGAGGCCGCTGAGTTCGCGCCAGCCGCAAGAGCTTCTGGCCTGGACACTATCTTTCTCGTCGCACCGACGACTCCTGAGGAGAGGATGGAGAGGGTTACCCGCGAGTCGAGCGGCTTTCTCTACTGCGTCTCTGTTACCGGGGTGACCGGCGAAAAGAAGCCGGTTACTGAGCTTGTGGGTGAGATGGTCGAAAGGATAAGGCCCCATACGGACCTCCCTGTGCTGATTGGTTTCGGGGTATCTACAGGGGAGGGGGCAGCTTCTCTCGCTGAGGTTTCAGATGGAGTAATCGTCGGTAGCGCCCTGATATCAGCGTTGGGAGATGCAAGAGGTGAAGAGGCGGTTAAGCGAGGCGGCGAGTTCATAGCCGATATACGAAAAGCCCTTGATTAAAATAAAGCCCTGAAAAAGCCCCGCTTATTGGCGGGGCTTTTTTTATCACATCAATTCTTTTTGCGGGGTGCCGCCCTATCTATTTTATCCAGATGCCCCTTAGGAACCTGGGGTCAGGAGTCTCTCCCGGCGGCAGATGCCCGTATTCATCCTCAAGGAGGGCGACCGCATCACCAAGGAAGTCCGACAGGTACCCCTTTTCTTCCATGGTCATTTCCATAAAACCATCTGACCAGTTGATCGCCGCGAGGGTAAACTCTCCTTTTACCCTCTTCGGTTTTGAACCCTCTAACCAGAGCTTGTCAAGGGCCTCTCCCACCTTTGCCCTTGGTATGGGAGCAAAGATGAAACCATTACCCAGCGCAGCGTTCAATAGTCCGGTATTAAAGACCGTCGAACCCTTCATGTTCTCATCAGCTATGTCGGTTACCGCCTTGTTCAGGTTGCCCAGCGAGAAATCGATAGCTTTTAATAAATATCTTCCAATGAAATCAATCTTTGCCACACCGCGCTCAGCCTCTTCCACCTCGGAGAGCGAGTAGAAATCACGGTAGCGTTCATCCCTTTTTGTGACATGGAAATATTTTGGCCGTTTAAAGAGCAGTCCGCTCATCGTGGAGATCAATGGCTCGTCAATTAGAAGCAAACGCTCCATCTTCCGCTGCGGCCATCCCTCATTGAGTAGTCTTCTCGCAGCTTTCGCGGCGCTCTGAACCCGCCACCAGCCAACCCTGAAAATATTCTCGATCCAGTGCGTATAGAGGGTCTCTCTCATCTTGGCCTCATCCAAACCATTCAGGGTCGCAAGCGCGATTGAGAGATATCCGGTAACCTTGCTCCCCGCAGTGTAATACGACTCCTCATCACCCACGTCCAACCCGTCGGCTGCGATCACCTTGTGGGTTAAGGTTGCAAGCTGGGAATAGATGACAGCACCCTCCGGTGTATCATTGAAATATTCTAGAAGCTGCGCGAAGGAGACATTTTCTTCACCGGTAGTGAGCAGGTAGGAGGCGGGAGCGAGGTGCTCTACCACATCTAACGGTGCCGTTCTATGAGGCAGATTGTAGATTGCGGCTGGGGCCACAGCTTCATATATAGACTGGGCTTCGCCGAAAGAGACATAGCCGAGCTCCGCTATGCGCACACTGCGCATTTGAAAGGCTTCCTCCTCCTTTTCAGGGTCAAAACCCATGAGGAGTGTCTCAAGTACGCTCTTGAAGGTCTCTGGAAAGTCACGCAGGAGGAGCGAGAGGAGCCTCTTGGCAGCGTCAGCTAGCTTCTCTTGAGCTATGAAGTAATAGGTGCCGTCAAGGGTGAATGTTATGCAGCCCTCTAGCTCCGGCGGGTCTCCATCTTCATCCGCCAGCGCGGCGGTTACGTTTGGAGCAAGCAGTATGGTCAGCTCAGGTGATTCAAGCTTCCGCAGCCAGCGAACAAGGGACTTTTCAGGCATGTCGGCCAGGAAGAGGAGCCAATAGGCGGTGCGTTCGCCGCTTAAGATATCCTCATCCCAAAGCTCAAGGTCAAATAACGATATGAGCTGTTCCGCGGTAGCGCATGATATTATCTCGAGCGCATTCTCCCGGGCTGCCGACCGCAGGGTAAAGAGCAGCTCATCTGGAGGGAGGAGCGGTACAAGCTCTCCAATATTGTCGGAGTTTACGAGGTAATCTTCTCTGGCTTCGCCGCGCAGGGTTAGAAGCTCCCGAGCTTTAGCTTTAACCTTCGCGAGGCGTCCACCTTCTGAAGAGGCAGTCTTTGTCATGTTTAAGTTCTCCTCACGTCGATTTAATGAGCGGTTGACATTTCGAGAGGTTATCATGGGGAAGGTTCTTCCACAAAGAGATCATGAGAAACGGGGTCTACGCAAAGTGCCGATTAGATACTCAAAAAGCTTGATTTTACTATTCTTTCTACTCCTTTCGGCGACCTGCCTCGCAAGCGGAGGGAGTCTGGAAGGGCGGGTGGTGGAGCATACCCTCAAAAACGGTATGCACCTGCTGATGCTGCCCCGCACGGGCGCGCCTGTCGTAACCCTTCAGATTACCTTCAAAGTCGGAAGTGTCGATGAGGTTGAGGGCAAAACAGGAATGGCCCATCTCTTTGAGCATATGCTGTTCAAGGGCACTACCACCCTCGGCACAAGTGATTGGGAGGCTGAGCGCCCTATTATCGAAGAGATTGAGGCGGTTGGTGAGGAGCTGGATGCACTCAGGGCCGCAGGTGAAGGCGAGAGCGAACGGAGCAGGGCCCTTTTGGAGGAGCTCGCAAAGCTCCAGGAGTCTGAGAGAAGGTACATAGTAAAAGATGAGATAGACGCAATATATTCAAGAAACGGAGGCACGGGCTTCAACGCCTTTACAACCCCTGATATGACAAGCTACATAGTCTCTCTGCCCGCAGGGAGGGTGGAGCTTTGGGCATCAATCGAGTCTGCGAGAATGCGCGACCCGGTGCTTCGGGAGTTTTACGTGGAGCGTGATGTGGTTAAGGAGGAGCGCCGCCAGCGGCGAGAGGGTGAACCCGTAGCCAGAATGATGGAGGAGCTTAAAGCCGCAGCCTTTACGACGCACCCATACCGCAACCCCGTTATAGGATGGCCGGGGGACCTTGATACACTTAGCGTGAAGGATACAAGGGCCTTCTATAAAAAATATTACGGGCCCGACAACGCCGTAGTAACTGCTGTGGGCGATATAAACCCAGATGATTTCATAGCACTATGCGAACGTTACTTCGGCCCCATACCCAGCAGCGGCTTCAGGCGCTATCCCCTGCCTTCGGAGCCCAAACAAACTGAAGCCCGCAGAGTAGAGCTAAAGCTCGACGCCGAGCCGATAGCGATACTCGCCTATCACAAGCCGACCCTTCCACATAGAGACGATTATGTGCTGGACGTCGTCGATGGGATACTCTCCTATGGACGCTCTTCCCGCCTTGTTCGTTCCTTGGTTGAGGAGAAGAAGGTACTCACCTCCGTTTCTACCCAGAACGGTAGCCCCGGCGCCAGATATGACAACCTCTTTTTACTCTATGCAGAGCCTGCCCCAGGGGTCACCGCAGATGAAGCGCTTAAAGCCCTCCGGGAGGAGTTGGCGCTTCTGGCGGCGATCCCACCCACTCGCGAGGAGCTTGAGCGGGTTGTGAGGAAGATGGAGGCGGATATGGTCCGCTCGCTGCTTTCAGATGGAGGCCTCTCCAGGCGGCTATCATATTTCCAGACCGTTGCTGGCGATTGGCGGTACGCCGAGGAGAACCCGCGTATACTAAAGACGGTTACCCCTGAGGAGGTTAGCGCCGTCTGCGCAAAATACTTCGCCCCGGAAAATGAGACCGCTGTATTACTTATACCGACAGGGGGAGAGGGATGATGGGGCGCTTATGCAATGTGGTTTTGCTCTTTATCGCGGGGATTGTGTTAGCAGGATGCGCCGCTGGACAAGGCAAACTTAATCCGCGCACGGCCACTTTTGAGCGCGAGAACTTCACCCCCCCGGCTGTGGCTGAGGAAGCTCTTCCTGGCGGGGTCAAAGTCTTTATGCTTGAGGACCATGATATCCCCCTGGTGCGCCTATACCTCTCATTTAGAGGTGGCGCTGTCTACGACCCCCCCGGGAAGAAGGGGCTTTCGGATGTGCTCTCTACCCTCTGGCGAACAGGCGGCACAAAGGAGAGTGACCCCGCGACCTTTGATGAGCGTGTGGATGCGCTCGCCGCCGAGCTCTCGGTGGGGTTAGGTAGGGACACAGGTTTTGCCTCGCTATCTGTACTTAGCGAGGAGTTGGAGGGGGGGCTTGACCTTATGAGAGAGCTGCTCCTTGAGCCTCGCTTTGACGAGGGGGTCTTTGAGTGGGCTAAGGCAAAGGAGCGCGCAGCTGTTTCGAGGGTAAAAGACAACCCGTCATCGCTGGCTTTCAGGGAGTTCAGAAGATATCTTTATAAGGGGCACCCGCGTGGCGTTATCACTACGGAGGAGTCCGTCGCAAACGTTACAAGAGAAGATGTAGTCAACCTTCACCGGCAGCTCACAACAGAGTCCGGTTGGGTCATAGGCGCGGTGGGGGATTTTGAGCCCGCTGCTCTCTTTGATGCTCTTACATCGCACTTTGGCGCTCTGCCCGCCAAGGGGGGGTCCTTTCTGCCCCTCGACGCCCCCCCAGACCCCGAGCCGGTGCTTGTCCTTGTGGAGAAGGAGACGGAGCAGTCGACGCTCCTCTGGGGTGCGTTGGCTCCAAAGGTTGAGAGCTCCGAGAGGACTCCGATGGAGGTGGCGGACCAAATTTTAGGTGGGAGCGGCTTTCAGTCCAGGTTGATGCGGGAGATACGATCCGACCGGGGTCTAGCGTATGGGGTGGGGAGCTTTTACTCCCCCTTTAAAGAATTCGGTGTCATGGGAATGAGCGGTGAAACAGGCTTCTCCACTACAAGGGAGGTTTGGGAGCTAATGGCTGAGGAGGCCGGAAAGCTGGCCTCATTTGGGGTCACCGAGGGTGAGGTGGAGCTCGTCAAAAACACCGTCGCAAACAGCTACATCTTCCGCTACCGGGACCCCGCCAATCTGGTCCTTGAGAGGATGGGTAGTGAACTCTCCGGCCTGCCAAAAGACCTGGCTGAGCGCTTTATGAGAGAGCTTGACATGGTAACGGTGGACGACGTATCAGAAGCTGCCAAAAACTTTAAGGTCGGCGAAGGTATATGGATAGTCGTGGGTAAGGCTGCTCTTGAGGATGAGCCCTGGCCTGGGTGGAGGGTCGAAAGGGTCAAACCCTAAGGGTTATTTTAGCCCCTTCTTTTCCCGCATCTTTTTCCACCACTCTAGGCGCTGGGAGATTGTCTTCTCAAAACCGAACTGAGTAGGGGAGTAATACTTCCGGTTCTTGAGCTTCTCGGGAAAGTAGCGCTGAGCTACTACCGCATCGGGGTCATCATGGGGGTAGAGGTAGCCCTCTGCGCAGCCCATCTCCTTTGCCAGCTTCGTTGGGGCATTGCGAAGGTGCATAGGCACGGGCAGGTTTCCATGCTCCTTTACGTCCCGCTTAGCCATTTTATAGGCCAAATATGAGGCATTTGATTTTGGAGCCGTGGCTAGGTAGACGACGCCCTGCGCGAGGGGAATCCACCCCTCAGGCATCCCTACGAAGTGGACAGAGTCCTTCACCGCCAACGCCACCCTTAAGGCTTCAGGGTCTGAATTGCCTATATCCTCGGAGGCAAAGATTACCATTCTCCTTGCTATGAAGAGAGGGTCTTCCCCGGCTTCGACCATCCGGGCTAGCCAGTAGAGCGCGGCGTCAGGGTCTGACCCGCGCATCGTCTTGATAAACGCGCTTATAATATCGTAGTGCCAGTCTCCATCTGTGTCGTAGTAGAGGGTGGGAGACTGGAGTGTCTGGCTCATAAGCTCAAGGGTTATCCTGCGTTCCTCCGACCCTTCCGCTTGTTTAGTCGCAAGGGCAGCAGCCTCCAAAACGTTGAGCGCGCGCCTGGCGTCACCCATCGAAGTTCGGATCAAAAGGTCACGCGCCCCCTCCTCCAAGACTGGGTGAAGCTCTCCAAGGCCGCGCTCCCCATCCTCAAGCGCTCTATTTATCAGCTCGCCTATATGTTCTGCTTCAAGGGGCGACAGCCTCAAAACCAGGAGCCTTGAGAGGAGCGCTGAGTTGACCTGGAACGCCGGGTTCTCGGTCGTAGCTCCCACTAGGGTGATTACCCCGGCCTCTACATGTGGCAAGAGCGCATCCTGCTGTGCTTTGTTAAAGCGGTGTATCTCATCGAGAAAGAGGAGTGTTTTGGTCCCAAGCCGCTGCAGGTCTTTGGCCTCCTCAATCATCGCTCGCACCTCTTTTACTCCGGCCGTTACTGCGGAGGTTTGGATGAGGTGATAACCTGTAACATTAGCTAGAAGGCGCGCAAGGGTGGTCTTCCCTGAGCCCGGCGGTCCCCAGAGGAGGAGAGATGGCAGGGTGCCGGAATTAAGGGAGTTTATTAGTGGCGTTCCAGCGCCGATGACATCCTCTTGGCCGACAATATCGGAGATAGTTGAGGGGCGCATCCTCTCCGCCAGAGGTGCAAAGGAGGGCTGGGACGCTTTCTTCTCTTTTTGCGTGCGTGTCATGGCTGCTACAATACCACATTGCATTTATTCAGCGAAGGAGCCGTAGTGAAGATCGGAAGCATAAGGGTATTTAAAAAGCATGAATCCGCCCCCGCCGACGCCTTGGCGCAAAAGCTGGCTTCGTGGGCAAAGGATAAGGGTATTGATTGCGTCGGTACAAGCGAAGAGGAGCTTGAATGCGCCGCCGACCCAGACCTTCTGGTTGTGCTTGGAGGAGACGGCACCTTTCTCTCCGCCGTGCGTTGGCTGGGCGGGCGCCAGATACCCCTCTTGGGTGTAAACCTGGGCTCCCTGGGTTTTCTCACTGAGATAACCACGGGGGAGCTTTTTACGGCACTGGAAAAGCTCTTGAATGGTGAGGGGCTGGTGGAGAGCAGGATGACCCTCCATGGCACCGTGGAGCGTGACGGCAGGGTGGTATCAAAATTTTCGGTCCTGAACGATGTGGTCTTCAATAAGGGGGCTTTGGCTCGAATAAGCGAGATTGAGGTCTCCGTAGACGGACTATTTTTGACGACCTACAGGGCTGATGGACTTGTAATATCAAGCCCAACGGGGTCAACCGCGTATAGCCTTTCGGCCGGGGGCGCCATAGTGCATCCGAGCCTCTCCTCAATCCTCCTCTCTCCCATCTGCCCCCATGCCATGACAAACAGGCCAATTGTCCTCTGTGACACCTCGGTGCTTGAGGTCAAGCTTAGGGAGAAAAACGGTGAGCTCTTTGTCACCCTTGATGGGCAGGTAGGGATCGAACTCGAAGCAGGAGATGTGGTCAAGGTCAGCAGGGGCGTATCAGACGTTCTGATGATCCGCTCCCCAAGCATGGATTACTACAGCCTCCTTAGAAGTAAGCTCCTTTGGGGAGACAGGAAGAGCCGGAGGGGCACAGGTGATTGAATCCCTCTCCATAAGGGATTTTGCTCTCGTTCAGCGGCTCGACCTGAGACCGGGGGACTCCTTCAACGTCTTTACAGGTGAGACGGGGGCGGGAAAGTCAATCCTCTTGCAAGCTCTGGGGCTTCTTTTAGGGGACAGAGCGAGCCGCGAGCTTGTGCGCACCGGGGCTGAGGCAGCACGGGTTGAGGGTGTCTTTAGCCTTTCCGGTGCTTGCGCCGAGAGTGTAAAAGCTATTATCGAAGAGGCCGGTATACCCTGGGAGGAGCCGCTGGTTATCTCCCGGCAGGTCACCTCTGAAGGCAAGAGCCGAGCACATGTAAATGGGGCAACGGTGGGGGTTGGGGTGCTCTCAGAGGTTGGCGCCAAGCTCGTCGAGGTGTCAAGCCAGCACCAACACCAGGCGCTTTTAAATGAGCAAAACCACATCTCCATACTGGATAGCGCGTTATCCGCAGAGGGTGTATCCGCAAGGGAGCTTTATCTGGAGGCCTTCACCAAGTGGGAGAGGGCAAAGGGGGAGGTTGCACGCTTAAAGAGGCTGGAGGTGGAGTCGGTTGAACGCCGTGAGTTCGTCTCCTTCCAGTTAAATGAGATAAAAAGCGCGATGCTGGAGGTGGGAGAGGAGGAGACTCTCTCTGAGGAGCGAAACATACTCCTTAACGCAGAGAAGCTCTCGGAGGCATACTCCGGCGCAGAGGGGGAGCTCTTCAGCGGCACGCAGCCCGCCGTTGATTCGCTGGGGCGCGCCAAGCGTCACCTGGAGCGCGCCCTCGATAAAGACCCGGAGGCCTCAAGGCTCATGGAGCTCTTAAGGGAGGCTGAGGTGTCCCTTCAGGAGGCTTCAGAGGGGCTGAGGGAGCGCATCGATACTGTTAAGAGCGACCCTGATAAACTTGAGCGTATCGAAGACCGTCTTGCTTTGATAAAAAGACTCAGCTTGAAACACGGCAATACAATCGAGGCTATACTATCAAAAGGCGAAGCCCTTGAGAGGGAGCTTTGGGAGCTTGAAAACCGTACCATAGCGCTCTCCGATGCAGAGGAGGCGCTCTCCGACTCAAGGGAGGCGTTGGAAAGCGCCGCGCCGCTTCTCACAGCGGCGCGAAAAGAAGCGGCAATAAGGCTTGAGAAACTCGTCGGTGGTGAGCTTGAGGGCCTTGGCCTTGGCAGCGCGGCCTTTATCGTGGGCATTGAGGGTGGAGCCCCCGGTCCGGAGGGTGTCGATGAGGTCACCTTTCTCCTTGCTGCAAACCCCGGGGAGGCCCCGAAGCCGCTTGCAAAGATCGCCTCGGGGGGTGAGCTCTCCAGAATCCTCCTCGCCGTAAAGAATGCGCTAAGGGACGGGTCGGTGGAGACCCTTGTTTTTGACGAGGTTGATGCCGGAATTGGGGGCATGGTTGCCGAGAGGGTGGGGGAGAGGCTAAAAGCTCTCGCAGCTTCCTGTCAGGTAATATGCATAACGCATTTGCCGCAGATAGCGGGGCGCGCCGGCAGCCACTTTCTTGTTGAAAAGGCTGTTGTTGATGGGCGGACCCTCACCAGGGTCGAAGAGCTTGATTTTGATATGCGGGTTAAGGAGCTTTCCCGTATGCTGGGCGGCTCCGAAGGGTCGGAGGCGGCCTACAGACACGCCCTTGAGTTGGCGAAGAGGTGAAGCGGGTGTCAAACATTATCATAGAAAACGCGAAGCTCTCCGATGTGGAGGCGATGAAGTCTGTTTTGGACGTATGGGCGAAGAAGGGCCTCCTTTTGAGTCGTTCGCGCCTTGATATGTACGAAAATATACGTGATTTTACCGTCGCTAAGGATGACGGGGTGGTAGTAGGCCTTGCGGGGCTGCACATTCTCTGGTTCGACCTAGTGGAGATACGATCCCTGGCTGTCCTCGAGGAACGGCAGGGTGAGGGGATTGGCAGGCTCTTAGTGGAGCGTGCCCTTGAAGACGCCAAAGAACTTGGCATAAAGAGAGTCTTTTCGCTAACTTATAAGCCGGGCTTTTTTGAGAAGCTTGGCTTCTCAGAGGTTGAAAAGTCGGAGCTCCCCCATAAGGTTTGGATGGATTGCCTTAACTGCACGCAGTTCCCGGACTGCGCTGAAATAGCTATGACCCGCGAAGTTTGATGCGAAACCTCCAAGAGATTATCGAGCGAATTGAGAGAAAGCTGAAGGGAGGGCGCTACCTTCTCAATCTTTCCCTGGAAGAGAGCTTAGCCGTAGAGGTCAAAAGCGGGGAAGCATGTGAGGTTGAGCATCTAAGGGAGGGTGGACTTGGCCTAAGCGTTGAGCTGCCGGGGGGGAGGGTTGGCTTTACCTCAGCGACATTCGGTGATGAGCCGCCAGAGGTTGAGCTTCTCTGTGAACGTGCAATCGCCGCCGCTAAGGTCGCCTCTGCTGTAAGGGGAAGCTCCCTGCCGGAGATTCTGGGTAAACCCAAAGATAAATCGCTGGATATATTGGACCCTCTCTATCTGAATTTCACCCCGGATGTAGCCCTCTCCTATGCGGCCGAGGCGGAGCGCGAGGCCTATGGCGTGGATAAGCGCGTCACTTCGGTAAGAAGGGCGCGGTGCGAGGGCGGGGTTACCAAGAATGTGGTGGCGGTGGCCGGGGGTCACTATAGTTGGGAGGAGAGCGGCTATTCACTTTCCCTTGAAACAGGCGCGCGTGAGGGCGACGAGGGAGAGAGCAGCTGGGCACAGGGCGAAGCGCGTATCTTAAGTTATCTGGACCCTTGCTCCATAGGCCGCGAAAGCGGAGAGCGGGCTGTCGGGCTGCTTGGAGGAGAGCTGCCCATAAGTGGACGCTATGCTGTGGTTCTTGACTCGAGGGTGGCGCTCGATATGCTGGACGTTTTCGGCTTCTCCTTGATTGGAGAGAATGTTACGCGGGGCAAATCGCTACTTGCGGGCAGGGTTGGTAAAAGAATCTTCTCAGATAAGTTAACCATAGTTGACGATGGTCTTCTCCCGGGAGGACTTAATAGTTCTCCCTTGGATGGCGAGGGGAGCGCAAAAGGCCGCACCGCTTGTGTTGAGGGCGGGGTCCTCAATGCCTTCCTGTATGACAGGCGTTCCGCCGCCGAGGCTGGAGTAAGTACAACGGGCAATGGCGGAGGAGGGCTTGCTTCGCCAGTTGAACCCTCATCCACCAACCTCTTCATAGACTGCGGCGAAGGGCCTTCACGGGAACAACTTGTCCAGAGTCTCAACACGGGCGTGCTCATAAGTGAGGTGATGGGCCTTCACACCATCGATCCCATATCCGGGCAATTCAGCCTTGGTTTTTCAGGCCATCTGATTAGGGGGGGAGAAATATTCGCTCCCCTTACTGGTGGCACGATCTCCGGGAATATATTGGACCTCTTTAATAATGTTGAACTCGTGGGGGGAGATTTGCGCTTTCAGGGGGGATTCGGGGCTCCCTCGCTTCTGCTCTCAGGGGTTGAGATAGCTGGTCAATAGAGCAAGAGGTAATCCCTCCCGAATTTGAGGCCGGATTTATTAAGTTCTTTTACCACAAGCTCACGCGAGTCCCTGTGCCTGACGGCGACAAGATGGAGATACTTAAAGGGGTCGAGATCGTCCGGGGACAATACAGGCGCTCCGTCAAAATTCTCCCCGGCTTTGACTGGGTCTATGAATGCCTCTACATGAACGCCGGCTTTATTTAGCTCCCTTTTAAGAAGCCTTCCAGTAATTCCTGCGCCTCTAATTACCAGAGGTAGTTGAGAAAGCTCAGGGTAAACCCCTGCTTCCAATAGCGCTTTAAAGTAGGCGGCCTTAATCTTTAAAAAGGCGTCACCGCTCGTTCTTTTTGAGGTTCGGGTCAGCCTCTTTGGGTGGTCACGCCAGCCAACTGCAAAGCCCTGAGACTTTTCACATTTTACCCCTGAGGAGATGAGGCGCAAAAAAAGCTCATAGTCCTCAGGGAAGGGCCCCTCCCGGTAACCCCCAGCGATCTTGAGGGCGTTTGTGCGAAAGAGCCACGTGGGATGGGGTAAGGGTGATTCGGTAAGGGCGCTAGCGCGGATATCCTCCGCTGTTGTCACCGAATTAACCCAGGATAGATAATCTCCCCAACCCTCCCTGCACTCTCCCAGGGGCTTTACCAGCCCACCGACCAGCGCCACCTCCTCGCATCTATCAATCAAATCAAGTTGACTGTATAAGCGCTCCGGCAGGGAGATATCGTCGCCATCCATCCGTGCACAAAATAACGTTTTCGCCTCCCCAAGCAATATGTTCAGCGCTTTGACAATCCCAAGCCCTCTCTCACTCCTCAAGATATTAAAGCGGCTGTCCGCCTTGGCATGGGCAGCCAATATTGACGCAGTTGAGTCCTCTGATGCGTCATCCATGATGAGGCACTCCCAATCGCCGTAGCTCTGCGAAGAGAGTGAGTCAAGCGCCTCCTGAAGAAAGCTTTCCTCATTCCTGACCGGCATCAATATCGTAAGTTTCTTCATGCTCATCCGAAAAAAAGGGCCGCCGCATAAATTGCGGCGACCCATAGGTCTTAACAGTGTTTAGCGCTATTTCATAATACACTGCATTGCAAAGTCCTTAAAGCCAGCCCAAGTTGCAGCGCCTAGGTCGCTCTGTGATTCGGCGTAAGGGCCAACGTAGAGGGGCGTCCCCACCGGAATTGCATAGGTAAGTGAATCTATGAAGGTCCAGCTGGCATCCGCCGGGTACTTGTAGTAGGCGGAGTAAACCCCCGCATTTCTAACTACAAGAATGTTGTAGGGCGGTTTGACGGTTATGCCCGTCGCCTTGTCTACCTCGCCGGCGCCAATATCATACTTTATGTGCAGCTCCTGGGGTTCGTATTTTGCAGTCAGATTTGCCAGATAAAGTGGCGGGTTAGCGTATCCGACAACCGTAAAGTGGTTGGAGGGGCCAAATTGAGCCTCTCGAACCGAGAGACCCTGTCCCGATGTTGTGATATCGGCATCATCGCTGTCAATCATGCCGGTTGCGGTGACCGTTGCGAAAAAATCCTCGCCTTCGAGTGTTTCATTGAGGCTCTGGTCCACCGTTGCTTGCCCGTACATCCTGCCGCCTATCGCCGGGTCATTGAAGACGACAACGCCAAGCCCCAGCGGATATTCGTTGTTCAAGGTTTGGATTGTCAGGTAGCCGGAGTAGCAATTACTGCCTACACAGGCAAAGCGCCAGGCCGGGTCCAGATATGTGAAGTTGTCGACCCAGTCAAGCTGGCAGTTGTCGATGGTTATCGTCGTTTCGCTTACGACAGGGGTCGTGGCATCGGGGCAGCCAGTTGATATCTCCGGCGATGTGTAATTAGTGTACGCGGTAGCGGTCAGGAGGTAATCGCCGTCGGGCCACTCGGAGATATCTATGCTGTTAGCAGCGCAGCTGTCAGAGGGGAATAGACCGCAGTATTCAAAGGTCGAGTCTATTATCGGCGATATACCCATCGGGTCAGGGCTGATTGTAAATTCAACCCTGTCTATCTCATCAAGCCCCGTAACCGGTGCCGCCGGGTTGAACTGGTGGTCGTCAAAGGGCTCAGCCTGCCAGTAAAGATTAACTCCGTTAGTCGTTAGCTCGCCCCACGTTGAGAAGTTGGGCGGGTGAACCGTCGCTACGGTAGGCTCCGGGCAGTCGACGTAGAAGTCTACAATGTCCGCAACGCAGTTCAGCTCATCGTAGGCGTCAATGCTGACCGGCTCGACGGCGTAGTTGAAGGTGACGTTGACAGTCTCTCCGGACATTGTGTCGAAGGTGACCGCTGTGGGAGGTCTCGCGACCCAGAGTATAGTACCGTTACCTCCAGTGGCGTTTAGCGTTACAGTGTCGCCGACCTCATAGCGTGTTTTGACCGGGCTGCTCTGACGAATCGCCAGCGGCGATGATACTGTAACAATAGATTCGTAAATACCGCCGCATATTCCAGTGGTGTCCTCAGCGCGAACCACGGTAGTGCCGCACTTCTGCGCTGTAATCCAGGCGGTATGAACGCCTTCGCCCAGCGGGGTGACAGTTACAACGTCATTGCCAAGCGGGTCGGGGTCAGCAGTCCATACCCAGTCGGAGTAGGGGTATGGGTCGCCATCACTATTGACAATTGTAAGTATTTCGGTGTCGCCGTTAAAGTCCGATATCTGGAAGGGCGCGTTAACAGGGTCTTCCGGGACGGAGGGCGGCTCCATGGCGTAGCCAACGCACTCTGTTGCAACGCGTGTCGGTATGGCCTGCGTGCAGTTGTTGGCGTCGACCACCCAGATGAGGGCGTCGCCTACGTTGTGCGCGGTTACGTAGCCGGATGAAGAAACCGTGGCTATGTTGGTGTCTGAGGACTGCCAGACTATGTCGCCATATGAGTCTTTTACCGTCAGCTGCTGAGAATCACCTACTCCCAGGTCAAGTACCCTTGGGGAGACCTCAAGGGCGCAGCACTCAACGCATAGTGCGTTCTGGCTGCCGGATTCGTTGAGGGAGTAGTTGTACCAGACCTCCGGGTTACCGTTCCCGCTGTAGCCGCGTTCGGAGTTAAGCGCGCCATATACCTGGGGGTTACCGCTTCCGGCGAATTCGCCGTCACAGTAAACCGCGCCGTTGATATGAACTCCTACAGTCGGATTGGGTGACAGCCTAGATACTGTCGGGTCGGGTCTTATAGGTATATCTGCCTCGGTGAAGTTTATGGAGTTGTGGTTATAGTGCATCTCCTGCCCTGGCGGTGTCTGTACTACAATCGGGGTGGTTCCGCCTAGGCCGCCAAAGGACATCGATCCTGCGAGATATATTATGCCTGTGGTGTAAAAATCGCCGGAGATCTCGTGGCGCGGCAGGGCGTCTGTCATTACCTGACCCGCTTTCGCGTTGTGGATGGCGGGGGTATTGTCAATTAGCTCGCCTGTGAGAGATTGGTCGGGAACCCATGCCGGTCCACCTGCTACAGTGTTTTTGAGCCCCCATGTATCGATGAAGACATAATCGCCATCGTAGTTGGGATTAGAGTCGGGGAACCGGAGCAGTTCGTTAATGTTGTTTAGAAGCACCTTGGTCTTGGGGTTATAGAGCCCCGGCACAGCGCTTCCCATATCAACTGACAGCCAGTAGGAGTTTTCACTGTGGTTAAGGGCAAGCTCACGCATAAGGTCGTATTGGAGCTGGACGATTAGCTCACTTATCCTCGCGCGGCTTATGTTTGTGAAGTAGTTGCCGTACCCGTCGGGTTTATAGGGCTGGTAGACGAAGCCGGGTATATAGTTGGGGTCTGTGGTCGGGTAGACCCCCTGGATGAGGCCATCGTTGACCTCTCCCGTTCCGGCCTTGCCTACGTAGACATCGACAAAGCGGTCGGAGTTGTTCGCGCCACCGAAGGGGGCGCCGTTAAACTGACCGTCAATACGCTTTTCAATACGCTTATTGACTGAGGGGACGGTTAGCTGCCCGCGTACGACGACGTCGCCCCAGTGGACTAGGAAGTTGCCGGACCACGCCGCGCCGCCGCCGGAGGTGATCGCGTTGGGGAAGCAGACCGGGATGGGGGGAATAAGGGTGATATTCCACGCGTCAGCCGGACAGGAATCAGCGCCATCGTTGTGGTTTGTCCAGGGCTGCACAGAAATCGATGAACCACGCCCCTCCGGGTACTCAAGGGAGTCGCTGTAGGGCACGCCTTTGAGAGCGTTGTAGGGGATCATGTTTATCTGCCCCCTGAAGGTTGTATTTGCAGTGCCGGTAGAGGTTAGCGGGTAGAAGTAGATCCGCTCCCTGTCGTACTCCTGCCCCACCTCATCCAGCATATAGATGGTGAGAGGGGTCGGGAGATGACCATCGACCAGGTTTAGTGCGGTGTCGTCAAAGCAGTGATCAAACTGGAAGTATATCTCGAAGAGGTTGGAGGCGCAGTATTTGCCACCGTTAACTATTGGATTGACGATATTGTCAGCCAGATAATACATCTGAAAGTTCTGGCAGAGGTTGTCAACCGTCAGCGTGCCTTCGTTGTTGCATGACCATGCGGGGCTTTCGGCTTCTTCTATTAACTGTGATGATAACTCGTAGCCACCTGTAACCAGGGGCTTAAAATAAGCCGCTGTTATTCCTATCGAATCTGCTTTAACGGAAGTGGCCTTTATTGTGATAGTTTCGCCTGTGGCCGTATTACCGATGGAGAGCTTGGCGTAAGCCGCCGCGCGCTCGTCATCGCCTGGGTAGTCGGAATCGGGGATTGTGAAGACAAGTGCTTTTCTCGGATTTGCCGGGTTGACCGTTACCGGGGAGGCTGTAGGTGTAACACCGGCCAGTTCGCCAGGGCTTGAGAACCAATAGGGGTTAGTGCCGCCGACTATTTCAAGTTCTACAAAGCGGTATTGAGGCTGGCAGAAGGCAACCTTCACCTCACTAACGCCCTCACAGGTAGCGACAACGTCGGGGGAAACCGTTACGCTACAATCCTTGCATGGTGGTACGTCCGGTGTGATGGTGGTAGTTGTACCCGCGTAGCCTACTGGGGTGAGGTCGAAGGGAGGCCTCATCGGAGAGGCTGCGGTAAAATCGCCGGGGCTTACGGAGCACCAAGAGTCGTAATATACGCGGTACTCGCCATCTAGGTAATGGTTATCAAGATATATAGCGTCTGCGGGGTTTTTATTTACCGGCGAAGAGCCGGGGTTGTCGAAGAGGCCAGCTGTATCGGTGAAGGCATAATAATCATCATACCCTGTCTGGGGATTGTTTGGATCCCAAGTTGGGTTAGTGGTCGTGTCCTCATTGGTCGGGTAGAAGACGGTGTAGAGGTTGCCGCGCTGGTCATCGGGGATGAATGATGAGCTTTGCAGCTGAGCAAGCGTAGAATACCCTGAGACAGGCGCTGGAAGAGTGCTTTTCACCCTTCCCTTATCCTGAGGGGTGTTTGTGTTGTAGACGCGGTTTCCGTTGCAGTCTAATACCTCAAGGGATGCATAGAGCCTGTCTGTGTATAGTTCGCAGTCCTGAGAGACCTGCCCGCTAATATTATCTGTTAGCATGTTGTAGCTGTTTGGCGCCCAGGGATAGAGGTGTATCAGATCAGAAGCGAACATTTGATCGTTTACCGGCGCAGGAGTAGATGCACCGTAATCGCCTAAGTGGAAGAGCTTGACCAATGCTGGCAGCACACCACCCTCCGGGTAGACGTTGAGGTTGAAAAATCCAAACTCCGGGTCGGGTGTCGTCACTGACGGGTCTATCCAGGCTTTCGGGCCAGAAACCGAAAAATACTCAAAGGATTTGGTCAAGTTGACTGTGGCGCCGGCTTCAGTGTGGTCATATTGCGGAGTAACCGAAGCGCCGTTGTCCACGGTGTTGTACATCTTGCCTAGCTGGTTTCCGAGGTCGTCGTAGACGCTGAATTTGAAGTCGCTGGTTGGCACGACCTCATTGCCGCAAGAGTCAGTCACCTTTGCGCTGAAGATGTAATTATCATCGTAGCAGGTGGTCATGGGGTCGGCAAAGCCATCTGTATGGGGGGGGACGTCGAGGTCAACTGTTGCAGACCTGTAATCTTTTGCCACGAAATTGACATAAACGTTTGTAGGCTCGCCGGGTAGAAAGTTCACCGTGTAGGTGGCGTAAATTGTTACATCTCCGGCGTCGCCGCAATCAACCTTAGCCGCAGCTTCGACTATAAAGGCCCTAGCAGGCCCGTCGTAGGAGAGAACCGTTGTGGCGACGCCTCCACTTGTCGTAGTGGTTGTTGGCGAGAGGGAGGGCTGCTTTGGCTCAGAAGGATTGAGGTTTAAAATGTCAAAGGTTACCGTTGTTGCATCGCTTACAAGGTTGTTGTCGCCATCTTTAACAGTGGCTTTAAGTGTTACTCCATCTGGGCATATCGGTATTCCGTCGGGCTCGAGGGAGATTGTGCCGCAGTTATTTGTTGCCAGGTTTCTTAATGCCGAACGCGATTTGTAAGTTCTACGCCTGTACTGAGCGTTTAACGTTGCGTCATCGTCACCTGTTCCCCCGAATGTGAAACCAGCGCGGGGAGTTCCAGATGCGTTATAGGTGCCGACCGAGTAGTTCTCGACAGGGTACTCCTCTGAAAATTTAGGGTCTCTCTTCTCCGCCCGGAGGACTATCTCCGACTCTACCGTCTGTATCAACGATACCTCAGGGTTGGTCCCCGTATTGGTAAGCTCATAGGGCATGTCCAGCGGTTCTTTGGTATTTGGGTCGGAGGGTATGCGGATGCCGTTTTTGTCGTAGTATTTTAGGACGAAGTTGTCAACGTTAGTGGCGATTAGCTCCCTGTAGGGCTCTGCCCCGGAGGGGTTTGCGTTGTCGGGAGTGTAACGGTAGAGGTTGTAGGGAGGGCCATCGAGAAATAAATCTATATCAACGTCAAACTGCTCCCCCGCTTCGACGGTGCCATCGCCGTCCTGGTCGAAAGCCACGGGTATAGTAATTTTCTCCTTGGCGGTGCCGGATTCCCTTGAGACAGCGAAGATGGCTATCTCGTCATTTGACACAACATTGGGAGTTTCACCATGAGGGTCGTCAAATTGCACGGCGATAAAGTGGTCTCCAGCCGCCATAATGGGCCGCCCAAGCATTGAGACTACTTCATTGCGGTCGGCACTTGCTCCTGCCTGCTGGATAGCTTTCAGGAGAAAATCCTCAGCTACCCTGGCGCGCTGCTGCATCTTCGCCGTCTCGTCCTGAATGGAGTAGCTCTGCTGCTGCGAGGTGAATAGCTGCCATATACCGGCTATTAGGATGAGTCCAATCGCCATAGCGATCATAAGCTCGATCAGCGTCATGCCTTTGGAATTCCGCTGCTTTTTCGCCGCGTTCATTTTTTCGCCTCCTGTGGGTCCCCGGCCCATTCCTTACGGGCGCTGAGAGACCGCAGGTTTCCCCCCGTGGGTGCCTGCTTAAGTGTCTGCCTCTATTTATCTTTCGCCAACGCCCCCTAGGAGCGTCAACCTATTCTTCCTGCCAAGCCTCACGCTCCACCCCGTAAATTTTCGGTATGTAGGGCGGATTTGTATACATTACATCCCTCAAAGCCGGGTCCCAACCTATCGAGTATAAGGGTGGTGAGGTGAGCCCGGAGTTGTATGCTCCCGTTGCCTGACCGCTGAACCAGGGGCTAATGAAAGCGCCGTTGGTCTCCAGCGTTTTAAACCCCCAGTTTTCAACTTTGCGCAGAAGGTCCTCAACGCCTTCCGCTACCCCTCCGCCGCCTCCGGTAGTTGATTCCCTGCCGGTGATAAAGGCGGCGTTGTAAGTAGTAGCGTTGTCGACGCTTGTAATTCCTGCAACCACCCCATAGTGTTTCTCTCCCCAATCGTTGGAGAGGACGGTGATGGCATCGGAAATAATCGCGAAGGGGAGGCTGGTAACGTTGAGTTCCCCATCAATATATACCGGATTTGGTGTTACGAAGGTCGTTGGGACTACAAGTGAGCCTGTTACAGATGCATATGAGGGCTCAATTGCCGGATTTCTCTCACGGCCCTTGAATGAGCCGATGAGCTTTATCGCCTCCAATCCGCCAACACCCCTTGAGCGCTCGGCATAGATAAGAAGCCCTCTGTCACCTGACGGGAAGCTCCCCGTCTCCGCATTGTAATAGTTCATGTACCAGTGGCTTAGCCGCTGTAAATCGATTACGGTGAAATTTACCTGTGTGCCCTCGCGTGGGTCGTTCGTCTCAAGGATAGTGGGGTAATCCTGGTCTACTGTTGCCGGATTGGCGGCTGGCTTATCCTCAACAGAGTAGACTATTGACCCTTGTACAAAGGTAGACGTATTTCCGTCCGGGTTGATTCTCACCGCTGAGGACCAGCCAGTGAAGTCGGTAGGATTTCGGATATCGTTGGTAACGTCTACCGGCGCGCCTCCATCAATGCTGCATTTAATCGATATGGCGCCGCCATCGTTTGTGATGTGTAAGGTATCTACATCTTCCTCAAAAGGCAGCGTACCCTGATGAAGTGAATAGCTCTCATAGCGCCCGCCGCTCTGGATGGCGCTTCTGTCTATTGTGGTGAGGGTGTCCACTCCGGTGCGGAGAATAGAGTCAAGCCCGAAGGCGAAGAGATCCTCGACCTTTGCCCTAGTCTCGGGGAGTATGTCTTCAGTTAGGTTAACGTCCGTGGAGGTAGTCCCACCCGCGTCAGGGACGGCGATTATCACGTTGCCCGCCCCGGCGCCGCCCGAGGTCCCGTTGGTGTAGTGAACCTGGTGGTAGAGTATGTCGCCCGTCGCTGTTATGGCGTTGGAGTCAAAAGTCGGGTCGTATGTGAACTCTATCCCCGCCCTCGGCGCCATATAGATATCACCGTTGGCGTGCACCCTGCCGCCCTCGACTGAGAGGAGGGAGCTCTGCTGGGGGCGCCAGTTCATATCCCCCTCGTAGAAGGCGAGGTACTGCGTCACCGGCCGCTCCAGAATTTTTATCGTCTCAACAATCTCTTCCCTGTCGGTGCCCGTGTTGGATACGGCGCGCCCGGTGATCAAGTATTGGTATGAGATGTTGGTTATCGGCCGCTGATTTTCAGTGGTCGAGTAGACAATGGGCTGTGGCGTGGTCGCAGTTGGGTCTTCGCTGTTGGGTGGGAGGTCCACCTGATAGGTGATGGTGTAGCCGTTGAAATCACTGCCCGTTACGGGGGCGGTTATAGCAACAGTGGCTCCATCAACTTCATAGATTTTGCCGGCCCTGAACTCAGCTAGAATATCGCCTACGGCAACGTCCAATGCTGCCTCCGCCGCGTAGAAGGACTGCCTAGATGCGCGTTGGTTAGTTACTGAGCGGGTATCCAGGGTGGCGCTCAAGAGCGCCCCTGCGCCCATAAGCGAGAGGAGCGCCAATACGAGGAGGCTCGTAACGAGGACTGCGCCGCGATCTTTTTTTATGCGCATCGCTACTGCCTCCTGTTGACTAGAGAGACGAAGGTGACGCTACGCTCCGTGCCAGTTCTATCTATAAATTTGGAAGTCACGGTCAGCTCCGCGTAATCAACGCCAATCGGCTCGACGGTCCACGCCGTAGTCACCACAAAGGCGGTGGTGCCGGCTGGGCCAAGCACCTCTTCATCCCAAGTAGCGCCGAAAACGCCGTCACCTGAACCGCCGTCCTCGTGCCCGCCATCGTCATACATCACGAAGTAGTCTGGCTTAGCGTCGGCTTCTCCGTAATCTGGGTTCCATGGCGCCACTTTGCTAGCGCCGCCCTTACCGCCTGAGAGCATGCCGTCAACTATCAAAAGGGGTTCCTTGACGGTCCCGGAGATGTCCTTTTGGGCGAAGGAGGTGAAGTCCGTCTCCGTGCTTGTGAGATAGTCGAAGTCGAGGGCTGAGTACCTGTCCGCGCGGTCGCTCCTCGCGTAGCTGCGCAGCTCCTCCATCTTCTCCTGTGCCAGGATTGTCGCTTCGCTCATCATGTGGTTGAAGGTGTTTGCGTTGATATAGGCCAGCGAAAGCTGGATCACCGCCAAAAGCCCTATAAGGAGGATCACAAGCGAGATAAGCACCTCAATGAGGGTGAAACCCTTGCGATTCATCTAAAACCCCTCCCATTTGTAATCACCGGTCTCTGTATCTGGCGGAGTATATTTAAATGCTCTTATTATACCTGCCCTTTGAACCTGCACTGCGCGAGTGTTGTAAAGCTCGGTGTTTGAGCTGTGGGTAATATAGAACTCACCGCCGTAATTACTTATTCCGTTTGGCATAAAGGTCAACTGGTTGTAAGTGGCCGACCCCCCTGGCACACCGAAAGCGATTGCGGCGGAGGTGTTTTCGGTGATGGATTGGGGAGGGAAGGATACTCCGCTTGGGCGGTTTACCTTGACACCCGGAAAGTCCGGGTTGGCACGACCGGAGAGCTCGAAGAGGTATTTTTTAATCAGCGTGACTGAATTGTCGTCCTCAATCCGCTCAACAAAGAGAGTCTGCCCGCTCTGGTCTATCCTTATCCTGTAATCCAAGTTCTTCGCTATCGCTTCAGCGCGGGCCAGTTGAAGCTGCGCGGTCAGCGCTTTGGTCGCGGAGTTAACCTTGTAGGTCGGAATGTAAATAAAGAGGCCGGGTGCTGCGACGAGCGCCAAAATGGCAATCACGGCTACCGTTATCATGAGCTCGACCAGGGTAAAGCCCTTTTTGCGTTTACTGCCCAAAGTTAAAAGCATTCAACGGATCCTCTTTTTGCATGGCTCTTTAATGTCATAGACAGATAATGCTTATTAGTCACAGCCTTTAATTATATAACATCTTGAGGCCAAATCCCAGCCGGGTCACTTTTCTTCGATGAAGGTGTGGCGTAGTACCTCCGCAGGTGTTGTCGCTCCTGCAGCCACCTTCTCAGCACCTGAGTTCAGGAGTGTCTTCATCCCGTCGTTTATAGCTATCTCGGTTATTCGCCCTGTAGTTGCTTTTGCGTGTATCGCATCGCCTATATCTTTTGTTATCGGCATTACCTCAAAGATACCAGTCCTTCCAATGTAGCCTGTTTGGCGGCATTTGGGGCAACCCGGCCCCAACTTTATCACTGTATCTTCAGGTAGCCCCAACATTGCCGCCTCATGGGCGGGGATGACGACATCCTTGGCGCAGTAGCTGCAGGGGCTCCTTACAAGGCGCTGCGCCATGGTGCCGACTAGGGTCGAGGCCAGCAAAAAAGGCTCCACGCCCATGTCGATCAAGCGGTTTACCGCGCCCGGTGCATCGTTAGTGTGAAGGGTGGATAGCACGAGGTGGCCCGTTAGCGCTGCCTGGATAGCCATTTTGGCCGTCTCGCTGTCGCGGATCTCACCCACCATAATTATGTCGGGGTCCTGCCTGAGGAGTGTCCTAAGGGCGCTGGAAAAAGTGAGGCCGATGCCAGGCTGCACCGCCACCTGATTAAATTCAGGTGATATATTCTCAATCGGGTCCTCAACGGTGGAGATGTTGAATTCATCCGTGGAGAGTTTTTTTAACGCGGTATAGAGGGTGGTTGTCTTACCCGAACCAGTTGGGCCGGTAACCAGGAATATGCCATGAGGACGGGCGAGGAAGCTCTCCACTAGCCTCAGATCGTTTCCCCAAAGGCCAAGTTGAGAGAGGTCCTGCTCAAGGAGGAGGGGGTCGAAGATTCTCATGACCACCTTCTCGCCAAATGCCACGGGCAGGGTCGAGACCCTCATCTCCAGCTTCGTTGATTCATATTCTGTTTTGATCCTGCCGTCCTGAGGGACGCGCTTCTCCGCGATATCCATCCTCGCGAGGGTCTTCAGGCGGGAGGTGATGGCGGCATGTACCCTTCTGGAGAACCTGTGCGCCGTGTGCAGCACCCCGTCTATTCTGAGGCGCACGACCGCTTCATTTCGCTTGGGCTCTATGTGTATGTCGCTGGCGCGTTGGTCGAAGGCGTAGCGGAAGAGATGGTCCACCGCGCGGACTATGTGGCTATCGGTCGCGTCGAGGTCCGCGTCGGAGCGCATGGAGAAGAACTGCTCAAGGTTCTGGATGTCGGGAGACTTCGCAAGGTCCTTTTCAGCCTCGGCGACTGAGTTTTTAAAGCCGTAAATCTCTTTTATGAGGTGGAGTATCTCCGTCGCCGGAGCGATGTAGACCGTCAGAGACGCTCCAAGCTTTGCCCTTACGGTGTCCAGCACCTCCTGATCGAGGGGGTCTGCGAGCGCGACTGGCGCTGGCCGCGCTTTTGGGTCTAGGACGAGGACCGCGTGTTTGAAGGCATATGCGCGGGGCAGGGACCTGACGATAGCTTCGCTGTCAAGCTTAAGCGGGTCTATCTCTATGGTGGGAACCCTGAGTCGCTTGGAGATCGCCGCAACTATCTCTCCCCCTTCAAGGGGCTCTTTTTCACGTCCCGGCGGGGTCAGCCCGAAAGATTGGATTAGAGATACAGGGCTCTGCGCTTCCACGGCGGAGCGTTGCGCCGCTATCTTGGCCGCTTGAATCTTCCGCCGCTCGCGTACGTATTTACCCTGTATTTCGCTTAAAAGCCCATCTTCAATAAGCGCGGCCAGGGCCATATCCAGTGTAAGGCCTCTTGCCGCGGCGCCCCTCGGGGCTTCTTCAGCCAATTTCTTTCTCCTTGTACGTCAAGAGCATCATTTGATAAAACCCCCAATGACATAATAGTATACGCTGGAGGCGAAAAATGGTGACAATAGCCGTTGTAGACGGCCAGGGCGGCGGAATAGGGAGCCACATTGTGCGCCGTCTCAGGGAGGAATTGCCCCCGGAGGTGGATATTGTCGCCCTTGGCACCAACGCCGTTGCAACACAGGCTATGATGAAGGCGCGTGCCAACAAGGGTGCTTCAGGGGCAAATGCAATAAAGGTTACTGCCCCAAAGGTCGATGCAATAGTTGGTGCCCTCGCAATAATAGCACCCCACCAGATGATGGGGGAGGTGACCCCGGAGATAGCAGAAGCGCTGGCGCTTTCACCCGCCAGAAAATTTCTTCTGCCCCTCCGCACCGAGGGTATAACCCTTGCCGGTCATACATCGATGCCCTTTCCTCACCTTATCGACAAGCTGGTTAGCGAGCTAAAGCGTTGTTTTTTCGATAGCGGAGTAAAAAATGTGTGAAGCGACGGTGTTTTTAAAGCGCGGCACCGATGAAGAAGAGCTTCTCTTGGAGGATGTCTGCATCATCCGCCCAGATGAGGAGACCGGGGGACTATTTTTACAAAACATCTTCGGTGAGCAACGTATCGTAAGTGCTACCTTTGACGTTGCCAACCTCTCCGGTCACCGAATAGTTCTCAAGGCGACAACTTGATATATCTTTTGCGGAAACACGCTTACGTTTTTCTCACAGTGTTCCTAATGGCGGGGTGTGTTTCAGCGCCCGTTACTGTGTCCGAGGCTGAATCTGCGCCGCAGCCGGTAACCGCCGCCGAGACTTCCCAGCTAGATTTGCATGAAGAGCCGGTTCATGATGCCGTCTTGGTGGTTGAGGATATTGAGCCACCCGGGACGACTTTGGCGGATGAGCCTAATGAGACAGGTAACTTTCAAAACCCTTTGCTTCCAATTGACGGAGAGGATGAGGGCGTTCCTGCGGTCACCCCATCATTGACAGATGATTCTGCCTTTGCGCCGGAGGTCCCCGCCGATGAGGGCGAAGCTCTTTGTGTGCCCGCTGCCGTCGGCGACGACTCCCTTACACAGGAGAGCGAAGCCGATTTCTGGGAAATCCCGGAGAATAATTCAGTCGAGTCTCTGCTAGGTGAGTTCACGGGGCCCCTTAGCCGCTCCACAGCTTACGCTCTGAAAAGGGCGGGCAGATATATGCCCATGATTGAGCGGGTTCTTGCCGAGGAGGAGCTTCCTCAGGAGTTGTCATCTCTGCCTATGGTGGAGAGTCACTATCTGCCCGAAGCCCGCTCAAGAGCCGACGCGGTAGGGTTATGGCAGTTTATAGAGAGCACCGCTGAGGCTAGCGGACTTAGGGTGGATTGGTGGGTGGATCAGCGTCTGGACCCGGAACTTGCAACCAGGGCGGCAGCGAGGCACCTGAAGGAGCTTTATGAACGCTTCGGTGATTGGGAGCTCTCTTTGGCCGCCTATAACGCCGGGCCGGGTGGGGTCTCACGGGCGCTTGAGCGGAGCGGCACCGATAACTTCTGGGAGCTGGCCGATTCGGGTATTTTACGCCGAGAAACAACTCGCTACGTTCCTAAGTTCTATGCCGCGCTGGCTATACAGAGGGCCCCTGAATCATATGGCTTCTCTGTAGACCCGGAGATGCCGGAGGAGTTTGACACCGTCATGGTGGACTCTCCCGTGGACCTCCTTACGGTATCAAGGCTGAGCGGGATATCAAGGAGCAGGCTTCACCGCCTTAACCCCTCACTTCGTAGGGAGTGTACGCCGCCGGGGGCTTCCTCTTATCCTTTAAGGGTACCCTCGGGGATGGGCGAACTTGTTAGGGCGGAGTTGGATAATCTAACCCGGGCGGAGCGCCTTGATTTCGTCAAGTACACTGTAAAAAGTGGCGATTCTGTTCATGCTATAGCGCGCAGATTCTCCACCTCGGTGGATGCAATAACCGACCTCAATGCGCTCTCAAACCCCAGACTGATAAAACCAAAGCAAACATTGGTGATACCGGTGCGCAAGGGGACCGGCGCCGAAATCGCTGCTTTGGGGTCAAAGCATGATGGCAGAAGGACCTACGTAGTACGGGGGGGAGACACGGTCTGGAGGATAGCACGCGCTTTTAACGTTCCAGTAAATGATATCCTCAAATGGAATGGACTTGGAAAGAATGGTTCCATTCGCCCGGGAGACAAACTTTACGTTTCTGGTTTAAGCGATGTCGGAGAGATCGCTTCCAGCTCAGGAGAAGTTTACGTTGTATCAGCTGGGGATTCCCCCTGGTCCATAGCCGAACGGTACGGTGTTGATGTAGATGATCTGCTCCGGTGGAATGGTTTGGGCAAAGGGTTTGTGATACGTCCCGGGGACAGGTTGACAGTCTCCCCAAAAGGTAATTAGGCTCATGCGCTTGTTGACACAAGCGAAGGGGTTTTGATAGAAGTAGATAGGTTTTAACCCGGATTTTTTATTATATCGTCCGCGGTGCCTTTTGGTTCTGGAGGGTGACTGCCGTGCTTTTGCACGGCGGCATTCATTTTATGCGTCGCCGGGTCTATGAAGGCCTGGGCCGGACACACTTTTAAACGGGCAGCCTGTATGTCACTACTGGGTTTGCGTTATTTTCCTTTGACTTTGTCGGCCTTTGCCGCCCTCATTGTCTCTATTAATGTAAACGCCGCCGAATGGACCGTTTCCGCTGACGCCTCCACTGAAATCACTAATGAAAAGAGCGATGAGGAGACCAAAACCTCCGTCTCTGAAGAAGAGTCTTTTTCACTCTCCTACAAACACGAAATAAACAAAGATCTCTCCACCTCCATAGATTATACCTTCGACCGTGCCTACGACACCGCTGACAGGGAGTGGGATGAGACCACCATCGACAACGAGTTAACCTATGAGCTCACTGGCGCATGGTGGGGGGTATCCGCGGGGTGGGCGCAGACAATATCCGAGTATGACGACCCCGACTCAGAGGACACCACTGAGAACTCTTACGAATTCGAGGCGGTGCTGGAACCAGAGAGCCAGGAGTTGCCAGACCTAAAGTACAACCTTGAAGTCGATGACGACACCACCGATAAATCCTATGAGGGTGTCTTTGAATACAAGCTCCTCCATGAGGACTTGGTCTTCTCCCTCGAACTCCAAAAAGAGACGACCACGCCCAAGGACGACCTTGAGGACCGTACCGACGACCGCTCATTCACAACCGGGCTGACCTATGACCTCACGGTAAACGATGCCTGGAAGCTCTCCTTGGAGCATGAGCACACCCACGAACAGAATTTGACAAACGACACAGAGGGTCGTCTTCTAGACGCCGAGGAATCGATGGAGGATTCATTAAAGGCCGATCTGGAGTTCACCCCCTATGACTGGATAGATTTTGCCTTCTCGTGGGAGGAGAACTGGACCAACGATCTTATGATCGATGAGCCGACGCAGTATACGGTGGATTTTACAGCCGAGGTTACCTATAAACCCCCGGTAACTGAATATATCGATCCTGAAGTGTATTATTCCTATGAAAGCAGTGAGGAGCATGGCTCAGACTCCGATACAAACGAGATAACGAACTCTTCCGGCGTCTCCATTGATTACAAGCCATTTGAAAAATATACCTTCAGCACCTCTTATGAATGGGAGCTGGTAAACTCCTATCCCGAGGCGGAGAGCTCTACTGAGACCCGCACGGACGACATCTCTTTTGAGTTCGACGCGCAGGTTTTTAAGGATCAGATTTCCTTTACCATTACCAAAGATTATTCTTATGAATGGGAAAATGGGGTTCAAACCACAAAAACGGATGATTGGGAGTTGTCGGTAGAGGCTCAATTTGAAAACTTTCCCAACCTAGAGGTTAAACCAACATTTAGCACCACAACAGAAAAAGACCTTCAGGCGAGCACCAAAGATGTCGAAAATGAATTGGAAGTAGAGTTGGTCTACACAATTGCATTGGGTGACGTTACAGAGTTTCAGGTTGACCACACTTACACAAGAACGGCTACATTCCCTGATGACGGGAAGGATTATATCTCGCGCGAGGACGCCACTGATTTTTCACTCAAATTCAGTGATTTTCTGCGCGCAATGACGCTTGAGCTTGCCTACTCATACGAGGCCTCCGATGAGAGTGAGGATGATCTGCCTCCTGAGTATGGCTACAGCTTTGAAAGCAGCTACACATGGACTGCTCTTGACCTCTATGAATTTGAACTTGAGTTCGGCCACGACTGGGGAACCGACACCGACGCAACAAAGGATTATGGGGCCTCATTGAGCTTTCCTATTTTTCACGACCACTTTCAATTTACTTTTGAGTATACTTTTGAAACACAAATCGAAGGCGAAACTGACGATTCTGAAACCTACCTTATTGAGGTTAGTGGAGAATTTTGATACTCTTCACGCTGTTTGAAGAGTTCTGTTTTGCCTTAACGGTGCATTTGCCGGAGATGGCATTTTAAGGAGGGCTTTAACATGCGGACTTTGTGGGCGGGTTTTTTTGCGCTTGCGCTA
>PKTT01000020.1 GCA_002869015.1 Deltaproteobacteria bacterium
AAAAATGGTAGGCACGGGCGGGATTGAACCGCCGACCCCCTGCGTGTCGGGCAGGTGCTCTCCCACTGAGCTACGTGCCTATGCATTCGGAAGTCAAAACAAGCGCCGAGAGGTGTTTCCCTCGGGGCAGCAAACTCTATATCAGTACGGTATACCCTTGTCAAGCATATCCTACAACCATTCTTGACAGTTTGGAGCAATGGGCTCTATTCTCAAAAGTTCATCAATAAGTTCATCCGGGGGATTGGATAGTAAATGTTTGGACTTGGTTTTTCAGAGATACTCTTGATTACGGCGATCGCCTTGATTGTCATAGGGCCGAAAAAATTGCCTGACGTTGCCCGGGCACTGGGCCGCGGCTTTGCGGAGTTTAAAAACGCAATGGGCGATATACAGCGCTCCGTCTATTCACCTCCTCCGGGTGAGTCGCAATACCTTGAAAAGCTCCTTAAGCAAAGGGAGGATGAGCGAAACCTCGAAACAGAGAAGATGTATACCGAAGCTGATGCTGCCCAGCCCTCGGAAGCAAAAGAGCCCCCCGAAGAGGAGAGCCCAAAAGATGATGAGAGCGCCGGGAAGGCGGAGGGCTGATGAGCATCAAGGGCAAGATAGAAAACGGGAAAAACTCCGAGGAGCAGGAGAAGGTCTCCTTCACTGAACATCTGGAAGACCTACGCGCCACGGTAATAAAGTCATTTCTTGCAGTGCTGGCGGGCTTCATTCTCTGCTACATATACTCGCGTGAGCTCTACGCCTTCCTCGTCATACCGCTTAACGATGCTATGCCCGAGGGCGGGCAGGTAGCCATGATCTCTGTGACGGAGGGGTTTATAACCTTTCTCAAGGTCTCTTTGCTTGGCGGGATTTTGGCTGCAAGCCCTGTGATCTTCTACCAGATTTGGAAATTCGTAGCCCCCGGGCTATACACGCATGAGAAGCGCTACATTTGGCCCTTTGTCTTCTCTGCTACGATTTTTTTCCTCCTGGGAGCAGCTTTCGCCTATTTCGTGGTTTTCCCCTTTGGCCTGAAATTCCTGCTTGAGTTTCCGGGTCCTGAGATCAGCCCGACAATCTCAATGGGGCAATACCTCTCCTTTACGACAAAGCTTTTATTGGCTTTCGGGGCAATTTTTGAGCTGCCTGTCGTGGTCTTCTTCCTTGCGAGGATGGGGCTTATACACTACTCGACCCTTGCAAAGGGCAGAGGAATAGCGCTTGTTGTTATCTTCATCGTCGCTGCGGTTTTGACGCCCCCTGATGTCTTTACACAGTTTTTAATGGCGTGCCCGCTCTACATCCTCTACGAGATATCTATATGGGTGGCTAGAGTATTTGGAACGGCGGATCAGCTGGCCGATGAGGCGCGCGAGGATGCTACGGAGTAGCAGTGTGCTGATTTTTTCAGCGCGAACTCACTGAACACTCTAGCAGCCGGGGATAGCTCACGGCGCTTATTCTTTATTAAATAGAAGCGCCTCTCTACGGGTGGCATACCCTCCACCGTGACCCGGCGCATGCTCCCCTCCAAAACCTCTTTTTCCATAGCGACTCCTGAGATAAAAGCTGCGCCGCTGCCCGAGGTGAGGGCCATCTTCACCGCTGTGGTGGAGCCAAGCTCAAGCATGATATTCAGGTCTTTTACCGTTAAGCCGACCTCTCCCAGGGTCTCCAAAAGCTCCCTCCTTGACGCAGAGCCCTCTTCGCGGATTATTATTGGGAGGTCTTTCAGCGACTCCAGAGGGATAACATCGGGGAGCTTTGTGTTTAGAGTCGAGGTAAAAAGATCAAGGGTGTCATCCCATAGGGGAATGAACTCAAGGTCGGGATTATCATCCCGCGTCCCGACAACTCCAAGGTACGCCTCACCGCTTTCAACTTTTTTTATAGTCTCCGCCGAGTCGCTAACCTTGCAGACCAGCCTAAGGCTCGGGTGTAGCTCTTTAAACTGGGCGAGGCATAGGGGGGTAAGATATTCGCCTGGTATGTTCGAGGCGTGTATCTCCAAAGAGCCCCTTAGGAGCCCATTATACTCGGAGGCCTCGTGTAGGAGCTTTTTTCGTGACTCAAGGATCTCTATTGCGCGCGGCAAAAAGCGCTTCCCGGCCTCGCTGAGCTCGACCCCCCTCGGCATCCTGTGGAAGAGGACCGTGCCAAGCTCCTCCTCAAGCTCACGAAGCTGTCCGCTTACAGTGGGCTGAGTTATGTAGAGGGCCTCGGCGGCCTGGGTGACGCTACCCAGCTTGGCGGTCTCTACGAACGCTTCAAGGTGGCGGAACATCATGGTATCACCTCATTTATACTTTCCCCCGCGATCTCTTTTACCAGGGCTTCCGCCATGAAGACGATAGCCTCTTGATCGAGGTAGTCAAGAATTCCTTTGTCTATCAGGAAGGTTGCCCTTGCCGGGAATTCGCTGGTTTTCTCCCAAAAGAGGAGCATTACGTCAACTCTAGGGAGCATCTTTAATTTGAAGCTGCGGTCTGCGGAGCCGAACTTCTCATCGACTCCGCCAAGCCTCTTTACCGCCGCCGCCAGCGCCTCTCCGCGCCCTGAGAAGAGGTCTGCAAGCTCTGCCGCGCAGGCTTCAAAGGAGTGCGATTTGGAGACTGAGTTGGGGAGTTCCCTAAATGCCGCCCACTCCCCTTTTGGTGGTGCCCCGTTTGCGCGTGTCAGGTAAATGTAGATGAAGATTTTAACCCATACGCTTGGCTGAGGTCCCTCGCTTACTGTGATGGAATCGGGCCTTACCGTGTGTTCCCTATTTAAAAAATGTAGGCGAATCACACCATTTTCAAAGGCGCTGCCGCTGTTTTTCGCCAACTCGGCGAGGTCCGCCTCTTCCATCTTACCCTGTAAGTGCGCTAGCGCTTGGTCCCAGACAGGCGCCTTCTTACCGCCGCCCTGCGAGCGGTCATCTATTACAAGACCTTGAATACGCTCGGCCTCTTCGGCAGGTATGTGGGGGCACCCAGCGGGGTCAACACCCTCAAGGTAGACCACTGTTGCAAAGGCAAAACAGCCGCTTTTGCCGCAATCCCCGCAATTTGTCCTTGGGAGGTCTTTATATATATCCAATACTTTATATGGCATTTGTAAAATACCTCAGATGTATAGATACCACTTATGGCAAAGATAAGACACCTTCCCATCTCTTTCAACCGACTTCATGTTAATATAGCTGAAAACTAGGAGAGGATACGAAATGCCAAGCACACCAATATGGATGAAGTGTACCCTTTATGCTCCCCCCGAGCTCCTTGAAGTGATAGCGATTTCCCTCGCAGAGGAGAGCGGCGGTGGAGTCGAGGAGGTTGCCGGAGGTGCTTGCGTTTACTTTAAGCCTGAGGACAAAGAACGCATAGGCAAGTACCTCAGCGAGTTGGATGTACCAGGTAAAGAAGAGGTTACATGGAGCTGGGAGAAGCTGGAGGGGGAGGAGTGGCTCGACAGTTGGAAGAAGTATTTTCATCCATTCTCACCCTCTAAAAGGCTCTGGGTTACTCCAACATGGGAGGAAGCTCCAGCGGGAGAGGGTATGGCAACCCTTAAAATCGATCCGGGCCGCGCTTTCGGTACCGGGGGCCATGAGACGACAAAGCTGGTCCTTGGGCTGATTGACGATGTGCTTGACCGTAAACCGGTTTCTTCAATGCTTGATGTTGGTTGCGGCTCGGGGATACTTTCGGTTGCCGCCTTGCTCCTCGGCGTTGGCGAGGTAACGGCCATGGACATTGACCCTGACGCGGTAGATGTAACAGGGGAGAACGCCGCTTTAAACAACGTTGAGGAGCGTATTTACCTCTACTCAGGCGATTTACGAGGGGTCGAAGGAAGCTGGCCACTGGTCGTGGCAAATATACTCTATCAGATAATAATGGGGCTGGCCCCGACACTCTCTGAGAAGACTTCGCCGGGAGGCACATTAATAATATCAGGCTTGCTCTCAATAGAAGGGGAGGCGGCTTTGGAAATATTCGGCGCTCATGGCTTTACTTTGCTGGAGAGGAGAGAGCTCGGAGAATGGTGCGCCCTGGCGCTTATTAAGGATGCGTAAAGTTAGCCCTTGGAAACAATCTTTCCAATTGCGATATTGGTAAGGGCCCAGATTACATCAAGGGGCATGTGCAGGTGGGCTCGCCTGTCTGTTAACATAGTGGCTCGGGCTGGCTCTATATCGTCCTTCCCCCAAAGGATAATAAGCAGAGGGACCCTTGGGAGGGCGAAGAGTGACGCGGCAGCATCGCCGCCTTCTGCCATCTTGCCCCCCAACATTTTGACAGCCTCGATAAGACCTTGGGGAGTATCTCCGAACCGCTGCTCAAGACGAGGGGTCGCTATAGCGTGTGGGCCCCTGAAGAAGCCCGCCCCGCCTGGCATCTCCCTGAAGGCTATCCACTCTCCCGAAGGCTCAGTCTCAATGGCGTTGGAAAGGTATGATATAGCTGTAAGGGCTTCCTGAAAGGAGACGCTGTCACCCTTGTCGTCAGCCCACAAGAAGCTCCGTTCCTTCGTATCGATGAGTAAGTCGCGTCCAAGAAGGGTAAGGGTGAAGACTCCCGAGGATAAGGTCGCCCCTGCGCTTTTTGCTGAAATCTCCAGGGGACGTTTTTGAAGTTCCGCCCAGTGGTGTTCGTGGACCTCTGATGAATCCATGTACATGCTCTGCGGAGGGTTTTTTAGAAACTCTTCCAAATATGGCCCCTTTCATTGGCTTTATGCCAATCATAATTTAATGGAGGCGTTTAGGGAAGTGACTGACATACAAAGGAGCCTTTTGGAGGCGGTACTAAAAGCTTATGGCCATATCGGCCGAGAGGGTTCCACTTCGCCATCGGGGATGAATTTCCCCACGGGCGCAGCTTTGGCTGAAAAGTTAGGCTATCCCCGCCGCGTAATTGATATGGCGGCGTATGGGTCTCTTTCCTCCTTCGTCGGTGCTGCACCTCTTCCCCTCTACGTGCTGGAGGATGGGGGGAGGCCAGTGGTGGCGGATTTAGGCTGCGGCGCAGGGCTCGATTCTCTCTGGCTTGGCGTTGAAGGGGCTCGGGTCTACTCTTTGGAGGTCAGCCGGGAGATGCTCTCCAATCTAGCGGTGAGCCTTGAGGGAGCCAATCTGAACGTGACGACGATTCTTGCCTTGCTTCCGGAGTTGCCCCTGAAAGAGGGGGCCTTTACCCACGCGATAATGAATGGGGTGGCAAATATAATTCCTAATAAAGCAAGACTTTTGGAGGAATTATTCAGAGCCCTTGCCCCCAGCGGAAAGGCTCTAATTGCCGACATTTTGGCCATCGGAGAAATCGACCAAGGGATACGCAATGAGCCCGATGCGTGGGTGTGGTGTGTGGGCGGAGCTCTCTCGCCTGATGAGTGGCGTGAGTACTCAGCCGCTGCCGGTTTCATTGAATGTGAGGTAGAGGTTAAAGAACGCTTTGAACCTCTTGCAAGGGGTATAATTAGGCTGCGAAAATAACAAAGACCGCTTTATACTTCCTAACGGGTTGACGCACACCCCGGCTGGTGGTTGAATGCGCTCTTTCGCTATAATTATCGATGCTTTTCTAGAGTTGTTTGTAAGTCATCCAGACCGGATATTTAACTTTGGAGTTTTAAATGAAGATTAGCAAAGAAGAGGTTGAGCACGTAGCATCATTGGCGCGCCTCGAATTCTCCGCCGTAGAGATTGAGACCTTTGCGAGCCAGCTCTCGTCGATTTTGGAATATGTCGAGAAGATGGGGGAGCTTGACCTTGCTGGGGTTGAGCCCATGGCCCACGTACACGAGATAGTCAACGCTTTTCGCGACGATGTCGTAGCCCCCGGTCTTACGAATGAGGAGGCACTCATGAATGCTCCCTACCCGGAGGATGGATGCTACCGGGTCGCTAAAGTCATAGAGGGGGAGTAGGCGATGAAAAGTGAGCTGATCTTAAAAAAGGGCCATGAGCTGAGGGCGCTCCTCGACAGCGGTGAGGTTTCAAGCGTCGAGGTGACCCAAGCCTTCCTTGATCGTATCGATGCCGTGGATGGAAAGATAAACGCTTTCCTCACGGTCACCGCCGACCTTGCCCTTGAGCAGGCTGCTGCTGCCGACAAGCGTATTAAAGAGGGCCATGCCTCTCCTCTAACAGGGATTCCGGTCGGTCTTAAAGACCTTCTTGTAACAAAGGGGGTCAGGACAACATGCGCCTCTAAAATTCTGGAAAATTTCATTCCGCCCTATGACGGGACGGTAGTCGCGAAGCTGCGAGAAGCAGGCGCGGTATTTACCGGCAAGCTCAATATGGATGAGTTCGCCATGGGCTCGTCAAATGAAAATTCCGCCTTCGGAGCCGTTAAAAACCCTTGGGATCTGGATAGGGTTCCCGGCGGCTCAAGTGGAGGTAGCGCAGCCTCGGTAGCTGCTTTAGAGGTTCCGATAGCCCTTGGCAGCGATACCGGTGGCTCTATCCGGGAGCCGGCCTCCTTCTGCGGGATAGTCGGGGTGAAGCCCACCTATGGCAGGGTTAGCCGTTATGGGCTGATAGCTTTTGCCTCCTCCCTCGACCAGATAGGCCCGATGACCCGCGACGTTAAAGATGCGGCGCTAGTTCTGGATGGGATCTGCGGCCATGACCCCAAAGACTCCACCTCCGTTCTGAAGGAGTCCACCGACTTTGCAGGAGCCCTTTCAAGCGGTATCCGGGGTGTGCGTATTGGCGTGCCTAAGGAGTACTTCGTTGAGGGCCTTGACCCCGAGATTGAGCGGGCGGTTAAGGGGGCAATCTCCAAGCTAGAGGAGCTGGGCGCCGAGGTGAAGGAGGTCAGCCTCCCCCATACAGAATACGCCGTTGCAGTTTACTATCTTTTGGCAACAGCCGAAGCGTCGAGCAACCTGGCCCGCTTCGACTCTGTGCGCTACACGACTCGTGTTGATGGCTCCGATCTCATAGATACATACAAAAAAACTCGCGCCGCTGGGTTCGGCGAGGAGGTTAAGCGCAGGATAATGCTGGGAACCTACGCACTTTCAGCCGGTTATTACGATGCATACTATCGCCGGGCGCAGCGCGTTCGTACTCTCATTGCGCGTGATTTCGATGAGGCCTTCAAGGAGGTTGACGTAATCTGTTCGCCCACTGTCGCTTCGGTAGCTTTTAAACATGGCGACAAGACCTCAGACCCATTGGAAATGTACCTTTCGGATATCTTTACAATTCCGCTAAACCTTGCGGGCCTCCCCGGCCTTTCAATGCCATGTGGGTTCAGTTCCGATGGGATGCCCATAGGGCTACAGATGATGGCCGGCCCCTTCCGGGAGGAGGTGCTTCTTAAGACCGCTTACGCCTTTGAAGAGGCTACCGATTTCTCCCGCGTACCGGGCTTGTAGAGAGGATAAATGATGCAGTGGGAACTCGTTGTGGGCCTTGAGGTCCATGCTCAGCTTCTTACCGATACCAAGATTTTTTGCGGTTGCTCCACATCCTTCGGCGCGCCGCCAAATACCCATGTCTGCCCTGTCTGCCTGGGGCTTCCGGGTGCATTGCCCGTTCTCAACCGCAAAGTAGTCGACTATGCGATAAAGGTGGGGTTGGCAACCAACTGCACCGTGGCTAGAATGAGCCGCTTTGCCAGAAAAAATTACTTCTATCCAGACCTCCCCAAGGGTTACCAGATAAGCCAGTTTGAGCTGCCTATACTTGAGCATGGTTATCTTGGAGTCAACGATGATAGTGGGTCGCCCAAGGATATCGGCATCACTAGGATCCACATGGAGGAGGATGCAGGAAAGCTAGTCCACCCGGATATACCGGGTGCCGATTACAGCCATGTTGACCTAAACCGTGCATGTGTTCCTCTGTTGGAGATTGTCAGCGAGCCGGATATCCGCTCTACCGGAGAGGCGCTACAGTACGTCAAAAAGCTTAGAGAGATTTTGGTTTATCTGGGCGTCTGCGACGGCAATATGAATGAAGGGAGCATGCGCATCGACGCGAACATCTCTGTTAGGCCAATGGGGCAGGAGGAGTTTGGGACACGCGCGGAGATTAAAAATGTCAACTCCTTCAAATCCTTGGAGCAGGCAATAATTTATGAGCAAAGCCGCCAGATTGACCTCATTGAGGATGGCGGCAAGGTTGTCCAGGAGACGCGCCTCTTCGATGCCGATCGCGGGATAACAGTTGGAATGCGCTCAAAGGAGGAGGCCCACGACTACCGCTACTTCCCTGATCCGGACCTCTTGCCGCTGGTTATTGAGGAGGAGTGGATAGACGCTGCGCGGGACACATTACCGGAGCTCCCCGACGCCAAGCGGAGCCGCTTTAGAAGCCAATATTCTTTGCCCGACCATGATGCTGACCTCCTCTGCCAGTCTATTGACATGGCTGATTTCTTTGAGGAGATAGTTACCCTTCACAATGACCCGAAAGCCGCCTCCAACTGGATAATGGGCTACGTTTTGAGGGATATGTCCAGGGATGAGCTTAATTCAGTCAAAGAGGCGCCAATCACCCCAACTCATATCGCCGGTATGCTTGACCTCATAAAAGAGGGGGTAATATCCAGCAAGATTGCCAAGGATGTTTTTGATGAGATGTGGGCGACCGGAAAAGAGGCGAAGGTAATTGTCGAGGAGAAGGGGCTCACTCAGATCTCGGATACTTCCGAGATTGAGGGAATCGTAGATGATATCTTAGCCGCAAACCCCGATGAGGTTGCGAGCTATAGGGGCGGCAAAACCAAGCTGATGGGTTTCTTCGTCGGCCAGGTAATGAAAGCCAGCAGGGGCAAAGCAAACCCCGGCTTGGTCAACCAGCTGCTCAAGTCCAAGCTTGAAGGTTAGGTGATATTTATGTCATTTGATACGCTACGCTGGCGTGATGGAAAGCTGGAGTTGATAGACCAGACCCTGCTCCCTGTGGAAGAGGTTTACCACTCCTACAGTGATTACCGCGCGGTGGCGAAGGCAATTGTTGATATGGTTGTTCGTGGCGCTCCAGCTATCGGTGTTACTGCGGCCTACGGGTTAGCCATCGCCGCGAGACAGGCAGTTGGCTCCCCTGATTTCTCAGCCTTTATGGAGGAAGCATACAGCGTCTTCGCCGCAACGCGGCCAACAGCTGTAAATCTCTTTTGGGGTATCGAAAGGATGAGGCGAAAAGCCGAGTAGTTGCAAGACATGGCACCAGCGCTAATCGCCGACGCCCTGGAGGAAGAGGCTGTAAAAATTGACCGTGAGGATGTGGAGGTGAATAGGGCATTGGGTAGTTTTGGAGCAGCCCTTTTGCCCGACGAGGTCAATATCCTGACTCATTGCAATGCTGGAGCCCTTGCCACCGCAGGCTATGGGACGGCCTTAGGTGTCATCCGCGCCGCTGTCGAGGCGGGTAAGCGAGTTAATGTCTATGCAGATGAAACGCGTCCATTTTTACAGGGCGCTCGTTTGACCTCCTGGGAGCTTAAAAAGGATGATATCCCAGTAACGCTTATTTGCGACAATATGGCCGGATATCTCATGAAGCAGGGTAAAGTTGATGCCGTGATAGTAGGGGCGGATAGAATAGCTTCAAATGGCGACGTTGCTAATAAAATAGGAACATATTCAGTTGCTCTTCTTGCAAAAGCTCACAAGATACCCTTTTACGTAGCAGCGCCAATCTCCACGATAGATTATGCGATAACTTCTGGTGAGGATATACCGATAGAGGAGCGAAGCCACCTTGAGGTTACAAGGTGGGGCGGGGTCGCGACAGCCCCTGAGGGTATCGGGGTTTGGAATCCAGCCTTTGATGTAACTCCCGCAGAGTTTGTAACGGCTATAATCACAGAGCGTGGGGTTGCAACTGCTCCTTACGGCGAATCACTCCTTCGGGTAAAGGGATAATATATGCTGCGTGCGCTAACGGGGTTTATTTTAATTCTCCTCCTAATAGGTTGTTCTTCTGTAAAGCCAGAAGACTACACGACCCTGGATTCACTTTATCAGCAGATACTTATAGAGATTGAGGACGAGGACTATACCGACGCAGAAGTGCTCATTGCGGCACTAAAGTCGGAGTACCCCTTCTCTCCGCAGGCTGTGGAGGTTGAGCTTTTTCGAGCTGATATTGAGTTTGAAAAGGAGGAGTTTGAGCTTTCCGCCGCCAGCTATAGGCGCTTTTTCGAGATGCACCCCGCCCACGAGAAGCTGCCCTATGCCTTGTATAAGAGGGCTCTTTCCTATCGCGCCATGATGGACTCTGAGGATAGGGATCAGCTGCCCACGAGGCAGATGGTCGAAACTGCCAAAATGCTCCTCGCAGCATACCCTCAAAGTGAGTACGCTGATGAGGCTGAGAAGATGGTGTCGGAGGGTAGAAAGAGCCTCGCGCTGCATGAGCTTTATGTAGCGGAGTATTATTTCAACAGGGACGAGTATGGCGCTTCTGCCGGTAGGGCTCGTATCGTTATTGAGCAGTACGGGGATACGGGCCTGGCTGAAAGGGCCAGGGGCATTCTAGAAAAGGCAAACGCCGCCGAGGCCCAAGAGGACCGCTAGCCATTGCCGATTTCGTACTCTTCTATATGAAAATCCGGCCTAGCGTTGAGGGTTATTCTGACGCCCAAGGCTTTTTCGAGAAGCTCTAAGTCAGCGCGCTCCTCCTCGAAGATAAAGCGGACAACCTCCTTGTTGGCATCGACGACCACCTCTTTTTTGGGAAGTGCGTTACGCTTCCTTCTCAGCTCCCTGAAGATATCCGCCGCCATTGTCGCCTTTGAGCGCACCATCCCTGTTCCATCGCAGTAGGGGCATGGCTGTGAGAGGGAGCGGCCGAGGCTCTCGCCAACGCGCTTTCTAGTCATCTCCACGAGGCCAAGGCTTGAAATCTGTAGCAGATTGGTCTTGGCGCGGTCCTTCTCAAACTCTGTCCTGAACGCCTCGAAAACCTTTAGGCGGTTCTCCTCATGCTCCATATCGATGAAGTCTATGATTATAATCCCGCCGATGTTTCGGAGCCTCAACTGGTATGCAATCTCTTTTGCCGCTTCCAGATTTGTTTTGAGTATCGTCTCTTCAAGGTTGCGCTTTCCCACAAATGAGCCAGTGTTTACATCTATAGCGGTAAGCGCTTCCGTCATCTCGATGATTATGTATCCGCCGCTCTTTAGCCACACTCGTTTGTCAAGAGCGCGTGATAGTTCTATTTCAATTCCGTAAAAATCAAATATCGGGTCTGGGCGGTTGTAGAGTTCAATTGCCGAGACTGCGTCGGGTACGAAAGTCTCAACGAAATTCAATATCTTGCGGTATTCATCTGGAGAATCTACAACTATCCGCCTTACGGATGGGTTGTAAAGGTCCCGAATCGCTCTGAAGGTTACATCAAGGTCACAGTGCAGTAGTGTCGGCGCGGCTATGTTTTCACCCCTTTTTGAGATCTCCTCCCACATGCGCATGAGGAAAGTCATCTCCGGGGCCATCTCCTCCTCTGCGCAATCCACCGCTACCGTTCTAACAATGAAGCCTGCGCCCTTATTTCTCAGTTTTTCGACCAAATTGCGTAGACGTGTCCGCTCGGCGTCGTCCTCAATCCTGCGGCTTACCCCTATGTGATCAACCGTTGGCAGAAATACTACGTTCCTGCCCGGCAGGCTTATATGCTGAGTGATCCTTGCGCCCTTGCGGCCAAGCGGCTCCTTTGCAACCTGAACAATAATCTCCTGCCCCTCTTTAAGGAGTTCCTCAATGGGGGCGTTGGGGCGGTGGTGGTAGAGGTTCTCATCATCGGAGTCATGGCTATTCTCATCATCAAACTCCATCTCTTCAGCTTCTCGCCCCTGCCCGGCGACATCTGAAACGTAGAGAAAAGCCGCTTTCTCAAGCCCTATGTCTACAAAGGCGGCCTGCATACCTGGCAGCACCCTGGTTACGCGGCCCTTATAGATCGAACCCACTATGCGTCTATCGCGAACTGACTCATGGTAAAATTCTGCGAGAACTTTGTTCTCCATCAATGCAATCCTCGTCTCTTGAGGGCTCGCATCGATTATGATCTCTTTTTCCAGAAGTGCCTGTTGTGCGGATTCTTCTACCATCAATTAATCCTGCCTGACGTCCATGCGGACCTTTATTATTCTCTCAGTGGCGCGTCGGTTCTCATCCAAACCCAAAAGTGAATGTAAAAAACCCTCCGGAGAGATTGATGAACCGTCACCACCCCTCGTCAGTTCAAGGGAGATAGTATCACCGGTGAGCCAGACCCCTTCAACGTAATCTTTGGCCTCTAGGACACGGTCAGGCTTGTTTGCCCTTCTTTTGATTACCTTAAAGGATTCAGCGCGCCAATAATTATCGAATATTTTATTCCAGCCCCCCTCATTAGCTGCTGCTTCCATTGCCGCTTTCGATGGGTATATGCTGTACTCCTCCCTGCTGGCAGCTGTCGACAGCCCAGGGGAGAGGGGAGGGATGCTTATAAGCGCTTCAACCTTCAGCCCTTCGGGGAGAAAAGAGTTTACTCTTTCCTTGGTTGATGCAAGTGGAGGAATCTCCACTACCTTAGCTTCACCGGTTTCGCAGAGAGACTCAGTTCCAAGTGGAAGCGCAGTGCCAAGGGTCATTTTCGGGTGAGGGTTAAATCCTTGGGAGTAGAAAATTGGCACCCCGGCAGCTCTAAAGGCCTTGTGCAGAGCGCTTGTAGTGTCAAGGTGAGACAAGAACACGGCAGGGCCTGTTTTTGAATAGCGAAAACGCATTTTAGGAAAGGAGGAGGGGTCTACCTCCTCGCGATTTTTTGAATCCCTGATAGCTGGATAGCTTAACTCCCCGCCCTCCGAAATTGGTAAGATATCGGTAAAGTTACAGGTGCCGCAGTTTTCGCACTCCCCGGTGCGGCAGTCGCCTGTCGGAAGAGCTGAAGCGGCCTTTTCAAATTCCCCGAGAAAGTATTCGCGGTCAACCCCGATGTCGACCATATCCCAGGGCAGGCACTCCTCAATGTCTCTCTCCCTGAGGAATGTCTCCGCCTCCAGATTGTTTTCCAGCAGGGCTTTATCCCAAAGAGATTCCTTAAATTCGCTGGTCCAACCATCCATCCTGCAACCGCTCTTGTAAGCTGATAGCGCCACTTTGCCTAGCCTGCGGTCGCCTCTGGCAAAGATACCCTCTATACGGCTGACGCCGGCTCCATGGCCTTTGAATTTGATCTTTTTATTGTTGAGACGCTCTCTAAGCTTGCTCTGGATGCGAATTACTTCTTCGGAGGAAAGCTGTCGGGCCCATTGGAATGGGGTGTGCGGTTTAGGCACAAAGTTGGATACGGATACGGTTACCCGCCCCTTACCCCCCGGGGCAAGTCCAACAATTTTCTCCACGAGCTTGGGGATCGCCTCTCTGTCCTCCTCAGTTTCAAAGGGCAGTCCTATCATGAAATAGAGCTTCACACCTTTCCAGCCCGCTGCGAATATCTTTGAGACGGAAGAGAGTATTTCTTCATCTGAGAAGTTCTTGTTTATACGTGATCTCAAGGCCATAGAGCCCGCTTCGGGGGCCAGCGTGAAGCCTGTTTTCCTGACGCGGGAGACCTCTGAAAGAAAGCGTGTGTCAAGGGAGTCTATGCGAAGGCTTGGCAGGGATATGGAGACGTGATCCTCCTCATATTTATCCATCAGGTTAACTAGAAGGGGCCCAATAGATGAATAATCTCCCGTTGAGAGAGACAAGAGCCCTATCTCCTCCTCTCCTGTACAGGAGAGGCCGCTACGGATCTCATTCAGGAGCTCTCCAGGCGCCCTCTCTCTGACCGGGCGGTAGAGAAAGCCGGCCTGACAAAATCGGCAGCCCCTTGTGCAGCCGCGCGCTACCTCGACGGAGAGCCTGTCATGTACAATCGATCCAAATGGCAGAATGGGGGCAGGACTTGCATAGTTTGCGTTGAGGTCGGAGATTATCCTTCGGCGCACAGGGTCTCCACCTGTGAAGCCTGCGAAGCTACCTCCTTCAAATATTGGTGAATAGTCGGAGGGAATGTAAACCCCGTCGACCTCACGCAGGAGGTCTATGCGCGCGCTTCTGGATAGACCGAGCTCCAAACCAGCAGCCAGCGCTCCGGCGATCTCCTTTATGCCCTCCTCTCCCTCCCCGATAAAGAAACAATCGAAGAAGTCAGCATAAGGCTCGGGGTTAGCTGCTACCGGGCCGCCGCCCAGGACTATCGGGTCTTCCTCGGAGCGCTCACTTGTCAGTATGGGAATACCGCCCAGCTCAAGCATAGCGAGGACATTTGTTATAGAAAGCTCGTATTGGAGCGTGAAGCCAATTAGATCGAAATCTTTAAGTGGCTTGCCATTTTCTCGAGAGATTAGGGGAAGCCCCTCTCGCCTTAAAAGTGCCTCCATGTCAGGCCAGACAGCATAAGCGCGCTCTGCGCAAACCCCCTCCATGGAATTTAAGACATTGTAGAGTATGGGAAGGCCAAGGTGGCTCATCCCTATCTCATATAAGTCCGGGAAACAAAGCGCTACTCTTAGTGCCTGTGCATCCCAATCTTTGACCACGGCTCCGCTCTCTATCCCCTCATAGCGGCCTGGCTTTTCCACCTCCATCAGCAGTTGGCCGTAACGCATCAATGTACCCTGCCTCCCTGCGGTTCCTCGTTGGAGTCGTGTGTCTTCTGGGCCAGAGGGTCATTCATGAATTCCCTCTTGCACTTGGGGCATAGAAGAAAGCCGCGTGTCTGAAAGACATCGTTTCGGAGCTTCACCGGGTCGCTTCTGTCCATCTGAGCCATAAAGGCTTCGAGATCCTCAATCTCTCCCTCATTTGGAAGACTTCCCTCGAAATCTGCCGTAACGTTTATGGTAAGTAAGTATCTGAGGGCGCCGCCCTCAATCTTCTCACCGCAACGTTCACAATAAGTATCAGCCACGCTTTTTGCCTCGTTTTCCCAGGAGCTCTTTCAATGCCGCTCCGGTATGTGAACGTTTAACCCGCGAAACAGCCTCCGGGGTACCCTCTGCCACAATCTCTCCGCCGCCGTCGCCGCCCTCCGGGCCGAGGTCGACAATATGGTCCGCTGTCTTTATAACGTCAAGATTGTGTTCGATTACGACCACGGTGTTCCCCGCGTCACTCAGCTTTCCAAGTACCTCAAGAAGCTTTCTTACGTCATCAAAGTGAAGCCCCGTCGTAGGCTCATCTAAAACGTAAAGCGTGCGGCCCGTGGCGCGCCTTGATAGCTCCTTTGATAGCTTGATGCGTTGCGCCTCTCCTCCAGAAAGGGTGGTGGAGGGCTGCCCGATTTTTATATAACCAAGGCCAACCATCTCAAGAACCTTGAGTTTATTGTAAATCGATGGGATGTTTCTAAAAAAATCGAGCGCGGTGGAGACAGTCATCTCCAAAACATCAGCTATAGAGGCTCCTTTGTAGTGAACCTCCAAAGTCTCCCGGTTGTACCGCCTTCCCCCGCACTCATCACAGGTAACGTAAACATCCGGCAGAAAATGCATCTCGATTTTGACTAACCCGTCACCTTTGCAAGCTTCACAACGACCTCCCTTTACATTGAAAGAAAAGCGCCCTTTTTTGAAGCCCCGGACCTGCGCCTCAGGCAATCTGGCGAATATGTCCCTAATATGGGTGAAAAGCCCCGTGTAGGTGGCAGGGTTTGAGCGGGGGGTTCGACCAATAGGAGACTGGTTGACGTCCACCACTTTATCTACGTGTTCTACCCCTCTAAGGGACTCGTATGGCAGTGGGCGATGATGCCCTCCATGGAGGGTTTTTGACAGAGCCGGCAAGAGCGTGTCTATGATCAATGATGACTTACCCGAACCTGAAACGCCAGTGATGCAGGTGAATTTCCCAAGGGGTATCTCTAGGTCAAGGCCCTTTAAGTTGTGGCCCGTGGCGCCATTTATAAGCAATACATGGCCCTGGCCTTCGCGTCTCTTGTTGGGGACCGCCACCTCCATTTTGCCTGAGAGATAAGCTCCCGTAAGTGATTCCTTGAAGTCCGGCAGCTTCTCCGGGGGGCCCTCTGCTACAACCCTACCGCCCTTTTCACCAGCACCGGGACCCATGTCTATAACATGGTCGGCTATGCGAATGGTCTCCTCGTCATGCTCCACGAGGACAACAGTATTGCCCAACTCTTTTAGCTCTTTTAGAGTCTCCAGAAGGCGGCGGTTGTCCCTATGGTGGAGCCCAATGGTGGGTTCATCCAGAATGTAGAGGACGCCTGTGAGTCTTGACCCGACCTGCGTCGCAAGACGTATCCTTTGACTCTCGCCACCCGATAAGGTACCGGCGGAGCGGTCAAGGGTCAGGTATCCAAGACCGACATCTTTCAGAAAGCCAAGGCGGTCTTTAACCTCTTTTAGGACTCGCTGGGCTATTGCGGCGCGCTTTGGATCCAGCTCAAGGTGGGTGAAAAAATCAAGGCTCTCCTCTACCGATAGAGCTGTTAGCTGATTAATAGCTTTTTCACCTACAGTAACTGCGCGTGATTCCACCCTTAGCCGTCCCCCCTCGCAAAGCTGGCAATTTTGCATCTCAAGGTAAGGCGCCAGCTCATCGAGATTCTCACCGTTGGACTCGCGGATTTTTCTCTCCATGCGGGGAATAACCCCCTCAAAGGTGCGTATGGTCCTATGGCGTAGCTTCCTTGTGCGGAAGACAAACTCAATCTTCTGTCTTCCGGTTCCGTAGAGGATTGCTTTCTTTATCTCGTCGGGTAGGTTGACCCAGGGAGTATCTATCGATGCGCCAAAGTGTTTGGCGACCGCAGCAAGCATCTGGCTGTAATAGACTTGGGTTGGGCTGGCCCAGGGTGCGACCGCGCCGTTTTCTATCGAGAGGGAGGTGTCGGGCACAATAAGTGCCGGGTCCACAGTTGCCTTCATTCCCAGCCCGTCGCACTCGGGGCACGCGCCGTGGGGGGAGTTGAAGGAGAATGCCCGGGGGCTCATTTCGGGCAGAGAGATGCCGCAGTCCGGGCATGCGAAGCGCTCGGAGAAGATTAGCTTATCTTCGCCTTTAATTTTTGCACCCGCGAGCCCATCAGCGTGGGAGAGGGCCAACTCGAGCGCCTCGGAAATGCGGCTGCGTGACTCTGCCTTGATTACAATACGGTCTACGACAACCTCGATGTCATGCGCTTTATTCTTATCAAGCTCTATGTCATCTTCCAGCTCGTACTGCTCCCCATCAACGAGGACGCGTAGGAAGCCAGCCTTCCGTAGCTGCTCGAAGAGGGTCTTATAGTGGCCCTTTCGCCCGCGGACGACCGGCGATAAAATCTCCACCCTGCTACCCTCATCCAGCGCGAGTAGCTGGTCCGTCATTTGGGTAACGGTCTGACTAGAGATGACTTTCCCGCAGCTAGTGCAGTGAGGTATGCCAGCTCTGGCGTAGAGTACCCTCAAATAATCGTATATCTCCGTCACAGTGCCGACGGTGGAGCGAGGATTCCTGCTAGTGGTTTTTTGCTCGATTGAGATCGCCGGGCTAAGCCCCTCAATGGAGTCCACATCGGGTTTGTCCATCTGCTCAAGGAACTGACGGGCGTATGCCGAGAGGCTCTCAACATAGCGCCGCTGCCCTTCCGCATATAGAGTGTCGAAGGCGAGGCTCGACTTACCAGAACCTGAAAGGCCTGTAATCACAACGATCTCTTCTCGGGGGATGCGAATGTTGAGGTTTTTTAAGTTGTGTTCGCGCGCGCCGCGAATATCTATAAAATCATTAGCCATTAAATTCCAGCCAGTTTCTTTCCCTCTTGTAGGAGGCGCTCCACATCTTCCTCGGAGCGCCCTTCGGCATAGAGTCGCAGTAGCGGCTCCGTTCCCGAAACCCTGACCATAAGCCAGGAGTTGTCATCTCTGAAAATTTTTACGCCATCCATCCGCTCGACTCTAGTTACCGGTAACCCGCAAAGCTCCACAGGTGATGGCAGGTTTTTTACCCGCTCACTTATGCTCTCCATTAGAGAGCGGTCAAAGCGTGTGTCCAGGCGGTCAAAGGTAAAGTGGCCCAGTTCCTTGAAAATGCTCTCGATAGCGCCTCTTGGCCCCATGCCGTACTTGGACACAATCTCCGTAAGCAGGAGGGCGTTGAAGATTCCGTCCCGCTCCGGGAGGTGTTCGGTTACGCCTATCGCCCCTGACTCCTCGCCAGCCATAAATATACCTGCGCCCGGGGTCATATGTGGCGACATGTTTTTAAAGCCGATTGGGGTTGTAATGACTTTGTACCCACCCGCTTTAGCCAGCAGGTCCAGCAATACGGTGGCCGAGACCGCCTTAACGACCCCGCCATCCATGCCGCGCTCCTCCTTCAAATACTTTGCGAAGAGCGCCATTATCCGCTGAGGCGAAAAAAAATTACCTTTCTCGTCAACAGCCGCCAGCCTGTCGCCATCGCCATCACTCGCAATACCAAGAATGAAGTCACTCTCTTTGACGAGCGCCATCAGCTCAGTCAGGTTTCCTGACTTTGGCTCTGGCGGGGTTCCCCCAAACAGCGGGTCAGAGGAAGCGTTTATCTCACTTACAGTGCATCCCCAGCTGCGTAAAATATCAGCTGTCCATCCAGCTGAACAGCCGTGCATAGAATCTACCGCTATGCGCGGAGCGCTCTGTCTTATCATCTCAAAATCGATGAGGCCTGATACCCACTCCAGATACTCTTTACGTGGGTTGAGGTCTAGTATAAGTCCGCTCTCCCTCGCTTCCTCAAAGCCTATGACAGGTATCGAGGCCCCCTCCTGGTAGCGCTCGTTTAAGAGCTCCTCAATCGCTTTTACCCTTTCAGGGTATTCGGGGCCGCCGTGTGGCCCTTTTATTTTGAATCCGTTCCACTCGGGAGGGTTGTGTGATGCCGTTATCATAACCCCGGAAGCAAGCCCATATTCTCTAACTGACCAGGAGAGAACAGGTGTCGGAAGATAGCTCCTTGAAAGGTGCACTTTTATACCGCGCGCAGCTAGCACGCGGGCGCTCTCCTTGGCGAACTCCTCAGCTAAAAAGCGCCTGTCAAAACTTATGGCGACCCCTTTTTGCGCTGATCCTTCCTCGTTTAGGAAATCCGCCAGGGCCGCAGTCACCCTCCTCACACCCTCGAAGGTGAAGTCTCGTGCCACCTCTCCGCGCCAACCCTCGGTGCCAAAAGTTATCGGCTTCATCGCTGCCTTTTATTCCTCACTTTAGCTATGCGGATGGCGTATTTGATAGCTGCCAACATTGAGTCTTCGCGGGCAATACCTCTGCCTGCAATATCCGGAGCGGTGCCGTGGTCTGGGCTGGTTCGCACTATTTTGAGCCCAGCCGTGATGTTTACCCCGTCGTGAAAATGGAGCATCTTGAAGGGGGCCAGACCCTGGTCATGGTACATGGCTATTACGCCATCGTATGCTCCTAGACTGGCTTGGTGAAAGAGCGTATCGGCGGGCAGGGGGCCAATCACATCTACCCCCGCTGACCTGGCTTTAGCTGCGACAGGTTTTATGATTTTCTCCTCCTCTATGCCGAGGAGCCCTCCTTCACCTCCGTGCGGATTAAGTGCGCAGAGCCCTATGCGGGGGCTATCTATGCCAAGGTCGCCGGCCAACGCTTCGTTGAAGCGTTCTAGAGTTCCAGAAAGACTATCCATGGTAAGGCTTTGAGCCACCATAGATAAGGGGAGGTGGGTGGTCGCTAGAGCTACTATCAGTTTGCCTCCGGCAAAATACATTGTTGGAACCCCACCGCAAATAGCGCCCAATAATTCTGTATGACCGGGGAAGTTTCGGCCGGAGCTTGCGAGGCCGCTCTTAGTCAGTGGCGCAGTGACAAGCGCGTCCACATCTCCGGCAAGTGCCAGCTTGGCGCCCAGCTCAACTGCCTCAGCAGCTACCTTAGAGGTCTCTATGGACTCTACTCCCCAACTCCACTCAGGGGCTGGCGATGGGGTCTCTAAAACTCTTTGGCTAATTATATTATCGCCGGAAATTATCGCCTTGGCGCGGGACCATACCAAGCGGGGCCCAACGAGAAGAAACTCAGCTTCTTTATCACTTAAAGCCTCAAGTGCTTTGATAACTACCTCAGCGCCTATGCCGCTAGGTTCTCCGCAGGTTATGGCGATGCGTATGCGCTCTGGCATGGTACTCCTTGAATATCTTCATTGACTCAGCGGAGTTCTATCTGTGCGTCATCTCTGCGAGCTTCGAGCCACTCCTTCAATACTTCCTGCACCCCTTCACGCTCGAAATCGCGTCTGACGGAGTCGGCCACCTCCTCATAGGATGTATTGCCGCCGCCCCTCTCTATAACCTCGAATAGGTGTATGGTCTCTCCAAGAGGGATCGGTGCGCTGAGCTCACCATTTGAAAGTGGTTCGACCGCATCGGCAACCATCGGCGCTAAATCATCGAAGTGCATCATCCCGGTATCCACAGGGGGCTCCCCCAAAGTATCAAGGGCCGCCGAGGTAAGGGTCGCGCCTTTGGAGACAAGGTCAATTATTTTTTCGCTGGACTGGCTTCTCTCGTCGCCTGAGATTGTAAGGTGGTTCAGTTTGACCCATTTATCCTTGGTGTATTGATCGCGATGCCTAATGAAAAATTCCCGCACAGCCACCTCGGTAGATGAATATTCGCTCTTTAAAAGTGACTGAATCAGGTCTTGGATCAATATCTGGTAGCGGATCTCTTTTAGATACTCATCCCAGCTTTCACCTCTTTTTGTCAGTTCATCTTTAAGCTGGCCGACTGTAAGAGAGAGCCTACTGGTAACTGTACCAACAGCCTCGTCAAGACGCGCATCAGAAACCATAATTCCCCGCTGCTTTGCCTCCGCTTCCAGGAGATATCTGTCAATCAGGGAGTTTAATGCCATCTCCCGGTGGGCTGGTGAGTTGGGGTCACCGTTCTTCACCTTGATAAGCTTCTCAACCTCGGAGGAGGTGATTACGTGCCCATCCACTGTTGCCGCTATTGAGTCAACAATGTGCGAGGAAAAAGCGGGGGTAGCGAAGAGCGCCGCCAGCGCCGCCACAATCAGTGTGGTTCGCTTGAAAAATCCCAGTTTCATATATGTTTTCCCGTTTTTATGTTATTCGTTGGCAGAGGGAAAGCTAACACATCATTCAAGTTGGCTCAACAACTCCCTCGCGCCACCCAGAGCATCAACCGGACCCTCTGAACGTATGCTCCACCTTATCCGCTGATCTGGAGTCAGGCGGCATCTTTCAGGGTGCCCCGTGATAAGGGACATAACCTTCTCCGGGTCAACCGCCGGATCTTCTGCAAAAGCAATGAGCAGGCTATCACCCACAAGGTCCAGTGTTGTTGCCCTTAAAGCGACCATCCTGAAACGTATCTTCATCACCTCGACCAGATTGAGGACGGAGTCCGGCAAGGGGCCAAAGCGATCAATAAGCTCATAACGCATATCGTCCGCGTCGTCGAGAGAGGCGATACGAGAAAAACGTTCATATAGAGCGAGACGCTGGCGCGGGTCAGGCACGTAATCTTCCGGAAAATGCGCGGGCACCTTCAAACGTATCTCCGGCTCCGGCGGATGTTTGATGTCTCCGCCCTTAAGACGCTCAACTGCCTCTTCGAGCAACTCGGCATAGAGATCGAAGCCAATTGCAGCTATGTGACCTGACTGGTTTTTGCCAAGCAGATCTCCCGCGCCCCGTATCTCAAGGTCATGCATGGCTACTTTGAACCCAGCGCCCAGGTCTGAGAACTGCTGGATCGCCTGTAGCCTTTTATGAGCATCAGCTGTCATCCCCTGCTCCTCTGGTGGGAGGAGCAGATAGCAGTACGCGCGCACATTGGAGCGGCCGACCCTCCCCCTTAACTGGTAGAGGTCTGCGAGGCCGAACATGTCCGCGCGGTTTATTATGATAGTGTTGGCGCGGGGAATATCGAGCCCGGATTCAATGATCGCTGTGCAGATAAGCACCTCTACCTCGCCGGTGGAGAATTTCTCCATTACCTCTTGTAGCGCATTCTCTTTCATCTGTCCGTGGGCGACAGCAAAAGAAGTGCCGGGCATCAGCGCTTTTAGCCTCTCCGCTACTTCTCCTATAGATTGGACCCTGTTGTGAACAAAGTAGACCTGCCCTCCGCGCCCAAGCTCCCTCTTCAGTGCCTCTTTAACTACCTCATCGTCGAAACGGGCCACCCGGGTACGGACTGAGAGCCTGTCAGCAGGAGGTGTTTCGATAACCGATAGATCCCGTATGCCGGTGAAGGACATCTGGAGTGTGCGTGGAATAGGTGTTGCCGTAAGGGTAAGCGTATCAACATCGGCCCGAAGCTTTTTGAGTTTTTCTTTTTGAGAGACTCCGAAGCGGTGCTCCTCATCTAGGACCACAAGGCCGAGATTTTTAAAGCGGAGAGTACCCTTCAGGAGCGCATGGGTCCCCACGACTATATCCGTCTTCCCCTCGGCAAGGCTCTTGGTAACTATCTCCTGCTCAGCCTTAGAGACAAAGCGAGAGAGCATCTTGACCTCTACAGGGTATCCCTCGAAGCGTTTTTTGAATGACTGAAAGTGCTGGGCCGCGAGGACCGTCGTCGGTGTAAGGATTGCCGCCTGCCTGCCATCATGGACAGCTTGAAAGGCTGCCCGTATGGCGACCTCTGTTTTTCCATAACCAACATCACCGCATATTAGGCGGTCCATTGGCTTTTCAGAGGAGAGATCCTTTAATACATCGTCAATCGCGCCTCCCTGATCCCGTGTTTCCTCATATGGGAAGGTCGCTGCAAATTCCCTGTAAGCAAGGTCCGGGAGGGAGTATGGCTTTCTCTTTGCGAGAGAGCGCCGGGCATATATATCCAGGAGCTCGTGGGCCATTCGCTCAACGCCTTCGCGTGCCTTTGCCCGCGCGCGCTCCCACCTTTTGCCTCCTATCTTGTCTAGTCTTACGTGTTCAGGGTCTGTGGGGGCGAGGTACTTCCTAATTAGCGCAAGACGTGTCACCGGCAGAAAGAGCTTGTCACCGCCGGCGTACTCCAAATGGAGGAAGTCTCCCTCGTTGCCTTCTACCTCAAAGCGGGTCATCCCCATGTAACGGCCGATACCGAAGTCGGCGTGTACGATGAGGTCTCCCTCCTGTAGCTCGCCAAGCGATGAGCGGGTAAGACCCTCCTTTGGGGGGGGCCTTCGACCCTTCATGCCGAAGATTTCCGCTTGAGTTATAAGGGTCAGCTTCTCCTCGGGAAAGCGGAAGCCGCGAGCCAGCGCGCCGAGACAGATAGTGACCTTCGAAGCCAGATCGGGAGTTGGGGCGATGAAATGCTCCATGCCCCCTGCCTCTACCTCATACTCGCGGAGAAAATCCCGAAGTTTTTCCGCCATGCCCACCGTTCTGGCTACAATACATACCCAGTGGCCCTCCTCCCGAGCCTTTCTTATCTCGGTGGCGAGTGGGGTAAGCAGACGGTCCTCTCCTCGGTGGCGCCTCAAAGAGGAGACCAGATCGGAGTTGTCTCGCGTCACATAGGAGCGCACATCCTCCTTCTCTTCCAGCTCAAGGGCGGCGAGCTCCATCACCGGATGGCTCTCAAGGAGCTTGGCCCATTCGGATGAGTTTATATAGGATTCTTCTGGCTCGGTGGTTACGCGGCCTGAGCGACGCGCTCTAGCGCTGCCCTCCTCGACTTCCCCGTCAAGCTGCTCAGCCCGCTCTCTCACATCCAGGGGCTCATCAAGGGCTATAACGGTTCCCTCCGGAAGGTACTCCCAGAGGGTTGCGGTCTCATCAACATAATATGGGAGAAGGGACTCTCGCTGGGGAGCGTAAGGATTATCCCTGAAAAGCTCTAGCGCTTCGGCGCTCTCAGAGCGGTTCATCCCCGCCTTATGGCAGCGCCTCCGGAGGATTGAAAAGGCGGCCTTGGCAGCCGCTTCACCGGCTATCACCTCTCTAGCCGGGAGCAAAAGCGCTTCCTCCAGCCGCTCGGTAGAGCGCTGCGTAGAGCTGTCAAAGGAGCGGATCGACTCTACCTCATCACCAAAGAACTCTACTCGAAGCGGCAGAGGGTAGTGTGGGGCGAAGATGTCCATGATCCCGCCGCGAACGCTTACCTCCCCGCGCTCCTCAACCTGCTCGACGCGTTGATACCCGTTTGCCAAAAGCTTTGAAATGAATGCATCGCGCTCAAGCTCCTGACCAACCGAGATTGTCATGAGAGCATCATTTAAAATTCTAGGCGCCGGTAGCTTTTGAAGTGTTGCCTCCACAGGGGCTACGATGACAAATGGCCCGCCCGACTGAGTGCGGTGGAGGGCGGCTATTCTTTGCGCTGATATCTCCGGGTGGGGCGGCAGATTCTCAAAAGTAAGAGTATCCCAGGGAGGAAAGAAGAGTACTCTGGGTTCACCGGGAAGACCACGCTCGGTATCGGCCAGAAAGAACTCAAGCTCCGCAGCGAAGGCGCGACCCTCCGGTATGCTCGAAGTAAGTACGAGCAGGGGTTTGCCAATCTTCTCCAAAAGCCGGGCGAGGTAGTATGCGCGGCTTGAGCTCCTTAAACCCTGCGCACGTACGTGGACGCCCTTGGCTTGGCCCTTTGCGAGCCGTCTCGCCAGTTCGCCTGAAAACATGCCCTAATCGCGGCCTGCCGCCATCATCTTCTCAAGGGCGCTAGCGGCGCGGACCCTGATATCCTCTTCGACTGTTACCACATTATCCATCCGCTCAAGCGCCTCAAGCACGTCCTCAAGGGAGGTGAGCTTCATATTGGGACAGACGAGCCTGTTGGAGGGCGCCACGAAAACCTTATCGGGGCTGTCCTTCCTCAGCTGGTGGTACATACCCGTCTCAGTGCCGACGATGATAGTCTTTTCAGAGGATTCCTTACAGTAAGCTATCATCCCCGAGGTTGAGCGGACCTCCTCTGCCAAATCCAGCACCGCCGGGCGGCACTCCGGGTGAGCGATAAAGGGGGCTCCGGGGTTGGCGGCCTTTGCAGCCAGCACATCCTCGACGGTAAGGCGTTCGTGTGTGGGACAGTAACCGTCCCAATATAGAATCTCCTGATCCGTATTGCGTGCAACCCAGTGGGCTAGGTTTCTGTCGGGGGCCAGATAGACCTTTGGCGCTCCGACCGACTTGGTCACCTTAACCGCATTGGCGCTGGTGCAGCAGATGTCGCTCTCAGCTTTAACCGCGGCGGAGGAGTTGACGTAAGTCACTATGGGAACGCCGGGGTGCTCCGCCTTAACCTTAATGAGGTCATCGGCGGTGATCATATCCGCCATCGGGCAGCCAGCATCGATGCGCGGCAGGATAACCGTTTTCTCCGGGCTTAGAATCGCCGCCGACTCCGCCATAAAATGAACGCCGCAAAAGACAATGGTCTTAGCCTCCGTCTTTGACGCTACGATGGAGAGCCCCAGACTGTCACCGGCGAAATCTGCAATGTCCTGAATCTCGCCGCGTTGGTAATTGTGGGCAAGGAGGACCGCGTCGCGCTCCTTTAAAAGTGCCCTGATATCTTTGGAAATCTTATTGTTATCGTCCATGATGTTCTCTCGGTATTCGTGGAAAAGGTGAATCTACAGCGGCGGTGGATAATAGTCAAGAATACCCTTGACAACATGGATATGGCAGAGCATAATCCCGCCTTCGTGTCGCGGGGTGGAGCAATTTGGTAGCTCGTCGGGCTCATAACCCGAAGGTTGTCGGTTCAAGTCCGGCCCCCGCTACCATAAAATGAATAAGGGCTTACGCATATGCGTAAGCCCTTTTTTTATTTGCGTAAATTTAGCTTTAAGAGGCTAGCTTTTTGGCGATTTCTGTTGCGTGGCGTGCTTGTATCCTCACCAGATCAAGTTCGTTTTCCGAGGGCTGGCGTGAGCCGTCGGGGCCTGCTATGGTGCTTGCGCCGTAGGGTGAGCCGCCTGTTATTTCGTCAACTCTGCGCTGGCCTTGGGCGATGGAGTAGGGGAGGCCGACGATAACCATGCCGTGGTGGAGCAGTGTGCTGTGAAAGCTGGTTATGGTGGTTTCCTGTCCGCCGTGTTGGGTGCCTGAGGAGGTGAATACGCTGCCTACCTTTCCTGTTAATGCTCCTTCCATCCAAAGTGACCCGGTTTGGTCGAGGAAGTTTCGCATTTGCCCCGCCATATTGCCGTAGCGGGTCGGTGTGCCGAAGATGATTGCGTCGGCTTCGGCTAGCTGCTCTACCCGCGCCACTGGTATGTGGGCGAAGGCTTTCTTTGCCTCTGCGGCGCCCATTTGCTCCAATATATCGGGCGATATGAGCTCGGGGACCTGAAGTATGGTCACATCAGCACCATCTACTGATTCAGCGCCTTCAGCCGCTGCTTTTGCCATCTTATAGTTATGTCCATAAGTTGAATAGAAGATGACGAGGACCTTTACCTTTGCGTTCATTTTCAACACCTCCAATGAAAATTTAAAAAATTATCTATGCCACGTTTGAAATATACCCATGTTACATGTTCTGTCCAATCGGCTTGGCTCTTGAAAGATTCTTACCCCCCATACATAATGTGCTTGATGCTTTACGCTGTTGTAAATTGAACCCCTATTTAGACTATTTGGAAATGCGTTGAACATTCTCCTTAGTAATGATGATGGTGTCGATGCGCCGGGACTTCGGGCCCTGGCAGAGGCTCTTTCTCCCCTTGGCAGGGTCGTTGTCGTAGCCCCTGACCGTGAGCGCAACGCAGTAGCCCATGCGCTGACCCTCCACCGCCCCCTAAGGTTAAAGGAGGTTCGCAAGGATTGGTATTCCGCTGATGGTACCCCAACGGATTGCGTTCACCTTGGCGTACACGCTGTTCTTGAGCGCCCCCCGGAGCTCCTCGTTGCGGGGATCAACGCAGGGGGCAACCTTGGCGATGACCTAACCTATTCCGGGACTGTCGGCGTTGCTCTGGAGGGGGCGCTATTGGGTGTGCCCTCTATGGCGGTATCGCTTGTCGCAAGAGGCGGCTTCAACTTCGTTCCGGCGGCCAGGGTGGCTGCTTATATCGCCGGACAAATTATTGAGCGTGGACTTCCTGAGCGTGTCTTTCTAAATGTGAATGTTCCGAATCTTCCCGAAGGTGCCTCTATCCCTGATATTCGCGTGACTACGCAAGGGCGGCGGATTTTTGGTAGTGGCATCGTTAAGAATGAGGACCCTCGCGGTGGTGAGTATTACTGGATTGGGGGGAGCGAGCTGGGCTATGTAGATGGAGATGCGGGCAGCGATGTGGCCGCTCTTGCCGATGGGTGCATCTCTGTAACCCCATTACATACGGACCTTACCTTCGGAGGTTTTATCTCTGACCTCTCCGATTGGGAGCTAAACCAGAAGCCCGGGGGCCACCGTTGATACATCAAGCCAAAATGGTCCGCCTAGTAGAGGATATTGCTGCAAAGTTGGGGGTCACAGACCGCAGGGTGATAGAGGCTGTGGCCTCTGTCCCCAGACATTGGTTTGTGGATGAGGCCCTTAGACTGCGCGCCTATTCCGATGATGCCCTACCTATAGGTTATGGGCAGACTATCTCCAAAGTCTCTACGGTCTTGAGGATGACGGCTCTCTTGAACCCTCAGCGCGGAGAGAAGGTTCTTGAGATAGGCACGGGATCTGGTTTTCAGGCGGCGGTGCTGGCAAGGTTGGCGGACTCGGTATATTCGGTTGAGCGAGTTGGCGCGCTGGCTTTAAGAGCCAGAGAGATGCTCAACAGTTTGAGGGCTTACCGCGTCCATATCCGTACAGGAGATGGCTCAAAAGGCTGGGCGAAGCATGCTCCCTATGACAAGATTATAGTAACGGCGGCGGCGGATCGTATGCCCCATGCGCTCCTTGAGCAGTTGGCCCACGGGGGGCTCCTGGTGACGCCGGTGGCGGGCAGCAGTGGGCAGGTGCTAAAAGAGGTTCGCCGTCTGGATGATGATAATTGGGAGGAGGTGGCCCTTGAGGCTTGCCGCTTCGTTCCGCTGGTAGAGGGGAGCACGGCAAGGTGATGCGCGCTATGCGCCGCTTATACCGCTGGGTGCTATCGTGGGCTGAGCGTCCAGGGGGAAGCTATGCGCTATTCTGGCTTGCATTTGCGGAGTCCTCCTTCTTCCCAATCCCACCTGATGTGCTCCTTGTTGCTCTTGGAGTCGGCGCCCCGAGACGAGCCCTCCGCTTCGCGATCATCGCAGGGGTGGGTTCGGTATTAGGAGGTGCCTTTGGATACCTTATTGGACTCCTCTTTATGGATTCGGTGGGGCAGTGGTTGCTTGATTTTTATAATGCCCAAGCCATGTACGATACAGTTAAGGTGTGGTTTGACACCTACGGCGTTTTAATCGTGGGAATTGCGGGGTTCTCCCCAATACCCTATAAAGTTTTTACGATTACCGGAGGGGCGTTCGCTATTAACTTCCCCCTCTTCTTGGCAGCCAGTATCCTCTCTCGCTTCGCCAGATTCTACTTGGTGGGGCTCTTGATAAAATGGAAGGGTGAGGTTGCCCGGGATTTCATTGACAGGCACCTAGATTGGGTGATTGTGGCATTTACGGTGCTACTTGTCGGCGGTTATTTCCTGATAGCTAATTGGCGGGGTGCCTAAGATCATGAAAAGACCCTTACAAATTTCAGTGGTTGGGGCAGGAAGCGCCGACTCCAATCTATATAAGCTCGCTAAAGAGGTTGGCGAGCAAATCGCCTTGCGGGGGGGAGTGCTTGTATGCGGCGGCTTAGGCGGCGTTATGGAAGCTGCCTGCCGAGGGGCCTCGGAGGCCGGGGGGTTGACGGTTGGAATACTGCCTGGACCTGAAGCCAAAGAGGCGAACCCTTGGGTTGGGGTTATCATACCAACTGGTATAGGCCACGCTAGAAACGTACTGGTAGCCCAGTCCGGCGATGTTGTAATAGCCCTGCCCGGGGAGAGAGGGACGATGAGCGAGATAGCCATCGCGCTTAAAACAGGCAGGCCGGTCATAGGAGTCAGGGCTTGGGGCGATATTGAGGGCGTCGAGGTCGAAGTTGATGCCAAAAACGCGGTCGCCAAGGCGTTCGAGTTTGCGGGGGGCGAGCGGTGAAGATACGGCTGCTCTTTTTGCTCCTACTTTTAACGGCTTGCGCTGCGACATATGGTGAGCAATACATCGTCTCGCCTGGAGAGAGCATCGAATCAATTTCCAGGGATCGTGGAGTGTCTTCCAATTTAGTTCGGGAGATGAACTACCTTCGTTCCGAGGACAAGGTTGCTGCCGGGGATATAATCTTTTTGCCCGCCTCGTCAGGTGAGATAAAGAGTGAGAAACCAGTTAAAAAGGCTGCAACTAAATCCTATGCTGCCCCGAAGAGCCGCCCAACAACCAAACCTTCTCCAAAGATAGCCAAGGTTGATAAAGCTCCGGTTAAACACAAGCCTCAAAAGAGCGCATCTCCTAAAAAGGCAAGCGCCAAACCCATGAAGGTTTCAAATAGCGGCTTCCAATGGCCCTTGACCGGGAAGGTGCTATGCGAGTTTGGCGATGGTGGTGGCAAGGGCATCGAAATTGAGAGTGCTTCTGGGAAGTCGGTTTTGAGCGCCGCAAAGGGCAAGGTCTCCTATGCGGGGCTTCCCGCCCGCGCTTATGGACACATGGTCATCGTGGACCACGGCGCGGACCGCTATACGGTTTATTCCAACCTCAAATCTTTGGAGATCAAGGCAGGGCAGAAAGTTGCCAGAGGCGAAGTCCTCGGTACCGTTAGTGATTTTCTCCACTTTGAAGTCAGAGACAAGGGCAGCGCCCGCGATCCCCTTTTATACTTGCCGAGCCGCTGATACACCTATTACCATTACCTACTGGGGAGAAGGGGAAACTCTTTTCAGAGGGGAAGTATGGGTAAGGGAATTGGTAGCCGGGGCTCGGATGACACAAACCCTGACGGTAGCGTAAAGAAAAGTCAAGGCAGCGGCGAGAAGAGGTCTGCGGGTAGCGCCATAACCCTATACCTCTCGGATATCCGCTCTATAGACCTCTTAAGCGCCGATGAGGAGCTTGCGCTGGCCGACTCTATGGCTGCCGGGGATGCATCAGCGCGTGCAAAACTTATCGAGGCAAATTTGCGTCTCGTTGTGAGCATGGCGCGGCGTTACTCCAATAGAGGGCTCCCGCTATTGGACCTTATCGAAGAGGGCAATATCGGCCTAATCCGCGCCGTGGAAAAATTCCGCACAGACAAAGGATGCAGATTTTCGACCTATGCGACCTGGTGGGTAAGGCAGGCGCTGGAGCGTGCCCTTGTGAATCAGGCAAATACTGTCCGCCTGCCGGTGCATGTCTCCGAAGACCTCGATCGACTTATAAGAACGGCTGAATTTTTGCGCCGGGAAAATGGCTGCGAGCCATCTGATAATACGCTTGCGGAGGAGCTGGGCGTATCGGTAGAGCGGGTAAGGAAGCTGACGACTCTTATTCGGCGAACATTCAGCTTCGACCAGCCACTGGGAGAAGAGGGTGATTTTAGCCTCCACGATACGCTGGAAGATAAAGATTCACCCACACCCATGGATTGCCTCCATCAGGATGAGTTGGTGGCTCTGGTGGAATCATGGGTTGAGTCCCTTCGGCCGCGTGAGCAGGAGATTATCGGTATGCGCTACGGGCTTGGGGAGCAGGACCCCATGACGCTTGAGGAGCTGGGAAAGCTAAATGGGGTCACACGAGAGCGCATAAGGCAAATTGAGAAGGGCGCAATACTCAAGCTTCGCAAGATGGCGATAAAAAAGAGAATACAGTTGACAACCGTTCTTTGATGTATTCAATTGGGATTTATATTTCATTTTAAAGGGAGTGCCCGTGGACCAGCTAAAAGATATGATCCGGGAGGTCAAGGATTTCCCCAAGCCGGGAATAGGCTTTAAGGACATAACTACCTTACTGCGAGATGCCTCAAGCTTCAACCGCGCCGTTGACCTCATGGCGCACCGATACCTCGATGTGAAAATCGATATTGTTTTGGGTGTTGAGGCGCGGGGCTTCGTAATGGGCGCTGCGCTGGCGTATAAATTGAACAAGGGGGTTATCCTCGTAAGGAAACCCGGCAAGCTGCCCTATAAGACAAACTCCATCTCCTATGACCTTGAGTATGGTAGCGATACCCTTGAGATACATCAGGATGCGATAACTCCCGGACAGCGGATTCTAATCGTTGACGACCTCCTTGCCACTGGCGGTACTGTCAAAGCTGTTGCCGACCTGATAACGAATATGGGTGGAGAGATAGTTGAATGCTCATTTTTGGCAGAGCTCTCATTTTTATCCGGGCGAAAAAAATTGGAGGGGCTGCAGGTGTACAGCCTTCTTACCTTTTGAGGGTTAGCCATATATTAACGAGCGCCGGAGCCTTACTCTTGCTCACGGCATTCAATCTCACCCTTATGTTGGGGTGCGGTGATACCAAGCTCGGGAATTGGTATATAGAGGATTCCGAAGAAGAGGTGGTCGACGACACTGAGATTGAAGTTGTCGGTCAGGATATATTGAATGACGCTTCCGGCGTAGCAGTTTACGGCAGCTTTTTATACGTTACGGACCCAAATAGAGACAGTCTCTTTAAGTTGGACCAGGGGTATGTGGGCACAGCTGACGAGCAGGTTTTGGAGGTTGGCGTCCTCGGCGACGGAGAGCTTGAGTTTGATAGCCCCGCAGATGTAGTTGTGGACAGTGATGGGGACATCTACGTTGCCGATACAGGTAACGCAAGGATACAGAAGATTTCACGGGACGGTATTTTCATTAAGGAGTGGGGAAGCGATATACTTCAGGCTCCTGTAGGACTCTTCATGACCGCCAATGGGTACCTTTATGTAACTGATAAAAACATTGGCAAGGTATTTAAGTACAGCTCCGAAGGGATAAAAGAAGCAGAGGAGTATGGCCTTGAGCCAAACACTACCGCCAACGGCAGCTTGTCGACACCCACTGACGTAGTGGTTGGGATAAATGGCGACATATACATAGTAAACAGCGGTAATGACCGCATTGAGGTCTTCGGCCCCGATGGAACTTACAAATTCAATTTCAATGAGGATAGCTTAGGCGATCCCGCCTTTCTCTCACCCTACTCGATTGCCATTGATTCCTCAGGTCGAATCTATGTATCCGATATAGACCATGAGGAGGTTCTGCGCTTCGACTCGGAAGGTAACTACAAATCCTCTATCGACGGTGCGGGCGATACGGGGCTCTTTAACATACCTATGGGAATCGATACCTCAGGGACATGGCTATTTGTTGCTGAGTCAGGGTCAAAGAGAGTGCGGAAAGTCCCCTTCAGCGAATTTCCTCAGTAATTTAAATAAGAATAAATCAGGCAATCAAAGGAAGCGCTGCAATGAAAAAGCAGATTGTGATCGACTTCGATCGTGGTGATGACTATAGAATGATCCCGATGACGGGCGCGTGGGCTACCCACACCCCAACCGGGGATATAGTCGCAGAGATTTTTGTAGAGCGAAGGCTCCCCCCAAGGGAAGTTACACTTGAGGTGGATGGGGCGCAAGCGAGGGAAATTGACCAGCAGGCCGGGCGCCTAGTCCGAGAGGTTCAAGCAGGGCTTGTAATGCGACCGGAGGTAGCGTTGGCATTTGGTCAGTGGCTAATCGCCAAAGCCCAGCAGGCCGGAGTCAAACCGCAGGTGCCGAGCGAAGAGACAAATTGAGCGAGTCTGAAGTTAGAGCTATCCCCCAAGGGCTTAAGGTCCACAGGTACGAATTGGATGGCGGCTGGGAAGTATGGGCTGGAAAGAGCCAGGAAGATAATGACAGGCTATCCATAAAAATAGCTTCCCCAAACGATTGGTGGTTTCACGTCCGGGGCATGCCGGGCAGTCATGTAGTGCTCTTCGTAGGCGGTGGGCCGGAGCCGCCCCGCTCCACAGTTAAAGAGGCCGCAGCTATAGCTGCTTACCACTCTAAAGCGAGAGAGGGCGGACTCGTTCCAGTTGCCGCTTGCCGTGCGCGCTATGTAACAAAACCCCCTAAGGCCAAGCCTGGTACCGTCTCCATCCGGAAAGAGGAGGTAATAAAGGTGCGGCCGAAGGTGCCCGCTGCCGCCTAATCCTCCTCAATTACAAGTTTTTGCGACTGAAGGCGCTTGTAGTAAAAATTCTGCCCATAGAGCACGCTGACAGGATTGTGCCCGGTAACTCTATCCTTTACGACCAGCGTAGTCACCGGGGCCTCTGAGTATTTGTTAAAGAGCATGTCGTGCCCTACGCAGAGCCCCACAATAATATTCATATCGGTTCCCGCCTGATTGAGGAGCTTGGCTTGCGCCACAGGGTTACATGCTGGTTCAAAGCCGCCGGGAATGACCTTATCCTCCTCCAAGAGGCCTAGCTCAAGCTTATCTATCGAGCCTGCCTTGCAGCATACGCTAAGAGGATCAAACCCTTGAGCTTTTAGTATCTCAGAAAGCCTTTTAGTCTCCTCAAGGAGCCCAAGGCATGTTGCGATGCCAATCCGCTCATACCCCATCAACCTGGCAAGCGCTATTGTATCCTCAACCCTTGTCCAGCGTGCGTTTACAGCAGTTGAGCCAGGTATCGGCTGATAGCACATGCCCTCCACCCTGGCTGCCACAAAGGCCAATTTAGCATCTGCCTCGTTACCTTTGTAGAGCTCGAAGCATTCGTTTATCAGCTCTTCATTGTCGTTTGAGGGGCAATTTTTAGGCTTTGGCGGTGCGTTTTCGGGGTCCCCCGACCAGCAGTTGGTCGTCCCCTTTTTTTTCCAAACAGCTATGCAGTCAGCGCAGGAATAGCTTTTCTTATCAGACATGTATTTCCTCCACGATAAGTTTTCTTTAATTTTTGGCACAGGGAAAGAGGGTTGTCCAATAAAAAAGGGGGAATTGTTCCGGAGGTGTGAATATCACAACTTGAGGGAGTATCTCCTCAAAACCATGCGTGAGAGAATATTGACCCTATTGGTATATAGTTTTTATTGCTTCTTCAAGCTCTTTTGAAATGTTTACCAGCTCTACTGCAAATCCTGGCCGCGCTGAACGAATCATACCTACATTGCCCCGCTTATGTCTGCAAACGATGGCCTCTGCCTCAATCCCCTCTTGAGTACCCCTTGGGTATATAAGAAGGTCAAGGTGAGTTCCTATTGGAAATGATTTTGAGGATATGAGAAACATTCCGCTCTCACTGACATCTTGCGTGGGGCACAGGAGCTTGCTTGGCAATACGCGGACGCTCCAGCGCACCTTTTTTCTTGCCGCAGATCTTTTCTCCGCCATTAGTCCCCTCCTCTTAAAGGCAGCTTGGAAAAGCACTCCTAAGTCATTTTATCAAAAGATTCAATAAAACGATAATTTTGCTCTTGTCCCTTGAAGTATGGGTTTCATAGGCTATTTTCGTTTTTTTCATCAAATATGATCTCGGCTCGCAAGTGGTAGGGCACTCCTAGAAGGTAATCAATATATGTTAATCGCATGATTGCTAAGGCGGCATAGATAAGGGGGTTTAGCTCCCTTTCTTGGGTAAGGTACTTAACCTCAGCGGCTGAGCGGAGAGGATTAAACCATATCTTGTAGCTCAAGCCCATATGCCGACATAGCATCGTAAGGGACTTCTTTGTGAAGAGATTAATGTGCCCTGGAAATGTTGGAGGCTTTTTGTTGCCTCGGATAAAATCCTGTAGCTTGTATCTGGCTTTTAGCAGCTTCTCATTTGGGACTTCAAGCAGAATTTTGGAGCCAGGGGGCGATATATCCATAAGCTCTTTGATCAGCTTTGCTGGATAAGCAATGTGCTCCAAGACATTATCCATAAAAAATAATATTCTTTTGCCCTTTTGTGACAATTCCTCTACCAGAACCGGTAACACTTCAGCTGCAGAACCCTCAATTACAGATAGCCCTCTTTTTCTCAAAAATGAGGCAAAGACCTTGTTGGGTTCAATTATGTGGTAACCAACAGCAGGTTTTGCCTCTCTCACTATTGATGCGACCAGGCCGAGACCGGCTCCAAGCTCCACAATCTCCATTCCGTCTTCAAGGTTTTTCACAAGCCAATTGGCTTTTTCTCCTGCAACCGGCATGAAGAGATCAAGGCTTTTTTCATAATTCAGGTAGGTGCTCTCAGTGTCCTCTTTTTTAACTTCAACTTCAGAAGTATAAGGACTCAGAGCGCCCCCACTGCATGAAGGGCATTTTACCCACTCCAAATGTTTCCAAACTATATATGGTTTTGCCGACTGAGGGCTTTCGCAAATGGGGCAGTTAGTGGGAGAGTAATCTGTTGCCAAGGTTTTTATAAGCTCCGAAGAGTCATGTTTTAGGTTTGTATTAATGTGCGAATGGAATTGGCAAAATAATGTTTCATAGTATAGCTTTGTGGCTGCTCTTATTTTGCCTGTGAGCTTGTGCAAGTGTTATTATGATTTTAACCTGAAAACAGTAAATAACGCCATCCAGACAAGTTGCCATGCCTAAAAAACTTTTTTCAATTGTGGCAGTCTTAAAATTTCTCCGGCCACATCATTGGGCAAAAAATGTCCTCCTTGCGTTGCCTTTACTGGCCTCGCATAGATTTGACCTCAGGTCTTTGGAAGATACGTTTTCAGCGATAATAGCATTTTCCTTGGCTGCTTCCGCGGGTTACATAGTAAATGACATTGCAGACGTCAAAGCGGATCAGAAACACCATGAAAAACGCAACAGGCTTCTAGCTGCTGGAGGAATCTCCATAGCAAATGCCGCTCTGCTGGCTTCATTTTTGTGGGCTGTCTCTATAGCATTGTCGATATCGTTATTGAATGTGCCTTTTACGGGATTGATAATTATATATTCTCTGCTTAGTCTTTTTTATTCTCTGTGGATTAAGCGGCTTCTTCTTCTGGACATTTTGGCACTATCAGCCCTCTACTGCATCAGGATAGTCGCAGGAGCGATTGCTATCGATGTCGAATTATCCAACTGGCTCTTGGCCTTTGCTTTATTCTTTTTCAATAGCTTAGTCTTTTTAAAACGTTATGTAGAAGTTAAGTATGCCATTGAGGTTTCCAATGATTCCCTTCTGAGCAACCGGAGAGCCTATGAAGCCGTTGACCTTGGTGTTTTGATATCTGCGGGCCTCTCCTCTGGCTACCTGTCAGTGCTTGTTATTTGTCTCTACATAAATACCGACCGCATAAACAGTTTATACTCTAAACCTGAAGCCATATGGATAATCGGATTCATTATTTTCTACTGGGTGACCAGGATTTGGCTATTGGCTGCAAGAGACAGGGTTGAGCAAGATCCTGTTTTGTTTACCCTTAAAGACCCAGCTAGTTGGCTCATCCTATCCTTGGTATCGGTGCTCTTTTCGGTGGGAATATGGCTGTAGTCAAAAAGTCTCTTCCCTTTGTCCTGCCTATATCGAGGATAATTAAACCATTCAAGAGATTTGACAGGATTACAGGCCCCCTGCTAAGCCGCTTAATGAAGCGCAATGCCTCCTCAAAGCTTCTTGGTTCAGATGAAATAGGCTCAATACTGGTTATACGACCAGGTGGAATAGGGGACGCGGTGCTCACTTTGCCGATGATGAATTCTTTGGGTAACTATTTCCCCAAAGCAACAATAGACGTACTCGCAGAGCGGAGAAATGCCGGCGTTTACAGAGCCGTTGAACCTGGGCCTGCTGTTTACATGTATGATGTAGACCCGCTTGTAACATTCAAAACACTAAAAGCGAAGCAATATGACCTGATTATAGACACGGAGCAGTTTCACTACCTCTCCACTATATATGCAAATCTCTTAAAACCGAGAAGCCTTATAGCTTTTGATACCGCTGGCCGAGGTAGCTTGGCAACCCATGTGGTTTCTTATTCCGATGTTAAATATGAAGCACAATCATTTCTAGATTTGGCCGCTGTCTATTGCCGTTGGGGGGGACTTTTTGATGAAGAAAGACCATTTCTTTTCCCGCCCTCTGAATCTTTGGCTTTGGCGGAGGAGTTGTTTTGTATTTTTGATAAAAAACCTGTTGTCGCTCTGGCCCCAAGCGCAGGAGCCCTAAATAGGATTTGGGCATTAGAGAAGTTTGAAGAGTTAGCTGTTTGGCTCTTTGGCAAAGGTTATTGCCTGTGTTTGGTAGGTGGGGCTGATTCTTTAGAGGCTGGAGCGCGCATAGCCTCACTGGGTGAAGGGAAAAACATTCTAGACCTTTGCGGTAAGGCCAGCCTAATTGAGACGGCCGCGGCGCTCTCTCTTTGCTCTGCATGTGTTAGCTCTGATACGGGAGTGTTGCATTTAAGCTATGCAGTCGGAAGCAAGGTAGTCGGGCTTTTCGGTAGTGGCTTATCTGTTAAGTGGGGTCCTAGAGGGACTCGTGCAAGGGTAGTATCGGCGGGGCTTGATTGTAGCCCGTGCACAAGAGGTTCGATTACTCCACAATGTAAAAATGGATTCAAGTGCATGGATGATATAAGCGTTGAAAGTGTTATAGCTGCCCTTGAGGAGTTGATTAGTTAATGTTTGAAGTCGGCAAAATGCGAGTGGAATTAAAAGATACCTCTCCTTTATGGGCCTTGTTCCCGGTTTTGGCGGCTGTCCTATTTAGTATCACTCTTTTGAAAGCGGGGCTTGTCTGGGATGACATAATATTTGAGTCCCGTCAGCTTCCATATTTTAAAACAATATCAGATGCATTTATTGCTCCAGATGGAGTTGAGAGCTTAACGTCTTTTTACTTCCGCCCGGTGGTTCTGCTCAGCTATATGCTCGACCAGTGGCTTGCCTCAAGTGATGGTTTTATCCCTGCCGCCATGGCTCACGGGGCAAATGTCGCCTACCACGTCATATCGACTTTTCTCCTCTACTGGTTGGCGTCTTTGCTTTTCCGTGGAAGCACCTATAGAGGGTTGGCAGCGCTGGTTGCTACCCTTATCTTCGCCTTACACCCCATACATGCTGAAACCGTGATGAATATCTCAGGCAGATCAGATGGGCTTGCGACTATGTTTTTCCTGGCTGCCCTAGTAGCGGCAATATTATGGCGAGACAAGGGCAAATGGCTGGCTGCCATCGCAACTATAATCTTTATTTTTTTGTCATTGCTGGCAAAAGAGATTGGCATTTCCGCTCTCTTTGTTATCCCTGTTCTCTTATATTTTTCACCATATGGAGATTGTGTCCCCGAGAAGCCTCTGAGACGGCTGCTCATATTAATGGCCCTTATATGTTTGGCAGTGGCTTTGTATTTTGCAATACGAATGGGTTTTGGATTTAACTTAGGTGCAGAGAGTTCATTCTCTTTCGGCGAAAAGGTAATTCGGCTGGTGGGGGCTCTTGGATACTATTTGAGAAAGAGCATCTTTGTTTGGCCGCAAAGCCACTTTATGCCCAATATTCCTTTTAGCTGGGGTGACATTGCTGCGCTTGTCATAACTCCTGTTTTGCTCTTTTTTATGCTGCTGAAAAAGGAACACAGGGCGACTGGCCTTATCTGCTGTGCCATCTTTGCCTTGGGCCTTGCGCCATCCCTTCTTGTCGCGATTAAACCTCTTGCGGCAACACCTGTTGCAGAACGATATCTATATCTGCCATCAGTAGGCGTTTGCTTGCTAATTGGCTACTTTGCTTCGAGGTTTTGGGAAATAGGCTCTCTGCGAATCGCCACGCTGGTGGTGGTAGCACTCCTCACGGCTGTATATGGCTATTCCTACTACGAGCGCACTCAGGTCTGGCATTCAAATCTAAGTTTTTGGCAAGACATTGAGCGTAATCCACAAATGGCTAATAACAGAATGTTTTTAAATAATCTTGCCGAGGCCTACCTGACTGACGGGCAGCGGATAAAAGCCCTTACTTATTATGAACGTATGCTTACGCCTCAAGTTCAAAAAACCCCCTTTGAAACTGAGATGATCAAGTACAGCATAGGTATAGTGCATGTGGAAATCGCTGAAGAGAAATATGATGAAAATAAGTATGCAGAAGCCTCAGCGCAGTTAAAAGAAGCCTTGCCGCTGCTTGAAGGTGCAGCTGTACGGTTGCCCTCTACGCCCATAGTACACAAGGGCTATGCCCTTGGCCTGCTGCTAAGGGGAAAGATTAGCCTTTCAGCTGAAAGGAGGCTTGATGAGAATACCCTCTACCAGGCAAGAAAACATTGCCTTATAGCGCTTAGCATGGATAGAGAGAGCCAGCTGGCGAGAGATACACTTGCGGAGATTGACGCCATTTTGGCTCGTTATGGTGCTACAGCGAGATGAATAAGCGGGTTAAGCTGCTCCTTAGGGTCGCGGTAAGTATCGGGCTACTTTATTTTCTGCTCGCCAGCATTGATACCGGCAACATTGGAGCTATTTTGAGTAGCGCCTCCTTGCCGGGGCTTATACTTTCCATGCTTGTGGTCGCTATAATAATCGTCATATCGGGGTGGCGTTGGCACAACCTTACCACTAAAGGGTTGACCCTGAAGTTGGCGGTCGACTACACCTTCATTGGTTGCTACTTCAATAATTTCCTGCCGACAAATTTTGGTGGGGACGGTGTTAAAATTCACCTCCTGGCAAAGCGTTTGTCAAGCTTGTCCGCCGCCGCTATTTCTGTTTTTTGGGACAGATACACGGGGCTCGCAGGGCTAGTGCTGGCGGGACTTATCGGCTATCTGGCGGCCTTCAATAAATTGAGAGATACCCCGCTGACCTGGGTCTATCCATCCGCATTGGCCGCCCTGCTTTTTAGCGCTGTGCTTTTAAAAAGTCGCTGGATAAAAAGGTCGGTCTCCTTTCTTGCAAAGAGGGAAATATCCACTTCGGGGAATCCCGGCGCTAAAGAAATATTCAAGGCGTTGGCCGCCTCATTGGTAATTCAACTCCTCGGCTCCCTCTACATTTACATGCTGGCTTTGTCGCTCGGGATTGAAGTCGGCTTTATAGAGTGTCTGGTCTTCTGCCCATTGGCCAATCTGGCAGCGGTGCTGCCACTTTCGATAAGTGGGCTAGGCATCCGCGAGGGCGCGATGGTCTATCTCTTTGGTCTTACCGGAGTCCCGAAAGAGGAGGCGCTGGTGCTCTCTCTTGCAGGATTCGCCGCCATGCTTGTCGTCAGCTTGTGGGGTGGGGTGCTATACGTGAAAAGAGATGGTGAAACAAAGGCAAAAAAGACTACTTAACGCGGAATGCATTGTCGCGTCTGGCACCTGTAGCGAATTATAAAGCCCCGCACAAAACTGCATTCACAGGCAATAGGGGTCACAAGGCCTGGCCCCGTTCTCTTGTAATCTGGCATGAAGGTGGCCGAGAGGGGCTTCCGGGGCCAGAAGGGGCGTCAGAGGAGCCAGTCGGCGAGAATCGATTCAGGGGAACTGGTCGAGACCGTAAGAAGACCGTAAAGACAAAAAGAGAGGGCTTCCACAATCGCGGAAGCCCTCGGTATTGCTGGGGTGAGTGATGGGAATTGAACCCACGACAACCGGAGCCACAATCCGGTGCTCTACCAACTGAGCTACACCCACCATATATCTTAAAGCTTGTTTC
>PKTT01000046.1 GCA_002869015.1 Deltaproteobacteria bacterium
AGCTGATAAAAGAGGGTTATGGCGCGCTCCATCAGGACCCGGTCGAGGCCCGGGTGGTGAACCTCGACTATCTGCTTCATCTGGTGCTCATCGGGAAAATCGATGTAGTGGAATACGCAGCGCCTTAAAAAGGCATCGGGGAGCTCTTTTTCGGAGTTGGAGGTTATTATTGTTACTGGGCGCTTTTTGGCCGCGACCTCCTCGCCCGTCTCAAGCACCTCGAAGGACATCTCGTCAAGCTCATGGAGCAGATCGTTGGGAAACTCCACATCCGCCTTGTCAACCTCGTCGATCAAGAGCACCACGGGCTCCTCGGCGGCAAAGGCGCGCCCAAGGGGTCCAAGCTTAATGTAGCGAGAGATATCGCGCACGTCGCCGTCACCAAAGCGTGCATCGTTGAGGCGCGCCACTGTGTCATAGGTATAGAGCCCCTCCCTTGCTTTGGTTGTGGACTTGACGTTCCAGATAACCAACTTCTGGTCGAGGGCCTTGGCGATGTGGTGGGCGAGCAGCGTCTTCCCCGTGCCCGGCTCTCCTTTAATCAAAAGGGGGCGTTCAAGGGCCACAGCCACATTTACCGCTGACTGAAGCTCCGATGATGCAATATACCCCTCTGTTCCCGTGAACTTGTTGAAACTTTCCATAAAACACCTTGCATTTTTGTAGGGTTGAAATTATAGTTTAATTGTTACTTATTTAGTAATAGTTGAAACCCATCCTACAGGGTAGAGATACCCTGGGCAAGTAAAACGTTACACTGAAAGGTACACCTAAAAGCGCTTGGCAGTCCACGGAGGAGCGGATTTTTTGGTGTTGAAAGGAGTCCAGGATGAGCAAATGCCCCGGTCAGGACACAGCTTCCTGGGGATATGACGCAATCTTCGACGTAGAATGCCCCAAGTGCCACGCCCCGGTCGAGTTCTTTAAGGATGAGATGCGCAGGAAGTGCCATAGCTGCGGCGAGAGGGTATTCAACGACAGAATGGACCTAGGCTGCGCAAAATGGTGTCCATCGGCGGAGGCTTGCATCGGCGCGGACTCTCTAAAGGATTTCAAGGTTAATGAGAAGCGTAAGGAGCGCCGTGAAGAGTTCCGCGAGCTACTTGAGCACGCCGAGGGGGATGAGGGCGTAATAGAGCTCTTCAAAACCCTCTACGGAGAATATCCAAAGGATGACGCGCTCTTTGACACCAACCGCCTGGCAACGGTGCAGGAGCGAGACGAGGCGCTCTTTAAACGCGCCACCGCAGCTTTCAGGAGCTACCTGGACAGAAAAGCAGAGTCCGCCGAGGCTGAGATAAAAGCGCGTGAGCGCACCGCGAAGATGCTGGAAAACGATCAGTACAAGAAACGTAAGGCGGAGCTTGAAGCGGCGAAGGCCGAGAAGAGCCTTGACACTCACTGATCCATCGGTCATTCTTCGCACTTGATTATCAATTACGGGGGTATTTTACCCGCCAAACAAGAAGGAATGGTATTATGGCATTCGTTATTACAGACGCCTGCGAAGGCTGCGGCACCTGCCTGGAGGCATGCCCCGTCGATGCTATCTCAGAGAACGACGGCGCCTACTCCATCGACGCTGAGACCTGCGTCGATTGCGGCACTTGCGCTGAAGAGTGTCCCCTTGATGCCTGCGAACAGGCGTAAGGAAGCGATATCTTCACATAGGAGCCGGGGCCATTCGCCCCGGCTCTTTTAATTTTGCGGAGAGAATTTTGCCAGGTGGGGTCAAGAGGGTCCGATTTCTAGTTCGAGGAATAGTGCAGGGGGTCGGCTTCAGGCCCTTTGTCTCAAAGACCGCCACGCGCCTTGGCCTCTTCGGCACCGTCGCCAACACCACCCGAGGGGTGGTGATAGAGGTCGAGGGCAGTCTGGAGAAGATAAGAGCCTTCGAGATTGCCCTTACCGGAAATCCTCCCAAGGCCTCAAAGATACTCTCCATTGATGAGGAGGAGCTAGCGCCCCTCAAGGATAGCTCCCCATTTAAAATTCTGGCCTCCCGCGAAGACCCGATAGCCTCGGTTGTTATCCCTCCCGACATCGCAACCTGCGCCGAGTGCGCCCGTGAAATTCTCGACCCCGGTGACCGCCGCTACGACTACCCCTTCACCAACTGCACCGACTGCGGCCCCCGCTACTCAATTATCGGGGGGGTTCCCTATGACCGCGCCCTAACGGCGATGGCGGCCTTCAAACTCTGCGCCGATTGTGAGCGGGAGTATTCGCACCCCGCCATGCGCCGCTTCCACGCTCAGCCTAACGCCTGCCCGAAATGCGGCCCGAAACTTAGCGCTTTAAGGCCCGACGGAAGGGAGGTTGCCGGAGAGCCTCTGGATATAGCCGCCAAAGCCCTAAAAGAGGGCAAAATAGTAGCGCTCCTCGGGCTGGGAGGTTTTCACCTCGCGGTGGACGCACAAAACGAGGAAGCGGTAGCGCTCTTGAGGGAGCGCAAAAACAGGCCCGCCAAACCCTTCGCGGTCATGACGAAAGATATTTCCAGCGCCCGCCGTTTGGCCCACCTCTCCGGCGACGCGGTTGAGCTGATGACCTCCGCCGCCGCTCCTATCTATCTCACGGAGGCAAGGGATAAGAGCCCCCTCGCCCCCTCGGTAGCGCCCGGCCAAAGCGCAGTAGGCCTGTTTCTTCCATACACGCCCCTCAACATCCTCCTCTTTGAGCGCGGCGATTGCCCCCCCGCGCTGGTTATGACCAGCGGAAACCGCTCAGATGAACCGATAATCTCCACTTGGGAGAAGGCGCGTGAGAGGCTGGCCGGGGTTGTCGACCTCTTCATCATCCACAACCGACCGATTCTCCACCCTATCGACGACTCCGTGGTCAAGGGGTTTGAGCTCGGGAGCATACCGGTGAGGCGCGCGCGTGGCTATGCCCCGGTGCCAATCCCCCTCCCCTACGGGGACGCCGATGGCCAGGTGCTTCTCGGGGCGGGGGCCGAGCTGATGAACACCTACGCGATCCTAAGAGGTGAGCTGGCCTTCGTCGGGCCCCACGTGGGTGACCTTAAAAACCCCGACACAGTCGAAAGCTACACAAGGGGAATCAGCAACCTTGAAAAGCTCCTCAAAGTTGAGGTTGAGGGGGTAGTTTGCGATATGCACCCCTCCTACCGCTCAACCATCTTCGCCAAGGAGCTCGCCTCCAAGGGAGTTGGCCTCCTTGAAGTCCAGCACCACGAAGCGCACGCGGCGACGGTGATGGCGGAAAACTCCTTTGATGGAGAGGGGGTAGTGCTGGCGCTAGACGGAACGGGCCTCGGCCATGACGGCACGATTTGGGGCTGTGAGATATTCTCGGGCAGGCCGGGGAGCTTTAAACGGGTGGGAAGCCTCGCCACTGTGCCGATGCCCGGCGGCGACCGCGCCGCTAAGGAGCCGTGGCGGATGGCGGCGGCGCATCTCAGGAGGGTCCAAGGCGAAAAGTGGATTGAGACCCCCCTCCCCGCCTTCACCTCTATGGAGCGGCGGGACCTTGAGCTACTGGAAGCGATAATGGCGCGTGGACTAAACTCCCCCCTCACCTCCTCGGCGGGGAGGCTCTTCGACGCCGCGGCGGCGATAACGCTTGGCTTTACCGGTGAGATGAAATATTCGGCGCATGCGCCGATGTTGCTTGAGGCATATGGACGGCGCGCCAAAGCACCAAGACGCTATGAGGTCGATGGAATAGCGCTGGAAGATGGCTTTATAACGATTGACGCCGCAGGACTACTTGTGGAGATGGAGGCTGATATTTTAAGGGGACGCGCCGCCGCCGAGGTCGCCCTGGGCTTTCACCACTGGCTTGGCGAGACCCTCGTTGAGGCGGCCTTTCAGATAGCCGAGCGTAATGGGCAGAGTGACCTCTTCCTGACAGGAGGCGTCTTTACAAACGCAATTCTCACCTTAGTTGTCGAGAGGGCGGCGAAAGCCAAGGGGCTCAGGGTACACCGCCACAAGCTCCTCCCGCCGGGTGACAACTCCATCTCCTATGGACAGCTGGCATGGGCCAAGATGAGCGGCGCCGATTTCAAATAAAATACGCTGGCGTGTTATGATGTCGATTAATGCTAGGGCTTGAAGGTGCGTCCGCCGACGCAATTATAGCGATGAAGCTCTGTCGGGTAGCTGCGGCAGATATGGGGCTTTGTCCTGTGGATAGCGCATAGGGCGTGTAGGGAGCCGCCATTCTTAACGCGGCCAAGATGAGGGCAGTGGTCAAGGTGCTCGCCGGTTTCGGGTTCGAGCCATAGAAGCCCATCCTCACCCACCATGGCGAGGAGGTCACCTCTTCCCTCAACCCTCCAGCGCTCAAGGTCCCCGGCATCGGCGGTCAGGGTGAAGCCATAGAGGTCACAGCAGATACCGCAGGCAGCGCATTCGTTTGGGGGTTTCATATTCGCCCGCCTCCACAGTAGACTTAGGTGAGCAACTTATACCCGACCTTAAGACGGGGGACAACTTGAATTTTACAAACAAAGAGGTTGAGCCGCGCGCCGCTCACCCGATGACGCGGGTCGCCATCGCCTATGGATTGGCAATGGTGATAGGGCTTATCCTCCTGAGCAAATTAAGGGAGCCTGTCTCCTATTACGGAGTAACTACTGGGCTTGGCTTTTTTCTCGGCAAGGAGCCCCTGCTCTCCCTTACATGGGGCGCCGCAGGCGGCGTGGCGCTGGCCCTTACAAGCGAGCTCGCTTCAAGATATACAAGGTGGGGGCGCGCTATTGAGCGGATGCTCCTCACCCTGGTCGGGCGGATGCACCCCCTTGACGCGCTGCTCCTCGCCCTTTTAAGCGCCTCCGGCGAGGAGCTTCTATTTCGGGGAGTGCTCCTGCCTTACGTGGGGCTTTTGCCCTCCGCGATCCTCTTTGGCGCGCTGCACATAGTCCCGCGAAAGCATCTGTGGGTGTGGTCTATATGGGCAGCGCTAGCAGGCCTTTTGCTCGGCTACCTTGCAATCGCGACGAAGGGCCTCGTGGCGCCCATAACCGCTCACTTTGTCGTCAACTTCATCGGGCTCCTCTACGCGGGGCGAAGGAGGAGATAGATGATCAATACTGAGATAGAGCGAAAGTTCCTCGTCGATACCGCGCTATTACCCAAACTTAGCGGCGGCACGGAGATACGCCAGGCCTACCTCTCTTTGGACCCGACGGTGAGGCTCAGAATAAAGGGTGACCGCGCTTACATAACGGTAAAGTCGAAGGGCCTCGTAGAGAGAAAGGAGATCCAGGTGGAGATACCAATCGCCGAGTGCGAAGCGATGATGGAGCTTTGCCCCGAATCAACGATAATCATTGAGAAGGAGCGCTTTGAGGTCAAACACAAGGGGAACCTTTGGGTAGTTGACTTCTTCCACGGCGCGCATGAGGGGCTTGTAATAGCCGAGATAGAGCTTGACAAAATCAACCAAGATGTTGAAATTCCCCCGTGGGCTCACCGGGAGGTAACCGGCGACCCATCATATTTAAACTCGAATCTGGCACTTTCAGGTGCAAAGCAAGGTGAATAGATGGTGACCAGGATCACCCCGCTGGATGTAATATCAGTATATATCGATGGCAACTTGGCCTTTTACGCGCGCGTTGAGGAGATACTCCCCGACGTCAAGAAGGGCTGGCTGAGGATGCGCTTCTTTGTCCTCAATCCCGCTCTGGAGGAGCAGGAGCTCACGTGGATCCTCGAACCCGCCCAAATTGAAGGAGAGGAGTTCACCATGGGCGGCACGCCAATCAGGATAGAGCGCCTCCCCGACCCCTCCTCCACGGAGACAAAAGAGGATGCGGATAGCGGAGAGGGCGGTCAGGTGATCTCCTTCACCTCCCGCAAGAGCTAACCGTGAGCCAGGAAAAGAGCGCTAAGGAGCGCGGAGGGCCTAAGAAGAGCTCCAGAAGCTACTTCACCATAATACATCAGGATTCCGACCTCATAGTCGCGGACAAGCGCGCGGGCGTGCTAACTGTTCCAATCCCCGGCAAGCAGTCGCGAAACCTTCAGGAGATGCTCTCCAAGTTCCTCTTAAAACAGAAGAGGGAGGCGTTGATCGTCCACCGGATAGACCGCTACACCTCTGGACTGGTGGTCTTCGCCAAGCACAAGCGCGCCCGTGAAAAGCTAGTGGCGCAGTTTCGCGCCCACACACCGGAGAGAACCTACCTCGCCTTGGCGCGCGGCGAATTCAAAGAGGATTCAGGGACATTAAGGCACAACCTCGAGCTAACCCGAGACGGCTTCAGGCAGCGGGTGGTCAAAGAGGAGGGCACCCCAGCCGTAACCCATTACAAAGTGATTGAGCGCTTCAAGGGGGCTACGCTTCTTGAGGTGAAGCTGGATACGGGCCTTAAAAATCAGATACGAGTGCAGTTCGGCGCGGCGGGGCACCCCCTCGTCGGAGACAGGCACTACGCGGCATCCGAGGCGGGCGCCAAGCTCCTTGACAGGCAGGCGCTGCACGCATGGAAGCTCGCCTTCACCCACCCGACCAAAAACATTCGCGTCAGCTACGAAGCGCCTATACCCAACGACTTTGAATACGCCATAAAGTGGCTCAAGAGAGCTTCAAAAACTTCAAAGAAAGAAGGCTAGAGGGTAGCCCCCACCTCAAGGGCGCGCCGGTCGATGGATTGGCCGCTCTCTTTGTGGAGGTACTCCCTCGCCCTGGGCTCAAAGGGGATGAAGATCAGCCGCGCCCGGACGCCTCTCAGCTCCGCCCCGGCTATCTTTGGCACCCGCCGCTCCTTGTCCGTAGTCATCTCGCAGAGAGCCACCTGAATGGCCTCCATGGCCTCCTTCAGGGGGAGCCTCACCGGCTCGGAGAGGAGCCGCCCCCTGCCCGGGGTCACTCGATGCTCCTCCTCCGCGAAGAATATTGTCGCCGTCTTGGCGAGCCTTAGGAAGATCCTCGCGTTGACCTTAAAGGCGGGTATCAGAAAACCGGCAGCCTCCTTTTCCCACTCAGGCCTGGGCACCTTATAGGGGGCGCACCACCTCAAAAGGTCCGCCCGGCTCCTAATCCCGAGTTTTTCATCCTCAACATCGATGTGCCAGAAGGGAAAGAGGCGGGAGCTTTCAGCTATCTCGCCAAGTATGGCGTAGGGCATTCTGGCGAAGGCATTTCCTCTGGGCCAAAAGGCGCGGTGGCAATGTTCGCAGAGGAGGACCTTGGCATTATGCTCAGGGGGCAGCGCGTGGCCGCAGTTGGGGCAGTCCAAGGCAAGGAAGCTGAGCTCCTTTGATTTGGGAGCCTCTGCGATCGCCCCCTTAAGCCTCTCTACCTCCTCCACGCTTAGCGAGTGTGCGCGGCCGCCGGGGAAAGCCTCCATCAGGAGGTGTTTTGAGCCCTCCTCCTTTAAAAAGAATGGGGCGTGGATAATCACCCGCTCCTCACCTATCAGGCGAGATATGAGGATATCCCCCTCTTCGTTGTAGAGGCGGTCAACGCCGCTCTCATCTGCGATTCTTGAGTGGGCCAGGGTTGCGGCGGGGGTATCGGGGGGCCAACTGGTGAGGTGCAGGGTGCATGCCTGGGGCCTCACCCCCAGATTCGCGGCGGAATTTATATGCTCGCAGGCGGGCGCGGTGAGGTCTACCAGACCTCCCTCCACTTTAAAATTTTCCCGATTGACTTTGAAGCGGACACCCCTAAGGCGCCAGTAGGGAAGGTGAAATATACGCTCGGACAGATATTCCTTATCCGCGGGCATCCTGTAGGAGAGTGGGCCCTCCGGGAGTACGTAGATCGAGCTTTTGCAAAAGCCGCACTCCAGAAGCTGGTCGCCGACCTCGGTATCCACCTCCCCGCCGCAGTTGGGGCAGGTGCCGGTGGCCGACCACCCTCCCGCTCCATTAAGGTGGCTCAATACCCCGCCCTAACCCTTTACGGGCTCACCGCACTGGTTGCAGAAGGATGCCCCGGCGAGGTTCTCCGCGCCGCAAGCCGTACAGAAGGTCGCCTTGACGCGCTCGCCGGCGCGCGCACCGCACCGTGGGCAGAACTTTGCCTTAGGCGGCAGGTTTTTCCCGCACTCTCCGCACTGTCTGAGGACAAGTATCTGGTGCCCGCAATGGGGGCAGAAACGGGCGTCGTCAGACACCTCTCCGCCGCAGTCAGGGCATCCTTTGGGTGCAACATCTCCGCCACCGGCAGCGCCCTCACTTGTGGATATTGAAGGGCCGAGGAGCCCCGGCATCATCATGCCTACCCCCATGCCCATACCCATCCCCATTCCCCCCTGCATATTCTGACCGCCCTCAGCGCCCTTCTCCAATGCCATCGCCATCTTCATCTTGACTAGGTCATCCAGTTTGCCAGAGACCGCGCCGAGGCGGGCGCGCTCATCGATAGCCTTTTGAACATCGTCGGGGGGGGTTACGGCGTTGATGTACATGGATTTTAGAGATACGCCAAAGCGGGAGAGCGCCTCCTCTACGCGCCCGGCCAGCTCGGCGCCCAGCTCATCATACTTTGAGGGCAGGCTTAAGAGGGAGTCCAGCTTCTCGCCCAGCAGATCATTTAGCTTGGAGACGACTATCTCGCTTATGTAACTCTCCAGCGAATCGGCGCTGTAGCTGGATTTGGTGCCTACGAGGGAGTTTACGAAGAGCACCGGCTGCACCACCTGAATATCGAAGATGCCGTGGGCTCTCAGCCTGACGAGGCCTAGCTCGCTGTCGCGAAAAGCCACCGGGTCGCGGGTACCCCAGCGCATGTTGACGAAAGTTTTGAGGTTTACGAAGTAGACCTCTGCGCGAAAGGGGCTGCGAAGCCCCCACGGGATAGCAAGGATCTTGTTTAAGATCGGCAGATTTTTTGTTGTGAGGGTGTGTTGGCCGGGGCCCAGGGCGTCGCAAGCGGTGCCCTCGGAGTAGAAGACCGCCGCCTGAGAATCGCGCACCGTTAGCTGCGCTCCGAACTTTATCTCCCCCGAACCCTTCTCGGGGATTCGGTGCGCAAGCTCCTTACCGCTGTCGTCAAACCACTCTAATACTTCAAGGAAGAAAACGTTGTCTGTGCCCATCAGAGCCTCCCTCGCCGCAGGCTGGTCGAATATTCCCGCTATGATACCATAGGAGGCTCTTACATGGTTACTTCGCGCCGCCCCAAGACTCTATCTTTTTACGATATTTTTCAGCGACCTTCATAACCTTCTTCTCCTCCGGCCCCTGCGCGACCATATGCACCACAGGCTGGTCCGCATCGGGAATTATTAGAATGTAAGCGCCATCCACCTTGACCTGAATCCCGTCGATCTGCTCCCTCTCAAGGCCCTCACTCGCCTCGCTCATCAACCTCATAACCTGCCCCTTGCGGGCTGGGTCTACGCGGACGACGGTGCGCTTGTAGCACCACTTTGGTATCGAGTCATAGACCTCCGAGAGGTTTTTACCCGCTAGAGAGAGAAGCTCAAGCAACTTGGCGGCGGCGAACATCGCGTCGGGGGCATGGAGGAAGGAGGGGAAGGCGTAGCGCCCCTCGCCATGGGCGATAAACTCCACGTCATGCATCTTTGAGGTGTGCGGCGAGGTAGCCTTGCCCCAGAGGATATCAATATCTTTATCTTCGGCAAGAAGACGCGACTGTGTCACCGGGAGGTATGTCTTAACCGGCGCGCCCCCCGAGGTGAGCGCAAGGAGCCGCAGGATAACCATCGCGGTCAAGTTGGAGTGGTGAACCCTACCCTGGTCATCAACCACATAGAGGTACTCCCCTCCCGGAGATATGAAAAATCCCGCGTCCGCCCCCAGCGTGGTGACAATCTTCGAGACCTCCTCAAGAGATTCGCCGCGCTCAAGGGTTGAGCTCATCAACCTCCGCTCGTCGGGGTGCGAGTTAAGGGAGACGACGCGGCACCCCATGGTGTTCAAAATCTCCGGCAGATAGCTGCCGGTCGTGCCGTTGCCGAAATCAATGACTACGTTGAAGCGGCGAGACCTCACCGCGTCGGGGTCCAGAGACCTTAAGAAGCTCTCCCTGTAGTAATTAGGCACCTGCGTGAGCTCGACAATCTCGCCCACCTCATCGTGGGGCATCCTCCTGAAATTCTCTTTAAAGAAGATGCGCTCTATGGACTTTGACTGCCCAGTGTCCATGAGGTTGCCCTCATCATCGAAGAAGGTCATCTGTATCTGGCCCGCGCCGACCCCCGACTGCTGGAAGTGAATCCCCGCCTCCTCTCCGAAGGTAGAGAGCTTGAGGCGGGCCACCGGCACCGGCGTCATCTTTATGTCATGCACGTTGATGCCAGTGGAGAGGAGCCCGCCCAGGAAGGCGCGCTTTAGCATCCTGCTTGCCCTGAGGTAATCCCTGCTCACCAGGACAGTATTTCCGGGGGGCAGTACGGTGCCAAGCGCCGCGCCGACCTTGGTCGCGAACTCCGGCGAGAGCTCGGTGTTGGTCTCGCCTGTGACCATGCCCCCGGTGAAGATTGACTTCTTCCACTTATCGCCCCAGACGAGGTTAGAGGAGAGGAGCGCTCCACGCTCAATTTCCTTGCCGGGCCAGATCATAATGTCCCGCTCAAAGGAGGCCCTTGCCCCCACCTTTACCCCGGAGGCGACGACCGCGCCTTTCTCGATGGTAACCCCCTTGCCAAGGGTAACCCCATCGCAGAGCACCACATTGTCGAGGATTGAATCCTCCCCCACTACCGAGTCTTTCCAGATAGTTGAGTTTACTACACGCGCTCCCGCCTTTATCTTCGAGCCTGGGCCGATCACTGAATTTTCCACGGTGGCGCCCTTTGATATCTTCGCCCCCTCTCCCAGGAGGACCCTGCCCCTGATATCTACCTTGGCGGGTTTTTTGGCAGAGTGGTCGTCAAGATAAAGTGTGCCCTCTCGAAGCTTTTTCGCCTTGCCCTCTATGTCGAACTTTACTTTGCCCTTCAGTATGTCACTTGCCGCCTCGCGGTAGGAATCAGTGTTGCCAACGTCACGCCAGTAGCCCTTGGCGTTGTAGCCGAATATCGGCACCTCCTCGCGCATGTAGATGGGGAAGAGGTCCTTCGAGAAGTCGAAAAATTCTCCGGCGGGGATGCGGCTGAAAATCTCCGGCTCAAGGATGTAGATGCCGGTGTTGACGGTGTCGCTGAAGACCTCTCCCCAGCCCGGCTTCTCAAGGAAACGCTGTATGCGCCCATCGGGGCCCGTAATTACGACACCGAAGGCAAGGGGGTTGTCTACCGAGGTAAGGGTGAGGGTTACGGGGCCGCCCTTTTGACGGTGGAAGGCCACTGCCTTTTTCAGGTCGAGGTCGGAGACTATGTCGCCGGAGATAACGAGAAAGGTTTCCCCCAGGTGCTCCTCCGCTGATTTTACCGCGCCGGCGGTGCCAAGGTCTTCATCTGGGATTATGTATGTGAGCTTTACGCCCAGCTGGCTGCCATCGCCAAAGTAATCTGTTATCACCTCGGGCATGTAGTAGAGCAAAACGACTATGTCGTCGATTCCAGCCGCCTTCATCTGCTTGATTATGTGATACATCATCGGGCGGTTCGCCAGAGGGACCATAGGTTTGGGAACATCATGGGTCATCGGCTGCAAGCGCGTGCCGAAGCCGCCTGCCATTACGACGCCTTTCATCTCTTTTTACCTCTCTCGGGGCCATTCGTAGAGCCCCCTGTTCATTTAAAAAAATTTAGTGAGGAACGCCAGCTCCATAGCTTCGTTCCAGAACGCGGGATACCTGATGTTTCAGTTCATCAAGGGAGCTGGATTTGACAACGTACGCCTCTGCAAGCCAGGAGGAGAACTCCTCCCGAAAGGAGCTATACGCAGTGGAAAGGATTACCGGCAAGTTTTCGTAGCGCTTCGATATTTCTTTTAAAATCTGTAGGCCGCTCTCTCCCCTGAGCTTGATGTCAAGAACTACGACGTGGATATTCTCGCTGCCCAGGAGGCTGAAGACCTCCTCCCCGCACGTCGCCAGATGGACGAGGTAACCCTCATCTTCAAGCTCCAGCCTGTATAGGTTCCGTATTGACTCCTCGTCGTCCACAACGAGAACTGAATATTTCATAGACCTCTCCTGTAGGCATTACTGTGTCACCAAAATACTAACACGCGAATCGTCAAGGTCAAATTTTGCCGGGATTTTTCTTCAAACGTTCACCTATCCACGCCAATTCATCCTCGCGGCTGACCACATCGCCGTCGAACCTGGCATCGAGAAGGCCCTCAAGGAGTTCCCTGTAGATTGGTCCGGGCGGCACCCCCATCTTGACGAGGTCGTCGCCGTCGAGGTGGGTCTCGACCCCTGTAAGGTGGGTGTAGTAGCGGCTCAGAGCCCTCCGCTTCGCCTCATCCCTGGTCTTTATCATCGCGTAGAGGATAGCTTCGTCGCTCCTTCCCTTAAGCGCCCTGTAGATTCGCTTGTCTGGCAAAGCCCTCCCCTTCATTGCGACTCTTAGGCCAAGGAGTATCTTGCCCGCGGCCTCCCTGTCGCTTATCAGCGCGCCGCCCTCACCCTGCTCGATATTGAAGGAAGCGACAAAGTTACGCACCTCCTCCATAGTCATATCCTCAAGGAGCGCGAGCAGGTAAATCCGCCAGCCTTTAAGCTCCCGGCCAAGGTAGAGGAGGCCGAACCAGGCTACAACCTCATCCACCCGGCGCAGCCGCTCCCTGGCGTTCTCACCCATGGTCAGGGCGGGAGAGAGGGTTTTTAAACAATCATATTTTGCCAAGAGGTCAATCGCCTTTCCCGGCGAGCTGCCTTCCAGAAGGAGCTTAAGCTCCCTAAAGAGTCTAGGACCTCGGCCCTGCGCGAAGAAACCATGCTCAACAGCGCTTTTGAGGAGCTTTTCAGTCTGTGCGCCAAGGGTGAAGCCAAAGCGCAGGGAGAAGCGCAACGCCCTCAGGACTCGCGTCGGGTCCTCGACAAAGGAGAGGTTGTGCAGAATGCGGATGCTTCGCTCCTTGATATCGCGCAGCCCACCGAAAAAATCCAGAACCTCACCGAAGTTTGAGGGGGCGAGGCTCATGGCGAGGGTATTAACCGTAAAGTCCCTCCTCTTGAGGTCCAGCTTGAGGCTCGACTCCTCCACAGTGGGCATCGCTGCCGGGCTATCGTAAAACTCAGTCCTCGCGGTGGCGACATCAATACAGAAGCCATCAGCGAAGATTATCTTCGCTGTGGCGAAGGGGGTATGCGGCACTACTTTGGCGCTCCACCTTTTGCCGGCCTCGCGGGCGAAGCTTATCCCGTCACCTTCTATGACGAGGTCAACGTCGATATTTCGTTCACGAAGGAGGAGGTCCCTCACCATCCCACCTACTAGATAAGCACCCATACCCAGCGTTTCCGCGATCCTCCCCGCCTCCCGGAGCTTCGTTACGACCTCCTCTTCGACCAGCTCTTCGAGGAGCCTCTTGGCATGCCGCACCGACCCCTTTGTCCGGGACCTCTTTATCGGGGATTCCTCTGCGGTGAGGACATGCAGGATATCCGTGCGTGTAATCGCCCCGACGAGGGTTTTCCCATCGGTCACAGGCAAGAATCGCTGGCGGCCGGAGATGATAAGCTCCCTCAACGTTTCAAAGTCGGTTTGCGGTGTGACGGTGGAGAACTCGCTTGTCATATACTCCTCTGTCTTCGCGCCGGTCAGCCCGTGACCAAGTGCCCGCTCGACCACCATTCTGGTTATTACGCCGGTGAGGTCTCCGCCCCTCAATACCGGGGCGGCGTTTATCTGGTAGCGGTTAAAGAGCGCCCTGACCTCCCCAAGGGTGCTCTCGGCCTCCACGCTCTTTACTGGCGAGGTCATAATATCGCGCGCGGTGACCTTTGCCTTTACAGCGACGGGCAATATCTTCAGCAGCTCCTCGCCCACCTGTATCGGGGTCATCTCGTGGATGGTCGCGGAGGCAGCCTCATGGTGACCGCCGCCGCCAAAGTGCTTTGCCACAACGGATACGTCGACGGAGGGGGTGCGTGAGCGCGCCACTAGTAAAACCCTGTCCTCCATCCGAACATAGACTATCAGGGCATCTATATTCTCCATGTCCCTAATGCGGTGCGCGAGAAAGGCGACGTCGCCTATGTACTCATCCACCGAAGCGCTTGCAATAGTAACCTCGACGCCCTTGATACGTTCGACGCGTCTGTTCTTAAGGAGCTGGTCAAGGAGTGCTACCTGCGCCGCCGTCATCTCCGGCGTGAGAAAATTGGAGGCCGCAGTCGGGTCCGCCCCCTGGGAGAGGAGGTAGCCCGCCGCATAAAAATCCCTTGGCGTAGTTGTGGAAAAGGTGAGCCCGCCCGTATCCTCAAAAATCCCCATCAGCATAACGGTGGCCTCGGCGGGCTCTATGGGCAGGCGGCGTTCCTTTAATATCTCCACCATAAGGGTTGTCGCGGCGCCTACACGCTCGATATGTGAGTAATCCGCGACTATGGAGCCCTCGGATTGAGGGTGGTGGTCAAAGATATGGACCTCAACATCATCCCGCCCGATCAGGCTGGCGAAGTTTCCAATCCTTGACGGGTGGTCGACGTCGACGAGGATGAGGCGGGTGACCTTCTCAAGGTCTATCTTCTTGGCTTTCTCGAAACCGGCGGCGTAGAGGGAGGAGTCGAGGAAGAAGTTTCTAAGGTTCTTCTCCTGCGACCCGGGGAATACGCAGATCGCCTTTGGGTATAGCTTCCTGGCGCCAATCATCGCCCCGAGGCTGTCAAAGTCGGAGTTTAGGTGAGTTGTTATTATCTCCACCCTACTCTCCCCTCGGGTGGTGTTTTTTGACCATCTTCCTTAGGTGGTCGGTGGAGACGTGGGTGTAAATCTGAGTGGTGGAGAGGTCAGCGTGGCCTAGCATCATCTGTAGGCTTCTAAGGTCCGCTCCCCCCTCAAGGAGGTGGGTTGCGAAGGAGTGGCGCAGGGTATGTGGGCTTGTATCGGGAGAGACCCCCGCGCGGCGGCACGATTGCTTTACGACCTTCCAGATCGATTGGCGGGAGAGCTTGCCGCCGAAGCGGTTCAAGAAGAGGTAATCGTTTCTCTTCTTGCCGACGAGCTTTGGGCGCGCCCTCTCAAGGTACTCCGAAACGGCGCTCCTCGCCCTCCCCCCGATTGGGACGACGCGCTCCTTTGAGCCCTTGCCCATGGTCCTTACAAAGCCGACATTCAGGTCGATGCCGCCAAGTCTGAGGTCGCTCACCTCGGAGACCCTTAGCCCGACTCCATAGAGAATCTCAAGTATCGCCTTATCCCTCAGCCCCTTTGGGTCACCAAGGTTCGGAACATCCACAAGCGCCTGCGCTTCCTGATAGCTTAGGGTCTTTGGCAGGGTCCGCCATTGGCGCAGGGATTCCAGCTTCTCCAAGGGGGTTGAAGTTACCTTGCCCTCGCGCATGAGCGTCCGGTAGAAGGTCCTGAGCGAGGAGACACGCCGCGCCACGGTACGCGCCGCGAGGCCTCCCTCGCGTTGTCTGCGGACGAACTCCATTACATCGCGCTGCTTGGCCTCCTTCAGCGAGAGGCGGTGTTCCTTGGCGAGGTAGGTTGCGAAGAGGCGAAGATCACGTGCGTACGCATCCACGGTATTTGGAGAGAGTCCACGCTCAACAATGAGGTGCTCCAAAAAGTAGTCGATAAGATTGTCACCGGCTTCGGCGCGGTCACTCACGGCGCATCCTCTCCCCTTGGCAGCGTTACCCGCACAGTCGTTCCCTCGCCCACAGCAGAGGTTATGGATAGCTCCCCGCCGTGGTTTTTAACTATCCGGTGGACCATTGTAAGTCCTATCCCCGCGCCACTCATCTTGGATGTAAAGAAGGGTGAGAGGATATGGTTCAGCTCATCCTTTGGGATGCCCCGGCCGGTATCCTCAACCAGCACAGTTACCTCACCGGCATCCTCCTCGGCGGTGGATATCCTGATTTCACCGTCTGAGCGTATCGCTTCGTAGGCGTTTTCAATCAGGGCCATGAAGACGAGGGTGAGGTTCTCCCTGCTCCCCTTTACGGTAATCTCCTCGCCGACGCCCAGGAGAAGTTTTATGCGGCACGCCTCAAGCTCACCCTTAAAGGCGGCGGTGGACTCCTCAACTATCTCACGGAGGTTGACGCTGCCGCCGGGGGGAAGCATCAAGGCCTTGAGGTCTACTATGGCGTTCACCATCTTCTCAAGGCGGGCGGTCTCTTCCACTATGCTCTTTGCATAACTCTCAGCGACGCTGCCCTCCTCAAGCTCCTTTACGAGCCGCCTGGCAAAGCCGCCAATCGTGACCATGGGGTTTCTGACCTCATGAGCGACGCCATCCGCCATAATCCCCAGGGCTTCAAGCTTCTCCTCCGCTGCGCGCTTCTGCTGGTCTGTGCGCCGCCTTATGAGCGCCTTTATTCTCGCTGCCAACTCTTTTGGATTAAATGGTTTGGTGACGTAGTCATCCGCGCCGGTGTCCAGCCCCTTGACCTTGTCGGGGGTCTCATTGCGGGATGTTAATAGAATGACGGGGATCGTCTCTTTTTCAGGGTCGGCTTTCATGCGCGAGAGCACCTCGAAGCCGTCCATCTTTGGCATGATTATGTCTAGGACAACCGCGTCAGGCAGCTCACCCTCAAGCTTGGAGAGCGCCTCCAAGCCATCATAGGCGGCCTCGACGTCATACCCCATGGAGCCCAGGCGATCCGAGAGGATATCGACGTTTTCCCTGTTATCATCTACGACAAGTAACCTGTAGCGCCTCTGCATAGGTAAAGCTCTTGATCCCACCGGAAGTTGAATTAATGGGCAACCAATCTTAATACTACCCCCGGCTAAACGAGTCGCACTAATTTTTTAACAGCTCCTCAATTACCCGATTGTCACCAGCTGTTTCGGCGAGGTTGTAAGCTGCTCTGCTCCATCGGTGCGAACTACGTAGGTATCCTCAATACCAACCGCTCCGATGCCCTTGAAGATGAACTTCGGCTCAAGGGCGAAGACCATCCCCTCCTCAAGGGGCATCTTGAAACCTCTCGCGAGGAAGGGATACTCGTCAACCTCAAGGCCAAGGCCGTGTCCTACGAAGGAGACCTTTGCGCCGTCGCCGAGGAAGTTATCGCCATAGGGGGTGGCCTCGGCAAGCTCGACGGCCTTTTCGTAGAGTTTGGACGCGGGGACTCCGGGCCGCGCAATGGCGGCGACCTCCTCCTCAATGGCGACAGCTGCCTCAAAGGCTCCTTTAAGCGGTTCCCCAAGCTCCCCTAATGAGAAGAGACGCGTCTGGTCACAGAGGTAACCGCCATTTGACCCCATAATATCAACGGTGAGCGCTTCACCCATCTCAATAACCTTGTCGCTAGCGCCCTGAGAGAGCAAGGGTGAAGAGCCCTTACCTGAGGTCGGCATATCGAAGCCGCTGGGCTCGCCCCCGCCGCTGCCCGATAGTATATGCCCGTAGAATATCCACTGATTAAAGCCGCGCATCCCGATGCGGCCTCCGTGGCCCACCATCCTCAGCTCATATTCAATTCTGGCGGAGAGCTCCCGCTCAGTCATCCCCGGCTTTACGATTCCGGCGACCATAGAGACGGCGCGGTCAACCTGCTCGCAGGCTATGCGGATGGCGTCAACCTCCGCCTCGCTCTTTATGGCGCGGGTTTGCATAAGAGCATGGGAGGCATCGGCGAACTCGGCGCCATCGAAGAGCTTCTCCATCATCATCGCCTGCTTGACTGGGAGAACATCGTACTCCATGCCAAGTGGCGAGGGCAGCTCACCGAGGGTCTCGCGGACAAGGTGGGCGAGGCCGCGTGTGGAGGCGAGCTTTGTCACGGGCCACGCCGACTCCGCCTTGGCACGTTCGCAGTCTTTTCTTATCGCGACAAGGGGAGCGCCCTCAGCGGGGATAACTACAAAGCCGGATTGTAAGGTGCCCGTGAAGTAATAGCGGTCTGTGTTCTGGAGGAGGAGTACGCCGCCGAGTCCGGCGGCGTTCATGTTGTCTTGAAGGCGCGAGACGCGCCCCTTGAACTCATCTTGCGGGAGGGTCAGGTAACCAGGCATAGAAAAAGCTCCCTTCTCTTTGTCGGCCACCTCAATCCCCGGGGTTGTCTCCCGGGCGCTTGCGCTTCCTGAAGAAGAAACGCACCGGGACCCCTTCGAAGCCGAAGACCTCCCTGAGGCGGTTTACGAGATATCTTTCGTAGTTTACCGGTATCCCCTCCGGGTAGCTTGAGAAAGCCGTAAAGGAGGGGGGCTTTGTCGCGACCTGCGTCGCGTAGTAGATGCGCGTACGTTTTCGCCCCACTACCGGGGGCGGGAGGATGCGCATAGTCTCTTCCATAAATTCATTGAGCTTGCTTGTGGATATCCGTTTTTGCCACTCACCGTGAATCGCATCTATTATCTCAAACACCTTACGCACCCTTAAGCCGGTGAGGGCGGATATGGAGATTACCGGTACGTGGCGGTGTGGGCCCAGCTTTACGGCGAGCTCTTTTTTCATCCTGTCGAAGGTTTTGCCGTCCTTCTCGACAAGGTCCCATTTGTTGACGCAGATAGCTATCCCTCGCCCGGCGCGCAAAATAAGGTCGAGGATGCGAAGGTCCTGATCGGTCACCCCCTCTTCGCCATCCACCATCAAGAGGCAGACCTCGGCGCGGTCGATGGCGCGCATCGCTTTTAAGACGGACCAACGCTCGACGCCGCGCTTCTCCACCCTCGATTTACGCCTTATCCCTGCGGTGTCGATGAGGATGTAGGGCTGCTCCTCCACTATTACGCGGGTATCCACTGCGTCTCTGGTCGTGCCCGCCACAGGGCTCACCACTACGCGGTCGCTGCCCAAAATCTTATTTACGAAGGAGGATTTCCCAACATTGGGGCGGCCAAGAATAGCTACCCTGGTGGCCCCCTCCTCTGGCAGCTCGGTTGGCGCCGCGCCCTCAAGGCGTTTACCCATCTCTTCGGTTAACTCGGAGATGCCGAGCTTGTGCTCCGCCGATATCTGGATGACGCTCTCAAAGCCGAGCGAGTAGAACTCACCCGCCGAAGGTTCCCAGTTTCGCCCATCCACTTTGTTAACAACCAGGAGGACGTCCTTGGCGCGTTTACGCAGGAAGTCGGCTACCTCGTAGTCCACCGGCAGGATGCCCTCATGGGCGTCGGTTACAAAGAGGATAAGGTCCGCCTCGATAACGGCCTGCTCGGCCTGCCCGGCCATGGAGGCGGCTAGCTCATCTTCGTTGTAGGGCTCAAGGCCGCCCGTATCGACCAGCGTTACCGGATGGCCCTCAATCACCGCGTCGGCATAGTTGCGGTCGCGGGTAACTCCGGGCACATCCTCTACGATGGCGGTTTTTCGGCCTACAAGGCGGTTGAAAAGCGTTGATTTGCCGACGTTCGGGCGTCCAACTATCGCTACGAGGCTCATCGGTCACCATCGTCATAGCCAAAGCGCTTCAGCTGGTGGGGGGACTTTGTCCAGTTGTGCTCGACCCCAACGTGGAGGTCAAGGAAGACCTTCGTGCCGAGGAGCTCCTGAAGGTCTTTACGCGCGCGTTTGCCTATCTCCTTTATCATCTGCCCGCCCTTGCCGATGATTATGGCCTTCTGGCTGTTACGCTCGACGTGGATGGTGGCATAGACGACAGAGACGTTCTTTGAGGGCTTGTCCTCCCAGGACTCTACGGTAACGGCCACCGAATAGGGCAGCTCTTCGCCGGTCAGCTCAAAGACCTTCTCGCGGATGTACTCCTGCGCGATAAAGCGCTCAGGGCGATCTGTTATAGCATCATCCGGGTAGTATACCGGGCCCTCGGGCATCGCAGCGGCGAGGAGGCTAAGCAGCCCCTCAACACCGTCGCCCTTAAGCGCTGATATCTCATAGACGCCGTCAAAATCGCCCAACACCTTGAAGTCAACGGCGCGCCTTGGGCCGCTATCCACCTTGTTGACTATGAGGAATTTTTTCGCGTCAACTTCGGCCAGCTTCTCGGCGATAATCTTCTCCGCCTCGGTTACGCCCTTCGTGGAGTCAACCATGAAGAGGACCGCCTCCACCTCGGCTAGGGTGGATAGAGCCTTTTTGGTCATGTATTGGTTGAAGAGCTTACCGGAGGCGTGAACGCCAGGGGTATCGAAGAAGACGAGCTGCGCCCGTCCCCGGTTGATTATTCCCGTTATACGGTTTCTCGTGGTCTGCGGTTTGGGTGAGGTGATCACCAGCTTCTCACCGATAAAACGGTTTAGAAGCGTGGACTTTCCGACGTTGGGGCGTCCAACTATCGCCACAAAGCCGGAGTGTGTAATGTCATTCATGTATTGGTTCTTCTCTCCATCAATGTTCTGAGTCATTGCCAAGGGCAAGCTCTTCGCCGCCCTCGGCTCTGTAAATGTGAAATGAGCGGGTCGTGAAGATACCCTCATTGTCCGCCGCAGTCACCGTAAAAAAGTTGCTACCCTCTTCAAGCTCCACATCGAAGGAAGCGTCAAAGGAGCCTTTGGCGTCAGCGCGCTTGTAGAATATCTTTTTGTCGCCAAGATATGCGTAAAGCTCCTTTACCTCCTCATCGTCTTTTACCCGAATCGATGCGCGGACCTTATCCATGGCGGTCCTCAAGGGGGGGAGCTTGTCCATGTATATTCTGGGCGGGAAGCGGTCATCCTTTGAGGCGAAGGTTTCACCTACCGTAAACTTGAGGATATCCGAGAGCGCCACGCCAAAGTCGGTGTCCGAGATAGTGACGACAAGTTTTACAAAGCCTTCATCGTCTGCCTTCTTAACATCAAACTCCATCGGCGCGACAACCTCCGCCCCCGGCGCGAACTCGTCAAAGGAGTGCCGCGCAGCGCGTAAAAATACCGTATCGTCGGCGGATTCGCCCCGGATATTAACCTCCGTCTTGCGCGATGCTCCCTCGCCCCTGTTTATCACGTCGAGGGTCAGGGTAACGTGGTCGCCCACATCGAGCCTGCCGTTATTTGAGAGGGCCTCATCGTCGTTTGTCTCCACTACCGTGTAGGCAAACTGGTAATCGGGGAGTTTGCCGCTCCTTGAAAGCGCGGAGCCCTCCCCCGCTGCTACGCCGAGGTCGCCATCGGAATCAAGGGAGATGGTGACGGGGTCCCAACGTGAATTTATGGATTTAGGAGCCTTGACGGAGGTGGTCCAGCTGACCTCTTCGCCTGGGGCTATCTTGCCGAATACAAAGTCGATGTTGTTAACCATCGGGTTGTCCGAGGAGGTGCGCCCCTGGACCCTGTGAACCGTCTCGCTGCCTACGTTTGTGACCTTAATAACGAGGTCGGAGGTTTCTCCCGCATTAAGAGAGAAGTCGCCAACGGTAACCTTCAGCTCTCCCGCGTGCGCCGCTGTGCCTGCGCTCCAGTCGACCCCCACACCTCCAAGGGCGGTGGTGATCTTCCCCTCCTCCTCGGCGCGAGCTTTCTCCAGCGCTATAAGGGCGGCCTTCTTTAGCACTTCGCGCTCCGCGTTCTCACGTTCATCGGCGGGCACGTCGTAAATTACCTGGCGGGACAGGGAGATTAGAAAATCCTTCTCCAGTCGCTCCAGCTTCTCATCCTGCGAAAGCTCGGCGAAGGAGCGCATATCACCCATCTCGTGCGGGGCGTCATCGCCGCCGGCCATATCGTCATCGGAGGGGACAAGGTACTGCACCTTCTGCCAGGGCTTGAAGTCCGCGTTGCCCCACTCGGTGAAGGCGTTCTCAAGGTCCGCTTCCAGGTTGTGCGCCGGAGGCTCACCTATGCGCACGCGCTTATCCTTTACGTTGGCGCCGTAGGTGTAGATGTCGGGCTGAATGCCAATCGACTGTATCGAGACGTCGTTGGGGGTAAGGTATTGAGCTATGGTCAGCTTCAGCGCCCCCCTGTCGGGCAGGGGAAAGAGCTTTTGCACGGACCCTTTGCCGAAGGTCTTATCGCCGATTAGTAGCGCCCTGTAGTCCCTGAGCGCGCCCGCTACGATCTCCGAGGCGGAGGCGCTGCCCTGGTTAAGGAGGACGATTAGCGGCAGGTCCGAAATTGATGGGTCGTCCACCGCCATCGAGCGCTCGGTTTCCCGCTCGTTCCTGCCGCGGGTCGAGACTATGGCGCCACGGGACATGAAGGAGTCGGAGAGCTCTATAGCCTGGTCGAGCAGACCGCCGGGGTTGTTTCTAAGGTCCATGACTATCCCGGCGAGGTCCTGGTACTCATTTTGAGCCGCTGCTATGGCGCCGGTAAGCTCATCAGTGGTCGCTTTCTGAAAGTTCTTCACCTTTACGTAGAGAACGGGAGGTTTGCCCTCGCTCTCAAGGAGATAGCTCTCTACGGAGACTACGTGTATGACCTCGCGGGTAAAGGTAAAATCCCTTGGCTCGTCCCAACCGTCCCGCTGTAGGGTCAGGGTGACCTCGGTGCCGGGGTCGCCGCGCATCTTCCACTTGGCGGTGTCGAGGAGCATGTTGATGGTGGGCTCTCCATCGATGAAGAGTATCTTGTCGCCGGAGCGAAGGCCCTGTCTGGCGGCGGGGGTGTCCTCGATTGGGGAGATAATCGTCATCTCTCCGTCCCGCAGGCCGAAGATGAACCCTATTCCCCCGAAGCTCCCCTGCGTGCCTATCATAAAATCTTTGAAGGCTTTGGGATTTATGACATTAGAGTGCGGGTCGAGCTGGGAAACCGCCCCATTTAAAGCTGTGTAGTAGATGTCATCCTTCTTAGCTTCTTCAGCAAGCTTCTCCGAGACGAAGGAGAGGACGTCATTTAGCACCTTGGCGGCGCCAAGCATAGTTTTGCCCTCCTCAGTGTCTACCTCTTTGGAGTCGGCGCCTACTATAACATCAGCCTTTGTGCCCCGCTCATTGATGAGCACGGGGGGGAACCTCGTCTCAAGGGCCCGGAATGCTCCCTCCAGGAGTGTTTTGGCCTCGGCGCGATCAGGGTCGACGTATCTACCCTCGATGTAGGCGAAGACCTGATGGGTTATCCTCGGGTATGGGTCGCCCATTGCGTGGAAAGAGCGCGCCATCCCGGTTTGGGAGAACGCCGTCGATTGCACCGCGAAGGTTATGGTGAGCGCCAATATGAGTAAGGCGATTTTTATTCGTTTCACGGAAATTCCTCCGATAGTTGCCACAATTATCCTGCCATAAACTTAACAGACGCAAAAGCGCGCCGGGAGGATGATCTTCATCCCACCAAATCGTCTATCATCCTCTTCATTTCGGGTGAGAGCCAGGTGAACTCTATACCCATCCCACCTTTGGAGAAACGCATCAGGGTGGAGGGCACCCGCTTCGCCCATTTAACGACCCCGACCCCGAGGGAGACGTTCCCCTCCTTGTCGGAGATTTCAAGGCGTATTCTGGTCCCGGGTTTATGTATCTTGGTCGAAACGAGGAAGAGGCCAGTGGAGCTTATATCACCGCAGTAAGCGCGTATATCCCCCGGCTGGGCGTGAATGAGAAGCCTTAGCCTTTTCCGGTTCGAGTCGCGTTTTTCCACGTCCCGCTCCTTTTAACTTCCGGGACAAGTTCCCAAGGGATGATTGTAACACACGTAAAGCGCCAAGAGGTCTCCAAGTTGCTCATGGCATTTATTTTTTGAGGTTTTCCATATACTCACTCCATTCGATGGGGAGCATATACTTTTTCTTGGCGTTACACTCCGCGCAGGCGGGGACGAGGTTGGACTTCACTGATTTGCCGCCGCGTATTATCGGCACCAGATGGTCCATCGTAAGCTCCCGCGCAGGTAAAGACTCCCCGCAGTAGTGGCACCTGCCAGATGAGCGCTTATTCTTCCACCACTGGGAGTTTCTTAGCTCCCGAGCTTTGGCTTTCTCCCACTTGGCCTCCTCCTCGGAGACCTCCGGGATGAAGAAATTGTCAAGATCGTCCGTCTTCATGCGGCTCCTCAAAACAAAGAAGGCGGCCCCAAGAGGCCGCCTTCCTTTAAAGCTTTTGGCAAAGCATTAGCCAGCGTGGCAATCCTTGCACTTGAGCTCCTTAACAACACTGGGGCTCTTCTTGTTGTGGCAGCTCCAGCACTTACCAACTTCCTTCTTGTGAGCAGCATCCTTCATTGCGCCGTCGTCCTGATGGCAACCGGCACACTTGAAGTCGCCGGAGTCGGCTTTGTGGTGACAAGTTGCGCACTCAGCGGAGGTGTGCTTGGCATGGTCGAAGGTGACCACATCTTTCTTGCCGAAGTTTGTTACTTTGATGGGGCCGGCAGGCGCATCGGCGGCGATGGCCGCTAGACCGAGACCGACGAAGAAGACGACTGCTGCTGCGATAGCGGTAAATTTCTTCATTTTGACCTTTCCTCCATTGGATTTGTTTCCCTCATACGGGGAACCCACCTAAGAGCTTCTAAAGCTCTTTTCTCGAAAAAAGCCCGTCATTAATAACATGACAGCCATTAACGGTCAAGACTGAGAGCTACGCCTTTTTTGCAGCTTCTTATCTTTTTCGACGACTGAGGCCGCCATATCGTTGCGCTCTTCCAACATTTTTTTTGCGAGAACTTTATCGGAGAGGGCCAATATCTGACAAGCTAGCACCGCTGCGTTGGTAGCTCCGGCCTTGCCGACCGCTACCGTAGCAACGGGAACCCCAGGAGGCATCTGCACCGTCGCCAGGAGGGCGTCCATTCCGCCTAGGGGCGAAGCGTCGACCGGTACACCGATGACGGGTTTGGTGGTGAGGGAGGCCACTACTCCGCCAAGGTGCGCCGCCATCCCGGCAGCGCAGATAAAGACCTTGACCCCGGCCTCCTCAGCCTCTTTGACGAGGGTGTGGGTGCGGTCTGGGGTGCGGTGCGCGCTTGATACGCGCATCTCGTGTACTACTCCCATCTTCTCGAAGAACTTCCCGGCGCTCTCGAGGACGGGATAGTCGGAGTCTGAGCCCATTAAAATGAGTACGGAGGGGTTCGCCATCCGGTATATCTCCTTTATCTCTCTCTTTGGAGGGCCTTTTTACCGATATCCGTTCGGTATTGTGCGCCCTCCCATGTTATCAATTCAACTGCTTCATATGCTCGTGAGATAGCCTCGGAGACCGTATCACCAAGGGAGGTTACGCCAAGGACGCGCCCGCCGTTTGTGAGGACCTTATCCCCCTCCAGCTTCGTCCCTGCATGGAAGACCACCACGTCTTTAAGGGCGGCGGCATCCTTCAGCCCCTTTATCTCAATCCCTTTTGGATAACTGCCGGGGTAGCCGCCGCTTGCCATAACGACGCAGACGGTAGCGCGCTCATCCCACTCAAGGGTTATCTCGTCGAGTTTGCCGTCAATAGCGGCCTCGAGGATATCGACAAGGTCGCTCTTTAGGCGGATGACTATGGGCTGGCACTCCGGGTCGCCAAAGCGGCAGTTGAATTCAAGGACCTTTATCGCGCCATCCTTGATCATGAGGCCGCCGTAGAGGATGCCGACGTAGGGGTTCCCCTCCTTCGCCATGCCGTCAATCATCGGCTGCATAACTTTGGCCATAGCCTCATCGAAGAGCTCTCGGGTCACAACCGGCGCGGGGCTGTATGCGCCCATGCCGCCGGTGTTTGGGCCCTTATCACCATCGTATGCGGGCTTGTGATCCTGGCTTGAATCCATGGGGACGACCGTCTTGCCGTCGCAAAAGGCAAGGAAGCTTGCCTCCTCGCCATCGAGAAACTCCTCGACAACGATTAGGTCGCCGGCTTCGCCGAACTCGCGCTCCTGCATTATGAGGTCAACCGCCTCAAGGGCCTCTGCTTCAGTCTGGGCTACGATAACCCCCTTGCCCGCCGCGAGGCCGTCAGCCTTCACGACTATGGGCGCGCCCTGCTCCTTTATGTAGGCCTTTGCTGCCTCGGGGTCGGTGAACTCCCCATAGGCGGCGGTTGGCACTCCAAAGCGCACCATGGCGGCTTTACAGAAAGACTTGGACCCTTCAAGCTGCGCCGCTTCCTTTGAGGGGCCGAAGGCGCGTAGCCCAGCCTCTTTGAAGCGGTCAACGATGCCGAGCACCAGCGGGGCTTCCGGGCCTACTACCGTGAGGTCTATATTTTCGCGTTTGGCAAAGTCAAGGAGCGCGTCCACATCCTCTGCGCTTATCTCAACATTTTCAGCCAAACCAGCGGTTCCCGCGTTGCCGGGCGCCGCGAATATCTTGGTGGCCCTGGGCGACTGGGCCAACTTCCAGACGAGCGCGTGCTCGCGGCCGCCGGAGCCGACTACCAGTATCTTCATTTCGCGTGCTCCCTGAGCCATGAGGATATGACCGTGTCGTACTGCGCCGTGCGCGAATATGCCTTTACGCAGAGTTCGTAGCGCATCTCGTCGGAGACCTCCCCACCGTTTTTGTCCATCTCTTCGAGGACGCGGTAGTAGTCGGAGGGGTCAACGACGACCGTAACGAATTTATGGTTCTTCGCCGCCGAGCGGATCATGCAGGGTCCGCCGATATCAATCTGCTCAATCGCCTCGGGGACAGTGCAATTTTCATTGGCTATAGTTGACTCGAAGGGGTAGAGGTTTATCGCGACAAGGTCGATATTCTCTATTCCGTGCTCCTCCATCTTGGCGACGTGCTCCGGGTTGTCGCGCATTCCGAGGATGCCGCCGTGGACCTTGGGGTGCAGGGTCTTTACGCGGCCGTCGAGCATCTCCGGGAAGCCTGTGTACTCGCTGACGTCTTTTACCGGCACGTCCGCATCGCGCAAAAGCTTTGCGGTGCCGCCTGTGGAGAGCACCTCCACGCCGCGCTGTGTAAGAGCTTTTGCGAACGCAGCCACCCCGGTTTTATCCGATACGCTGACAATTGCACGTTTAATCTTCGCCATCTTATAGCCTCGCTGGAAAGGGTTTGTATTTAAAGTAAGGCGGTTATTACTCTTCTCTGACGAGCTTCCATCCACCCTCCGCATAGAGCCACCATTGTTTTACAGTAGACCTGTCGGGCGCGACGGAGTCCCTCGCAAAATCTGTCAATATTCCATTGATGGTGGCGCTTGCCGGGTCAGCTTCAAAATCTATCGTGGTGGAGTCAACGTCAAAGCTGTTGACCTTCTTTTTGGCTATATATTTATAGAGCTCCTGCTGCTTATTTTCACGCTCCATAGCTTCCACATACTCGACGGCCTTTGTGACGTTCCTCCGCTCCAGAAGCTGCCAGTACTCTTTAACCGCTTCACCAAGCTCACGTTCAAGGGCCCTTCGGCGCTGCGACTCCTCCAGCGTAAGGCGCTCCGGCTCCGCCGGTGACGGTGGTGGAGGGCCCTTTTTTATGGGAGGAGCGGGCGCTTTCTCTGCCTCAAGCTCAACAACCCTCCACTTGGGGGCATCACCCTCGGGCGCTTTTGCCTCCTGGCTCTTGGTTTCCACTTGGGGAGGCGCTTCATCAACCTTCACCACCTCTTTATCGGTGGAGGCCATGCAGCCTAAAAGCGTTGTCAGCGCGCAAAGAATGAGGATGGCGGTCGTTACCCTTTTATTCATCCCTACCCCTCCTTAAAAAGCATGAGAATCGAAGGAAAAATAAAGTTGAAGGTAAATCATAATAAAGGGTTGAGCCGGGTTCAAGGTGTAACCCTCGACCCGGCCCGCCGCCGCTATGTTTTGTGCCCACGCCAAATGGCGGGAGAGTCAGCCTACTCGGTGGATTTGTACTTCTTGGGCCGCATATTTGCCTGAAGCACTTTTTTCCTCACCCTGATGGATTTGGGGGTTACCTCAACCAGCTCGTCGGAGTCGATCCACTCGAGGGCATGCTCAAGGGTCATCTCTCTGGGCGGTGACAACCTTAGCGCATCGTCGGAGCCTGCTGCGCGGACGTTGGTGAGCTTCTTCTCGCGTGAAGCGTGAACGTCCAGGTCATTGTCACGGCTATTTTCGCCTATGATCATACCCTCGTAAACCTCAACGCCGGGGCCGAGGAAGAGAATGCCGCGAGGCTGCAAGTGAAAGAGCGAGTAGGTGGTCGTCTTTCCGCGCCTATCTGCGACCAGCGCGCCGGTTATGCGCCCCGATATATCTCCGTGCCATGGCTTGTAGCCGTCGAAGATTGAGTTGATTATGCCGGTGCCCCGTGTATCCGTAAGAAATTCGGTGCGCCACCCGATGAGCCCGCGGGAGGGTATGGAGAACTCCATCCTTACGCGGCCGTGGCCGGGGTTGTGCATCTGCACCATCCTACCCTTGCGAGCCGAGAGTTTCTCAGTGATAACCCCCACGAATTCGTCGGGACAATCGATTATGGCGAGCTCCATCGGTTCGTGGAGTCTGCCGTCGATCTCCCGCGTTATTACCTCGGGCTTTGAGACTGAAATCTCGAAACCCTCCCGTCGCATCGTTTCAATGAGAACGGCCAGCTGAAGCTCGCCGCGCCCCATCACTACGAAGCGGTCGGCCTCCGGTATCTCCAACTTGATACTTACGTTGTGGAGTATCTCTTTTTCCAGCCTTGCCCTAATCTGGCGGGAGGTGACGTAGTTGCCCTCGCGCCCGGCGAAGGGTGAGGTATTAACTGAAAAGTTCATCGCGATGGTGGGCTCATCAACGGCGATTCTCTTCATTGGCGCCGGATTTTCAAGGTCGGTGAGGGTATCGCCTATAGCTATATCCTCAATGCCGGCCACTGCGATTATGTCCCCCGCTACTACGTTCTCCGCCTCCACCCGCTTTAATCCCTCATAGGTGTAGACGATGGCCGGCTTTACCTTTTTAATACCATCGGCGGTGGAGAGGGCGTACTGGACGCCCGGCTTCAAGGTGCCGTTAAAGAGCCTGCCTATGGCGAGCTTGCCCACGTAGTCGTTGTAATCGAGGCTTGTCACTAAAAACTGGGGTGCGGCGGCGGCATTACCCGTGGAGGGGGGCACCGTTTTAAGTATCTCATCGAAGAGGGGGCGAAGGTCGGTAGAGGAGTCTCCCTCCTCAAGGTGCGCTACCCCCTCCTTTGCGTTTGTATAAAAGACGGGGAAATCCAGCTGCTCCTCGGTCGCGTCAAGGTCTATGAAGAGAGCGTAGATCTCGTCCAGCACCTCGGAGGGGCGCCTGTCCGGGCGGTCGATTTTATTTAGGACTACGATGGGGGGGAGCCCCAACGCCAGCGCCTTCTGGAGGACGAAGCGGGTCTGCGGCAGCGGCCCCTCTGCGGCATCGACCAAGAGGATGACGCCATCGACCATCTGGAGGGTACGCTCGACCTCGCCGCCGAAGTCGGCGTGGCCGGGGGTGTCGACGATATTTATCTTAACCCCCTCGTAGTTTACGGCGGTGTTCTTCGCCAGGATGGTGATGCCGCGCTCGCGTTCCAGGGCGTTTGAGTCCATCACCCGCTCCTCTACGCGCTCATTTTCGCGGAAGGTGCCCGACTGCCAGAGCATCGCATCAACGAGGGTTGTCTTGCCGTGGTCAACGTGGGCGATTATAGCTATTGTTCTGAATTCCTGGCCGCTCATCTTTTTCTCCGTTACTTTATAAGGGGCGCTCTTTCTACCACCCTCCCAATCAGCGGTCAAGGATCGTCGATTGACAGAGGAGGGCGCGGGCGGTAAAAACGTTTGTTTCCCAAGATTAATGCATAATCGGATGATGACCATTGTTAAATTCAAGTAACGAACTCGCCGTGGAAACCAGGGGCCTGGTCAAAGAGTTTGGAAAACTCCGCGCCGTGGATACCCTTGAGCTCTCCGTGGGGCGGGATGAGATATACGGCTTCCTCGGCCCCAACGGCGCAGGCAAGACGACGACGATAAGAATTCTCACCGGCACCTCTCGCCCGACCTCCGGCCGTGCGCTGGTCGGCGGCGTCGACATAGTAAAGGACCCGGTAGGGGCCAAACGCCACATCGGCGTGGTCAGCCAACATATAAATATTGATGCCGACCTCACCGTTGCGGAGAACCTCCACCTTCACGGCCTCCTTCACGGCATGGACAAGCCCTCCCGCCTCAAGCGGATAAGAGAGCTCCTGGAGTTTGCAGACCTCGCCGATCGCGAGCGTTCCCTCGCCCGAACCCTCTCCGGCGGAATGAAGCGCAAGCTCACCATAATAAGGGCGCTTATGCATGAGCCGCGCATTCTCTTTCTCGACGAGCCGACCACCGGCCTTGACGCAGCTTCCAGAAGGCGCATGTGGGAGCTGGTTAGAACTATCCATGAGGGCGGCGTCTGTGTCTTTCTCACTACCCATTATATAGAGGAGGCTGAGGCGCTCTGCTCGCGGGTCGGCATAATCCATAAAGGCTCGATAATAGCCGAGGGAACGCCTGAGGAGCTTATCAAGAAATCAGGAGAGTACGCGGTGGACGTGGTCGATGACGGCCGCACCGAGACCTCCTGCTTCCCAAGCAGGGAGGCCGCCGCTGAATTTCTTGAGAGTTCGGGCCACGCGGGGAGGCTAAGGCCGACAAACCTCGAAGATCTCTTCCTTCAGGAGACGGGAAGGAGGGTGCACCTGTGACCGGCGTTTGGGCAATCCTCTACCGGGAGGCGCACATATACATGAGGCGGTGGACCAAGCACGCCGCCGCCTATGCTATGAGCCCCTTCCTCTTCCTCCTCGTCTTCGGGTGGGGCGTAGGACGCCACGTCGAGATGGAGGGGATGACCTATCTACAGTTCATGCTCCCCGGCCTCGCCACCATGAGCGCGATGACCCAGTCCTATGGAATGGCGACGGAGATAAACATCGCACGCTTTTACTGGCGCATCTTTGAGGAGTTCCAGATGGCCCCCGTCTCCGCCTGGGAGATAGTCTTGGGCGAAGTACTCTACGGGATGGTGCGCGGGACGCTGGCGGCGATGGTGGTCTATCTGATGGGCGGCTTCTTCGGAACATGGGTACTCCCCGGCCCCTTGGCGATCACCTTTTACCTCCTCCATGCCTTTACCTTCGCCTCGGCGGCTGTGGTCGCGGCGATGATTGTAAAAAGCCATGCGGATCAAGGACATATAAATACTTTCTTCATAGTCCCCATGAGCTTTCTTTGCGGGACCTTCTTCCCCCTTGAGCGCCTCCCCGTCTGGGCTGAGTACGCTGCGCGGGCGCTGCCGCTCACCCACTCGAACCTCGCGATACGCGCCGCCCTCTTCGGCGGGGCGATACCCTGGGGCTCGGTTTTGGCGCTCGCCGCCTTCGGTGCGGTATTCTTCACCCTTGGAATCTATCTGGTGCGCCGCGCAGGCGTATAAAGGAACTTTATAATGAGAATTAAAGCTGGAACATTTTACGGCATCGGCGTCGGCCCCGGCGATCCGGAGCTTTTGACGGTCAAGGCGGTAAACGCCATAAGGGACGTTGACGTTGTCTTCACGGCGGGGCACCAGCGCTCAGGCGTCTCGATGGCTGGGAAGATCGCCTACGAGTATCTAAAGGATAAAGAGGTCGTCGCGCTGCCCTTCCCCCACACCTTCGACTCGGTATCGGGCCGCTCGCCCCATCGGGAAGCCGCGGAGAAGATTGTCGAAGCGCTTAAGAGGCCCGCCTCGGTCGCGTTCCTCACCATCGGCGACCCCATGACCTTCTCAACCTTCACCTACGTCCTTGAGGCTGTACGCGAGCTGGACCCAACAGTGCCCGTCAAGGTTATCCCCGGCATAACCTCTTTCGCGGCGGCGGCCGCCGCCACCATCACCCCCCTCGCAGAGGGCGAAGAGTCCTTCGCGGTGGTCGGCGCGGCAAAGACCACGGAGAAGCTCTCCAAGGCTATAGACGCAGTGGACAACCTCGTTATAATGAAGCCATACCGCCACTCAGAGGAGGTTTGCGATATCCTCGATGAGCGCGGCCTCGGGATGCATACATGGTTCTGCGTGGAGTGCTCACGCCCGCACGAACGCTGCTACCTGGGCCTCGACGCCGCGCGCGAGGAGGGGGCGGACAAGTACATGAGCCTATTCATCGTGAGGAAAGAGCCCAAGTGAGAGATAACAGGGGCGCCAGGCTGACACTGCTGCTCTCGGCGCTCCTCCCCCTAGCGATACTCTTCGCCGCCTCGGTGGGCTCCTCCGGCCTAGGACCGCTGGACCTCCTGCGCGCAGCGGCGCAGGCCCTTGGGTTTGGGGATTTTGGCCTCTCGGAGGTGGACCTTGCGATCCTGCTGGATGTACGCCTCTCCCGCGTGCTTCTATCGGTGGTCGTCGGCGGTGGCCTCGGCGCGGCCGGGGTAATCTTTCAGGGGATACTCCTAAACCCCCTCGCCGACCCCTTCACCGTGGGCGTATCCTCCGGCGCAGCGCTCGGCGCTTCAACGGCGATACTCCTTGGGCTCGGCGGCTACACCGCGCTGGGCCTCGGCCTCCTGCCCTTGGCGGCGTTTGCTGGAGCCATCCTCGCCCTTGGCGCGGTACACCTCCTCGCCTCCCGCCACGGCTATGCGGGAAGCGGCACCTTGATCCTTGCTGGCATAGTCGTATCGACAACCCTCTCCGCCGCTATAAGCCTCCTCAAATCCCTAAACGAGGACTCCGTCTCCTCCATCGTCTTCTGGATAATGGGGTCGCTGACGGGGCGCGGTTGGGGGCACCTTCTCTTCTGCCTGCCCTACGTCCTCGCGGGGCTCATCCTAGCTCTCATTCTGGGCCGCGATCTGGACCTTATGGCGCTGGGCGAAGAGGGCGCAAAGCAGCTTGGCGTAGATGCCCTGAAGGTCCGTCGGGCGCTTTTGATCGGCGCTTCGGTGATCACGGGGGCATGCGTCGCGGTGAGCGGGGTAATCGGCTTCGTCGGCCTTGTGGTGCCTCACCTCGTTCGCACGGCGACGGGGCCATCCCACCGCGCGCTCCTGATAAACTCCTTCCTCGGCGGCGGGCTTCTTTTGGCCCTTGCTGACGCGATGAGCCGCACCCTCCTGCCGGGAGGAGAGGAGCTGCCCGTGGGCGTGGTCACCGCGCTGGTCGGCGGCCCCTTCTTCTGCTACCTACTCGGCAGGAATCCCTTGGGGCGCACCATGGGGGGATCAAAATGATCTTGGTGCATGGCCTTAGCGCCGGTTATGGTGAGAAGCAAGTACTTAGCAGCGTGGATTTAGAGGTCGCAAAGGGCGGCTTCACCGGGGTCCTCGGCCCCAACGCCTGCGGCAAATCCACCCTCCTCAGGGTTATTTCAGGGGTGCTCCCCTATAGCGCGGGGAGGGTCAGGGTTGGCGGCGTTGAGGTATCGGAGACACCCGCCCGCGAGTTAGCCAAGTTGACGGCGACAATTCCACAATCCACAGAGATCCCCTTCCCCTTCACCGGAGAGGAGCTGGTTACGATGGGGCGCTTCCCCCACGTTGGCCGCTTCGCGCCACTCGGGGAGGGTGACCGCATCGCGATTAAAGCGGCTCTAGAAGATACTGATACAATATCACTCGCCAAGCGCCTCGTGACGGAGGTATCGGGCGGCGAACGCCAACGCCTCGTGCTGGCGCGCGCCCTCGCCCAAGGCTCCCCGCTTATGCTGATGGATGAGGCCACGGCGGCGATGGACGTCCACCGGAAAATCGATACCTTCGATCTGCTGACGGAGAAGAACGAGGGGGGGCTGACCGTCGTCGCGGTTATGCACGACCTCAACCTCGCTGCGCTCTACTGCAAAGAGCTCCTCTTTATGAAGGCGGGTGAGGTTTTCGCCCATGGCCCCACGGAGGAGGTCTTTACAAAGGAGACGGTGGAGGCTGTCTATGAGACGCCGGTGGAGCTCTTCACCCACCCATCGACGGGGCGGCCGCAGCTCTTCTTCTCAAAGAGGAGGGGGCGATGAAGAGAATTATCCTCTCTATACCGCTTCTTCTAGCGCTTTTTGCATGCCTCCCCTCACCCGCCGCCGCCGTATGCATAACCGACGACACCGGGGAAGAGGTCTGCCTCGAAGCGCCCCCCGCCAGGGCCATCTCCACCTACGGCGCCTTCACCGAGACAATATGGGAGCTTGGCGGCGGAGAAACCCTGGTCGCGAGGACCAAGAACGACACAACGATCCCGGAGGTCGCGGGGCTTCCCTCCGTAGGCACCGGGCTACGTCCCAACATAGAGTACCTCCTCGCGTTAAAGCCCGACCTCGTCATCGCCCGCGCCTCAAAAGCCGGAGCCGAGACTCTTTCATCACTGCGCGAACGAGGAATAAAAACCGCCGCCTTCGACCCCGCTTCTGTGGCGGATATCTACTCCCTCATAGAGCGGCTGGGAAAGCTCTTTGGCCTTGAGGAGCGAGGAGTGGAGCTTATGGAAGAGATAAAGGGCGAGATAGCAGCGGTCGAGACGATGGTGGCAAAGCGTGAGCGCACCCCTTCCCTTATCTACGAGGTGAGGGCGGAGCCGCTCACCGTTGCAGGACACGCTTCCCTTGTGGCGGAATTGGTGAAGATTGCCGGCGGCGAGCTTGTGGTGGATGTCGATAAAAAGCTGGTCCGCTTTGACCTCGAGAAGCTGCTCGCTATAAACCCGGACCTATACGTGGTCCAAGAGGGGCCGATGAACTTAAAACCCCTCCCGCCGAAGGAGCGCGCGCACCACCCCGCCCTCAAAGCTGTACGCGAGGGGCGCGTCCTCACGGTAGACGAAAAGCTTATATCACGCCCGGGCCCCCGCGTAGGTGAAGCAGTTGAGGTTCTGGCGCGCTTCATCCACCCGGAACTCTGGCAGTGATGGCGAAACCTTCACCCAACCTGATACCTCTCCCCATAGATGAGCGGCTAGGCGATATCCTCACATCGCTTGAGCAAAATCCAGCACTCGTGCTCATATCTCCACCCGGCACCGGCAAGACTACCCGCGTACCACCCTCCCTCCTCGACGCCCCCTGGATGGAGGGGAAAAAATGCGTGATTTTAGAACCGCGCAGAGTAGCCGCCAGAGGAGCGGCGCAGCGCGTCGCCTATGAGACCGGCGGCAAGGTGGGGGAACTGGCTGGCTACCGTGTACGCCTCGACCGGAAAGAGTCCGAGAGTACCCGCATACTCTTCATCACCGAAGGTATAATGACCTCCCTTATCCAGCGGGACCCCTTCCTTGAGGGTGTGGGGGCTGTAATCCTAGATGAGTTCCACGAGCGCTCCCTCGAATCCGACCTCGCCCTTGGGATGCTTAGGGAGGTGCGCGAGGGCGCTAGGCCGGACCTCAGGATAATAGTCGCTTCCGCCACCCTTGATGGCGGCCCTGTAGCCGAATACCTTGATGCAGAGGTGATCAAGCTGGAGGAGCCCGGCTATCCTGTGGAGGTCGAGCACCTTAAAGCCCCCTCTAGAGAGCCCGTTGAAAAACTCACCGCGGCCGGCGTCAAAAGCGCATGGCTGAAACGCCCGGGCGGCTCCGGCGACCTCCTCGCATTTCTCCCCGGCGCGGGCGAGATCAGGCGCACCGCAAGGGAGCTTGAAGGCTGGGGCAATCGCCTCGGCATCGAGGTCTTGACCCTCCACAGCAACCTATCCCCCTCCGCGCAGGAGCGCGCGCTGACAACGGGCGAGTCAGATAGGGTAATTCTCTCGACCAACGTGGCGGAGTCGAGCGTCACAATCCCCTCCCTCACCGCGGTCGTGGATTCGGGCCTTGTAAAGACCCTCATAAGCGACCCCACCACCCTCATAGACCGCCTTGAGACGGTGCAGGCTTCGCGCCACTCGGCGGCACAGCGAAGCGGACGCGCGGGCAGAACGGGCCCAGGTTACGCGCTAAGGCTCTGGACAAAACACGAGGATCTATCCCGGCCGGAGCGAGCTGAGCCGGAGGTGCGCCGCGTAGACCTCTCCCGCGCCCTCCTTGAGATAATTGCCTGGGGGCACTCGGACCCCGAATCATTTAAATGGTTTGAAACACCTGAACCACACCGCGTCAAGCGCGCCGTAGCGCTCCTCTCCTCCCTGGGTTTAACCGCTCCCGGCGGCGGGCTGACGGCCATGGGAAAACGCGCCGCCACCCTCCCCCTTTCACCCAGGCTTTCGCGGCTCATCATTGAAGCTGAGCGCCTTGGAGCCGGAGAGGAGGGGGCGCTCGCCTGCGCCCTCCTTGAGGAGCGTGAGATAATGCTCTCGGGCAGGATAGATGGTCCTTCAGGTATGGCAACCAGCCACCGTTGCGATGTAGAGCACCGCATAGAGCTGGTAGAGGAGTGCGCGAAGCGCCGCTTCGATCATGCCTTCTGCCGAGCCTTAGGCGTAGACGCCGGGAGGGCCCGGAGGGTACACCTTCAGGCGCGCACTCTGGCGCGAAAGGTAATGACCGATGCCTCCGGCGCAGAGAAAGATGCCCTTAGCCGGGCCATCTTCAGCTCCTTCCCGGAAAGAGCGGCAAAGCGCCGCAGCCCCTCCTCCGACCGTTTCCTCCTCGCCGAGGGCGGCGGGGCGAAGCTCGACCCCCAAAGCGGGGTGATAAGAAGCGAGTACGTCACCGCGGTCAGCCTCACCGGGGGTGCGCGGGGAGAGGGCCGAGAAGCAATTATCCGTATAGCATCTCCAATAGACCCCGCATGGCTTATGGAGAGCGGCGAGGTAATTGAGCGAACCCTCCACAGTTGGGATTCCGAGCGCGGGAGGGTCGTCGCTTCGCGAATCATCGCTTACCGCGCGCTGACCCTCTCCGAGGAGAGAGTTGCCCCGGACCCCTCCAAAGCCTCTCCAATTCTCGCCAGTGAACTTTTAAAAGATCCTCTAAGGCTCCTTGCTCCACCCAACCGCGCGCTGGCTCTAATAGAGCGCATCAACTTTCTTTCAAAGCTTCTTCCTGGGGAGATAAGACAATTTGAATGGGAGCCCTTTATCGAAAATATCTGCATCTGCAAGAGCTCCCTTGATGTGGTGAAAGGTGTTGACCTCTACAGCGCGATCCTCTCGGCGCTCCCCTATGAGGAGCAGACCCTTTTGAGGAGCGAAGCGCCTGAGAGCATCTCCCTCGCCAGCGGCCGAAAAGCCACCCTCGACTACTCCGGTGAAGCCGGGCCGGTGGTGGAGGGCAAGCTTCAGGAGTTCTTCTCAATGCGCGAGCTGCCAAGGGTAGCGAAGGGCAGAGCCAGGGTTGTCGCCCAGCTACTCTCCCCGGCAGGGCGCCCCTTGCAGGTAACCTCCGACCTTGCCGCCTTCTGGGAGAACTCATACCCGGAGGTAAGAAAGGAGATGCGCGGCCGTTACCCCAAACACAACTGGCCCGAAGACCCACTCGGGGCAACCGCCTCTACCCGCACAACGAAGCCAAAAAAATAATTTTCCCCGGCTAGCACAGGCAATTCATCTTTATGGCGTCCCCACATAATTGGACATAAAAAAAATTCTTGATATGATCTCTACATGGGTGTTTAATATTAATTACCATTTTGGTTATATTTTACTCGCTACTCCCAATATAAGGAGAATGAAATGAGCCTCAACTACAAAACCGCTGACTGGAAGTCGGAGAAGCACGTACCCGTCATCGATTGCCCCGACTCAGTTTCAGGAGAGTTCGCCGTAACCGTCACCGTTGGTAAAGAGATAGCGCACCCCAACACGGTCGAGCACCACATCCGCTGGATCCGCCTCTACTTCACCCCCGAGGAGGGGCTGCCGGTGGAGATCGCCTGCTTCGACTTCTCCGCACACGGTGAGGGAGGCGCGCTGACCTCCTCCACCGGCTCAGCTACGGTAACCCTGGAGAAGTCCGGCACCTTTACCGCGACAAGCTACTGCAACCTCCATGGCCTCTGGGAGTCCTCAAAGGCGGTTACAGTCGGTTAAATTCAACCAATCAGTAAAAAAAAGGGACCCTTTGAGGGGTCCCTTTTTTTGCGCGTTTGAATCGTCGCTAAAAAGCCGTAATATATTAAAGATAAGGCCAAAAGATTTCTTGAAAAGGATATAGCCGTGAGAATTGAGAGCGACATCAAGCTGGGGTTCAAGGATGTGCTGATCCGCCCTAAGCGCTCCACCTTAAGGAGCCGCAACCAGGTTGAATTGAAGCGCACCTATACCTTCATGCACTCAAAGCGAGAGTGGAGCGGAGTGCCGGTGATCGCCGCAAATATGGACACCGTCGGCACCTTTGAGGTCGCCGAGGTTCTCGCCGAACATGACCTCATAACCGCTATACACAAACACTATCCCCTACCCGAATGGAAGAATTTCATGGCTGGCAGGGATGAGACCGTCGCCGAGCGGATAATGGTCTCGACAGGCGTCTCCGAGGTCGATTTTGAGCGCATGGAGAAGATTTTCGACCTCTTTCCCTTCCTCAACTTCATCTGCATAGACGTAGCTAACGGCTACGCAGAGTCCTTCGTGGAGTTCGTTCAGCGGGTGCGCGAGCGCTACCCGGAGAAGACTATAGTCGCGGGCAACGTGGTCACAGGCGAGATGGTGGAGGAGCTACTCCTCTCAGGCGCGGATATAGTAAAGGTGGGCATCGGCCCCGGCTCAGTATGCACCACTAGGGTAAAGACGGGGATTGGCTACCCGCAGCTCTCAGCAGTGATCGAGTGCGCCGACGCGGCCCACGGCTTGGGGGGGCTGATAATCTCCGACGGTGGGTGCGTCTGCCCCGGCGACGTCGCGAAGGCTTTTGGCGGTGGGGCGGACTTCGTCATGCTCGGTGGAATGTTCGCGGGCCACGACGAGTCGGGCGGCGAGTTCGTTGAGAAGGATGGCAAGAAATTTAAATTGTACTATGGGATGAGCTCATCCACCGCGATGGAGAAGCACTCCGGCGGGGTTGCAGAGTACCGCGCCTCCGAGGGGAAGACCGTGGAGGTCCCCTACCGCGGCCCAATAACCTCTACGGTGCTGGACCTTCTGGGGGGACTTCGCTCAACCTGCACCTACGTGGGCGCTTCTGCGTTAAAGGAGCTCTCCAAGAGAACCACCTTCATCCGCGTTATGGAGCAGGAGAACCGTGAATTTTCAGATTAGGGCTGATAGCTTCCGCTAACCAACTGGCTCCATACCCTCGGCGAGATACTTAGCCGCGAGGTTTACGTAGAGCTCTTTGCCGTATAGCCAGAACTCCTTGTCCTGCTCCGATGTCTCCCTGACGGCCTTGGCGGGGTTTCCCACCGCTACAACCCCCTCTGGAATTTGTTGGCGCAGCTTGACCACGCTCCCCTCACCCACTATGGACCACTCACCGACCTCGGAGCGGATGGAGAGGATCGCCCCCATCCCGATTACGGCAAAGTCTCCCACAGTGGCGGAGTGGATAACAGCGCCGTGTCCTATGGTGACGCTCTTACCTATGGAGGCGGTCTCCTTTGGCGGCGCATGTATTATCACCCCCTCCTCCACAGCCGTGCCGGGGCCAATCTCAATTCGTCCATAATCTCCCCTTAGGATGGCCCCGTGCCCTATGTATGAGTTCTCGCCGATTACGACGTCGCCGATTACCTGGGCTGTTTCGCTAACAAAGGCGCCACTACCCACGGCGGGCTCCTTTCCGTCAAAGCGGTAAAGCATATAACTCCTCCCATGAGCCTCGCCGGGGTGAGGGCGGCGGCGAAAAGGCTCCATTTGCCTTAATTTATATCTTAAAGCTGAAGGGCTCTCCTCCTTAGGGAGCGCCCTCTTCTGAATGATATCAGCGAGATGAGAAATCAGCCTATCACCATAATCGCGGATTTCATGGCGAACTCGCCGCTTAGCTCCCCCATTCCCCGGCCCGCCGCTATTACCCCTGCGGCCAATACCAATATGTAAAGCGAAAAGCGCAGCTCCCAAAGCTTAAGCGGGGCGGGCCGTCCCTCCTCTGCCCGCGCCATCTCCTCGGGCACGCGAAGCACTACGTAAAAGAAGAGCTGTGCTA
>PKTT01000038.1 GCA_002869015.1 Deltaproteobacteria bacterium
AAGGTAAAAGCCCTTGCAGACGCTGCCCGCGAAGCGGGCTTGAAGTTTTAGCGTAGCCAGGAGGATGGTCTCTTGAACAAGAGAATCGACCCCAATGAAATTGAACTAATTGACCGCGTAGTTTTTCTCAACCGCGTTGCAAAGGTCGTCAAGGGCGGCCGCCGTTTCTCCTTCAGCGCGTTGATGGTAGTTGGTGACGGTAATGGCGTAGTGGGCGTCGGCCTGGGTAAGGCTAATCAGGTGCCCGAGGCTATCAGGAAGGGTATCGAGCAGGCAAAACGCAGCCTCGTCAAAGTACCCGTACTGGACGGGACCATACCCTTTCAGGTCCTTGGCCACTATGGCGCTGGCTCTGTACTCCTTAAGCCCGCCGCTCCCGGTACAGGCGTTATCGCAGGTGGCCCGGTGCGTGCAGTCTTGGAGTCAGTTGGCGTCCGCGACATTCTTACGAAGTGTATCGGCACCAACAACCCACATAACGTAGTCCGCGCAACTCTGGAAGGGTTACAGCAGCTCCGTACCCCCGATGAGATAGCGGCACGACGCGGTAAGTCCCTCGAAGAGATTCGAGCCCAGTAATCAAGGGCTCTGGAGGCAATAAATATGCGACTGCACGATATAAAAAGGCCTGAGGGCGCTGTTAAAAAGAAAAAGCGCGTTGGACGAGGCCCCGGCTCCGGCGCAGGCAAAACCGCCTCACGTGGTCAGGATGGTCAGAAAAGCCGCGCAGGTTTTTCACAGCATCCCGGTTTCGAGGGCGGGCAGATGCCCCTCCAGCGCCGTATTCCCAAGGTTGGGTTTAAAAACCCCTTCCGCAAGGAGTACGCTTGCGTAAATGTCCAGGAGCTTAACCGCTTCGAGGATGGCACAGAGGTGACGCCTGCTCTTTTAATAGAGAGCGGTCTTATCAAGAAGATGAAGGATGGCGTCAAGATCCTCGGCAAGGGTGAGCTCGAGCGCAAACTCACTATCTTTGCGCAGAAAATTACCAAAGGCGCGCAGGATAAAGTTGAAGCACGCGGTGGAGAGGTGAAACTTGGCTAAAGTTGCCGGCGACATCCAGGGGATTGCTAAAATCCCCGAACTGAAGAGGCGTATTTTAATTACGTTCCTCTTCCTGGCCGTATATCGCCTTGGCGTTCATGTCCCGGTACCGGGTGTGCGCTCTTGGCTATTCGGTCAGTGGGTGGAGCAGGGCCAGGATTCTATCCTCGGCCTGGTAAACATGTTTAGCGGCGGCGCTCTAAAGCAGATGAGCGTATTTGCGCTGGGCATCATGCCATACATCAGCGCCTCAATTATTTTGCAGCTCCTTACGGTTGTCGTTCCAACCCTTGAGCGCCTCTCCAAAGAGGGCGAGCAGGGCAGGAGGGTCATTACCCAGTATACTCGCTACGGCACCGTCCTGCTTTCGATAATCCAGGGTTTTGGTATCGCTGTGGGACTAGAGGGACTCAAGGTAACGGTAAGCGACCCCGGTGTTTTACAGTCGATGGGGCTGGCAGTGGCTACCGAGGTTCCCGTTGTTTTAGCCGGAGGCTTTGGCTTCAAATTGATGACAGTTCTTTCCCTTACCGCGGGAACGGCTTTCATCATGTGGCTTGGTGAGCAGATAACCGAGCGCGGCATCGGCAATGGTATTTCGCTGATCATCTTCGCCGGTATCGTTGTAGGTATTCCTACGGCAGTGCTTGCAGAGTTCGCGCGCGGAGTTGGCGCAGGCGGCGGCCTCTTAATGCTTATTTTAATTGTGGCTGTTACCTTCTTTGTCGTTTGGATTGAGCGTTCACAGCGCCGAATTCCTGTGCAGTATGCCAAGCGTGTTGTAGGCAGGAGAGTTTACGGCGGGCAGTCATCGCACTTGCCGCTCAAGCTCAACACCGCAGGTGTAATACCGCCGATATTTGCGTCATCGCTTTTGATGTTTCCGATGACCGTTGGACAGTTCGTAGACCATCCCTGGGTCGACACGATTCGCGGGTATTTAAGCCCCGGGTCGATTGTCTACAGCATCGTCTACGTAGCATTAATTATATTCTTCTGTTATTTTTACACGGCGATACAGTTCAACCCCAATGATGTCGCTGATAACATGAAGAAAAATGGCGGCTATATACCCGGCATACGTCCCGGGCAGCGCACCGCTGAATATATTGACAAGGTTTTAAGCCGACTGACCTTCTGGGGGGGCATATATGTCAGCATGGTCTGCCTGTTGCCTACTCTGCTTATGCGTGAAGGGGTCTCCTTCTTCTTTGGAGGAACAAGCCTTCTAATCGTTGTTGGCGTCGCGCTTGATACGGTCTCCCAGATTGAAACGCATCTTATTGCCCGCAACTATGAGGGGCTGACGGCAAAGCGAAGAATTCGCGGCCGTAGATAAATTTCGATTTAAAGCGACCCACTTAGGAGGAGATTGATATGCGACTGATCTTGCTTGGCGGCCCAGGGGCTGGTAAAGGAACACAGGCGCAGAAGCTCGTAGATAAATACGGGATTCCGCAAATCTCAACTGGTGATATGCTTCGCGCAGCTCTTCGCGAGGGAACCGAGCTGGGCCTTGAGGCCAAGAAGTATATGGATGCAGGCAAGCTGGTTCCAGACGAGGTCGTCGTAGGCCTTATTGAGGAGCGGATCAAAGCGGGTGACTGCAAAGATGGTTTTATGCTTGACGGCTTTCCCCGCACTGTGGGACAAGCTGACGCTTTAAAGAATGTCCTCGATAAGATGGGTATAGCTATTGACCATGTTATCTCCATCGAGGTTCCAAATGACGAGTTGGTAGCCAGGCTCACCGGCAGGCGCGCTTGCAGGGGCTGCTCCAGCGGTTACCACGTTATGTTTGACCCGCCCAAGACCGAGGGCGTTTGTGATGATTGCGGTGGTGAGCTTTATCAGCGTGATGATGACAACGAGACGACGATCAGAAGCAGGCTTAACGTTTATGAGGAGCAAACAGCTCCCCTCATCGATTACTACAAAAGCGCCGGCCTTTTGAGGCCCATCGAGGGCACCGGCTCGATTGATGAAATTTTTGCCCGCATCACGAGCGTGATTGGTTGATAGTTTTAAAGTCTGTCAAAGAAATTGAGAAGATGCGCCAGGTTAACCTGATTGTGGCGCAGATTCTGGAAGTTGTTAGAGGTCTCATAAAGCCGGGCGTTGCTACCTCTGAACTGGAGCTGGCAGCAGAAGAAGAGATAAAAAAGCGGGGGGTAAAGGGCGCCTTTAAAGGTGTGCCAAATCCTCAGGGTTTTGGAGAACCTTTTCCCGCAAACCTCTGTATGTCGTTAAATGACGAGATTGTCCACGGCATACCGAGTGAAGCTAAAAAGCTCAGCTCGGGTGACCTCATAAGTATAGACTTTGGGGTATATAGCCAGGGCTTTTATGGCGACTCAGCGATTAGCGTAGCAGTTGGTGAAGCCGGGGATGACGTACACCGGCTAATTAAAAATGCTGAAGAGTCGCTTGCCGCTGGAATTCTTGAGGCGAAACCGGGTAACCGTATGGGTGACCTCTCTTCGGCGGTACAGGAAGTTGTTGAGGGTGCCGGATACAATGTGGTCCGCGAATTTGTAGGCCACGGAATCGGCAGAGACCTCCATGAAGATCCTCAAGTACCGAACTTCGGTACAAGAGGCAGGGGGATAAAGCTCAAGGAAGGTATGGTCATCGCGATAGAGCCGATGATCAACGCTGGTGGCCCAGGCGTAAAGCTTGACTCAGACGGGTGGACAGCCCGTACGAGAGATGGGAGTCTGGCAGCGCACGTGGAACACACAGTCGCCATCACTAAAGATGGCCCGGTTATCCTGAGCAGACTCGGCTAGTCGAGGAGGAAGTTTTGGCAAAAGAGGAAGCCATAGAGGTAGAAGGCACCGTAATCGAACCGCTACCCAACGCGATGTTTCGAGTGGAGCTGGAAAACGGGCACAAAGTGCTTGCCCATATATCCGGGAAGATGAGGATGAACTTCATCAAAATACTTCCCGGGGACAAAGTAACTGTTGAGATTTCTCCCTACGATTTGACTCGTGGGCGAATAACTTATCGCAAGAAGTAGACGACCGGGGGGCCGGTCAGCAGGAGCTAAAAAATGAAAGTACGACCCTCTGTCAAGGCGATGTGCGACAAATGCAAAATAATCCGGCGTAAAGGTGTTGTGAGGGTAATCTGTGATAACCCCAGGCACAAGCAGCGCCAGGGCTAGGTAAATCTGCGACTGACGCAGAGGAGGAAGTAAAGTGGCGAGAATTGCGGGTGTCGATCTTCCACGCAACAAGCGGATGGAAATCGCCTTGACCTACATCTTCGGACTTGGGCGCTCCAGCGCACGTCAAATTCTGACGGAAGCGGGCGTTAATTTCGACATTAAAAGCGATGATGTGACTGAAGACGATCTTCAGAACATACGTCGTGTCATTGACGAGAAATACAAGGTGGAGGGCGACCTTCGCCGCGAGATACTCGGCAACGTCAAGCGTCTTATGGACCTTGGTTGCTACAGGGGTCTGCGCCACCGTAAAGGACTTCCCGTCCGTGGGCAGCGAACAAAGACTAACGCGCGCACGCGGAAGGGCCCACGCCGCCGCTAGGTGGTGAGAGCCGAATGAAAGGACCGTGGAGGATTCATGGCTAAGAGGTCGGCCCGTAGGGTCAAAAAAGTAAAGAAGAATATACGCGACGGTGTGGCTCATATCAGAAGCACTTTTAACAACACCGTCATTACAATCACTGACGTGAACGGCAACACTATTGCTTGGTCAAACGCCGGCGTAGCGGGTTTCAAGGGCTCAAGAAAGTCCACCCCCTTTGCCGCGCAGCTTGCTGGCAAGGATGCCGCTGAGAAGGCGATGGAGAACGGCGTAAGAAACATCTCCGTCTTTGTCAAGGGACCCGGCTCCGGTCGTGAGGGGGCTATTCGCGCCCTTCATGCAGCGGGACTCAACATCACGTCAATTACAGACGTCACCCCGATTCCGCACAACGGGTGTCGCCCGCCCAAGCGTCGGCGCGTTTAATAAGGTAGGAGGATACCTTGGCTAGATATCGTGGAGCCGTATGCCGCCTTTGTCGGCGTGAACGGATCAAATTAAATCTGAAGGGTGAGCGTTGTCTCACCGATAAATGCGCACTCGAACGTCGCGCTTACCCCCCGGGACAGCACGGGCAGGGACGCGGCAAGGCCAGTGAATATGGCCGCCAGCTTCGTGAGAAGCAGAAGGTGCGCCGCATCTACGGGATACAGGAGAAACAGTTCCGCGCTTACTTCAAAGAGGCCGACCGCCTCAAAGGGGTAACCGGCGAGAATCTTCTTCTCCTCCTTGAGAGACGTCTCGACAATATGATCTACCGCATGGGCTATGCCGCTTCACGTAGCGAAGCTCGCCAGCTCGTGCGTCATGGTCACTTCACTGTAAACGGGCGTAGGGTAGACATACCTTCATACTCAACCCGCCAGGGCGACATAATAGCCGTGCGCGAGAAGAGCAAGAAGGTGCCCGCCATAGTCGGTGCTTACGAGGCGGCTTCCGCCAAGGGTATACCAGGCTGGCTTGAAGTTGATGCCAAGGCTTTCTCCGGCACCATCAAAGAGATGCCAAAGCGTGAAGACATTACGATGCCTATTGAAGAGCATCTCATCGTCGAGCTCTACTCCAAGTAAGCTGTCGGTCCTGAACGCACAAAATGCGTGGAGGTTGTTAATTTGCAACAGCGAAATTGGCGTGAACTGATAAAGCCCAAAAGGCTTACGGTAGACGAAGATTCATTGAGCGGGACCTACGGCAAGTTTTTTGCCGAGCCCCTGGAGCGTGGTTACGGCACCACCCTTGGTAACGCGCTGCGCCGAATCCTGCTATCCAGTTTGCAGGGGGCGGCTATAGTACAGGTTAAGTTTGAGGGCATTCACCACGAGTTCTCCTCCATACCGGGTGTTAAGGAGGACGTGGTTGAAATAATACTCAACCTTAAAGATGTTCGCTTGAAAGCTTCGACCAGTAAGCAGAAGAGGCTACACATCGACATAAAGGGCCCTTGCGTAGTTACTGCCGGTGACATTACAGCAGGTTCAACGCTAGAGGTTCTAAACCCCGATGAGCATATTGCTACGCTTGGTGAGGGTGCTCACCTTGTAGGCGAGATGGTTGTTGAGGTCGGCAAGGGTTACCAGCCCGCTGAGATGAATAAGAATGAGGATATGCCAATCGGTTGGATTCCAATCGACGCTATCTTCAGCCCCATTGAGAAGGTCAACTTCAAGGTCGATCAGGCTCGTGTTGGGCAGCGTACCGACTACGACAAGCTCATCTTAGAGATACATACTGACGGCTCGGTTACACCAGAGGATGCGTTGGCGTACTCTGCGAAAATTTTAAAGGACCAGGTTCAGGTCTTCATAAATTTCGAGGAGGCGGTTGAAGAGGAAGAGGGCCCTGCCGAAGAGCAGGAAACAGCCACCTACAACCCCAACCTTGATAGAAAAGTTAGCGAGCTCGAGCTTTCGGTTCGTGCCGCAAACTGTTTGAAGTCTGCCAATATCCGTTTCATCGGTGAGCTGGTCCAGAAAAATGATGCTGAGATGCTAAAGACCAAGAACTTCGGCAGGAAATCGCTTAACGAAATCAAGGATATCCTCCAGACTATGAGCCTCCACCTTGGGATGGAGCTTCACGGTTGGACCCCCCCGGAGGAGGACTTGGAGGAAGAGGAGCTTTAGCTCCCCACATAAAGGAACCGATCTATGCGACACAATAAAACCGGCCGACAGCTCGGTAGAAATTCCAGCCATAGAAAAGCGATGTTTCGCAATATGGTGACTTCGCTCTTCGAGCACGGCAAGATTAAGACCACCGATGCGAAGGCCAAAGAATTGCGTAAAATTGCAGAGAAGCTCATCACGCTTGCCAAACGCGGAGACCTTCATGCAAGACGCCGGGCTCTTAGCTATGTTCGCAGCAGAGACGTAGTAGAGAAGCTTTTTGGGGAAATCTCTGGACAATTCGGAGACCGCCCCGGCGGCTACACTAGAATTATTAAGCTCGGGAATCGTCGTGGTGATAATGCCCCCCTCTCTATAATCGAGTTGGTGAGCGAACCCTGCGAACCCAAGGTGAAGAAGGCTGCCCCCGTCTCATAACCAGCTCCCGCAGCAGTTGAGGAAGCAGCACCTGAAGCTCCCGCTGAAGAAGCCGCCGCAGCTGAGGAAGAAGTGGCCGAGGCAGCCGCCGAAGCATCTGAAGAAGAGGCTGAAGTTGTTGCTGAAGAACCTCCAGCTGAAGAAGCTTCTGAAGAGGAGCCGGCAAAGGAATCTTCCGAAGAGGAAGCTGAGGAGAAGTAAGGGTCCCTTAGCTTTAAATTTAAAAGAGGGCGAGGATAACATCCTCGCCCTCTTTTCATTTTGGCGTATTGAATTGTCTCTTAGATAATCTCTCGCAATTTTTTTGCAATAAGCTCGATCTGCCCTTTAAATTCACCACCGATGTCATAAGCGCTGACACCTTTTCTGTCAGCCTCACGAATATCCTCTGACTGCTCCATAAAACCCAACAACTGCATCGGTGCTACTCCATCTTCGATGAGCTTGCGATCACCATCATCAACAACCTTGTTGCCGACAACAAAAATCTTCTCGACTCCGAGGTCAGCCGCAAGGCGTTTAATCTGGTGGGCAGTCTGTATAGCCCGCTGCCCAGGTTCCACAACGACGATGAAGGCATCCATAGATTCTGTAGAGCCCCTCGCAAGATGCTCAAGCCCAGCTTCCATATCAATGATTACTGCTTCTCCGCGTTTTAACATTATGTGTCTTAAGAGGACACGAAGAAGTGTTGATTCTGGACAGAGGCAGCCAGTTCCTCCCTTGGGAACAGTACCGAGGGTCAACAATTTTATGCCCTTAAACTCCAGACCGTACTCATCAGGGATGTCATCCACTCTTGGGTTTAGCTTAAATGTACCTCCAAAGGTGCCGGGTTTGGCGCCGGTTCGTTCTGCAATCAGATCTTTGAGGGTAGCAAGAGGCTTGATTTTAGAGGCCTCTTCTATTGATATGCCGATGGAAGAGGGCAGATTTGAGTCCGGATCTGCGTCTATCGCCAAAACTCTTCCGCCAGTTTCCGCAAAATACCGGGCAAGCCCACCGGCAAGAGTGGTCTTGCCTACACCGCCTTTACCACTAATCGCTATTTTCATTAAACAGCTCCTTATATTAGAGAGATAAAAAAAGTAACACTCGTCACCTCCCGTGTCAAAATCATCAGCCACTTCTTTACTTGGTGCTCCGGCATTGTTAAACTCTCGCATCCCACAAGTTCTTTAAGGTGAAAGGTCTTGGCGGGGCTTATAAAATCGAAGTTTCTTTGAGCGCTAGCGCGCCTGAGCCGGATATATATGATACCCCTTGAACGAATTAGAAATTTTTCAATTATTGCTCATATCGACCACGGAAAATCTACCTTGGCCGACAGGCTCCTTGAGTACACAGGGGCTGTGACCGAGCGTGATAAAAAAGATCAGTTTTTAGATAAGATGGAGCTTGAGCGCGAACGGGGTATTACTATAAAGGCTCAAGCTGTCCGTCTTACCTACAAAGCCGATGATGGTGAAGATTACCTGTTAAACCTCATCGATACTCCAGGACATGTAGATTTTTCCTATGAAGTATCTCGTTCGCTGGCAGCATGCGAGGGAGCGGTCCTAGTCGTGGATGCCAGCCAGGGTGTCGAGGCGCAGACGCTCGCAAATGTTTATCTTGCGGTGGACAACAACCTGGAGTTGGTGCCTGTTCTTAACAAGATTGATCTCCCCCGTGCGCGCCCCGATGAGATACGCCAAGAGATTGAAGATATTATCGGGCTGGATGCCTCAGAAGCCGTATTGGCTTCGGCTAAAATGGGCATCGGCACTCATGAGCTTTTGGAGTCTATCGTCAAATTGGTACCGCCTCCCCAAGGAAAAAATGAAGACCCCTTGCAGGCGCTCATCTTTGATTGCAGCTATGACAATTACCTGGGTGTAATTGTCCTCATACGTGTCTTTAATGGAGAGATAAAGAAGGGCACTCGTATTCGCTTCATGTCAATCGACAAGGAGTACGAAGTAGCAAAAGTCGGCGTATTCTCCCCCATGATGAAGGATGTAAAGTCCCTCGGACCCGGAGAGGTGGGTTTCTTCACAGCATCGATAAAAGATGTAAAAGACACCCGAATAGGCGACACTGTTACCTACGCAGAGAGACCGGCGGAAAAACCTTTGCCCGGCTTCAGTGAAGTTCAGCCCATGGTTTTCAGTGGTCTTTACCCAACTGAGTCGGGAGATTATGAAGACCTCAAGGAATCTCTCTCGAAACTGGTGCTGAACGATGCCAGCCTCCGTTATGAGCCGGAGACATCGCAAGCCCTTGGCTTTGGCTTCCGTTGTGGCTTTCTAGGGTTACTCCACATGGAGATAGTTCAGGAGAGGCTTGAGCGAGAGTTCGACCTTGACCTCATAACCACCGCTCCTACAGTGCGATACAGGGCTCACAAAACAGATGGCAGCGTCGTTGAGCTGGATAACCCGGCCCACCTGCCACCTTCAAACCATCTCGACCATATCGAAGAGCCCTTTGTCCTGACCACGATGCATATGCCCGACAAATATCTGGGAGATGTCATAAAGATATGTATTGAGCGGCGAGGCATTCAGCATTCCCTTACATATATCTCCGGCAACCGAGTTCAGCTCCAATTCGAGATGCCGTTAAATGAGATTGTCCTGGATTTTTATGACAAGCTAAAAACCTCTTCGCGGGGTTATGCTTCCCTGGATTATGAGATGAAGGGGTACAAGACCTCCGATCTCGTTAAGCTCGATATTCTTGTCAATGGAGATGTAGTTGACGCCCTCTCCCTCATAGTACACAGAGATAAAGCATATCAGCGCGGAAGCGATGTGGCGCGTAAGATGAAGGGGTTGATCCCCCGTCAAATGTATGACGTTGCTATACAGGCGGCGGTTGGAACCAAAGTCATTGCGCGGACCAATGTAAAGGCGCTGCGCAAAAACGTAACCGCCAAATGCTATGGCGGCGACATTACAAGGAAGCGTAAACTCCTTGAAAAACAAAAAGCCGGCAAAAAGAGGATGAAGCAGGTCGGATCCGTTGAAATACCTCAGGAAGCTTTCCTAGCGGTCCTCAAGGTGGATGAAGAATGAGAAAAAAAAAGGAAAAGTTCAACCTTGAAAGCAGGCAGTCTTCCTACCTGAGATGGGGCAGCGCCCTATTTATTCTGGGCGTGGTCACGACGCTCTTAAATGTCTTCCTCCCAGTTCCCGATTATCAGAAGATATCCAACTTCTCAGTGCTCTTTTTCACCGCTGGGGGAGGGCTTGTCTTGATCTTCGGAGCTCCCAGGCTTCGCGATTCCAAGTATGAATTCCTAAGAAATTTGGCAGCTCGCATGTGGGTGCCTGTGACTGCGACGGTTTTTATCTGCTTTGGGCTTCTCATTTTCGATAGAACCGAGGGGTCGAATTACGTTCTCACAGGGTTAATCGTAGTCGTTTATGTACTATTCATAGGCTACGCAAAGGCTACGCGTGAGCTCCCCTCTCAGTTTGCCAAGGCAGTAGAAACAGCGGAGGTGCTGGTCGTTGCCATTACCCTGGCTATCTTTATAAAGGGTGTGGGGATACAAGCTTTCAAGATACCCTCAGGCTCCATGCTTCCAACTCTTCAGATTGGAGACCAGCTTTTAGTAACCAAATTTCTCTATGGCGTACCGTTGCCATATACAGATATGCGCCTTCCGGCGGTAAGAGATATAGAGCGTGGTGATATAGTTGTCTTTATCTACCCTGGCATGGATAACCCCGATAAGCCTGAGGAGGTCGCCCGCCGCGGCCCAATACCGATGAATGATGTGCTTAAGGGGGAGGATTTCATCAAGAGAGTTATTGGGCTGCCTGGAGATAAGGTTGAAGTTAAGGGCGTAGAGCTTTGGATTAATGGTGAAAAACTGGACGACCAATGGGGAGCCTATGACAATAGCATCCCTCCCTATGCGCGCTCTAGGCAGGGGCTGAGGCCATTTGTTGTGCCCGATGGGTACTATTTCGTAATGGGTGACAACCGGGACCACTCAAATGACAGTCGCTTTTGGGGCTTCGTCAAAAAAGGCCGCGTAAGGGGAAAGGCATTCATCATATACTTCTCAACAGCTGGCCTGAACCGGATAGGCACGACCCTTTAGGGGGAGCATAAAAGAGGCGAGCTCGGCTTGTCCGCAGCATTATTTGGCGGGGGCGTATATTCTAAAAACCATGCGTTGCCTACTGAATTTCGCCCTCAAAAATAAAAGCAAAAATCCTTTGAAAAAAGGTGTTGACATGCGTTTGAGGGGTCGGGTATAAACCGCACTCCGCATGAGGGGAGTGAGTTTGTGCGGGGCCTCCGGGGCTTTGGAAAAAGGGC
>PKTT01000016.1 GCA_002869015.1 Deltaproteobacteria bacterium
CATGCAAATTCGTGCTGAAGAAATTACAGAAATCATCAAGTCGAAGGTAAAGAACTTCGAAGTACAGCTGGATGTGGCTGAGACCGGCGTTGTCCTAAATGTTGGCGACGGTATTGCCCGCATCCACGGCCTTGAGAAGTGCATGGCCGGTGAGCTCCTGGAGTTTCCGGGCGGCATCATGGGAATGGCGCTGAACCTCGAAGAGGACAATGTCGGCGCCGCTATCCTTGGCGACGATACCCACATCAGAGAGGGTGACACTGTTAAGCGCACAGGAAACATCGTCTCCGTTCCTGTGGGCGACGGTCTCCTCGGCCGCGTTGTCGATCCGCTTGGCAACCCTGTTGACGGTCTCGGAGAGATTGAAGCCGCTGAGACAAGGGTTATCGATATCAAGGCGCCCGGCATCGTCATGAGGCAACCGGTTAAAGAGCCCCTACAGACTGGGCTCAAGGCTATTGATTCGATGGTGCCAATCGGGCGCGGTCAGCGTGAGCTGATCATCGGCGACCGCCAGACGGGTAAAACCGCTGTTGCGATCGATACGATCATCAATCAGAAGGGTGGCGATGTAATCTGCATTTATGTCGCTATCGGCCAAAAGCGTTCGACGGTTGCGCAGGTCGTCTCCAAGCTCAAAGAGCATGGGGCGATGGAGTACACCATAGTCGTCGCCGCGACGGCCTCAGAGCCCGCTCCCCTACAGTACATATCCCCCTTCGGCGGATGTACCATGGGCGAGTTTTTCAGGGACAATGGCAAGCACGCCCTGATCATCTACGATGACCTCTCAAAACAGGCGGTCTCATACAGACAGCTCTCCCTGCTCCTTCGCCGTCCTCCGGGGCGCGAGGCATATCCGGGCGACGTTTTCTACCTGCACAGCCGCCTCCTTGAGCGCGCAGCTAAGCTCTCAGATACTAATGGGGGTGGTTCACTGACGGCGCTGCCGGTTATTGAGACTCAGGCTTCCGACGTCTCGGCTTACATTCCGACCAACGTCATCTCAATTACTGACGGCCAGATATTCCTTGAGAGTGACCTCTTCAACTCCGGTATTCGCCCCGCCATTAACGTCGGCATCTCCGTCTCCCGCGTCGGTGGTTCTGCGCAGGTCAAGGCAATGAAGGCAATCGCCGGTTCGCTTCGTCTCGACCTTGCACAGTACCGCGAGCTGGAGGCCTTTGCGCAGTTCGGCTCCGACCTTGACAAGGCGACACAGCAGCAGCTAAACCGAGGCGCACGCCTGGTCGAGATCCTTAAGCAGGGCCAGTATGAGCCCCTTGCCATTGAAAAGCAGGTCCTTACCATTTACGCGGCGACTAAGGGTTACTGCGACAAATATGATGTCAGCCAACTGGCAGAGTATGAAAAGCAGCTCTATGACTTCTTCGAGACAAGAAAGGCCGACCTCGTGACAAAGATTCGCAACGAGAAGGCCCTCTCCGACGAGATCAAAGAAGAGCTCAACAGCGCGCTCGAAGAGTTCGACGGAATTTTCGTATCGGAATCATAGGGAGCCCAAAAGATGGCTAACCTTAAAGATATTAAAACGAGAATATCGAGCGTCACAAGCACGCAGCAGATCACTTCGGCGATGAAGATGGTTTCAGCTGCGCGCTTCAGAAAGGCTGAGGAGGCGATAACCAACAACCGCCCCTACTCAGACAAGATGCTTGATGTCCTCACCAGCTTGGCGCTGCGTACAAAGGAGGAGGCCCATCCACTCCTTGAGCGGCGTGAGCCTAAGAAGGTGGGGCTGGTCCTCTTTACCTCGGACAGAGGCCTTTGCGGCTCCTTCAATGGCTCCATACTCCGTAGCGTAGACCGCTTTTTAAATGAGAAGGCTGCGAGCTATGAGAGCATCTCGCTCTACATAGTTGGCAAGAAGGGGCTTGAGTATTATAAAAAACGCCCCGTTGAAAAGTTCGGTCAAATGACTGAGCTCTTTGGCAATGTCACCTATGGGCAGGCCCATGAGATCGGTGAGGATATATCCACCCGCTATGCGGAGGGCGAGCTCGACCTCGTCTACATGGTCTACAATGAGTTCCGCAGCGCGCTGACGCAGGTTGTCGTGTATGACAGGTTATTACCTGTGGAGCCGCCTAAGGTAGACCCTGATACCGTTACCACAGAGTACATTTACGAACCCGATGAAGAGCATATGCTAAATTGGGTTCTTCCCCGTTACGTCGATGTTCGCATTTACCGCGCTTTTCTTGAGTCCACAGCGAGTGAGCATGGTGCGCGTATGACGGCGATGGAAAGCGCAACTACTAACGCCTCAGAGATGATTGACCGGTTGACCCTTCAGTACAACCGCGCCCGACAGGAGTCCATCACAAGCGAGCTGATGGATATCGTAAACGGCGTCGAGTCAATGAAATAAGGGCGATCCAGAGGATTACGCAAGGAGGCCTTACCCAATGAGTGAGTACGGCAAAATTTCCCAGGTTATCGGTCCCGTCGTGGACGTGGTTTTCGAAGAGAATCTTCCGGAAATTTACACGGCCCTGAAGGTGTCCAACCCAGCAATTAACGATCAGGAAAACAATCTGGTCCTAGAGGTCGCCCAGCATCTCGGTGAGAACACGGTTCGAACCATCGCGATGGACTCCACCGAGGGGCTCGTCCGAGGGATGCAGGTGCTTAACACCGGCGACAAGATCACCATGCCTGTCGGCAAGGAGACTTTGGGCCGAATCCTTAACGTCATCGGCGAGCCTGTTGACGAGGCTGGTCCAGTCAATACCGAGCAGCGGCTCCCCATTCACCGCTTGGCGCCAACATTCGACGAGATGAGCACCGAAGTCGAAGCCTTTGAGACGGGGATCAAGGTCATCGATCTTCTCGCTCCATACCAGCGCGGTGGTAAGATTGGCCTCTTCGGCGGCGCAGGCGTCGGCAAGACGGTTCTTATCATGGAGCTCATCAACAATGTTGCCAGCCAGCATGGTGGCTTCTCCGTCTTCGGCGGTGTAGGCGAGCGAACCCGCGAGGGTAATGACCTCTGGCTTGAAATGAAGGAGTCGGGGGTTATCGATAAGACCTCACTGGTTTACGGGCAGATGAATGAGCCGCCCGGAGCACGTGCCAGAGTCGCGCTCTCCGCGCTTACCGTTGCGGAATATTTCCGTGATGCAGAAGGGCAGGACGTTCTTCTCTTCATCGACAACATCTTCCGCTTCACCCAGGCTGGTTCAGAGGTCTCCGCGCTCTTGGGCCGTATTCCCTCCGCGGTTGGTTATCAGCCCACCCTAGCGACAGAGATGGGTGGTATGCAGGAGCGAATCACGACAACCTCAAAGGGCTCCATCACCTCGGTCCAGGCGATTTACGTTCCCGCTGACGACCTCACCGACCCCGCCCCTGCGACGACCTTCGCGCACCTCGACGCGACGACAGTTCTCTCCAGGCAGATCGCGGAGCTTGGCATCTACCCCGCCGTTGACCCGCTTGACTCAACGAGCCGCATCCTCGACCCCCGCGTTGTCGGCGCTGACCACTATGCAGTTGCCCGCTCAGTCCAGGAGGTCCTCCAGCGTTATAAGGATCTACAGGATATCATCGCGATTCTTGGCATGGATGAGCTCTCGGAGGAGGATAAGCTATCCGTCTCCCGTGCGCGCAAGATACAGCGGTTCCTCTCCCAGCCCTTCACGGTCGCCGAAGCCTTCACCGGCTTTAGCGGCAAGTACGTAAAGCTTGAGGATACAATCAAGGGCTTTAAGGAGATCGTTGCTGGAAAGCACGATGATATCCCGGAGCAGGCCTTCTACATGGTCGGCACGATTGAAGAGGCCATTGAAAAGGCCGAGTCTCTTAGGGACTAACAGCCTGAACTGGAGAACATCATGAGCGAAACAACTTTTCGCCTTGAGATAGTGACTCCCTCGCGCCAGCTCGTAAGCGAGGGCGTAGAAGAGGTCACCGCCCCCGGAATTCAGGGCGAGTTTGGTGTGCTTGTTGGGCACACACCTTATCTGGTTGAGCTTGGAATCGGCGAGCTGATGTACAGAGTAGGCAATGAGAAACGCCACCTTGCAGTACGCCGGGGCTTTGCGGAGGTTACTCGTGATAAGGTGACTATCCTTGCAGAGGAAGCAGAATTCCCTGCTGAAATTGACCTTGCTACAGCTGAAAAACTGCTCGCCGAAGCGGAAGAGGAGATGAAGTCTCTATCCGTATCTGGCGAATCCAAGGAGTATTTGGAGGCGCAGGCAAAGATAGACCGTGCGCTTAATCAGGTGGCCGTGGCGAGGAAGCATAAATCCTGATTGCTCAGGAAGCAGATAATAAAAAGGCCGCTCCAAATGGGGCGGCCTTTATTTATTTTCAGTGTAAAAAATCAACCTTCGCTAGCAGCTTTCAGCTTAATTAAGTCACCTTTTACCTTTGGAGCCTTCTCATTAGCCGAGTGGGAAACGGTAAAGCGGACGGCTGCTACGCCAGGTTTATCGATAACCTGTGAAGCTTTGTCCAATATTGCGTCAGATATCTTATCCGGGTTAAAAGTTGGGGCATTAGCGCCAGTGTAGAGCGCTCGTATTCGCCTCTTTAATAGCGTCGGATTTTCAATAGTAAGCCTGTCAATATAAAAGGTGCTTGAGCGCTCCTGCGTAGCTTCAGCTATTGCTTGACGCCGCCCGGTGCGAGCCTTCTCCCACCTCTCAAGGGTTTTTCGTACCCTCGTTTGCAGCGCACGGAATTTATGCGCCAGGGTGTTCAATTGGAATTGAACACCTGTGGATTTACCATGTTGTGTGCGGGTTGCATTTAAAATTTCATGGTCGATCTCGTTCATCAAAGAAGACGGCTCGGTTCTTCTGTGGCCTGAAAAATAGAGATCATACTGATAGCGTAAGTCTTCTATCTTTTTCTCTAACCGGACAATCTCAGGATTTCGCGGTACCGCCAAAGGTAGCTCCTACTCTTCCGTGTAGGGGCTCATGGCGCGTAAGCGCTCAATGATGGGCGGAAACTCTTTAACCACGAAATCTATCTCCTCTTTTGTGTTGAACCGGCTAAGGCTGAAGCGTATCGAGCCATGCGCAAAGGTAAAGGGAACGCCCATAGCTCTTAGTACGTGGCTTGGTTCGAGTGAGCCGGATGTACATGCCGAGCCTGAGCTAGCACAAATTCCAAGCTCGTTCATAAGTAAAAGTATCGCCTCTCCTTCAACAAACTTGAATGAAATATTAGATGTATTGGGTAGGCGTGAGCTTTCATCACCGTTTACTATGGTAAGCGGCACGGAATTAATTATGCCTTGCTCTAACCTGTCGCGAAGCTCCCTAACTTCATTTTGCTCAATTGACATATTTTCAAAAGCTACATCACAAGCTTTGCCCAACGCTATGATGGAAGGCACTGCCTCTGTACCCGCTCTTCTGCTACGCTCTTGATGCCCGCCAATTATAAAGGGCCTGAAAGGTGTTCTCTTGCGGACATAAAGTGCGCCAACCCCCTTTGGAGCATGAAGTTTATGACCACTTAGCGCCAGAAAGTCTACGGGGATTTTGTTCAAGTCGATTTCTATTTTTCCAACCGCCTGGACTGCATCGGTGTGAAAAAGCGTACCACGAGACTTTACTATGTGTGCAATCTCTTCAATTGGAAAGATCGTTCCCGTCTCGTTGTTTGCCCACATAATAGAGACCAGCGCGGTGTTATCAGTAACTGCACTTCTTAATTCATCCAGGTCTAGCCGCCCATTTTCATCTACCCCAAGTTGGGTCAGGTGATAGCCCTTCTTTACAAGGTGCTTGCAAAGGTTGAGTACGGCTGGGTGCTCAACCTTGGTTGTAACGATGTGTTTTCTGTCGGGCTGGGATTCCAGCGCTGAGCGAATAGCTGTGTTATCACTCTCAGTGCCGCAAGAGGTAAAGATTATCTCTGTGGGGTCCGCGCCCAAAATAGCTGCTACACGCTCGCGCGCTTCAGTTATCTTTGAGCCGACCTGCCCCCCGAATGCGTGCATGGATGAGGGGTTCCCGTAAAGGTCGCAGAAATATGGCTGCATCTCTTCAAATACGCGAGGGTCAACGCGCGTTGTTGCGTTATTGTCTAAATATATAGTCTTCACGCGTTCTCCTCCACAACCTCAATTTCAGGGTCAACCATCTCACGAAGTCGGCCTTCCACCCCGTCTTTTAAAGTTATTTGAGCCGATGGGCAGTTTGAGCATGCGCCGCGAAGGCTAACAATTACTTTCTTTCCTTCGACATCAATCAGATCAAGGTCTCCACCATCAGCTTGGAGGGCCGGGCGTAGCTCCTCATCGATAACCTTCTGTATGAGCTGTATGCGCTCAAGGTTGGTAAGCGGTTTGTTTGAAGTTGCCGGGCCGGAAGTGTTCGCCTTTGCCCCGAGCTCTTCAGCTAGTATCTTCTCAATATCTGGTATGCATCGCTCGCAGCCACCGCCTGCTTTGGTGAAGTTGGTTACATCTTCTACGGTTTTGATATCATTTTCATGAATCGCTTTTCGGATTTGCTTGTCGGTAACTCCGAAACACTCGCAAACCACCTCGCCCTCAAGCGCCGTGGTGTCGATCGGAATGCCCCGGTAAGAGTTGATTGCTGCCTCAAGGGCCTCACGGCCCATAACTGAGCAGTGCATCTTCTCCTTAGGTAACCCACCAAGGTAATCTGCAATGTCACGGTTTGTTATCTCCAGAGCCTCGTCCAGGGTTTTACCCTTTATCATTTCTGTAAGAGCCGAGCTTGACGCGATTGCGCTTCCGCAACCAAATGTCTGAAAGGTCGCATCCTCAATCTTGCCTTCATCATCAAGTTTAAGGAAAAGTTTAAGGGCATCACCACATGCCAAACTTCCGACTTCGCCTACAGCATCTGCGTTCTCAATCTTTCCAGCGTTCCTAGGGTTAAGAAAATGATCTTTTACTTTATCAGTGTAATCCCACATGGGCCTATTTCCTCCAAAGTCCTATAAAATACAGGGGTTTAATAACTCTTTCACACTTGAAATGTAACAACTGAAATGGCTAGTGTCAAAAGTGGATGGCAACTAAAGCTACTTCAACTCTTCAAGGTGGGATTTTATTTGCTCAAGGTCTTCAGTGCCCTGGCCGGTATATACTATCTCCCCATCACCATCGAGAATTATTGCGGTGGGTGTTGCGCCGACACCAAAGGCTCTGGATATGTCGCCTGATCCCATGGCAGACCAGTCTGGAATGCATGGAAGAGAGGGGTACTTTTCAATAAAGGACTCTACCCTGCGCTTCAAATGCGGGGAGTCAATATTAACAGAGGCTACTTGAATCTCGGGAAAATCCTCAGCAAGTTCAGCCATCTCGGGAAATTTAGCTCTACAAGGCTTGCAGTATAGGCTCCAGAAGAAGAGAAGTGTAGGCTTTCCTCCGCCAAGCAAAAGCTCCCCGCCGCTAAGTGTTCGAGTTCTATAAGTCGCGCCAAGGCCCCCCTCCGTGACAAGATGAGTGGTACCTGCCGGGGCGAAGGTAGTTACCCCACCCGTTGGCGCTAAAGTAATGTCCTCACCCTTATCTGTTGATAATAGCTCTTTTATTACTGAGTCAAAGCGCTCTTCATCTCCTGGACGGTAGCCCTCCTGGTATAGGCGAATCCATCCGGAGCGGTCGATGATCACCGTAACGGGCAGGAGCTCAACGTTATAATCAGCTGCAATAGATTGTCGTGTATCGCGCAAAATTGGGTAATCAAGGCGTATTCCCGCTTTTTTTAGTACAGAGGCTACGCGGGCATCGGTAAAGATGTCAGTGTTTATTGAGAGGATCGCCAGACCCTCTTTGGCATACTTATCGTTGAGGGCGATTATTTTTGGCATCTCCTCAATGCATGATTTGCAGAATATCGACCAGAACTCGAGGAGAATGACGTGGTTGCCAACGAAGTCAGAGAGGCGGGCTTCTCCTCCTCCAAGAAGCTTTGCTGCAAAAGCCGGGGCAAGAGAGTTGACCTCTACAGTTATAGAGTCGCCGCTTGTCCTCTCCTGTAATCCTGCTATCTCCTCGGAGTTAGCAGCGGGAGCAGGAGAATTGTCGCTGCATCCGGGGAAGACCACAAGGATTATGAGTAAAGAGAAAATTAACATGGTGATGTGGCGGAGCATAGCGGGGCCTTAATTTCCGTAGAAATACTCTACGCCTGGAAGGTCATAGAGGGTAAAGGAGGAGGGTGAGCCTGAAAATCTCCGATAAGCTATATCTCCCGGTATTGACCTCTCCTTGCAGAGCTCAAGAAAGATGCGCCTTGCTGCATCAGCTAAAGGTACGTTTTCCATTCTAAGCTTTATCGCGCGTTTTCCCACTTCAGCTATTGCCTTTCTTGTGACCTCAATCCACGCTCTAGCGCTATCACCGTTTCGGACTTCACGGTGCCCCGTAACAAGAGTACTTACATCGAGAGTCAGGAGCTTGTCGAGTGATGCCAGATAGGTATTTCCATCAGTGAAAAAAGGCCAGGGACTTGGGTAAAAAGCCTCCTCCCATGACTCTCCCTTTGGTTGCACTATGTCTCCGGAGAATAGAATACTGGAGTCAGGAAGATAAAAAGCAAGGTCATCATTTACGCTGGAATGACCCGGCGTAGAAATACAACGAACCCTGAAACCCTCACCTGGTAAATACGCATCGGGTTTAAGCGGTGAGTTTTTATGAGCGACGACCCTCAGCAGCCCTTTAAAAAGAGCTTTAATCTCAGGCAGATTCGCTATGTGATCAGGATGCGAATGCGTTATCCAAACTTCAGCTAATGGTTTGCCTGTCTCTTTAATGACTTCGTAAAGCCCGGCAAGGGGACCCTGCGCGGTGGTCAAAGGTTCGTCGCCCGGGTCAATCACAGCGAGAGTTTCTTTCCCCTCAATGACTGCCATTCGCCCTGCGGTAACCCACACCCCCGAAGAAAGCTCGGTCAGCTTTGCCGACAGTGTGGGTTTTGGCCCTGAATAGTTCCTCACTGCTACTTAAGAGCCTTTTCAATCGCAGCCAGATGATCTACCTCCTCATCGACCAAACGGTTGAAAAATTCCCTCTCAGCATCACATGTCGCCTGATTTGCGCGGAGTCTGTAGAAGGCAACGCCCTCCCGCTCCATCTTGGCGGCTTCCTCAAGGGCTTCCTTTGCCGAGGCATCAGGGGATAGCGACAGAGTCATGGTCTCCCGCTCAAAAACATCCATGACACCGGATGCGGCGGCTACCATCTTCATTTCAGAGGGCCACCCCGCGTTGTCCTTGAGTTCTTCGTAAATCTCTCTTACCCTGCTTATATGGCTCTTTTCATCCTCGGCAAGCTTTGTAAAAACCGCTTTCGCCATAGGGTTAGTAACCCGCTCGGCGGCGCGAAGGTAGAAATCCCTACCGTCAGATTCAAATTTTATAGCTTGCTCCAAGGCCATTATTGCCGAATCACTCATTGTTTCCTCCAAATGGGTTTAAAGATGTAGTTAAATTATAGTTACCGATATGCTGTATTAACAAGCAGGAAAGAAAAAATGGCTGATATCTTCCCACCTCAAATTCTCTGTGTTTTTGGAAGCCCTAGAAAGGGTGGCAACACTGATGTTTTGATGGACAGCTTTATTAAGGGCGTAGAATCTGCGGGAGGCGTTGTTCACCCCTTATACCTTCGGGATATGAAGCTCTTTCCCTGCCGTGAGATACACGCCTGCGCCAAGTCGGGCGAATGTGTATTAAAAGATGACCTCACACCCCTCTTTGAGAGCCTTATGGAGGTTGATGCCTTTGCGCTATCTTCACCAGTGATGTTTTATGGGGTCCCCGCCATAGCCAAAGCGTTCATTGACAGATGTCAATCTCTTTGGGCGCGTAAGTACGTTCTTAAGATGCCGGTGGCTACTGGGAGGATAAAGGACCGTAAAGGAGTGCTCCTATCACTTGGGGGCAGCAAAGGTAATAAGCTTTTTGATGGAGTTAAGCTGACTTTCAGATATTTTCTCGACACTCTGGACGCATCGCCTTGGGGGGAGGTGCTTTTGAGGGGGGTGGATGAGAAGGGTGATATTTTAAGAGAGAAAGAGGGTCTGGCTGAGGCTGAGGCACTTGGGCGGCAGCTAGTAGAGGCTCTTTTGCTTGAACTAAAGGAGGACGGTAGTGGGGGCTGAGAAGAGAAGGGATTTAAAGGCGCAGTTTAAGGAGGCTCGCCGCCGGTTGCTTGAACACCTTAAGGGTAAGGGTTTGAGGTGGACCAGGCAGCGAGATGTAATCCTGGAAAATTTTATAGCCGCGCAAAAACACATAAGCGCCCAGGAGCTCTACGAGCTTGTTAAAAAGAGCTCGCCGGAGATTGGCTACGCCACGGTATACAGGTGCCTGAACCTCTTTGTGGATGTGGGAATAGCAAAGGAGCGGCGCTTCGATGAGGAACGCGTCAGGTATGAATCAGCGATCTTTGCCGACCACCATGACCATCTCATCTGCACCGAATGCGGCACCATTGTAGAATTTGAAGATGAACGCATCGAGAAGTTACAGGACCTTATTGCCTCGGGGCATGGTTTCGCTGTGACCAACCACAGGCTGGAGCTTTACGGCAAATGCCCTAAATGCAGCTGATTCCACACTGCCTCGGTAGATTAAATTCTGGTATATTTCACATAAGCAAGCTGCGTGAGCGCGGTTGACTTGAAACGAAACTTAGTGATAAAAGGAGTTCGCAGGCTGGCTTTAAGCCGGTGAAAACTGCTTATCTAGAGTGGCGGAGGGACCAGGCCCTGTGAAGCCACAGCAACCGGCCGCTATGGCAACTGGTGCTAATTCCTGCGGGAGAGAGCTCCCGAGAGATGAGAGTGAAGGCCGGCATACGGAAGGCACCCTCCGGCGGCTAAAAGCCGTCGCAAGTGAATCCTCTCTTTGCCGCCCTCCACTTCGGAGAGGCGCTAAAACCCTTGATAAATGAAGTTCTCGACGGAGTGGGCCTTATCGAAACCCACTCAGTCACACTTTGCCAATCACCTGACGAGCTAAATCTACAGTCGGGACGTATTCTTGGGCCGATTGAGGTCGCCTATGAGAGCTATGGCGTTCTTGCCGCAGATCGTTCCAATGCGATCTTACTATGCCACGCACTAGCGGGTGATGCCCATGCGGCCGGGGTGAATTCTGCCGAAGACCAGAAACCTGGCTGGTGGGATCCGATGATTGGCCCAGGGCGAGCGCTGGATACAGACAAGTATTTCATCATTTGTGCCAATGTCCTGGGCAGTTGTCGTGGCACCACAGGCCCCGCTTCCGTAAACCCCAGGACAGGAAAACCTTACGGAATGAAATTTCCTGTTGTCACCATACGAGACATGGTTGAGGTCCAGGTAAGGCTTTTAGACCACCTCGGCATTGAGCGCCTGCTCTGTGTTATCGGGGGCTCAATGGGTGGAATGCAAGCGCTGGAGTGGGCTGTAAGATACCCGGACAGGGTGAAGTCGGTGGTGCCTATATCCACCACCGGAGCATCTTCTCCACTTAATATAGGCTTTAACAATATTTGCCGCCGGGCGATCATGTCAGACCCCAACTGGCGTGAAGGCGATTATTACGATACTGGAGAGCTCCCCGTGGATGGCCTCGCAACCGCCCGCATGCTGGGGCACCTAACCTTCATGAGCGACCGCTCAATGCGCAGAAAGTTCGGCAGGCGGATTTCAGGGCGTGAAGGTGTCTACGACTTTTCATCTCGATATGACGTTGAGCGTTATCTCCACTATAACGGTTACAACTTCCCAAAACGATTTGACGCCAACAGCTATCTCTATCTGACAAAGGCGCTGGATACCTTTGACCTCTCTGAGGGGTTCCCCGGAGGCATGGAGGAGGCATTATCGCGCATCAAGGCAGATGTGCTATTTCTGACTTTCACCTCCGATTGGCTATATCTTCCAGAGGATACGGAATACCTGGCGGCTATTCTCAGACACAAGGGGCACCCCGTTGAGCATCTATCGCTAAGGTCTGATTACGGACATGACGCCTTTTTAGTCGAGTACCACCTCTTCTCAAAGCATGTAGGAGAGTTCATCTCCCATCCGCGCCCCTGACCCTTGTAAGCTCATCTTTGGTTGTTGCGCCCCCAGTGATATAATGGCTTCTCCCGGAAAATCAGTTATTGGAGACGCTGATGAAATTACACGCCCCTAAGAGGTTGCGCACGGGCGGCTATATTTTTGTGGCAGCCCTTTTTGTGCACCTCTCTTCACTCGCCTCATTCGCAAACGATAACAAGCTCCCCTCGCCGCTCTTAAAAGGGGTGGAAACTTTAAGAAGCGAACCCTTAAATCTTGGCACCGTAAAAGTCGGAGAGGAGAGCTCCTCACCCGCGGAGTTGCCACTTATGTCCTTGGAGGGGGCGGCGGACTACAGCCTTGGTGAAGCACCCAAGGTACAATCTCCAGGGTGTGGTTATTCCGGAGCCATGGGCTCCGCCGTTACTGCCCTCACTACCGACCCGGCATCTTTTTATAAAGCAGGGTTGGCGGCGCTCTCAGAGGGGCTTGGTACGGAGGCACTTTACTACTTCCAACAGGTATTAAAACTTGGGCCGGACCACCCCGACGCTGGGCCTTCAGCTTTCTGGCTTGGCGAGCTCAAACGGCGGGAGGAGAAGTATGGTCAGGCCATTTACTATTTTGGGCGCGTAACCGGGGCCTATGCTGATGAAGCAAGGTATCGTTATGCATGGAGCGCACAGAGGGCAGGACGGTTGGAGCAGGCGGAGGAGATGTGGATAGAGCTCTCCGATGACAGCTCTTCTGCGTATCGGACCAATGCTCTGACATGGATTGGTAAAAGGCGCTACCTTGCGGGAGACTTTGAAGGCGGCGTTGCGCCCCTTGAAAAAGCGGTAGAGCTTGAAGGGGACGCTGGAGATGGTGATGCACTCTTTTTGCTCGCGCTGTTGAATAGGGATGCTGGGCGGGTTGATGAAGCGCAGCGGCAGCTTACGGCTTTCCTCTTGAGTCACCCGGAGAGCGCCTTGGCCCCACAGGGGAGGGTGGCGCAGGGGCAACTCCTCCTTGAGCGGGGAGATTACTCCGGGGCCGTTAAGCGCTTGGGGTGGGCGATAGAGGAGGGGCTGCCAGAAGATCTTGAGATGAGAGCGCGATACGGGAGGGTGAGGGCCTTGGCTGAGTCTGGTGAAACCTCCGCTGCTAAAGAGGAAAGCCTTGCCTTAGAAGACTTTGCGCCCCAAAAGGGCTGGCCCGGGTGGGGGTTTTTTGAGGTCGGCTGGCTCATGTTCTCTACGGATGAATATATAGATGCACTGGATTATCTTGCACGCGCCAGAGAGAATCTAGCTGGTGCCAGTAGGCTTAATATAGTGAACTTTCTAATGGGAGAAGCGCTATACAGGCTAGTTGATTTCAGCGGCGCGGCAAAATATTTCGGGGAAGTCGAAGACGGAGAGCTCAAGGTTTATGCGATGCACCGTGAAGGTGATGCTTTGCTCTTAGGCGGAGAGGGCGAAAGGGGGGAAGTGGTGTTGCAGAACTTGCTCGCTGAATACCCCGGTTATGATATGGCTGGTGAAGTGTGGCTCCGGCTCGGGAATGTCCGGTTGGCAAAGGGGGAGAACCGCCGCGCTGCGCATGCCTTTGAGAGCGTTGATGGCGAGAGCCCGGTATATCCCGAGGCAATTCTTGCCCTTGCGAGGATAGCGGGGGAAGAGGGCGGCTGGGAACGTTCAGTTGAGCTCTTTGGGAAATACCTGGCCAGGTATGGCCGTGAGCCAGGAAATGATGGAGTTACGCTGGAGCTTGCAAAGGCTATGCTTTCAGCGGGGCAGGTTGATAGAGCGAAAGAGGTTCTTGAGAATTTGACGGTAAACTCCTCTCAAAAAATAAGGTTCAAAGCTAACCTTTTCCTTGGAGAGCTTCTCTTGGAGCGTGGTGATATAGCAGGGCGGGAACCCCTAATCACTGCTCTTACCATTGCAGATGACCTTGAGGGAGAGCGTATAGACTCTGACTTAGTGGAGGCGTATCTACTTCTCGGAGGCAGCTTCACCTCATCCGGGGATTATGAGAGCGGACTCACACATTACAGGAGCGCGCTCAAAGCAGGAGAAAAAGAGGCTATAGAGGGCGGCGCAAAGATGGCTATTGCCGAGATACTTACGAAGCTAGGCAGGGCCGACGAGGCTTTAAAGTTCTACGATTCAATGGATAAAAGCAGTGAGGGGCTGAGGGGAAGGGTTGAAGCGCTCATTGGGTTGGGGCGGCTTAAGGAAGCATCTGCCACCCTTGAAGAGTATTTAGCCACAGGTGCCAGAGGAACAGGTGTTGCCGCCTTAGAGGAGCGCCTTGCCGATCTTTATGCTAAAAGCGGCTCCCCAATGGAGGCTGCGAGTTATTACAAAAGAGCTTCCTCACGTATTAGCGGAGAGGGCGCGGACCGCGCCAAGATTCTCGCCTCACAAAACTTGAGGCGTGGAGGAGACCTTGAGGGAGCAATTGCTACCCTCACTGAGATAACAAGTATGGAGAGCCCATTTTATCTTGAGGCAGAGGAACAAATTGGAGAGATTTATCTCCAAATGGATAAGCCTCTGGAGGCAGCCGCGCATTTTACTAAATTGGGGCGAGAGGAGGAGGACAAAAGGCTCGCCCTCTCCTCGTTTAGGCGAGGTGCCAAGGCGCTATTGCTTGCGGGTGATTGGAGCAGTGCCATAGCACTTTCTCAAGAGGCTCTTTTAAAAGCGCCTCTTGATGACCCCTCCCCAAGGCAGCGGCTTTTGGTTGATATTGGTGAATACCACATTGCCGGTGAGGATTACGAGGGAGCGATTCCTCCACTATTGGAGGGTTCGGAGCTTCTCTATGGCGATACAGGTTTAAAATCTGGGTACCTCCTCGGATTAGCCTATGAAAAAAGTCAAAAATTCGAGGATGCTATAGCAACATATCTACGTCTGGGGTTACTCTATCCCCGGACAGCGCCGCTTGTAATGGAAGGCAAGCTGAGTGCTGCCCTGATTTTGGAGCGGCTCGGCAGATTGAATGATGCTGTCGACCTTTATGGTGAATTACTGAAAGATGGCACCCCAGAGCTAAAGGTGCGCGTCGAGGAGCGGCTAAAACTCCTCGAGAATAGATAAAAATAACTCCCCCAGGGGTAGAGGCAAATGTACGGATATCTCTTGAAGGGCGGGATCCTTATGATCCCGATATTAATATGCTCAGTAATCGCTCTGGCTGTTTTTCTTGAGAGGCTTTGGTCCCTTAGGGCTAACCACACCCTCCCAAGAAAGATGGTGGAACGTGTTGGAGAGCTTGTGCAGCGTGGTCGCCTGGAGGAGGCGATGGCAAGGTGCCGCACCTCAAAAAGCCCTCTCTCCAGGGTTATTATGACTGCCCTATTAAATGCAGGGCATAGCCGCGAGGTTGTTAAAGAGGCTGTCGAAGAGGTTGGGCGTAGCGAGGCTGCCTACCTAGAGAAATATGTTGGTGTCTTGGGAACCGTGGCGAACGTTTCACCCCTCCTGGGGCTTTTAGGAACAGTATCAGGCATGATCAAGGCCTTTACAGTTATATCCGTGCAAGGGGTAGGCAACCCGGCTTCTCTTGCCGGAGGAATTAGCGAAGCTCTAATTACTACTGCTGCCGGGTTAACTGCCGCGATCCCATCTTTCCTGGCTTATAGATATTTTCTGGGTAAGGTGGACCGTACTATTTTAGAGTGGGAGCAGATCTCTATTCATTTTGTCGACCTTGTTAAAGAGAGGCGTAATGTTGAAAAGGCTGAGGTGCGGGGGTGATTAGATGATCTTCCGCATTAAGCGAAGAGATGTAGTAGCAATGGATTTAACGCCCCTCATTGATGTCGTCTTTTTGCTTCTTATATTTTTCATGCTCTCCACTACCTTTATAGTTTCCCCTGGCATAAAGGTAGACTTGCCCAAAGCGGAGGGTTCGACTGTACAGCAAGGGTCGGGAGATATACGTGTAAAGATATCATCAACAGGAGAGATATACCTAGATGATCAAGCGGTCAACGCAGAGAGCCTTGAGGTTTCGCTGAGGGAAAAGGCTGATGCGAACCCTCAAACTATGGTCGTCATAGAGGCGGATGCTTCTGCTCAACATAAATTTGTGGTGGAGGTTATGGACACCGCTCGCTCAGCGGGACTCACAAAGTTGGCGATAGCGACCAAGCAAAAGGAACAATGAGAATACTCAAGTGGGCATTTATTTCTATTTGTGTCGCCGGCTCGATTTGGGCTGGGGCAAAGATCGCTTTTGACGAATACCCCGAGGTCAAAAGGCTGAGAGAAGAGTGTTCACGTGAAGCTGCTGTTGTTGAGGAGCTGAAGCGGGAGCGCGACCACGTTACACGTGAAATCCATGAACTTGACGATGACCCCCGCGCCGTTGAGCGTGTTGCCCGTAGCGAGGGCTGGGTAAAAAAGGGGGAGACGGTAATACTCATCCCCGAGAAAAATACAGATGACAAATGAAAAGAGCGGCAAGCAGGAGGGTAGTGAACCGGACACCCTACTGAAGGGTTCACTGCGGCTTATGGTACCGGCCCTCTTTGGAGCAGTACTTCTCTGGGGAGGTTTCAGTGCGCCCTCATACCCGCTAGTAGGGGTGGCCGCCCTGCTCCTCTTTATCGGATACATGCTTTGGAGAGTATTTAATATCTTTACCGCCCCTGGAAGAATGGAGGGAAGAGGCGGCACAGTAGCCGAGGCTGTTGAGATAGGGCTGCTATCGATATTTGCAATTGGTACTGCTTTTCAGCTGCTTCCATCACTGGGCACTTGGTGGCTTATCTCCCACTCGATACTCTTTGCCCTACTTGCGGGGGTCGCAGGTTTACCTGAACTAGCAGTACTGGCGTTGAGCGCCGCGCTGGTAGGCTACTCCTCTCCAAATGTAACCGACCACGGTTTTATCACCTCTTTTTTATCTCTCTATGCCGTGGCTGTAGCCTCTCACCTCGCTATCTCTATAGAGCGCAACCGTTCAAAGCGGCTGAAGAGCAAAATAGAGCGGCTGAAGATGGATATGGGAAGGCGCTCCTCTGTTGGGGATGGCTCACGAGTTCTTGCAACAATGGACCGCTCCATCGTCGAGACGCTGGCGGAGATTCGCAGGGGCGTAGATGCGCACTGCGCTATTTTGGCACTCAAGACGCCGCAGGGTGGTTTGTACGTGAAGGCTATGGTCAATGAGGGGGGTGAGGTGCATCAGGACGCTGGTGTCAGGTTAAAGGGTACTGCCTTTCATTGGATTCTCAACAACCGCAAGGAGTCTTTAATCCCCGCCGTAAAGGACCCCGCGACTATGCTGGGGTGTTATGACAGCAAGGTACCCATTCGCAGTTTTGCTGGAGTACCAATCTTCGTAGGTGGACGTGTGGAGGGGGTATTAGGGGTTGACTCACTTAAAGAGGACGCTTTTAGCGCCGATTTGACTCTTCTCTTAAGGTTGTCCGGCAAACAGCTAGGGTCGATGGTCTACCATTTCCAGGAATCAGCCAACAACGCGGTCCTGGTGAAGGATATGAGAACCTTCAGGGAGTATTCGCGACTGATTTCTACTAGTTCATCTGACGGGGAGCTGCCGGGGATTACCCTGAATATATTGGAAGAGAGGCTTAAGCCGGATTTGGTAATTCTGGCGGTTTTGACAACTAAGAGCGAGATAGAGGTTGTTGAGGCAATAGGGGAGGGAGAAGAGAGTATTGTAGGCTCCTCTGGTCCTGTAGAGGGAAGCCTATCTCAGTGGGTTCTCGGGAGCAACAAGTACCTTCACTGCTCCTCATCAAGGGAGATACCGGATAAACCGTTCTTTAGCGGCTCAATTTCAACTGGAAAGTTTGAGACCCTTCTGATAACGCCTGTATCCGCAAGGGGTTCAGCGGTAGGGGTGATCGCCGCCGGATGGCGCGAGGCCAATTCTATGGACTCCTCCGGGCTTGATTTTTGCTCAGTTATAGCGCGTCATCTTGCCCTTGTGCTGCTACACTCAAGGGATGTGGGTGAGATTGAGCGGCTAAAATTGGTCGATGAGCATACAGGGCTTAAAACCCATGCCGGATTTATTACCCACCTTGAGCATGAGGAGCTAAGAAGTAAGCGTTATGAGAGCAGTCATGCAGTTGTAATCTTTGAGATAGACCAATTTTCGGCGATAGCGCAAGGGCATGGAAATAGCGCCCTCGCAGCACTTCTTTCACATCTGGGCAATGTTTTAAAGAGCAACCTGCGTGAGTCTGATATAGCCGCCTATCTCGGTGGAGGCCGCTTTGCCCTCAGCCTTTTTGAAGTAGATGGAGAAGGCGCGCTGAAAATGGCGGAACGATTTGTGCGGTTGGTCGCCTCAACCTCGGTGGAGTGGCGGGAGATCAAGATAAGGTTCACCGCCTCCTTCGGGGTATCCTCATGGCGTGGCGAAGCCGACAACCACATAGACCTTGCGGGCCGGGCCGAAAAAGCAATGTATACCTCCCGCAGGGCGGGAGGTAACCGTGCGACTTTATACGAAGATTAAAGGGGCTCTTAGAATTGATGCTCCTCACCGGGGAAGCTCCCCTCTTCCACCTCCTCTTTAAACTTTTCAAGTCCCTCTATGATTCCAGCCGAGACCTCGTGATATCTTTTCACGAATTTGGGAGTGAAGCGGTCGAAGAGCCCTACTATGTCGTGGAATACAAGTACCTGTCCATCGCATTGGGGGCCGGCGCCGATGCCAATGGTCGGGATATTAATTGAGCTGGTTATTTTTGCCGCCAGAGGGGCGGGGATGCACTCTAGGACTATGGCGAAGGCCCCCGCAGCTTCAAGTGCTTTAGCATCTTCAAGCAGCTTTACCTGAGCAGAGGCGTCTCTTCCCTGGACCTTAAAGCCCCCAAGTTGACCCGCTGTCTGAGGTGTCAGGCCTATATGTCCCATGACCGGTATGCCAGCGTTAACTATAGCACGAACCTTGTCCGCCTGGTTAACCCCGCCTTCAAGTTTCACGCAATCAGCGCGGCCCACCTTTAAAAAGCGGCCTGCGTTGGATACTGCCTGCTCTGGGCTCACCTGATAGGAGAGGAAGGGCATATCACCTACAATCAATGCGTTCTCAGTTCCTCGGGCGGCTGCGGCGGTGTGGTGCAGCATCTCTTCCATTGTAACCGAAACGGTGTCGGGGTATCCCAGGCAGACCATCCCAAGGCTGTCACCAACTAAAATCACGTCGATCCCGGCTTTATCGACCAGCCTCGCCGTTGGATAGTCGTACGCCGTGACAACTGTGATCTTCGGGCCCTTGTGTTTCCTCGCCATAATTGCTGGGGGGGTAATTTTAGGCATGGGTAGTCTCCTGTATTTTATGAATTGAAATTTTTCTCAAGGATTTTTACAAGGCGAAAAAGGGTTTCATTGATTGGTGTGGCTATGTTATTTAAAGCGCCCTCACGGACTACTGCTCCATTTATAAAGTCCACCTCGGTGAGCTTTTGTCGATCAACGTCCTGTCCCATGGAGGAGCGGTTGGCTGCTGTGGCCGCAGCGACAGATAGCACCCAAGAGACAAGCTCCTCCTCGTCGCCAAGCTCTACCCCAGAAGCCTTTGCAACTCGCACTGTTTCTCTTACAGCTTCGGAGCAAAGTGCTGCAGCCTCCGGTTGCGCGGGTATTTTTCCATTTTTTATATTCGTTAGGGCGGTGATTGCATTTATTCCGCAGTTGGCACAAAGTTTTTTCCACAGGTAAGGGAAGATGGAATCCTCCCAACGAGCGGGTAGTCCGGCCTCTGTGAACATCCGGGCAAGCTCAACGGCTCTTTTAGAGGAGGGATGGGCAGGGCCGATAATTGTCTCGCCAGCTCCCCCGTGCCGGACTTCGCCGGGTCCCAGCAGAGTTGCTCCCTGGGAAGTAACGCCTACGAGGACTCGCTCTTCTCCTAATATGTTGCAGAGGATATCCGCACCACCTAAACCATTTTGCAAAGTAAGAACAGGGGTGTTATCAGCCGCGAGAAGGGCTGCTGCTTCTGCTGCTGCTTTAGTATGAGGAGCTTTGACCATTACGAGAATAAGGTCATAGGGGGAATCGGTAGTGGGGGGAGCCGGAGCGGCGGTTGCTTTCACAGCGAAGCGGTATACCTCTTCGCCTTCGTGGAGACAAAGTCCTGCTTGCCCTATTGTACGGGCGCGGATGGGGTTGTGGTCGATTAGAAGCAGCTCGTGTCCGGCGCGTATTAAATATGCACCGAAAAGCGAGCCCATTGCTCCCGGACCGATGATGGCGATCCTCACGGTTTCACCTCCTCGGCAAGGCTAAGGGAATGCCTTGACTGCTATTCTTTTGTCCTAATCCTTGAAATCGGGGAGAGCTTGCTTGCGTTCCCCGCCTCGTCTTCCCCCATGCACCCGTAATAATACGTGACGCCAGGGTTTACGGTTTTGTCTAGATAGATTGTAGTGTTTGCTGGGCTTCTTGCAAGCACTTTTAAAGATTCCGGGCTTTCCCCCCGTAAAATAACCACTGAAGCGTAACGCTCATCGGGAGGAGGCGCCCACATCAAGCGTACGCCCACTTCATCTTGGAAGGCGGCTAATTCGAGCGGCGGCTCCGGCGGCTCTACATCCTTTGGTGTTATCTTGGCTTCAAGGGCTGGCGATTCCGCTGTCCAGCCTTCAGGAGTTAAAGCTGCCCACCGCATATATATATTATACGTAATTGAGTCCTTGAGGTTGATGACTCTTCCTTCGTTGATACCAGCCGGAATCGTTAATAGTAGCTCATTGTTCTCTGCATAAACATTGAGCCCCCTGAAGTCATACCCCTCAGGCAAAGAGGGGTAGTTGTAGTTTGCTGAGAAACCCTCTTCGGTCGGTGATATTTTAACTTTTGGCGCTGGCAGATCTTTAAAGGAAGTCAATATTGGATCAGATGGCAGGCCTGGGCGGCCCCTCCCATCATATGATGTGACTCTGTATCGATATTTCCAGCCATCCACAGTTTGGGAATCGGTCCAGCTGTTTGGAGCGCTGACGTTAGACTTGTCGATTGCTACATCAACCCGCTGAACCTCATCGTACTCGGGGGGACAATCGACGCAGGGCTCCTCTCCCGGCGGCCACCCCTGCCGCTCAACCAAATATCCCGAGATGGAAGCGGGGCCACCGCCCAGGGTTCTGCCAGGGGTCTTCCAGGTCAGAATTATGGTTGGCCCAAGAGCCCTAATAGAGGGCGTCTCGGGCTTTGAGAGTTCAACATATTCCGGGGCAATCGGGTCGCCAATCCGTCCACAACCAAAGATGGCAAAGGTTAAGGCGATAAAGAAAAGAGGTCTGAGCAGGGCTGTCAATTGCTAGCCACGCCGAGGCCAGAGACTCTCTAAACGTTCAAGGGCCATATCCGCTTCCCGTTTGACATTCTCCGGTGCAGGGCCGCCGATCGCCTTCCTCGCCGCCACGGAAGCCTCGACAGGAAGGACCTCGAATATATCTGCCTCGATTATTTTGGAGAAGCCCTTTAGCTCTTCAAGAGTAAGGCCCTCAAGGGCAATGCCCCTGTCCTCACAGTAGGCGACCGCTTTGCCAACTACTTCGTGCGCCTCCCTGAAAGGTAGCCCCTTCTTCGCCAGATAATCGGCGAGGTCGGTCGCGTTGACAAATCCTGCATCAAGCGCTGCCCGCGCGCGTTCGGGGTTTAATGACAGTGAGCGCACCATCTCAATGGTTATGGCGAGGCTCCCTTTTATTGTGTCCAGAGTATCGAAGACCGGCTCTTTATCCTCCTGCATATCCTTGTTGTAGGCGAGGGGGAGGGATTTAAGGGTGGTTAAAAGTGCGATCATATTGCCATGCACGCGCCCAACCTTGCCCCTTAAGAGCTCGGGAACGTCCGGGTTTTTTTTCTGGGGCATTATTGATGACCCGGTGCAAAAACCATCGGAGAGCCTTATAAAGCCATATTCCTGGCTCGACCACAGAACCAACTCCTCGCTGAGGCGCGAGAGGTGAGTCATTATGACTGACCCGTTAAAAAGAAGCTCAAGCGCAAAATCGCGATCCGAGACGGCATCAAGGCTATTGCGCATAACAGCGTCAAAGCCTACTTCGCTGGCAACCATCTCGCGGTCGAGAGGGTAGGGAGTGCCTGCCAACGCACCAGCGCCTAGAGGTGAGCGCTTAGTCCTTCGCAACGTCTCGACCATGCGCTCCATGTCGCGGGAAAACATCTCATAATACGCGAGCCAGTGGTGACCGAAGGTCACAGGCTGCGCGCGCTGAAGGTGTGTATAGCCAGGGAGGAGCTTCTCCGCATCGGTTTTGCCGCGAGTGGCGAAGACTTCGCATAAGCCCCTGAGGAGGTCCAGAACAACAGGGATCTCATCCGCCAGATATAACCTGAGGTCAAGCGCGACCTGATCGTTTCTGCTGCGGCCAGTGTGAAGTTTGCCCCCTACAGCTCCAACCATGTCGGTGAGGCGTTTCTCCACGTTCATGTGGATGTCCTCAAGGGCTTCGGTGAACTCAACTTCTCCAGCCTCGATAGCCGAGAGAACCTTTTTTAGCCCCGACTGCAATGTCTCGCTCTCCTCCGGTGTGATTACCCCGACGGCGGAGAGCATCTTCGCATGTGCTATAGAGCCGGCGATGTCCTGCCTGTACATCCTTTTGTCGAAACCGATGGAGGCGGTGAAGGCCTCAACTATCTTGAGGGTCTCCTCTCTAAATCTGCCTCCCCAGGGTTTTTCTGCCATTTTGTTTCCTCTTTGGACTAGCCGCCCAGCTTGTTAAGCAGCCTCAACCTTAGGGCGTTTAGCTTGATGAAGCCCTCGGCGTCCGCCTGATTGTATACCTCGTCTTCCTCGAAGGTAGCGGTGTCGGGATCGTAGAGGGTGTTTGGTGAGGTGCGGCCCACAACGCTCGCGTTACCTTTGTAGAGCTTTAGGCGAGCGGTGCCGTTAACGCCCTTCTGAGTCTCGTCCATGAACGTTTGCAGCGCTTCGCGTTCGGGTGCGAACCAGAAGCCGTTATATACAAGCTTGGCATACTGGGGGACGAGAGAGTCGCGCAGATGCATAACTTCACGGTCCATCGTTAATGACTCTACTGCCTTATGCGCGGCGCGAAGTACCGTTCCGCCAGGGGTCTCGTAGACGCCGCGGCTCTTCATGCCGACGAAGCGGTTCTCAACGATATCGACACGGCCGACTCCATGTTTACCGCCAAGCTGATTTAGCTTCTCAAGGAGGGCGGCTGGAGATAGCTTCTCGCCGTTAACCGCCACTGCGTCACCCTTCTCAAATGATATCTCTACGTACTCAGGCTCATCAGGCGCAGCTTCGGGGCTTACGGAGAGGACGAACATATCTTCAGTGGGTTCATTCCACGGGTCTTCAAGGATGCCGCCCTCAAAGGAGATGTGAAGGAGGTTCCTGTCTGAGGAATAGGGCTTTTTCTTCGTCACCGGTATGGGGATGCCATGCTTCTCTGCATAAGCGATTAGTTTTTCTCTGCTATTAAGGTCCCAGATACGCCATGGAGCAATGATCTTAATATCGGGAGCAAGGGCGTAAGCGGTGAGCTCAAATCGTACCTGATCGTTGCCCTTGCCAGTTGCCCCATGGCTGATGGCGTCGGCTCCCTCCGCTTTGGCAATCTCTACAAGGCGCTTTCCGATAAGGGGGCGCGCGATGGAGGTGCCGAGGAGGTAGTAGGTCTCGTAAATTGCGCCAGCGCGAAACATCGGGAAAACGTAGTCGCGTACAAACTCTTCACGCAGATCGTCGATGTATATCTTTGAAGCGCCTGTTTTCTTAGCCTTTACGTCGAGGCCGGACAGCTCCTCTGCCTGGCCAAGGTCCGCAGCAAAACAGATAACCTCACACCCATACTCCTCAATGAGCCACCTTACAATTATCGATGTGTCCAGCCCGCCCGAATATGCGAGTACAACCTTTTTTACATCCATCTTGCTCATATTGATCTTCTCCGGGGGAAAACATCCCGCCCTTGCGGGCGGGAGACGAAAATTTATGTTAAAAGTGTAGCAAGTATTGCTTTTTGTGCGTGAAGGCGGTTCTCAGCCTGATCCCAAACAACTGAGTGTGGACCCTCAAGGACTCCCTCACTGACCTCTTCGCCCCTGTGGGCGGGAAGGCAGTGCATGAAGATTGAATGCTCTGCGGAGAGGTTCATAAGCCCCTCGTCGACCATGAATCCCTGAAAATCAGCCTCTCGTTTTGCCTGCTCCTCCTCCTGCCCCATTGAGGCCCATACGTCGGTCGTGACAACGTCGGCTGATTCCACAGCTTCACGTGGGTCTTCGGTGAGGAGTATATCGGCACCGCTATTGCGCGCGTCCTCAAGGATCTTTTCGTCGGGATTGTATCCCCCGGGGCACGCCAGTGCCAGCTTAAAGCCGAAAGCAGCAGCAGCGTTGATCCATGAATTTGCCATGTTGTTTCCATCGCCTACCCAAGCTGCCTTTAGTCCCTCTACCTTACCGAAGCGCTCTTTCACCGTAAGGAGGTCCGCCATCAGTTGGCAGGGGTGCAGAAGATCCGTGAGGCCGTTAATAATGGGTATAGTCGACCAGTTAGCCAACTCCTCCACAGTCTCCTGCGCGAAGGTTCGCACCATCACCGCATCAACATAGCGGGAGAGTACACGGGCTGTATCCTTGATAGGCTCACCGCGCCCTATCTGAGTGTCTCTGGGAGAGAGGAAGATCGCGTGCCCTCCAAGCTGGGTAAGGCCCACCTCAAAAGAGACGCGCGTCCGGGTTGAGGACTTCTCAAAGAGCATCCCAAGAGTTTTCCCGGCGAGGAGTGGGTGAGGCTCTCCTTGCTGCTGTTTGTTTTTTAGATCAGCGGCTAGATCCAGGATGCCGCCGAGCTCCTCCCCCGTCCAATCCGCGAGGGAGAGAAAATGTCTAGTCATCTTATCTATATCCCCTACTTTTGCATTGAGGCGTAAGTCTCTTCCAGGGCTGGAATGAGGCTGTCCACCTCCTCTTTGGTTATGTTAAGCGCGGGGACCAGCCTATGAACCCGCTCACCAGCAACTACCGTAAGAAAACCTTTTTCTATCAGAATTTTCACCGCATCTATTGCAAGGTATCCCTCTTCGAGCTCGATACCTATGAGTAGCCCCTTGCCTCTGACTTCTCTGACGATGGGGCTTTTAGCCTTGACCTCCTCAAGGCGCTTTAAAAAGTGCCTTGAGACTTCAATGCAGTTTTCGTATATACCCTCCGCCTCAACTGCTCTAACTGTCGCAAGTGCCGCCGCGGCGCAGAGCGGGTTGCCGCCGAAGGTGGTGGCGTGGCTGCCGGGCCCGAAGTGCGAGGCTACCTCCTCTGTTGCAAGTAGCGCTCCTATGGGGACGCCGTTGCCGAGCCCTTTAGCTAAGGTGGCTATGTCCGGGGTGATCCCTTCCCACTGGTGAGCAAGGAATTTGCCGGTTCTCCCCATGCCAGTCTGTATTTCATCCAGTATAAGTAGCGCCCCGTATTTGTCGCAGAGCTTACGGACACCCTTCATATAGCCGGGGGAGGGGATGCGTATACCGCCCTCGCCCTGTATGGGCTCCAGGATAACTGCTGCGCTATCATCACCAACTGCCGCTTCGAGCGCCGCCAGATCATCGTATGGAACATGGCTAAAGCCCTCTGGTAGTGGCGAGAAGCCAACCTTGACCTTGTCCTGACCCGTAGCGGTGAGGGTCGCTAAAGTTCTTCCGTGGAAACTTCCTCCAGCCGCTATAACTTTGTATTTACCGGCAAGGCCTTTATCTGACTGGTATTTGCGGGCAAGTTTGATTGCCCCCTCGTTGGCCTCTGCACCTGAATTGCAAAAGAAAACACGTTCCGCAAAGGTGTTTCCGGTAAGCCACTTCGCCAGTTGAACCTGCGGCTCGATATGGTAGAGGTTGGAGACGTGAAGCAGCGTCTCCGCTTGCTTTTTTATTGCCTCTGTAACAGCTGGGTGACAGTGCCCAAGGTTGGTGGTTGCTATACCAGCGACAAAGTCGATGTACTCTTTACCGTCTCCATCCCATACCCTGGTCCCCTTGCCCTTTACCAAAGCTATTGGAAACCTGGCGTAGGTTCCCATGACATGCTCTTGTCCTATATTAATTATCTCACTGTTTGTCATGACATTATTCCATTATCTCCGTGCCGATGCCGCCCTTTGTAAATATCTCCAGTAGGACTGCGTGGCGGATACGGCCGTCAATTATATGCACCTTCTTGACTCCACCCTTTATAGCGTCCACCGCGCATCGGACCTTGGGGATCATTCCGCCGGCTATTACCCCGTCGGAAATGAGCCCCTCCACCTCCCCAACCTTCAGTGAGGTTATGAGTTCTCCATCTTTTCCTTTGATTCCTGAAACGTCCGTCATCAAGACCAGCTTCTCCGCCTTAAGCGCAGAGGAGACCTTGCCTGCTACCAGGTCGGCATTGATGTTGTAGGTGCTCCCATCGGGGCCAACCCCAACAGGCGCTATAACCGGAACAAACCCACCGTCATCAAGAGCTTCGATTACACCGGGGTTGACCTCATCCACCTCGCCCACAGCGCCCAGGTCTATGATCTCAGGTGGAAGGTTCTCATCCAGCTTCTTCTTTACAACGAGTTTTTTCGCAGTGATTAGGCCACCGTCTTTACCGGTGAGGCCCACCGCTTTTCCCCCGTGCAGCTGAATAAGGCTGACGATTTCCTTGTTGACCTTGCCGCCAAGAACCATCTCGACAACGTTCATTGTGGATTCATCAGTTACGCGCATACCATCAATAAAGGTGGAGTCTATCTTCATCTGATCCAGCACTTTATTTATCTGCGGACCGCCTCCATGCACAATCACCGGGTTTATGCCGATGTATTTCATCATGATTATGTCTAGGGCGAAGGACTCTTTAAGCTCCTCTGCCACCATGGCGTGACCACCATATTTGACTACGGCGACCTTGCCTGAAAACTCTTTTATATAGGGAAGGGCCTCAAGGAGGATCCCCGCCTTCTCAATCAATTTTTCCACGCTTATCCCTCCTTGTTAGAGGATGTACCTTGAGAGATCCGTGTCTCTGGATATTCCCGCGAGCTTGTCCTTAACAAATTCACGGTCTATCTCGATATTGGTCTTGCCCATGTCGGGGGCCTTGAAGCTGACCTCCTCGAGGAGCTTCTCCATAACCGTATGGAGCCTCCGCGCGCCGATGTTTTCAGTTCTCTCGTTGACCTCTACGGCTACGGCTGAAAGCTCCTCTATCCCGTCGTCCTTAAAGGTCAGCGTGACCCCTTCAGTTTCCATAAGCGCAGAATACTGCCGGGTGAGTGAGTTCTCAGGCTCCGTCAGTATCCTCACGAAGTCACTCCCCGTAAGAGCTTTTAGCTCGACCCTTATGGGGAAACGGCCCTGTAGCTCGGGGATGAGGTCCGAGGGCTTAGCCATATGAAAGGCTCCCGCCGCGATGAAGAGAATATGGTCGGTCTTAACCACACCGTACTTGGTGTTCACCGTCGAGCCTTCCACTATGGGGAGGATGTCCCTCTGCACTCCTTCACGCGATACGTCTGGGCCACGGCCCCCATCTGCGCGTGAGGCAACCTTGTCAATCTCATCGATAAATATGATCCCGTCGCTTTGCGCCCGCTCAAGGGCGAGAGCATTTATCTTCTCCGGGTCAACAAGCTCCGCTGCAGTTTGCTCGCGCAGTATCTTCTCGGCCTCTGAGACCTTCATCGTCTTTTTCGCGGGCTTTTTCCGGTTGAAAAGAGAGCCCATCATGTCCTGTATCTGATCCCCCATATCATCCATCGAGTTGTTCATGGCGAAGATGTCGACCTTGGGGGTCTGTTGCATATGTATCTCTACTTCAACCTCGCGTTCGTTTAGATCGCCGGCACGGAGGAGGGCGCGAAGCTTCTCCCTTGTAGAGGAGTCTGAGGAGGTGTTCGGCAGGAGTATGTCGAGGAGCTTCTCCTCGGTCAATTCCGCCGCGCGGGTTGCAACCCTCTCCTCCTCCTCGACTCTCACCATGGCCGCAGCCTCGCGGACCAGATCACGGATCATCGATTCCACGTCTCGCCCGACATAGCCGACCTCGGTGAACTTCGATGCCTCCACCTTTACAAAGGGGGCTTTAGCCAAGCGGGCAAGTCTCCTCGCGATTTCAGTTTTGCCAACCCCCGTAGGACCTATGAGGAGGATGTTCTTGGGCGTTATTTCATCACCCAGCGGGCCTTCGACGCGGCGGCGACGCCAGCGATTCCTCAGGGCAATTGCGACCGCGCGTTTAGCCTCATCCTGACCCACTATGTATTTATCCAGCTCGCCAACTATTTCGCGAGGTGTGAATGATTGCATATCTTTATTACTCCAGCGTTACCAGCTCTATGTTTTCATTAGTGTAAATGCAGATGCGCGCCGCTTGTGCGAGCGCCTCTTTCGCTATGGTTTTTGCGCCCATCTCCGTATGCGCCGCGAGGGCCAGCCCCGCAGCGAGGGCATAGGGACCACCGGACCCTATGGCGACAACCTCCTCGGAGGGCTCGACGACATCTCCGGTGCCGGAGAGGAGCAGAGTTGCTTCCGCATCAGCGACCAGGAGCATAGCCTCAAGGCGGCGCAGGTACTTATCGGTTCGCCAATCCTTTGCCAGCTCAACTGCGGCGCGGCGAAGATTGCCTGAGTGCTGCTCCATCTTCCCTTCGAAGCGCTCGATGAGCGTGAAAGCATCTGCGGTAGCTCCGGCGAAGCCCGCCAAAACATTTCCCGAAGAGAGGGTGCGTACCTTTCTGGCGTCACCTTTCATCACCGTGGCGCCAAGGGTTACTTGCCCGTCACCAGCCATCGCAACTTCGCCCCCTCGTCTTACGCAGACTATGGTGGTGCCGTACATCGTATCTTCGCCGTGGCGGATCATTTATTCTCCTTATGCCCTTGGGTGGGCCTTGTCGTAGACTTCCATAAGCCGTTCGATGCCCAGATGCGTGTATTTCTGGGTAGTCGATAGGCTTTTGTGCCCCAGGAGCTCTTGAATGCCCCTTAGGTCTGCTCCCCCCGCCAACAGGTGTGTGGCAAAGGAGTGCCGCAAAGTATGGGGGCTAACCTTCTTGGCTATCGCAGCTCGTGTAAGCCACTGGTCCAGAATCCTTCTTACAGACCGGTCAGTCAGCCTGCCGCCCCTTGCATTTAAAAAGATGGGGCCCTTTCCCTCCAGTGGCTTGCCGGCTTCCATCCTTAGGGCAAAATAGCTATCAAGGGCATCAATTGCAGGGCCTGTGAGCACTACCTCCCGCTCGCTTTTGCCCTTGCCAAGCACCCTCGCCACCCCTCTGGTCAGCTCTATATCTTTTCCCGAAAGAGAGACCAGCTCGGAAACACGAACCCCTGTCGCATAGAGCGTCTCAAGGATTGCCTTGTCCCGTGCTCCCAAGAGACCATCTGCCTTTACAGAATCAAGCAGGTGCAGCACTTCATCAACGCTCATGAACTCCGGCAGCTTTTTTGGAGCTTTTGGAGCGGAGAGGAGGTCCGCCGGGTTACTGCCCAGATGGGCCTGCCTCACTAAAAATCTGAAGAAGGCCTTTACCGCGCTAAGGTTACGTGCAATTGAGCTCTTCCTGTGTGTGGGGTGCAAATGAGCCAGATATCCTCTGATATCTCCCATCTCCACACCACGCCAGAGGGTGGGCGTGGTTTTAGCGCCTTTTGATAGCCATTCGCCGAAACGCTCAACGTCGCGAAGGTAATTTCTTATCGTATGCTCTGAAGAGTTAAGCTCAAAGCGCAGGTGCCCGCGAAACTCCTCGACCCAAGGGTCCTGAGTTGGCTCTTCTTTAACCGTTGCGACCCTATCTTCCGCCAACTCTCATCTCCCATATAAAGCTGATGCCTAGGGGAAACCCGCAGTTTAACATATCAGCTTTGCAAAACAACACTTTCCAGGCAGAAATGGGCAGCATTGAAGAGCTTTTTCTATAGCGCACCATGAATTGGCGGAAGTTCTATCATCTTTGATTGGGGGACCGTCCGCTTAATGCGTTCAACTGTCTCCGGGTGACAGGTAAAGAGAAGCGTCTGATTCTCTTCTGAGAAGGCGGAAAGGGCTGAGATTGAAGCCTCCGCGCGGGTGGGGTCGAAGTTTACGAAAACATCGTCGGCTATGAAGGGTAGGGGGCCTAGGCGGCGGGCAAAATCCCTTGCAAGGGCGAGGCGAAGCGAAAGGTATAGCTCTTCACGGGTGCCACGCGATAGCTCTTTGGCGCCGGAGAGGTGCTTCCCGCTCTTAGTCACGACTTTAAGGTCATATTCGCCATCCTCTCCGGGTGGGAGGATTATTGCTGGATACCTGCCGCCGGTAATATTGCTGAATACCGTAGAGGCATCTGCTAGAACTCTTGGCTGGCTCTCGGTAAGATATACGTCCAGGGCTTTGCGAAGGATATTTTTGGCGATTGTCAATATTCGCCAGCGTGTGGCTAGTTGCTCACCCTCAACCCGCAAAGTTTCTCTTTCAAGCTCTAGCTCTGCAAGCTCAGTTGTAGAAGACAAGCGGGTAATTTCAGCCTCTATTTTAGCGCACTCCCTGTGGGCATTGCCGAGCTCATCATCCAGCCGCTTCTCTTCGCTAGACAGGAGAGCTACCTCACTTTTCCACAGCTCCGGGTCCGCCTCTCTCAGTTGGGTTATGCCCTCATCATAGTCTTGAGCATTGCCAAAACCAGCTTTAAGCGAGGTCAGGTACTTAGCCAATTGCATTTTAGCATCCTCGCGCTTTTGTAAGGTTTCGCCAAACTCCGTAGCTTGCCTATAAAAGTGCCTGATCTCATTGTGGAGGGTATGCCCGGTGGGACGCCTTTCGATGTAGCCGGGTAGAGTGGCTAAAAGGTTGAGGGCATTTTCCTCCCACTCTCTATGCTTTTTTTGCAAAGATGAGAGTTTTGCCTCAGCGTCTTCAACCTCTCCGAGAGCCCGGCGAGTCCGCTCCACCTCGCGTAGGAGGTTTAATAGTCCCTCCGGAGAGAGCTCTTCTGCAGCGGTAAAGCCCCAACGTTCAACATCATTACGCCAAAGCGATAGGGCCGCCTCAAGTTCCCCGAATTTATTATCGACCTCTGCCTCGGCTGCTTCTGCCTTGGCTAGGCCCCTGAGCTTCTCATCATATTTTCTAAGCGCGGCCTCCATCTTTGAAATCTCGATGAAGGAGGGAACACTATCCAGCCCAAGGGAGTTTGCAATCTCAAGCGCGGGTTCGCTAAGTTCCTCTACCTGCTCACGCACCCTCAAAGAGAAGAGGGAAATTATCGCCAGTGTAAGGCCGATACCGCCCACTGCGTAACCTAGAGGCTTTGGCGTATACCAGGCTAAAATAACAATCGCAGCAGATAATAAGGCTGTGGTCAAGGGCAGGGCTTTTTTGCGAGGTGATATGCTGCTTCTCGGGGCGTAGGGGCGTGTACGAAGATGCTCGCTTATGGCCGCAAGCTTCTCAAGCGCCATGCTTGGATCATCAGTCTCAAATGGAGGGTTCGCATCGCCCGAGAGGAGAACTTCTCTCTTTGCCGCGTCAAGGAGGCCATTGCTGCGAGAGAGTTCATCTCTAAGGTTCTTGAGACGCGCTCCCCAATCCTTAATTTTTTCGACAGTTGCCATCTCAATCGTTGTGGCCTTGACCCTGCTTGTGTCCCAGCTTGGTCCTAACGTGGCAAGTAGTCCCGCTGCCTCTCTCTCCCGCCTCTTTAGCTCTTCATCAGCATCAGAGATAGCCTCGATTAATAAATTTTGCCCGGAGATGCCACCCTCAAGCACTTTTAGTTCGGCAGCTTTATCAAAGAGCTTCTTCTCATCTTCCGTAAGGGCTTTATATCTGGTTAGTTCACCCTCGGTTTTTTCTAATTCGAGAAAGGTGGGGCGGAGCTTTTGAAGAGTTTCATAGCGGCCTTTCTTGAGGCGAAGTGCTTTAAGTTCCACTATCAAACCCTCTTTAGCAGCCTCCAACTCTAATAGCTTAGCTGACAAAGAGGGATACTCGCTCATACGCTTTTCAGCTTCACGCAGCGCAATAGACGTATCGCGATACGCTTTAAGAAGATCAGGGAGTTTGCCGCTTCTAGGTTTCAACAGCTCTGCGCGTTCATCTTCAAGTTTTTTGCCAATTGCAGATGTATGGACTCCTACCCCTGCGGTCAATAGCTTGTCTCTGATCTTCTCATCCGATAGTCCCTCCATCTGAACCATGTCGAATAGGTCGAAGGCGAATACAGAGCGGAAGGTTTTCAGGTCAAAATCATGGAGAAGCTCAGAGAGAGCGCCCTTGTCACCGTTGGTGTTGTCCGGCCTCGTTAGAAGCGGTTTTGCGTTTTTGGCGACCATGCGCTCCACCGACCAACTTCCGCGCTCATCTTCCAGAAATAGCCGACCACCGTGGGCACCCCCCATGAAATTCTCTATTGGGCCACCTTGAGATTTTGCCGGGTAACCAAAGAGTACTGAGCGGATGAAGTTAAGGAGGGTTGATTTGCCCGCTTCGTTGGGGCCGTAAAGTACGTTTAGCCCCGGCTTTAAATTATCCAGAGCATAATCTTTAAAGGGGCCATACCCATCTATGTGCCAGCCGGTGAGCCTCATCGCTCCTCCTCGGAGAGCATGGAGAGGAGAAGGTCTCTTGCACATGCAACCTCCAAATCAAATATTTCTCCTGACGGAGGTGAAGAGAGGAATCGGGTTATGCCTGAGCGTGAGTAGAGCTCGTCAAGGAGGTCCACGTCTGCTTTTGAGATTAGATCATCCGCTACCGTGATGATCTGCGCCTCTACGCCACCAAGGGAGAGGAGGCGTTTTAGGTCCACCTCGGGTGAGGTAGCTAATTCAATGGAATTCCACCAAAGCGGGGAAGATGAGAATGACTCCTCCTCTCGGAGCAGGGATAGCAGGTCTACAATAGTGGCGGGGTCAGAGAGCGTGGAGTGCAGGGAGGTCACGCCGGTTACTTTGACAGACAGTATAAGAGCACGCCCCTCCGCGGCTTTTGCTTCATCATCAGCAACTGACGCCAATAGCGCCTCTATCTCGGCAATGGTCTCTTTACCGGAGATGTCGCATGTAGGATAGGCGAAACGGAGAGTATCCAGAGGGGTGAAGTCAAGGGTGACTTCTGCCCTTTGGCTTACCTCTACGGCAAAGGCGCCATGTGCGCCTCGCTCTCTTCGCGTGAGCGCCTGAAGATTGCCCGGATAAACTATTGAGGGACTATCCTTTGAAACCAAAGTGCGGGTGTGTAGATGGCCCAGCGCCCAGTAATCTATCCCTGCGGTGGTCAGGTGCTCCATCGAAGTCGGTGCGTAAGGGGCGTGCTCACCTGTTGGGCCAATAGTTGCGTGGACAACCCCCACCTGGAAACCTTCTCCTGCTCCCTTTATCTGCGCTGCCAGGTCGCGAAGCTCCTCCCTCTTTGAATAGCTGATGCCTGAAACTGTCGCCAATAGCTCCCCTCCACGGACAACGGGAAAGGATTGAGCTTTAGTGGGAAAAATCTTCACGTTCTGGGGAAGCTCCCCATAAGCGCTCCACATTCTCCCAAGTTCGGAGGGGTGAGGGTCATGGTTTCCGGTAGCTATAAAGACTTGGACACCCGCCTCCTCAAGGCGCTTGAAACCTTCTCTTAACTTGATACCGCCCCTAACGCCTCGCTCCTGACCGTCGTAGAGGTCTCCTGCAATGAGTAAAAATGCAGCTTCACGCTCAAGGCAAAGTGAGATCAGGTTGTCGAACGCCTTTAATGTTGCGTCGCGCAGGATTGCCGCGACTTCGGGCGCTGAAGCCTCAACACCTGAAAAGGGTGTGTCTAGGTGTAGGTCTGAAGCGTGGATGAAAGTAAAGGGTTGTGTCATATTTTTCCCGTTTAAAGCATTTCGCTGTTTGGATTGATTTTAACCGGGATTATATGATCTCTCAACAACTTGACTAGCGAATGCCGCTCTCAGACAATGAGCGCCAATCAAATTATCTATTGAGGACAAAAGAATGCCTACAATTGAAGATGTTAAGAAATTTCTGGCGGGCGAGGGCATAACCTGCCTGGAGTTCGAGGAAGATACCCCCACCGCAGAGACGGCCGCCCAGGCGGTGGGTTGTACACCCGCGGAGATTGCCAAAACGGTTCTCTTTATCGTAGGGGGTGAGCCGGTGGTGGTTGTAACCTCAGGTGACGTGAAGGTGAAAGGGAGCCTCCTCAAGGCTGAAACGGGGCTAACCGGCAAGGTGCTATTGCCTGCTGCTGATGAGGTCTTCAGGGTTACAGGATATAGGCCGGGAGGAGTTTGTCCCTTCCTGCTGCCGAGAGCTTTAAGGGTAGTGATAGACTCTTCCATGAGGCGCTTTGAAAAGGTCTATGCGGCGGCGGGTAATGACCATTCCGCTGTCCCGATTACCGTAGACAGGCTTCTCGCGGTCACCGGCGGAGTTGAGGGGGTTGTGTGCGCTTGAGGCGTGAGCCTCTTCGTGTTACGTTTCCCGGAGTTAAAAACAACATCTAAAGGGATTTTTGGAGATAAACATGCTCATAGTTATGGAGCACAACGCCGCGGAGCACGATATAAGAGCCGTCGTGGCGCAGATTGAGGCACAGGGTTATAAAGCCGAGTCGATTCCCGGCGGCGATCGTGTCGCCATAGGTGTGCTGGGAAACACAGGTTATGTTGATGAGACCCCATTTAGAGGGATGGCGGGGGTGCGGGAGTTCATCCACGTTACCAAACCCTACAAACTGGTAAGCAGGGATTTTCACCCCGAAGACACTATCGTTGAGGTCGGCGGCGTTAAAATAGGCTGGAATCAGCCGCCTGTTATGATAGCCGGGCCCTGTGCAATTGAGAGCAGGGAACAGCTTCAGGAGGCATCCAGAGTTGTAAAAGAGGCGGGGGCCTCTATCCTGAGGGGCGGGGCTTTCAAGCCGCGCACAGGCCCTCACTCCTTTCAGGGGTTAGGCTATGAGGGCGTTAAGATCCTCAGCGAAATGAGTAAAGAGGTCGGATTGCCCTCGGTAACCGAGGTAATGAGAATCGACCAGCTCGAGATGGTGGCAAAGTACTCGGATTGCCTACAGATCGGCGCCCGTAACATGCAGAACTTCGACCTCCTTAAAGAGGCAGCGAAAATTGATAAGCCAATTCTCCTAAAACGTGGCATGAGCGCTACACTTGAGGAGTTTCTTGCAGCAGCCGAGTACCTTCTGGCCGGAGGGAACCCAAACGTTATCCTCTGCGAACGCGGTATACGGACCTTTGAGCGGGCGCTGAGAAATACCCTCGACCTTTCAGTTATCCCCTACCTTAAAAAGGTCACCCATCTGCCGGTTATAGTCGACCCAAGCCATGCGATAGGTGTAAGGGACATAATCCCTCACTTGGTAAAAGCAGCTATTGTAGTAGGGGCAGCTGGAGTGATGGTGGAGGTGCACCCCAAGCCGGCGTGCGCTCTTTGCGATGGACCGCAATCGCTAAACCCGGAGGGATTCATAAAGATGATGCGCGAGCTCAAGATTCTTCAGATTGCGCTCGATACGGGAGAGGAAGGTTAAGTAAAACTCTCTCATTAGGAGGATTGTCATGTTCAAGAAATTTATACTTTCGGTAGCCATAGCATCTTTTATACCTCTCTCAGCTCAGGCGCTAGAGATAGGCGTACAGGGTATCTACTGGGCGCCGACCTTTGATGCCTCTCTCGCCGTAGATGGCGGTACGACATTCGATCCCGAAGATGATTTCGATGTCTCAGACGAGAACATACTAGGATTTAGGGCTTTCGCAGGGATAGGTAGTCACCATCTTTCAATTTCGGCCTTCGACTTTTCCTTCAGCGGGACGGATTACGTCACGCAGGATATATCCTTTGGAGGTTCGCCGATAGTTACCGTTGGCAGCGAGGCCTCGATGGACCTTGATTACACTATGGTAGACCTCGCATACCGTTATGATCTCATTGACCTTGAGAATGTTGCAGCTGGCTTTTCCATTGGCCCTGTATTGCAGGCGAAGATATTTGACGGAACCCTTGAAGTCACCGATGAGGGGACAAACACTTCTGATTCGGCAGATTTCTCAGCCGTGGTTCCAATGGTTGGGGTTGGGCTACATGTGGGCATCCTAGCAGACCTTTTGGAGCTGCGCGCGCAGGTAACCGGGATGGGCTATGACGGCAACAATATAATTGATGCTTATGGCGAGGTAGTCTTTTCTCCCTTGCCCTTGATTGAGATAGCCGCCGGATACAGAACGCTTCAGATTGACGTCGAGGCAGATGATGTTGACCTTGATGTTGACAAGCAGGGGATATACGGCTCATTGGGCATATCCTTTTAGCTGACAACTAATCTGACTGAACTAAAAAAGCCGCCCCGATGGGCGGCTTTTCTTTTGGAGTAAGGCCTCTTTATTCAGACAGGAACTGCTTGTTCAGTTCAATATCTGCGCTAGCTCTCAGCTGCTCCATATTTGAATTAAGCGCCTCTTCACGCTTTGCCGGGAGGAGCTCCGCCTTGATGCCATCCTTCTCCTGTAAAAAGAGGTCCATATCGGGAGGTGTCAGCGAGGCGATAGAGAAAGCATTGAACTTCCCTCCGATCTCGAAGGGTGCCTCAATGACCTTGCCTACCTCCGGGGCACTGAAGAACGCTTTGGGCGCATCAGCCGAGTAGCCAAGTGGTGTTATTGAACTGGCCTTGGCGTTAAATTTTTCTGAGGTTAGGACTTTGTAGCCAGTGCCCTCCAGCGCTTTTCCCCAACCCTCGCTCGTTGCTTTGGCGAGGAAGCTCTCAGCGGCTTCTTTTGCGAGGCGAGCTCCCTCAATTGTCCTGAAGCGAGCCTCAACGGAATCCCTGACCTCCGCAAGCTCCGGTACGACCGAGGGTATTAACTCGTTTACCGCGACTATGTAGACCACATCATCATCCAGCACCTCAGCGCCTTTGGATTCCCGGTCGATTGAGAAGAGCGTTTTCTTGAGGTCGGGTGAATCGGGGAAGGTATCGGAGCTTTCGGCTGCCCCTACCACGTCTGTAGTTTTGAAGTTTTGGTCCGACCAGGTCGTCTTGCCATCCTCAAGGTCGGTGAGTGTATTGTATGCAACCCTTTCGGCCAGGGTTGCAGCCTTCTCGCTTTTAAGGATCCCCTCAAGTTCATCACGAACTTCATCCAGACTCTTCTGCCGCGCCTCCTCTTCATCATAAAAGCGGGATTTGCGTGCGCTGTATTCGCTGGCGAGAGTCTCTTCGGTTATTGTCACCTCACCTAAAAAGTCCTCTGTTTTAAACTCCAAATATTTAGCGGACCGCTTCTCTTGCGTGCGGAAAGCTTCCCCTTCGGCTTTGTAGAACGCTTCAATCTGCTCATCGGTAAACTGAGCCGTTTTGGCAAAGACCACGGGGTCGAAAGTTATATAGTTAGCAGTGACGAAAGTATTTCGATCCCTAAACTCACGCTCTGCGTCTTCGTCTGTCACTACAGCCGAGTTCCTATAATAATCTTGAACCCTGTTGAGGAGCAGCTCAAAGCGGCGCTCTTCTTTATATTTGGCGTGTGAGTATCCATTTATGGAGAGAATCTGGCGGTACCTGTCCTGGTTGAAGGCGCCATCCTGAAAGAAGACTTCCTGACTTTTGATAGCTGTGTTTATCTCGTCGTCGGAGACTTCAAAGCCCAACTCATCAGCCTGCTGCGCCAGTAGAATCCTGTCAATGAGCATATCCATAGCCCGTTTCTTTAACCCAAGCTGGTTTAATATATCCTCCGAAACCTGGCCGCCCAGGGTTTCCTTATAGAAGTCCTCCATGCGACGGTATGTTTCGTTGTAATCCTGGAAGGATATTTCAACTCCGTTTACCTTTGCGGCCGCAGTGGAGTTGTTTCCGCTTAGGCTGCTGTATCCGAAATAAAAGATAAAGACGAAGATGATTACAACCAGAGGAACCTGAAAAACTCTGCTCTTTGCGTTTTTTCTTATTGTATTGAGCATGCCTGAAACTCCGAATTCATCATGAATGTGCAGTTTTTTTGAGGCCGTAACGCTACACCACGGAGGAATTAAAATCAAGAGATGCGAAGTGCGGCGTGGTGTGGTTAAATCTACCGAACCCGATACGTTGGAACAACCGGCCTCAACTCTTAAGCGAAAGGAGCGCCGCAGATGAAAGTCAAAACCGTGGTCCTGATGACCATAGCCGCGATCACAATTACAGCTCTACCTTCAATATCAATAGCAGCCGCCTCCGGGGGCCTTGCGGCTCCTCTTAATGATGGGCAGGGGCTCTTTGGGGTTTCCCTGGGATACGTACGCAGGGATGTGGATGGTGGAAGCTACGATGGTGAAGCCGCTAGTAGAAGAATTTATATGAAGGGTGCATTCGGCTTTGGCGAAGGGCTGGATGCTTATGCTTTTTTGGGCTTTGCTGACGTTGATTACGACAAGACCGATTTTTCCGGCTCATTGGGCGAGATGGTGGGGGGCGGCATAAGATATGGGGGACTGCTGCTGGGCGGCGGCCCCGCCAGAGTCGTTCTGGACCTTCAACTTGAATATTTTCTCAGTGACGATGGAGGAGATGAGGCTGAGATTACGACCAAGTCGATCTCAACTTATGTGGTTCAGGAGTTCGGCGCCGCAGGGAGGATCGGATATTTTTATCCTTACGCGGGCGTAAGGCTCTCTGATGCAGATTATGATAACGAGGGGTTCGTCAACTTTGATTCTTCAGACCACCTTGGTTTCTTCGGGGGAGCGGACTATTTTGTCAACCCCAATGTTTTCTTCAGCATGGAGCTGCATATTCTGGATGAAGAGTCCATGACAATCACTGCAGGTTACCGCTTCTGAGAGGCTGTTTAAGGGGCGTTTTGGCCCGGCAAATTTCTCAATGAAATAAACTGCTGTTTTGCACCCCTTATCACAAGCTCTACGATACACCTGCCGCTAGACGTAAGTGATTGAACTTATTGGCTAATGGCAGCGGCAGGCACTTGTACAGTTTGTGCTTGACACACTGTTTTTTTAAAGCGTATCCTGTCGGGGCTTTTCCCCTTGCTTTAGCGGTTTTTTGGGTTTTGGCACCAGAACTTTAAGACCCTTCCAAAGCTTCGGGATCATTGGATGTTTTTATTCGATTGTTCAAGCGGGCTTTGCTTGGCGGTCAGTTGAAGTTGGCGAAAGATGGAGGAGCAAGGCGTTTCAGTCGCCGAACTCTGCCTTTTCCCCGCGCGATAAAAAGCGATAAAAATTTGTTTTTGACGCCAAGGGCATCTTCCAACGTTGAAGGTGGCTTGACGCAACTAATAGGGTCTTAGGCCCGCAATCCGTAAATGGCTTTAGAGCCTAGTTACAGGGAGGAAAAATATGGCTAAACTTGAGCCCAAAAACGTCCCCTCCGATCTCGAGATCGCTCAGAATCACAAGATGGAGCACATCAAAGTCATCGC
>PKTT01000067.1 GCA_002869015.1 Deltaproteobacteria bacterium
CATCTTCTCACGCGCTGCCGGTGATTGAACGTATTGAGCCGCTACCTCGCCCAGCGCCTCGGCAAATCTCTCCACCTCACCGCCTAGGATACCGGCGGGTGTTACCGAGGCTAGCTTGGCGCTCCAACCTGCCAGAGCCTCCTGCCCCTCGCGGTTAAGCGACCACTCCTCAATACGTGCTGATATTCCAATGAGGAGATTGGAAAAGATTTTTCGCGTTACCTCGGCGCGTTCACTGCCGAGGAGGTCCTCAAGGGGCCCAAGCTCGCCATCAAATTTTGCCTTTAGCTGCTCCGCTATGAGGCCCTTTAGCTCTTGGCGGAAGCGCTCATCTACCAGGCGGGATTTAAGGCGCTCCTCTCTGAGCAGCTTACTGCTTATGAGGCTGGCAACCGCGCGGGCAACTTCCTCCTTGCGCCTGGGTATCATGCCTTGGAAGGTGAAAGGGCCAATCCTGAGAGGGTAGTGGGGACGAAAGAGCATCTTAACGGCTATGGCATTGGTCATATAGCCTATAGCCGCGCCGAATATAGGCGGAAGAGCCCAAGAAGCAATCTGAGTTACTGAGGTTGAGAGCATCAAGCCTCGCGTGAAAGGGTTTTCATCCGGCTTTGATGGAATAGCTTTGGAGGGTCATCCCGCGTGGCGCACATTGGTACACCACGCGGGGTACAGGTTAGTGTCGGGCAGTTTTGGGTCTTACCCAGGACTGGCCTATGCAGCCCTCGCTGCAATGAGCGGTACGGGGAACCATGAATCTTTTCATATTCGCCACCTCCTTTCCTGTGGATTAACTACACTAAAAGTTTAAGTAGTGGCGCAGCCATAGTCAAGTCCGGGCAAAGCCCGTATTCTCGACTAAAGCAGATTTTAGGCGTAGCAACCGGAGAAAATGTTTGGGTAAAAAATACGTATTAGATTTTTGGAGAGGAAAGAGGATCTATATTTTACTTTTACCAAATGTGTTTTTAATATAAATAAATCCAGTGGCTCTGCGCAAACTGAGCGGCGCCATCAGATGTACGGCTATTTTTCTATCCCACCACACTTTGTTTGGCGACGCCAAAAGATGCGTAAGCTATTGAAGAAATCTTTCTAGCGATATATATTGAAGGTTCACGTTTTGTTCCGGGGGGCGATAAAGCGGGCAGTTTATACACCACTATTTACCCTATAAACACCTGAAAAATAAAGAGAAATAATGCTAGCGAACCACAACGGAGCTATCGGTGCCCACGCCGACCAAGCGACAAGAGAAGCGATAAAAACCGCCTTCATAAAGAACGTGTACAGTTGGATGGCGGGCGGGCTGGCCCTCTCTGCCATCGCTGCGCTCGCCGTGGTCAAAAGCGACTTCTTGATGGTCAACCTTATAATGGACAAGACCTGGTTCATGGCGCTCATCTTCTCGGAGCTTGCGCTGGTCTTGGCTATCTCTTTCGGGATAAACAAGTTCTCCGCATCCACAGCGGGGTGGCTATTCATAATTTATTCGATCCTTACCGGCGCTACCCTATCGGTAGTCCTGCTACGATATACGCCGGTCTCCATCTTTCAGTCCTTCATAGTCGCCTGCTCCATCTTCGGCGCAGCTGCGCTATACGGTACCTATACAAAACGCGACCTTACCAGCTGGGGCAGCTTCCTCTTCATGGGCCTCATAGGCCTTTTAGTTGCAACTGTTGTAAATATCTTCACCGCCGCGATCTGGCTGGACTGGGCGCTTACCTATGGCGGCGCGCTCCTCTTCACGCTGCTCGCTGCCTACGATTCACAGAAGATCCAGAACATAGGCTACCGCGCAGCCGAGATGGGGATGGAGGCTCTTTCCAAGCAAGCCATTCTCGGCGCGCTGGCGCTCTATCTGGATTTTGTAAATCTCTTTTTGTACATGTTGAGAATATTCGGTCGCGGACGCGACTGATAATGGATATTGGACAATAGATTAATTTAATCAAATCTCCGGCACGCCGGAAAATGAAGTTACGCTGAGAAGGAGTTCAAAAGATGTCGCAACGCCGCAAATTAACTGTAGACGGCAACGAGGCGGTCGCCTCGGTAGCCCACCGCCTCTCCGAGGTCTCGGTAATCTACCCCATCACCCCCTCATCACCCATGGGTGAGCACACCGACGAATGGGCCGCCAAAGGGATGAAAAACATCTGGGGAACCATACCCCACGTGATGGAGATGCAATCCGAAGGCGGAGCCGCAGGTGCAATGCACGGCGCCGCACAGGCAGGTTCGCTGGTAACCACCTTCACCGCCTCGCAGGGCCTTCTGCTCATGATCCCCAATATGTATAAAATTGCGGGCGAGCTGACACCATTCACCATGCACGTCTCCGCGCGCTCATTGGCGGTACAGTCGCTCTCCATCTTCGGCGACCACTCCGACGTAATGGCTTGCCGCCAGACCGGCTTCGCAATGCTGGCTTCCGGCTCCCCGCAGGAAGCGCATGACCTTGCTTGCGTTGCTCATGCGGCGACGCTCGACTCAAGAGTCCCCTTTCTCCACTTCTTTGACGGATTCCGCACCTCCCACGAGGTCGCCAAGATTGAGGAGCTAACCGACGCGGACCTTGCCTCCATGATAAATGAGGAGGCGATAAGTGAGCATCGCAGCCGCGCCTTGACCCCGGACCACCCGGTCCTCAGGGGTAGCGCGCAGAACCCTGACACCTACTTCCAGACCCGCGAATCAGCCAACCATTTTTACATGGCCACACCCGGCAAGGTTCAAGCGGCAATGGATAATTTCGCAAAGCTCACCGGGCGCAAATACAACCTCTTCGATTACGTAGGCCACCCCGAAGCCGAAAAGGTCATAGTAATAATGGGCTCCGGCGCCGAAGCGGTCCACGACACCGTTGAGTACCTCGTAGAGAAGGGCGAGAAGGTAGGCGTTGTGAAGGTAAGGCTCTTCCGCCCCTTCTCCACCGCCGCCCTCCTTGAAGCTATGCCGGCAACAACAAAGCACATAGCAGTTATGGACAGGACAAAGGAGTCCGGGGCCATCGGCGAGCCGCTTTACATGGACGTCGTCACTGCACTGGCCGAGGCTCGTGTCTCAGGGTCATCCCCCTTCGCTTCCGAGCCGACAATCATCGGCGGCCGCTACGGCCTCTCCTCCAAGGAGTTCAACCCGGCGATGGTCAAAGCGATATACGAGGAGATGGACAAGAGCGAGGCAAAGCGCCACTTCACAATCGGCATCAACGATGACGTGACCAAGCTCTCCCTCGATTACGACGACAGCTTCGACATTGAGTCGGACGACGTAGTTAGGGCGGTATTCTTCGGCCTTGGCGCAGATGGCACCGTAGGCGCAAACAAGAACTCCATCAAGATCATCGGCGAAGAGACGGACAACTACGCGCAGGGCTACTTCGTTTACGACTCCAAAAAGTCCGGCGGCACAACGATCTCCCACCTGAGATTCGGACCCCGCTTCATACGTGCGCCTTATCAGATAAACAAAGCATCCTTCGTCGCCTGCCATCTCCACGGCTTCCTCGACAAGTATGACATGCTCGACTTCGCCAGCGAGGGGGCAACGTTCCTCTTGAACACCCCCTACAGCGCGGACAAGATTTGGGATGTGCTTCCCCGCCCCGTGCAGCAGTCGCTAATTGACAAGAAGATTAAGTTCTTTGTAATTGACGCCTCTGAGGTAGCTGCCAAGACGGGTATGGGCGGACGCATCAACACGATAATGCAGACCTGCTTCTTTGCCATCTCCGGCGTACTGCCCCGTGAAGAGGCGATCGCCAAGATCAAGGGCGCGATTGAGAAAACCTACGGCAAGAAGGGCCCGGAGATCGTCGCCAAAAACTTCGAGGCGGTTGACCAGACCCTCGCCAACCTCTTCCAGGTGGAGATACCTGCATCCGTGACGACCGATCGTGAGCTTCCGGCAATTGTTCCGGCCGAGGCACCTGACTTCGTCAAAAATATCACTGCGGTCATGATCGCAGGCAAGGGCGATGAGCTGCCCGTCTCCGCCTTCGCGCCGGACGGCACATGGCCGACACACACCACCCGCTGGGAGAAGCGAAACATTGCGCGTATGATCCCCGTGTGGAAGCCGGAGCTTTGCATTCAGTGCGCAAAGTGCTCCATTACCTGCCCCCATGCCGCGATAAGGGTCAACGCTTACGACCCGGCGCTCCTAGAGGGAGCACCAGAAACCTTCAAGTCCATTGACGCGAAGGGCAAGGAGTTCGAGGGCAAAAAATGGACCGTTCAGGTCGCCGCCGAGGACTGCACCGGCTGCGGACTCTGCGTAAAGACATGTCCTGCGAAGGATAAAGAGAACAAGGATATCCACGCAATCAACATGGACCTCCAGGCCGACCATGTTGACGCTGAGCGAGAAAACTTCGCCTTCTTCCTCACCCTGCCCCTGCCGGAGAGGAAGACCCTCAAGACCGATATCAAGGGAACCCAGCTCAGAGAGCCACTCTTTGAGTTCTCTGGCTCCTGCGCAGGTTGCGGCGAGACACCCTATGTCAAGCTGCTCACCCAGCTCTTTGGCGACAGGCTCCTCATAGCAAACGCAACCGGTTGCTCCTCCATCTACGGCGGCAACCTGCCCACAACTCCCTACGGGATGAATAGCGATGGGCGAGGCCCGGCGTGGTCAAACTCCCTCTTCGAGGACAACGCTGAGTTCGGCCTCGGCTTCCGTCTCTCAATCGACAAGCATGAGGGTTACGCCAAAGAGCTTCTAAGCGGCCTCGGCTCCAAAGTGGGCGAAGGGCTCGTTGAGGCAATCATGGAGGCTGACCAGTCCTCAGAAGCTGGTATCGACGAGCAGCGCGAGCGCATCGCAGACCTTAAAGCGAAGCTCTCCGGCGTCGGCACCGAGGAGGCAAAGCGCCTTACAGACATCGCAGACTACCTCGTCAAAAAGTCAGTCTGGATACTCGGCGGCGACGGCTGGGCCTACGATATCGGCTACGGCGGCCTCGACCACGTCCTCGCTACCGGCAGAAACGTCAACGTCCTGGTAATGGACACCGAGGTCTACTCCAACACCGGTGGCCAACAGTCCAAGGCAACCCCCTACGGGGCCTCCGCCAAATTCGCCTCCGCGGGCAAGGCTAGCCCCAAAAAGGACCTGGGCCTTATCTCCATGACATACGGCAATATCTATGTCGCGCAGACCGCGCTGGGCTACAAGGAGCTCCAGACTATTCGCGCCTTTGAGGAAGCAGATAGCTATAACGGAGCCTCCATCGTAATTGGCTACAGCCACTGCATCGCGCATGGCTTTGACCTTGTGGAGGGCAACAACCACCAGAAGATGGCGGTTGAGTCCGGGCATTGGCCGCTCTACCGCTTCGACCCACGTCGCGCCGAAGCCGGTGAAAATCCGCTCCTCCTCGACACCAAGGAGATTAAATCAGACCTGGCGGATTACGCATACTCCGAGACACGCTACCGCATGCTCAAGCAGATGGACCCCGAGCGCGCGGCAAAGCTGATGGAGGAGGCCAAGGCAATCAACGAGAGGCACTTCAACCTCTACCAGAAGCTGGCGGCACTCTCCAGTAAGTAACCAAGGCTACATAAACAAAGAGGAGGGCTCCCAAAAAAGGGGCCCTCTTTTTTTTATTTTAGCTTCTTATGATAGCGGTAAAAAAACGGTCAATTTTGAGTGCTGATATGCGCATGGAGTTCTTGACAACTAAAGCCCGTTGCGGGTAGTCTCTATCGTCCCAAGGCACCATGGCCAAGTGGTAAGGCAGAGGTCTGCAAAACCTTTATTCCCCAGTTCGAATCTGGGTGGTGCCTCCAGTAAGTTCCCGGCTAAATAGCCGGTATTTTTCCTCGGAGCGGAATCCAGAAATGGGTTCCGCTTCTTTATTTAGTCCTGTTATTTCGTAAATCTGGTTTACCTAAGGGCGTAGCCCGGCCTCTACAATGTAGCGGTAATAGTAGGGCTTAAGTGTCGGCTCATCCGCCATCGCCTCAATAAATAGCGCTCTGCCTTCATCGTGCTTGCCCATCTTAAGATTTGCCAGGGCGATGCTGTATTTGGCGTGGGGGGCATCACGACCGAAGTCGATTATCATCCGGCTCTCCCTATCCACAAAACCCCACAAGCTTGTATCACCTATGGAATCAACCTCAGGAGACAGCCCTGTACGGGTGAATACAAGGGCGTCTGACGCTTCCAAAAGGCGCCAATTGGGGCTAAAGTTTAAAATATGCACTAGTGGATATATGCGGCCGGAGTTTTGGAATACCGACTTTATAAGAACTGTGTTAATCCCCTCGCTGTCCAATTTGGAAAGTGAGTTATCGCCAACAATTATCGACTCGTATATAGCCAAATGCCTCTCCCCACCCAAAGCACGAGGATCGATGTAAGTTGGTGGATTACCACTCCAAAGCCAATTAAGGCTTCCGCCTATATCGAAGTTGTTGAATATCGGGGCGGGAAGATTCTTTTCTTTTACGAAATTAGCCGCCTTAAAGGGAAAGAGCTCCTTATGTACGCCAAACCCCCATCCCGGATCCCTATCAAATGTAGACAGAGCAACCATCATCGCGAAGAGTGTCAAAGTGGTAGCGGGTAAAAAACGCTTTAAGCTATTCCCTATTGAAAAGTCAAAGCCAGCCAGACCTTCAAGCGACACTGGAATCATTAAGAGAAGCGCCATAGCATAGTTTCGTGCCGCCAACACCCCTAGGAGCAGGAATAGAAACCATCTTGCCACACGCCATATTCGCCCCTGCCCTCCTCCCCAAGCCAAAGCGAAGGCAAAAATGGCTCCAAAAATAAATTTTAGCGCTACCTCAGGAAAGTCCCATATAGGCTGCATCTCGCTTATAAAAGCCAGATTTCCACCATCAGCCATACCCGCAAAAACCGTGTAGGCAAACTCGGCAACATAAAACACTCCAAAAAGCGCCAGCACAGCCAATAGAGCGCTCACCCACTTTCCTCGGCATGTCAAAGTAGCGCGGCGCCAGAAAGGTTTATTTGGTGAGGAGATAAGCGTGAGCATCACAGCTCCAACCCCCAGCGGCCAACTTATATGGAGGGGAGCCCAGCACAAAAAGATGATGGAAATTGAAGCCAACTTTTTAAAGTCGGGGTAGATCCTCCAGCTCTCCGCCAAAAGGAGAGCAATTGCCAGGAGTAGATAAACGACCACCTCCGGCCTCGGGGCATAACGCTCACGTGCGATGAAAAATATCACCACTATAAAGAGCGACCCCATAAGATTTTTTGTAGTATCTCTCGAAAGTTGTGGGAGATAGGTTGCTGCTGTCACCGCAGCAAAAAAGGCTACAAACAATGAAACCAAAGTTGAGCCGCCTACTGAATTTACCGCATAGATGAAAATTTGAAACGGCCACTCGGTGACATCGGCAGGCTGACCACTTAGACCCGCCAGGAATGGCTCAGAGATTGATATCTTACCTTGGGCCAAAAACTCTCGCCCCATCGCAAGGTGGGTCCAAAAATCAAAGGAAGCAATTTTGTGGAGATTAAATAGAAAGACTGCCGCAATGAGGCTTAATGGGACGATGGTAAAGTGAATAGTTGATTTAGTGAACCTTATAGTCAAATTGACCCACCGTTTTATAGACCGGGAAATAGCTCATCCCATTAAAAACGCGAACTATTCAGCTCGACACTTATCAAAAAATATAATGTGACGCTGGACTCCGAAGCTTACAAACAAAAGCAGCCCCTCTGAAATTGCCTTTGCAATAAGAACCTGAATCCCCCAATGCGCATGCATATAGCTTATCGCTGCGGCGCTAATAGCTCCAAGCACCGCCACCAAGATTATATACTGCACAAATTGAATTAGCGCGCGCTTTCGTTTTTGTCTAAAAACCATATTACGCGCCATCACGAAGTAGAATAATGTAGCCCCTACTCGACTTATAACAATACTCACCGGTATATCAAGGAGGAACCAGTAGGCAAAGGTGAAGAGGATGTAATCAAGGAGCGACCCTGCAATTGACGCTGCGCTGAAGCGCACCAAAACCCAGTATATCAAAAATGAGTCACGTATGGGGCTGAAGTGGGACGCTGCATTGCCGTCGAAATAGATTTTGCGAATAGGCACCTCAAGCCAAGATACGCCACTGTGAAGTGACTCAAGGAGTGTTTCCGTTTCAAAATCGTAGCCGTTTCTAGTTGAGGTGAGGCTCTGCCGCATCAAATCGGCCGGCCATGCCCTAAGCCCAGTTTGTGTGTCATGAATCTCAGCGCAGGTTATCGCTTTGAAAATTGCAGCGGTCAGCATATTGCCAAGTTTTGAACGAAGTGGCTGTTGAGCCTCGCCGCTACGCCTACCAAGCACCAACTTGCCGGGGTTTGCTATCGCCTCCAGCGCTACTTTCAGTACATCCTCTGGGTGGTGCTGTCCATCCGCGTCTACGGTAACCGCAACTTCACCACCACGATTCAGGACCTCATTGAACCCTGTCCTTAAAGCTGCCCCCTTACCAAGGTTCACAGCATGTCGTAAAAGTTTAACCTTTGGGTTTTTCTCCAAAGATGAAAATACGTCTTCATGGACAGGTCCGCTGCCGTCATCGACAATGATAAAATCATCGAAGCCCAACTCCTCAAGGTTACTCACCAAGCCAAGCAAAATATCATGTGAGGGAGCAAATGCTGGGATTATTATAGGCGCTTTAGAGCCATTCTTACTTGCCGTGATCAAAATCCAAGCTCCGTGTATAGGAGTTCAGCTTTTTGGCGGTCAATAACATATATCCTCGTAAGTGGGTTTCGACCAACCCAATCAGGATAGTAGTCATAGTTGACCTCCTTAGTGCCTATAACCCTGTCAAAATACCCACGTCGAGGGACGCCGGGTGCCTCTATATAGTAATCCGCGAGAAGGTAGACCAGATGGTCATAGGAAGGTCTGTCACTCTTTGACGCTAAGACTCTGACATTTCTTAGCCCAGACAAATCTATACCACCTGCACGAGCGAAAATATCTACTGATGCAGTTACCAGGAATCTCTGTTCCGGATTTTGAGCAATATAGTCCACAAGCTCAGATGCTCGCTCCTCAGAGGAGGTGGGCTCTGCTACGCTCCAAGCTGTAGAGAACATACGCTGGCCATTAACACCAGTCCAAAGAAGGAAAAATGCAAGAACAACATAAGATGAGCTTCTTCCAAGGCTATTTTTTAAGGTAAAACTTATTCCTATTCCTGAAAAGAGCGCCAAGGGGACGACTAGGGGCAGGTAATTGCGAACAATCGCCAGTCCGCTGCTCGTTATTATCATAAGGTAAGCAACGAAAAAGAGAGCGGCTGCAAAAACAAACTCCCGGTGCCTTTTTAAGGATACAACCAAGCCTATTAATGCAAAGAGATCAAGGGCAAGGGCTATGAGGATATTCGGAGACAGCGCACTCGTCGTGACATAGCTGACGGCTTGTTTTAAATGGTCAAGCCTTCCTGTTGTACGGTAAGAGTCGAGGAGGGTGGAGGTTTCGCGGGTATAATCCCGGCTTGTATAACCCCAATCATTGGCCACATTTACGGTGTCGAGTATTAATCCCGGATTCACTAAAAGTAGAGCTGCGAAGGAGATGATAATCGATATTGACAGGCGCTTAAAAGTCTCGACGCGGCCAACTTTGCCGCATTGCAAAATAACAACTACGAGAACGGGTATGAGTAATGCCAGTGCTGTAAATTTTGTGCCGGTGGACATCCCCGCAACCAAAGCGGAAACATAAAGGAGCGTTGGACGATTTTCACCATCTCCCTTCAAATATGATGTTAGAAAAGCAAAAAACAGGGCTGTCATCATGACAAGGGTTGAATCAATAGCGATATGACGGCTGTGAGTGTTTATCTCCCAACTCAAAGCAATCACTGCGGCGGAGAACAACCCCGCCATTGGAGAGTCACCTGCATCTCTAGCAGCTGAGAACTGAAAGAAAAGCCCTGCCGATGCCACTAAAATAAAGAGGTAGCGCAGCCTCACTAGAAAAGAATTGGATTTTATTTTCGCGTTAAGACCCTCTTGGATCCTCTTTATCTCAGTGGTAGGGGTAATCCTGCCACTATACTGACCCACCTTAAATGCCTCTGAGGTCAGCTCAGGTAGCGCACCAACCCACTCCGGCAAGAGCCCTGCATATCCCATTGTTGAATAAAATGAGCCGTAAAAATACTTGCTGGGCCATGCCGAAAGGTCATTTACGCTCTCTTCCAACAACTCCTGCATGAAGTGCTCGTCCCAATGCACTCCATAATCTGCGCCCAAAAAGGCAGTGCCGACATTGAAGGTAAAGAGCACGGCAAAAATTAGGTAAACGACATTTCTTAGCGTGTGGGAAGTTTCAAACTCACCGCCCATTCCAATCGCCTCTTCTGATTCGGTTGAAATCTTGGGGGTCATCCTCAATCCTGGCGCTAACAAAAGTTTTTGTCGCCTAAAAATCTAACGTACTCTTTAAAAAATTATTTTCCCCGGCAGGTACCCCTTACGGGGGGCATTCGCCGCAGACTGAGCGGAAGAGGTTGGTAGAGAGATAGCGGTCACCCCTGTCAGGAAAGATCGTTACTATTGTCCCCTCACCCAGTTCATCCGCCATCTTTAGTGCCCCGACCAAGGCCGCGCCGCTGGACATACCTACGAATAGACCCTCTTTGGAGGCAAGCAGCCTCGCCGCCTCAAATGCATCCTCATCCTGTATGGGGAAGTTGATATCGATCTTGGAGGGGTCGTAGATACCCGGCACGATAGCCTCCTCCATATTTTTCAGGCCCTGGATTCTATGCCCCGGTAGAGGCTCAGCTGCGACCACTTTGATATTCGGATTTTTCTCTTTGAGGAACCTGCCTGCTCCCATAATAGTCCCGGAGGTGCCTAGCCCTGCTACAAAAGCATCTATATTTCCACCGGTCTGCTCCCATATCTCAGGCCCTGTGGTCTCATAGTGGGCAAGGACGTTGGCGGGGTTTTCAAACTGGTTGGGCATAAAATAAGTTTCGGGGTCATCGGCGATGATATGCCGGGCCTGCCTTATGGCTCCATCTGTGGCGTCGCAAGCAGGGGAGAGGACAAGTTCCGCGCCATAACCCTCAAGAATTGCGCGACGCTCCATGGATACGCAGGCGGGCATTACCAATTTTACCTTGTAGCCCCTTGCTGCCCCAATCATAGCCAGCGCTATACCCGTGTTCCCGGAGGTAGCTTCCAGGATCACCTTGTCTCGGGTCAGCTCGCCCGATTTTTCAGCTTCACGAACCATGACCCACGCGGCGCGATCCTTTACTGAACCACCAACGCAGCTTCCCTCAAGCTTGGCTAAGATCGTAACTTTAGGGTTATCGCAAAGGTTTTGTATCTTTACCAGAGGGGTCTTTCCGATAGCCCCTGTAAGCTCTTCAGCGAATGCACTCACTTTTACACCTCCAAAACAAAACTAACGGGAGCTATGAAACCACCCCCTGAGTTTTTGATATTTAACCTTGCCGATGCCAGGCACCTCCGGCAGGCGGTCCAAATCCTTAACCAGCATATCTCTGTTTTCCATTAGGGAGGAGGCTGTGCTAGGCCCAACGGTGGGCAAGGAGAGGATATCCAGATAACTTGCGCTAGCCAAATCCAGCTGCTCGCCTAAAAGCAGCCCCCGCCATCCCTCAAAAAAGGTGCGATCGGCAGTTGTACTTACAGGCTTTAAGTGGCTGGCGGTAATTGGTACCGCAAGCGCAATGAGGATAGCGAACGCCCCCGTCGCCATCAGGCCGACTCCCAAAGGGGCGTCAAAGGGGTTACTGCTCTTCAAGGCTCTCCTCGCGGAGGAGCTTATATTCGATGGAGTCGACTAGGGCAAGATATGATGCTTGTATAATGTTCTGGCTAACCCCGACAGTTCCCCACCTGTTTTTACCATCGCTGGATTCGATGAGAACCCTTACGCGTGCGCCGGTGCCGTCGTCGCCCTCAAGGACTCGAACCTTGAAGTCTACCAATCGCACCTCCTTTATGGAGGGGTAGAACTTCTCCAAGGCTTTTCTAAGAGCGCAGTCAAGGGCATTTACCGGACCATTTCCAAGCGATGCGGTATGCTCCACCTCCCCGCCGACGCTAACCATTATGGCGGCTTCGGAGATCGGTATCTCATCCGCTGCCCGCTTCTCGTCAATTACACGAAAACCTACCAGGTCAAAGAAGGTCCGGTGAAGGCCAAGGCGCTTTTTGAGGAGTATCTCAAAGGATGCCTCCGCGCCCTCATACATGTAACCCTCACCCTCAAGGCGCTTTAGCTCCTCAAGAACATCCGCCGCCGCAGGGTCGTCCGGGTTTATGGAGATACCTATCTTCTCCGCCTTTGAAAGGACACTGGCTTTACCCGCAAGGTCGGAGAGGAGGATTCGCTGCCGGTTACCTACTGCTGATGGGTCTATGTGCTCATAGGTAAGGGGATTTCGCATGACCCCGGAGACATGGACGCCCCCTTTATGGGCGAAGGCCGAGTCGCCGACGAAGGGCTGGTGCTTGTCGTGGGGCAGGTTTGCAAGCTCATCGACGTAGCGTGATACCTCTCTGAGTTCACCCAGCTTGCCTTCAGGCAAGCACTGATGCCCCTGCTTAAGCATGAGCGTGGGTATTATCGATACGAGGTTGGCGTTGCCGCAGCGCTCTCCATAGCCGTTGAAGGTGCCCTGCACATGGGTTACTCCCGAATCCACCCCCATGAGGGTATTGGCGACCGCCAGCTCACCATCGTTGTGGCAATGGATGCCCAGCGGTATATCAACAACCTGTCGAACTCTCTTGACCATCTCCCCAATCTCCCAGGGGAGGCTCCCGCCATTCGTATCGCAAAGGACGATTACCTTGGCGCCGCCTCTGGCGGCTGCCTTCATAGTCTCTATTGAATACTCAGGGTTGGCTTTGAAGCCGTCGAAAAAGTGCTCCGCGTCATAGATGACCTCCTCCACCCGTGAGGATAGATAGGCAACGGTCTTCTCTATTATCTCAAGGTTTTTGTCGAGAGGTATGCGAAGCGCTTCGGTAACGTGGAGGTCCCACGTTTTCCCGAATATTGTGCAAACCGGAGTCCCTGCGGAGAGGAGGCGCTGAACATTCGGGTCATCCTCGGGGGAGAGGTCGGCGCGGCAGGTGGAGCCAAAGGCGCAGAGCTTTGAATTTAAAAAGCGCTCCTTGGCCGCCATCTCGAAGAACATGATATCTTTGGGGTTTGAGCCGGGCCAGCCCCCCTCGATGTAGTGGACGCCGAGGTCATCAAGCCTTAGAGCAATGCGCACCTTGTCCTCAGCGGAGAAGGATATATCCTCCGCCTGGGTGCCATCCCTCAGGGTAGTATCATAGAGTTTTACAATCATTTCACAATCGCTTTAAAGCTACTCGATGTTTGGAGCGGGACCTTCGAGTCCAAATGCATCATGCAGTACCCGAACAGCCAGTTCTGTGTACTTTTCCTCAATTACGCAGGAAACCTTGATCTCGGAGGTTGAAATCATAAGGATGTTAACCCCCTCCGCGGCAAGCACTTTGAACATCTTCGCTGCGACGCCAGCATGGCTGCGCATCCCGACGCCTACGATTGAGATCTTCGCAATCTCCTTGTTGGCGGATATCTCCTCCGCCTCCAGCTCATCAGCTACGGGTTTTATTACATCCAAGGTCTTTGAGAGGTCGGTTTGAGGAACGGTAAAGGTAAGCGATGCCTTGCCACCTTCGCCGATATCCTGGACTATCACATCAACAACTATATTCTCCTCGGATAGCGCGCCAAAGATCTTTGCGACGATGCCGGGCTTGTCCGGAACGCCCTTTACAGAGACCTTGGCCTCCTTGCGATCGTAAGCGATACCCGAAACTATTACCTGTTCCATACTGTCGTCCTCCTCGACGACCCACGTCCCCTCATTTTCATTAAAGGAGGAACGCACGTGAATCGGAACGCCATACTTTTTGGCGAATTCAACAGAGCGAATCTGAAGCACCTTTGCGCCAACGCTGGCTAGCTCCAGCATCTCATCATAGGAAATCTTGTCCAGCTTCCGCGCCTTGGGACAAAGGTTGGGGTCAGTGGTATAGACCCCATCCACATCCGTGTATATCTCGCAGGAGTCAGCCCCGAGCGCCGCCGCTATGGCAACCGCGCTTGTATCAGAGCCGCCCCTGCCCAGTGTCGTAATGTTGCCGCTGGGGTCAACTCCCTGAAATCCGGCTACGACTGCGACCTCGCCATTGGCGAGCGTCCCCTTGATGCCTCCTGTCTCGACGTCGGATATGCGGGCGCGGGTATGCGCTGAGTCGGTTACCACCTTAATCTGCGAACCGGTGAAAGAGCGAGCCGGAATGCCCATGTTTCGCAGCGTTATGGCAAGGAGCGCTATCGTAACCTGCTCTCCCGTCGACATCAGGACATCCATCTCCCGAGGCTCAGGGCGCTCGGTTATGGAGTTTGCCATATTAATAAGGTTATCCGTGTGCCCCGACATAGCGGATACGACCACTACTACGTTGTCCCCCTCGGCGTGACGTTTTGCCACACGGCGGGCGACATTTGCAATCCTTTCAACATCTCCAACGGAGGTGCCGCCATACTTCTGAACCACCAATGCCATTTACTAGTCCTTCTTTTCGCGGCGCTTCCGCCCTGCTTTATGGATTGCCAGACCCATTGTATCCTCACTCGCCTCAAGGATAACCTCGCTGAGGGTCGGGTGAGCGTGGATTGTAGTTACGATGTCGCCCGGCGACGCCTCTACACGAATGGCAAGGGCCAGCTCGGCGACTAGCTCCGCCGCACCTACACCAACGATGGTCCCGCCTAGTATGCGCCCTGTATCAGCGCTTGACAGGAGCTTTACAAACCCCTCCTTTTCGCCCATACAGACCGCCTTGCCGCTCGCGGCAAAAGCGAAGCGCCCAACTTTATAGGGAGTTCCGGCCTCTTTTAGCTGCGACTCAAGGAGGCCGACGGAGGAGACCTCAGGTGAGGTAAAGGTAGCCCTCGGGGTGGTCGTATAGTCCATCCAGTACTTTTTGCCGATGGTATTGTGCATAGCCACCAGCGCCTCATTTGTGGCTACATGGGCGAGCATGTACTTTCCGACCACGTCGCCTACCGCATAGACTCCAGGCACCGAGGTCTCCATCGCATCGCTAACCTCAATGAAGCCTCTCTTGTCTGTCTTTATTCCCGCATCTTTAAGGCCAATGCCTGAGGAGACGGGCTTTCTGCCAATTGAGACTACAACTCGATCGCAGACAATCTCTTCGCCGCCCTCAATGGTAACGGTTACTGTCTCATCTTTCGCAACCGCCGAAGCGACCTTGACGCCTGTCATAAATTCAACGCCCTGCTTGGTGAGGGCTTTTTGTACTGTTCGTGACGCTTCTTTGTCCTCGGTTGAGAGGATGCGATCAAGCATCTCGACCACTGTTACCTTGGAGCCGAAGGAAGAGAAGATATGCGCAAGCTCGCAGCCAATAACGCCGCCGCCCACTATGACGAGGCGCTCTGGGAGGTCGGAGAGGGCCCAGATATCGTCTGTAGTTACAATCTTCTCGCCATCCACCGGTATCGACGGGATGAGTATGGGGGTGGAGCCAGTGGCGATGATTATCGACCGGGCTTCAATGCGTTTTTTGCCCGACTCTGTCTCGACGACTATTTCCTCCGGGCCATCAAGGACACCTGTGCCCTTAATAACCTCTACGCCATTCGCCTTCAGCAGCTGGGCGACTCCGCCGACCAGCTCATCAACGACTTCATCTTTGCGTTCGACGCATTTAGTTAGGTCAAAGGTGGGCGCTCCGGCATTTATGCCAAATTCTTCGGCGTCCGCGAGCATCTTCATCCGCTCAGCGCTCGCGTAGAATGCCTTTGAGGGAATGCACCCCCTGTTCAGGCAGGCACCGCCCAGCTCCCCCTTCTCGATGAGGCAAACCTTAAGCCCCAGCTGACCACCACGGATAGCACCAACATATCCTCCCGGACCACCTCCGAGAATAGCGACCTCATAGACCACGGCTCTACTCCCTCGTAGATAAAGCAGACCCTACATGTGACGCAACCTTCAATGAAAGCTCGCCCTGAGGGTCAAAAAGAAAAACGCGCCCCTCACCCTCCATTATCTCTATGGTGATGAGTAGGCGATCCTCTCCCAGGTGCTGGAGAAAATCATCGGGCCATTCTACCACGCTTACACCCGCTCGGCCCAATACTTCCTCTAGCCCAAGCTCGTGAGGGTCTGACCCCTCGTCAAGTCGGTAGAAATCAAGATGGTTGAGGGGAAGTCTACCCTCATAACACTTGTGTATCGTAAAGGTTGGACTGGAAACATATTCCGGCCTAGGCACCCCAAGCCCTTTAGCGATGCCTTTAGTAAGGTGGGTTTTACCTGCGCCAAGGTCACCACGGAGCAGAACAACCAACCCATCCTCAGCGGCCTCTCCGATAAGCTCACCTAAAGCCAGCGTCTCTTCCAGGTTCTTTACCCTGACCTCAAATGGCATCACCCATCGCCTTGATTATATCCCGTTTGCCAACGATCCCTATGATATCGCCATTTTCATCCACTACCGGGAGAGTGTAGGCCCCCGAATCGCCCATCAGCGTGGCGACATCCGAGTGGGTGGCGTCAGGAGAGACCGTAACGGCCTCCTTCATTATATCGCCCACTGTTGAGGCGGCGACTACCCGCATCTCCTCCTCAAGCTTCTTGTTGGCGCCGAAGGAGAAAACGGAGTCAAATAGGGTAAAAAAAGTCGGGATGTGAAGCTTTTGATCACGGTGAATCAGGTCGCGCTCACTCACAACTCCCACCAGCCTTTTATTTTCATCCACAACGGGAAATCCGCTGACTCCAGTGTCAAGAAAAAGCTTTGCCAACTCGCCCACCGGTGTTGTAGGCATAACGGTGAGCACGTCACCTGTCATAAACTCTCTCACCTTCTTCATCTCGCTAAACCTCTCCGGGGTTGCAAAACCCCTCAACCGCTAAGAATGCTTCGGGTATTGCTCTAAGTATATCAGAGGCCGTGACACCTTCGACCCCCTCTATCTCTGCCGCCAAATCACCGGCAATGCCATGCAAAAGTGCGCCGGCAGAGGCTGCATGAAAGGTAGGTATACCCCGCGCCAGGAGCGCTCCTATAACTCCCGCAAGCACGTCTCCGCTACCCGCAGTGGACATACCGGGGTTGCCCCTATCTATGAGGAGCGTCGGCTCTCCGGGTGCTCCAATTAGCGTGGAGGCGCCCTTAAGGACCACCGTCCCGTGAAAAGCGTCGATTAGCTTTAAGAGGGCAAGCTCCCTCGCGCCCTGAATAACCTCTGTAGCAGAGTTAATCATGCGGGCAGCCTCACCGGGGTGGGGGGTGAAGACAACTTCTTTAATCTCACCCGGTAGCAGCGCTCTATCTCCAGCGACAAGAGTTAAAGCATCGGCATCCAAGACAACGGGAGGAAGACCCTCAAGCCTAAGTAGCTGTCCAAAAAATTCCCCCGTCTCAGCATCAAGGCCGAGGCCAGGGCCGACCACCACAGCGTCTACGGAGGAGATGAGCTGCTTTAATTTGGTGACCATCTCCGCGCTCCACCTCAGCTCACCGCCAATTGGCAGGGTCATAACCTCCGGTGGAAAGTTAACCTGCGCAGCCAAGCCGCCGGGGTAGGCTGCGGTTACTAGGCCCGCACCAGCTTTTAGAACTGCGGCGGCGGCTAGGTGCGCCGCGCCCATCTTCCCGGAGGAGCCGGCTACAACAGCAACATGGCCGAAGTGTCCTTTGTGGCTGTCCTCCCCTCTCAGGAATGCCCCCTCAAGGTCGCTTGGTTCAAGCAGGAATAGGTCCGGGGCCTCTTCAAGATAATGCCCCGGCATTATCCCTATATCCACAAGGGAAACCTCACCGGAGAGAGCCCTGCCGGGGTGGAGGAAGTGACCTTTCTTGAAGTGGGCGAAGGTCACAGTCATATCGGCACTTACAGCCCTACCAAGGGCCTGCCCCGTATCGGAGGATACTCCGGAGGGTATATCGACGCTGACTACCGGTACAGGAGTGTTATTGACCTCATCAATACACTTTGCCGCCAGCCCCTCAACCTCACGGGTTAACCCTGTTCCAAAGAGCGCGTCGACGATGAGCGCCCAGTCTTCACCGGGGCATTCGGTGGATAACCCCTCTGTTACCGCAACCAGATCGCCACCTGATTTTATAAGCGCTCCAAAGTGAACTTTCGCATCGCCCTTAACCTTATCGACGTCGCCTACCAGCGCGGTGGTGACTTTATATCCCAAGTTTTTAAGGACGCGCGCGATTACAAATCCATCGCCGCCATTGTTACCTGTGCCGCACAGAACCAATATACGGCCATCACCCACTAAATCCCCGTATCTCTCCAATATCTTCGATACGACGCCGCGACCTGCGGTCTCCATAAGCACCGCGCCGGGTATGCCGATTTCGTCTATGGTGAATCGATCCAGCTTCTGCATTCGCGCAGTGTCAAGAAGGGGCTCCATGCTTTATAACTTCTCCAATACGACCACAGCCGAGGCAATCCCTGCATCATGCGAGATTGAAACATGCGATGTGGTTATGCCACGCTCCTCGGCTATTGAGAGCGCCTTGCCATGGAGGAAAAGCTCCGGTTTGCCGCTAGAGCCGGTTACTACTTCAAAATCCCGCCATCGAACGCCATCTCCCCATCCCGTGCCCAGGGCTTTCATCGCGGCCTCTTTTGCGGCAAAGCGGCCCGAGAGTGATTTTGCCGCGTGGCCTCCCTCAAGGGAGGAGGCGCACTCCCGGTCTGTATAGACACGGTACAAGAAGCGCTCCTTTCGCGTCTCCACGATCCTTTCAATCCGCTCAACAGTTACAATATCAATACCTACACCGCAGATCATCTGGTTACCCCGCCACGAGCGATAATCCCCTTGTATTCCTCAACCGCCGCTTTAAGCCCAATAAAGATCGCCCTGCCGATTAGCGCATGGCCGATGTTCAGCTCCTCGAGATAGGGGAGCTCTACTATTGGCGGAAGATTCCTGACATTGAGGCCGTGTCCGGCGTGCACCTGTAAGCCCGCTTCGTGGGCACGTTCAGCGGCGGTGATAAGCCTCTGAAGCTCCACATTGGCATCTTTAGTGCCAAACTTCTCTGCATAAGCGCCGGTATGGAGTTCAACCGCTTTTGCTCCAGCGCGAAGGGAGGCTTCAATCTGGTCTACTTCTGGGTCTACGAAAAGGGAGACCAATATCCCCTCATCTGAAAGGCGCTCCGCCGCAGCCTTAACTGCATCAAAATTGCCGATTACGTCGAGACCTCCCTCGGTGGTGACCTCCTCTCTTTTCTCAGGGACCATGCATACCGCGTGGGGTCTCTTATCGGCGGCAATCTCAACCATCTCAGGAGTCACTGCGAGCTCCAGATTAACCGGCACCTGCGCCGCTTCGAGCACATTTACAAGGTCGCGGTCCTGTATGTGGCGGCGGTCCTCTCTAAGGTGGATCGTTATCTGGTCTGCCCCACCAAGTTCAGCCAGCACAACCGCCCAAACAGGGTCCGGCTCATCTATCATTCTCGCTTGCCTAACCGTGGCAACGTGGTCGATATTGACGCCCAAACGGATCACGGTATTCTCCTCTATGCTCCAATGGCCTCGTCAGCGGCTGAGATCATATCATCTGCGAGGGAGTTAATCTTTTCAAGGGAGTCGCCCTCCACCATTACCCTGAGCTTGTTCTCCGTCCCGGAGTAACGCACAAGCACCCTGCCATTGTCGCCAAGCTCCTCTTCGGCGCTCTTTATGGCAAGTGCCAGCGCCGGGATATCTTCTACCGGAAGCTTTTCACGAACCATCAGCCCCTTTAAAACCTGCGGGTAGCGTGTCATGACCCCCGCAAGCTCCGAGAGCGGCTTGCCCTCCGAGACCATCACCGCGAGCAGCTGTAGCGCTGCGAGGGTGCCATCACCGGTTGTTCCATGGTCTAGGAATACGAGGTGTCCCGACTGCGCCCCGCCGAAGTTAAAGCCCCCGGCGCGCATGCGTTCGACGACGTACCTATCCCCTACCTGCGTTCGCTCTAAAGAGATCCCCTCCTCTTTCAAGGAGATGTCCAGCCCCATGTTTGACATTACAGTTGCTACAACAGTGTTGTTAGCCAACGCGCCGGCATCTTTTAGTTTTCTTGCGCAGATAGCCATAATCTGGTCGCCATCTACCTCTTCGCCGCGCTCATCTACGACTATCAGCCTGTCGGCATCGCCATCAAGCGCAAGCCCCAAATGGGCAGAGTGCTCCCTTACAAGTTTGCTCACGCGATCGGGATATAGGCTGCCGCAATCACGGTTTATATTGAGTCCGTCAGGCGACACTCCGGTCTTTATCACCTCAGCCCCAAGCTCCTCGAAGACCAGTGGGGCAGTCTGGTAAGCCGCTCCATGCGCGCAGTCAAGGACGATCCTCATCCCCTCAAGGGAGAGGTGCGGGGGGAACTTGGTTTTAAGGTGGACAACATAGCGCCCCTGCGCATCTGTTATGCGTCGGGCTTTGCCGATTTCGGTTGCAGTAGGTCTTATGGACTCAATGAGGTCGCCGAAAACGTGCTCCTCAATCTGCTCCTCAACATCATCTGGGAACTTGAAGCCGTCATGGTCGAAGAACTTGATTCCATTATCCTGAAAGGGATTGTGCGAAGCCGAGAGGACGACCCCTGCATCGGCACGCATGGATGAGGTGATGAAGGCTATCCCCGGGGTGGGAAGCGGCCCTACAAGGAGGATGTCAACCCCCATGGAACATATGCCGGAGGCGAGCGCGGTCTCTAACATATAGCCGGAGAGGCGGGTATCTTTTCCGATAACGATGCGGTGCCTCGTGGAAGCGCGTCGCTCTTTACAGATATGCGCCATCGCGCGCCCAACCCTGACTATCGTCTCCGAAGTCATAGGCTCAATGTTTGCCTGACCCCTTATACCGTCGGTGCCGAAGAGGCGGCGACCGTTACTCATATTAGCTCCACTCACTTTACCGCCCTACTCGGAGGGTTTGACAAATACGCTCTCAGGCATAACTTCCACAAGCTCTGCGCCCGAAGGCAAAGTTACCCTTACGGGCACAAGGTCGCCGCCGCGATTTGCTGGCAAGGGCCCTGATATGCCAACTGTAATATCCTTGGCAGATAGCTGCGAGAGCACATCTACTTCACCTGTCAGCGAAACCGTAACTTTAGAGGGAGTCACGCTCCATCCGCTCGGCGGCATAATTATTGGAATGTCGATGAACTCTCGTTGAGCTTTGATCTTTGATAGCGTCACCTTGATTGTTATCTGCGTACGCTTCTCTAGTTTGAAGGAGGGGCCGGGGAAGAGCAGCTCAACCTCGCGGGTTATACCTCCATCGGCACCAGTAATATCCAAAGCCTCTGTAGATAGCTCGCGGACCAGCTTTAGAGCTTTTTCCGGGCCGATTACATTGACCAGCTCAGGTTCTACCTCTATACGCGATACTTCGTAGCCGTCCGCCGGGAGCCCTTTGAGGACAGGCTTGACCGGAAGCTCCTTAACTCCTGCGCTGTCGGCAACTATCGTAACGACGGAGGGCGATATATCCGAGACTCTTACCCCGCGCGGAAAACCAAAGCGCGACGCCAGAAGCTCGTATGACGAGGTCCCGGGCTTAATCCCCTGAAGGTCAAGTGAGACCCTGTACTGGCTTGGCTTCATCGTCGCTATAATTGTTCTCGGCCCAGTCACACGAACCGAAACCTCATTTGGCACGTTGGAGGTTACAATCATCGAGCGGGGCAGATTATCGAGCACCAGGGGCAGTGACATATGCACGTCAGATTGCTTCTCGCCTACGACAAAGAGCCAAAGCAAGAGAGCGATCAAAAAGCTTACCGTCTTTAGCCCCCAATTTTCCAGGAAAGCCCGGCGCATCCAATCACTCATCATCGCTGAGCCTCCTTAGCGCGGGTCTTTTTGCCCTTTGCCTTCCGGGGCTTCTCTCCGGGTTTGGGAAAGAGATTTGTGAGGACCCTTCTTAGCGCCGTACCATCCAGATCGCGAGTAATCCGGCCATTGATAACAACTGAAATAGCGCCGCGCTCCTCGCTGACCACTATGGCAACAGCATCTGTCTCCTCAGTTATCCCCATAGCTGCGCGATGCCTTGTCCCGAGTTCCTTTTCCAAATCGACTCTTGTGGTCAGGGGCAGGAAGGTTGCCGCCCAGGCTATAGTGTTGCCGCGCACCAAAACGGCTCCGTCGTGGAGAGGAGAATAGGGCATAAAGATAGTTTGGATAAGCTCCCGGCTAAGGAGCGCCCTCATCTCGACGCCGCCCTCGACGAAATTTTTAAGCTGCGTTTCGCGCTCAAGGACTATTATCGCACCTACCTTTTTGTTAGCCAGGCCAACCGACGCGCGCACCAACTCCTCAACGGCCTCCGCGACCCCCTCCCTGGATAGGGATGACGACCAGAGAGGATGACGGCCCATATGGGCAAGCGCCCGCCTTATATCATTCTGAAACAAAATTACGACAACGAGGATGAAGGAGGAGAGGAAAGCATTAAGTATCCAGTTGAGGGCAACCAACTCCAGCACCTGGCTCCCCACATAGGCGACAAAGATAAGGATCAAGCCAAGCAGCACCTGGAAGGCGCGTGTCCCCTTAATGAGCAGGAGTATCCTGTAGATGAGGAATGTCACCAGCAGAATATCGAGCACATCCTGTAGCCTTATTGTGAGGGGGAGGTCGAACAATCTTGCTCCTTTTACGCTTTAGTTACCGCCCAGGCTAGGTCTACCGCCCGGCGGGTGGCAAGTACGTCATGCGTTCTGATTATCTTGGCCCCCGAGCTGACAGAGAGCGCCGCCACCGCCAAACCGCCCTCAAGGCGTTCCTTGGGCTCATCTATGCCTAATGTCTTACCGATAAAGGATTTCCTGCTTGCGCCGACAAGCACGGGAAGGCCCATTGAGTTGAACTCCGATATCCTCTTTACCAGCGCGAGGTTGCCCTCCGCCGATTTTCCGAAACCGATACCGGGATCGATTATGAGCCGCTCACGTTCAACCCCTGCCTCAATCGCTTTCTTAACCCCCTCGGCGAGCAGGCGATATATCTCACCTACGAGGTCCCTGTAGTCAGTGTCTGACTGCATGGTCCTGGGCTTTCCTCGCATGTGCATCAATATAAGCGGCGCACCGCTCTTTGCCGCGACTTTTGCGAGGTCAGGCTCGAAGTTTAGTCCGCTTATATCATTTATGATGGAGGCTCCCGCCCTTATCGCTTCACGTGCCACAGCTACCTTTGTCGTATCAACCGAGATTGGTACTTCGGACTTTGCCGCGATTCCCTTGATGACTGGCAAGATGCGGGAAAGCTCCTCCTCGGCACTTACTGCCTCCGAGCCCGGCCGTGTCGATTCTCCGCCGACATCCAGAAGGTCAGCGCCCTCTTCCACCATCCTAAGAGCCGACTCTATGGCTGTATCCGCAGCGAAATTGTCACCGCCGTCGGAGAAGGAGTCGGGGGTGACGTTGACAATCCCCATAACAGCGGGGCTTGTGAGGTCGAGGAGTTTTCCTCCGGGCAAAGGCACACGCTCGTTGACCTCCTCCTTTAGGATCTCCGAGATCTCCTCGCCAAGGACCTTCAACCCGAAGGGCTGAGGTCGTAGCTTTCGGGTAACCGCTCTTAGCTGCTTCAAGGTGCCCATTATGACTGCGTCGGTTGTCTCGACAGAGCAGTTGATGACCCCACGGGCCACAGCCGCGTCGCAGCCCAGGGAGAGCGCCTCCTGCTTCAAAATATTCCCGGCAGCGGGCTTTAACCCTTCGACCTTAAGCGCCGCAAAGCGAGCCTTATCGCGCATGCGGCCGACGCCGGCCTCATCCGCCAGGGTCAAATTCAGCTCCCGGAGAGCATCCTCACGGCTTGTTAGCTCCAGCTTTCTTACGCGAAATCTCAACGCTGGCCCCCTTCGCCATTTATAAAGAAATCAAACGCCTCCTGCCGGGGATCTACTTCTTCCATGCCGCCGCCGACGCTTTTTGCGGGAGACTTTTCCCCCTTGCCCATTATCGCCTCTACATCGTCGGCTGCAAGGGTCTCTTTTTCAAGGAGCGCGCTTACCAGCTGCTCCACCTTATCACGATTTTCCTCAATGACACTGTGCGCCGTTGAAAGGGCTGTCTCTATCAAATCACGTATCTCATTATCGATGTCAACTGCGGTAGCTTCGCTGAAATCCTTGTGTGTTGCGAGCTCTTTGCCAAGGAATATCTGCTCATCCTCCTTGCCGTAGGAGACAGGGCCCATCTTATCACTCATGCCATACTTGCAGACCATGCGCCTTGCGATCTCGGTCGCCTTTTCAATGTCGTTTGCGGCACCGGTGGAGATATGCCCCAAAAATATCTCCTCAGCAGCCCGGCCGCCGAGCGCCACCGCAATTCTATCGACAAGGTACTCGCGGGTGTATGTGTACCTGTCATCGGAGGGCATTGAGAGGGTGACGCCAAGCGCTCGGCCCCTCGGGATAATGGAAATTTTGTGGACGGGGTCCGCATGGGGAAGGATTACGCCGACAACTGCATGTCCCGCTTCATGGTAGGCGGTTATCCTTCGCTCCTCCTCGGAGAGGGCCATGGAGCGGCGCTCTGTGCCCATGAGCACCTTGTCCTTAGCCTTCTCAAAATCATCCATGTGGACAGCATCTTTATCGCTGCGCGCTGCTGCCAGCGCCGCCTCATTGACTAGGTTTTCAAGGTCCGCCCCCGAAAAGCCGGGGGTACCCCGCGCGATCACCTCAAGGTCAACATCATCCGATAGCGGAACGTCTTTGGCGTGTACTTTCAATATGCCGGTTCGCCCCTTAATGTCCGGCTGCGGCACAACGACCTGCCTGTCGAAGCGGCCCGGCCTCAGAAGGGCTGGGTCTAGAACGTCCGGGCGGTTGGTGGCAGCCATAAGTATGACCCCCTCGCTCGCCTCGAAACCGTCCATCTCAACGAGGAGCTGGTTGAGGGTCTGCTCCCGCTCATCATGTCCACCCCCGACCCCGGCTCCGCGGTGGCGGCCAACCGCATCGATCTCGTCGATGAAAATTATGCAGGGGGCGTTTCGCTTACCCTGAATGAAGAGGTCTCTCACCCTGGAGGCGCCGACGCCGACAAACATCTCTACAAAGTCTGAGCCGGATATTGAGAAGAAGGGTACCCCTGCTTCGCCGGCTATAGCCTTGGCGAGAAGGGTTTTACCGGTGCCGGGAGAGCCCATGAGGAGGACGCCTTTTGGAATGCGCCCGCCTAGCTTGGTGAATTTCTTCGGGGAGCGGAGGAACTCTACAATCTCCTGCACCTCATCCTTGGCCTCGTCGATCCCGGCAACATCCGCGAAGGATGCCTTGGTTTCATCCTGATTGAGGAGTTTGGCGCGCGATTTTCCAAAGGTCATCGCCTTGCCCCCACCCTGCATCTGCCTCATAAAGAGGAAGAAGACCACCATGAGCAGTATCATGGGGAACCAGTTTATAAGAAGCATCAGGAGAAATGGGGTTTCCTCAGCGGGGTCGACCGTTATGGAGACGCCCTTCTCCTTCATCACCTTCAGCAGATCGGGGTCTCCGGTGGGCCTTATGGTTTTGAAGGTTGTCTGGTCAGTATACTCGCCGTAAATTTCCTCGCCATTTATGTGGACTTCAGTCACGCGCCCCTTTTCAAGGGATTCGACGAAATCAGAGTATGCGATTGTGTTCTGACCCGAATCAAGCTGGCCGAAGAACTGGTATAGCATCATCATGATGACGGCTATCAGCATCCACAGCGCAAGGTTTTTGAATACGGGTTTAATAGGCCTCGGGGCCGAGCTCATAAGTCTTTCTCCAAATTCTTTTTAAACCCCGGCGAAGTGCCGGATGGGTGGTTTCCGGTTAGAGATATCTTTAACATATTTAATAGAGTGTTTACTACATCTTGCGGGGAATCAACGGGTTTTTTTCCACCACTTCTCGCTTACCCGCGCATATCTGAAAGGGGCCTCACTGGCCTCTTTGTCTTTTATCGTGGCAAAGGCGGGTGGCTCACCCGGGGCTATTATAGCCAATGGCCCCTCAGGGCCCTCACAAACGATGGTCCAGGGGCGACACCAGCGATGGATACGGCGACTTATCAGTATATCCTTCACCTTCCTCGTTCCCAGCCTGTCACCACGCACCAAATACCTGAAGGTGATACCTTCATCACTCTTTAAAAAAGGCAGCTTAAAAAGACTCTCGCCCTCTTCGCCATAGGCTTCCTCTAGCTCTACCAGCTCCACAGGAGGAGGGTCTGTAGGGCGCTCAAGGGGAGTGGCAAGCACCCACAACCTTTCGTAACTACGTACTATTTTTACTTCACCGGGGAGCGGCGCGATCCGGTGCGGGCGCCCATCGTTTAAAAGCTTTTCCGCCTCGTTTAGGTGGTCGAGGGAGATGAGGGAGGTATCACCTCCGCCATCCCTGAAAGCAGCCAGGAGCACCCTGCTCCTAAGGGGCTGCGGGGCATCTTTAAGCGCTGCGACTTCAATGGAGATACCCTCAGGGGAGTTGGTCTTTATCCTTTGATAGAGCTCAAGAGAGAGCTCAGTCAGAAACTCCTCATCTCTCTTTGCAAGGGCGGCAAAGCGGAGGATAGCATCGTCAGCTCCAGGGCAGACCTCTCTGGCAAGGGGCAAAAGCTCGTGTCGAATGCGGTTTCTTGAGTATTTGCCCGTCGCGTTAGTCGGGTCTTCGCGGTGACTCCAGCCCCGTTTTACGGCATACCCCTCAATATCACTGCGCCTCACTCCAAGAAGTGGCCTTAAATATGGGGGTTCCCAGATATTCATACCGGTTATTCCCCTGGGCCCCGCGCCACGGAGAAATCTAAAGAGCAGCGTCTCAATCTGGTCATCCGCGTGATGAGCAAGCAAGATTGCGTTAAAACCCCGCTCTTTTAATAGGTCCGAGAAGAATAGTCGGCGGGCTTTACGCGCCTCCGACTGCACATTTCCGGCAAGCTCCCATTTTTCAAGTGTCTTAAGGTGAAGCGGTATCCCGAGTTCGCTAGAAATATTTTGGCAAAATTCAGCGTCCTCGGCCGATGACGCCCTCAAATTATGGTCCAAATGCGCCGCTTCTAAAACCGGTCCCTCAATCTCTGCAAGCAGGCGAAGCAGTGTAGATGAGTCCAACCCTCCTGATAGCGCTACCAGCAACCGTCCTTCCATAAGGGAGGCGGATGCGAGGACAGTTTTAATTTCTTCTCTTAAATCCATTGACTTTTTCATTTACTGCCGTTTATCATACGGCGCTTCACGCAAATTAACCGGCCCCGTGCCGTACATATCAGCAGGAGGGCAAGAGCCATGCTTTGCCAGACAGTTAAAAAAGATAAAGAGTGCCTCTTCTGGTCCGCAGGCGGCTGCGCACAAGAAACAGGCAAATGTCATATCGTGGACGAGAAGTGCGAAGGCTGCGCCCGTGTCGAAGAGTGGCCCACCGGCAAATATTGCGCAACCTACGCCCATCCAGAAAACCAGTGGGATTTGGGCGTCTGCAACATGGCGACCCACATCAAGGCAGAGGCTGCGGCGGAAGCACGTTTCGTCAACCCCCTCAAAGCCTCCAAGCGAGCAGGCGGTCGCCGCTAGGCACCCTCTTCATTGCCAGTCTCTACGGCCCGTCCCTTCTGGGGGCGGGCCTTTTTATTCCCCTGGTAATTCTGGTCCCCCACCATACCCGCGCTCATCAACATCCTAAACGCCTGCTCAACTGAGATATCAAGCCTGATAAGCTGATCCGAGGGGATCATCAGGTAGAACCCTGATGTCGGGTTGGGGGTTGTCGGGATGAAGATATTCACGACCTTGGAGGCCGTACGCTCCTGAATCTCTCCTCTGGTATCGCCCGTTACGAAAGCGAGGGAGTAGATTCCCTTCCGCGGGTACTCGACAAGCACCACTCCACGGAATCTGTCGGACCCCTTCCCCTGAAACTCCTCGAGAAGATTGAATACAGCCTCCATCATCTGCTTTAAGACGACGTAGAGCCAGCGCACCCCCGGAATCCTCTCAAGGAGGTTCTCATATCCTTCGAGAATCTTCTTACCCAAATAATTGGAGCTTATCGCGCCTACGATGTAGATGATGATGATGGTGAGTATCACCCCCAGCCCGGGCACCCGAAATGGGATATAGCTTTGCGGATTGAACCTCGGAGGAAGCGTCGACAACTGGCTCATTAAGACTTCGTCAAGCCAGTTAACCAGATATACTGTTAATACAATTGGAACGAAGACAAGGACACCCGTGAGGAAGTGCCTCTTCATCGCTGACTTTACCTTTGCGAAAAAACCCATCGGCACGCCTCTCAGGTAGCAAGAATCAAATGTTCAACTTGTTGTCAAAATCCCCGCTGAAACCGTGGAGGATAGTATCCGCTCTTCCAGCGTCCATCCCTGCCCCAATTCCCTTACGAGTATATCAGCCTTGAGACCCGGGGCGAAAGCCCCTCTTTCACCGGACACCCCAAGCACCGCCGCCCCTCCGCTCGTCGCGGCACGCAATGCCTCCGTGACCGTCCACCCGTAATCTTCAACCGCCGCCTTAACATCCCCCCAAAGGTCAAGGTCTCCACCGGATAGAGATGAATCGGTGCCGAGTCCCGTAGGCATAGCTGAGTCCAGGATAATCCTGCCCGGGGCGTTGCCGACACCTAGATTTCTGTTTGAGCGGGGGCAGAGCACCGATGAGACGTTCGCTTTCGAAAGACGGGTTACATCTTCGGCGGAGACATTGACCAGATGAACGGCGATAAAGCCGCCGCCTAGCACCGCCGGGTTGAGGAGGTAATCCACAGGGGAGGCTTTAGGGCTCCTAGGCGGCTCAACAGGCAGCGGCCCAAATACTAACTCGGGAATTTTTCCGCCGCCATTCAGGAGGAACTCGACCTCATCTGAAGATTCGGCCAGGTGCGTGAAGATTGGCAGCCCTTTGGCGCGGGCATAAAGCGCTGCTTCTCGGTAGGCTTCGGCGCATACGGTATATGGGGAATGGAGGAAAACTCCACCCTTCGCCCCTTCTAAACCCTCCGAAATCCCCTTGGCGCTCTCAGCCGAGGGACATATAACCTCCCTGCTCGGGATAACCATTGCCCCATCTGCCGGGTATGCGCTCTCTACTCCAGCAACGCTTACCACATCCGCAACGACTCCCTGTCCCAGGGCACGACACGCCCTTGCGCCATCCGCCGCCGCCTCAAAAAAGCGTTCGGTATTCGTGGCACGCTTTATAGCTATGACCTCAGCTATCCATTGGGAAAATGAAAGTCCGGGTGTGACTTCTCCGATTTCGGTCAACTCAAGGTGAGCGTGGCAATTGACCATTGAGGGCATCAGGAGCGATTCTTCAAAATGCTCCCGCGCGGCTTTTGGGTGACGCGCTGCTAACTCTTCCACGCTTCCCGCCGCAATTATCTTGCCTCGGTCAACGAGAACCGCCCCATCTTTCAGGGGCGGGTTGATTCCATCAAAAATTACAGCTGCGCTTATCAGCTTCACTTTGAGGCCATCTTGGTTACGCGGTTTTGCCCGTCAACGTAAGTCAGCTTTGGCTTCCACTCCATGGCCTCTTTCTCATCGACGTAAACGTAGCAGCAGATGATTATTATATCGCCGGCGCTGGCTTTGTGTGCTGCGGCGCCATTTACGCAAATTATACCGCTGCCGCGCTCACCGGCTATCGTATAGGTGGCAAAGCGTTCGCCATTCGTAACGTTGTAAATCTGGACCTCCTCATATGGGAGGATGCCCGCTGCTTCCATCAGGTTTTCATCAATGGCTATGGAGCCCTCATAATGGAGGTCTGCACCAGTAACTGTGCAACGGTGGATTTTTCCCTGCAACATCCTGCGCTTCATGGTCTGTCAACTCCTTGGCTTAAAATCCTTAACGCGCCACGAGGACACGGTTATCTATAAGTCTTGTGGTTCCCACATAGGCAGCTATCGCCAGCAGCAGGTTCCCTTTAAGAGATTCTATTCTGTCGAGGTTCTCTGCCCCCAAGAGTTCGACATAATCGATTTCGAGATTGGCCGCCTCCAAAACTGACCTCACCTCCGAGATAAGCTCGGCAGGTTCTATTAACCCGCCACCTACCAGCTCCTCTGCCTTGTCGAGAGATTTTGAGAGCGCCAGGGCCCTCTGCCGCTCTGGGTCAGAGAGGTATTTATTCCTGCTGCTCATCGCAAGGCCGTCAGGTTCGCGGATTATAGGCATACCCTCTATCCTGACGCCGACGTTTAAGTCCTTGACCATTCGCTCAATAACTTTGAGCTGCTGGTAATCCTTCATACCAAAATAGGCATCATCCGCAGCTGACATATTAAACAGCTTTAAAACTACAGTGCACACACCGTCAAAGTGCCCCGGCCGGTGCGCGCCGCAGAGTGGTTTCGTTATATGCTCAAGGTGCACAACCGACTGAAATCCCTCCGGGTACACATCCTCGGGAGTAGGGATAAAGAGCAGATCAACCCCTGCCGCATCGAGAAGCGCTTCATCCCGAGCCAAATCCCTCGGGTATTTATCAAGGTCCTCACCGGGGCCAAATTGCGTTGGGTTTACGAAAATCGAAACGATCACGAAGTCGTTTCTCTCACGGGCGCGCCTGACCAACGAGAGGTGGCCCTCATGGAGATATCCCATAGTCGGGACAAGTCCTACCGTGAGGCCCTCCTCCTTGGCCTCCAGCGATAGCTCCCGCAGCTTTTCAGGCGATGAAATCTTAAGCATATTCAAACCTTAAAACAAAAAAAGCGCCCCACCTTATCGGACGGGACGCGCAATGGTCGGCGCGGGCCTTGTCGGGCGCTCACGCACTCCTTGCATACTCTTTCCGTCCCGGTCCTTTTTTACGGATCCAAGCGTAGTGTGCTCTCTACCATTATAGCACAACCGCTGTCAACCAGTGGTTGATCTCAAGTGCTTTTCCTTTACAGGCGGGCCAAGCTACAGTATATAAGACAATCCCCTTTTACCCACAGACGAGGAGCATCTTTTGAAGGGTTCCGTCGCAGTCTACCCAGGAAGCTTCGACCCGATAACCAATGGGCACGTTGACATTATCTCCAGAGCCTCCAAGGTTTTCGACAAGTTGGTGGTGCTGATAGCGGTTAATAGCGAGAAGAAGGGGCTCTTCACCCTTAAGGAGCGTTGCGAACTCATTAGGGAGGTTTTCAAAGACTGCCCAAACATTGAGGTGGACTCCTTTGAGGGCCTTCTGGTGGAATACCTTAAGAAAAGAGATATTCCCGTGGTCATAAGAGGGCTGAGGGCGGTATCGGATTTTGAGTATGAATTTCAGATGGCGCTGATGAACCGTCGCATCTATTCCGGTGTCGAAACTTTTTTCATGGCATCGAGTGAGAACTGTTCTTATATAAGCTCCAGGATCGTAAAAGAGATATTCAGCCTGGGAGCATCGATAAGCGATCTGGCACCCGAAGCGGTCGTATCCGCTATGAACAAAAAATTTGCAGGGTCTAAATAGCAGGAGTCCAAGGTGAAATTAAGCAATAGAGCAGAGAGCCTAAAGCCGTCGGCAACACTTGCAATAACAAGCAAGGCAAAACAGTTGAAAGCAGAGGGAGTTGACGTAATTGGTTTCGGCGCGGGGGAACCTGATTTCGCCACCCCGCCAAAGATAGTTGAAGCCGCCATAGAATCGCTAAAGGCAGGTGAGACCCATTACACCCCCGTCGGTGGCTCGCCAGCCCTTAAAGAAGCCATCGTAAAATTCATAAAGCGAGAGTATGGAATTGATTACTCCGCAGCCGAGGTAACGGCCTCCTGCGGTGCAAAGCACACCCTCTACAACATCTTCATGGCGATCCTTGATGAGGGGGATGAGGTTGTTATCCCCTCCCCCTACTGGGTCAGCTACCCGGAGCAGGTTGCCCTCGTTGGCGGCGTCCCCGTTATAGCTGAAGTCGGCGAAGAAGAGGATTTCCTGCTTACGCCCGAAATATTGGAAGCTGCCATTACTCCAAAGACAAAAGCGATTGTGATAAACAGCCCATCAAACCCCTCTGGAGCGATGCTTGACGGCGAAAGACTGGCTGCTATCGCTAAAGTTATTGAGGGCCGGGACATCCTGGTGATAAGCGACGATATCTATCACAAGCTGGTCTATGAGGGAGAGTTCGCCTCAATACTCACAGCCGCGCCATCCCTTAAGGACAAAGTGATCATCGTCAACGGGGTTTCAAAGACATACGCGATGACTGGGTGGCGCATTGGCTTCGCGGCGGGGCCTAAGGAGATCATCTCCGCGATGGAGAAGATACAGGGGCAATCGACCTCTAACCCGACCTCCTTCGCTCAAAAGGGCGCGGTTGAGGCTATGGTTGGCGATCAGACATGCGTTGCCGATATGGTTGAAATTTTCAAGAAGCGCAGGAAACTTTTAGTCGATGGCCTAAACGAGATCGACAAAGTAAGCTGCCAAATGCCCACGGGGGCATTTTATGCCTTCCCCTCCATCGCAGGCTACTTTGGCGCTAAATTTGGCGGCAAGGTGATGAAAGACTCGATGGATATAGCCGCCTTCCTCCTGGAAGAGGCTAAAGTTGCCGTTGTACCGGGTACGCCCTTCGGGGCGCCCACAAACATGAGGCTTTCTTACGCTACCTCCGAGAAAAACATTATCGACGGGGTAAAACGTATTAAAGAGGCTTTCGCAAAGCTGGAATTTTAGCCCGTTAAAAGATGAACTCAACTGAAGAAATTAATTACCAAGAGCTCACCGACGGTGAGCTCTTGGAGCTCCTCCACACCTCGGGAGACTCCCTTCCCATGGAGGTTGCCGAGGAGATTATTGACCGAAGCGACCGCATGCTCCCGCTGTTGACTCTGATTGTGATCGACAAGTCCAACTGGACCCGACCAATGCCAGAGTGGTGGGCTACGGTGCATGCAACGTACCTGCTTGGGGCGATGGAGTCCATTGATGCGCTACCTGCGTTGATGAGCGCCCTTCGCTGGGCCGATGCTTTCGACAATGAGTGGGTAGCAGAGGACCTGCCAAGCATTTTTGGGAAGCTTGGTGTTGGTGCTTATCCTTATCTGATGGCGGTTGCCCATGATATCTCCGCGGGCTGGAGCGCGCGCGCCACGGCTCTCATGTCTATGGCATCTATCTGTGTGACCGAGATAAAACTACGAGCCGGCTTCCTCGATTTTGTAGCCGGAGTCTTGGACAATTTGGCCGAATCGATAAATATAAGGCAGGCTGCAGCCAATATTCTCCTCGATTTCCGCTCCACGGCCCATCGGGAGTCGCTAATTAAATTCGGTCGCGAAGAAGCTCTTAGGAGAGATGAGATAGCCTCCTACGAGGGGGCCTTTTACGACTGGGAGGTTGACGATTTCCTCTCCTCGGATGGCCGCGACTTGGAATTTTACCAGCGCGATTGGATGAGCTTTTACGAGGTCGATGAACGGCAACGCCGTCACGATTACTGGGCAGAGGAGCGTCAAGAGGGCAGAGAGGGCGGTGATGGAAATATCCCTTACCCATTCGATGAGGGTGAAGGTTACTGCCACTGCGGCTCAGGCATTTCTTTTGAAGAGTGCTGCAAGAAAAAAATCCACTAAACCCGCTATGGCTTAGGTCTTTCGCCCTTTACAATAAATTTTTGCACGTCTTCTATGATCTGCCTGTGGTCAAAGGCAATATACCCAGGCAGGTCGCCCCAGGCAAAACGCAAAGCCTCAGCCGCATCGTCGCCACCCCTAGGCTCACCATCGGCCGCAGCTATAAAAACAGTTGATATTGTGTGATGTCTGGGGTCGCGGCGGGGGTCCGAGTAGGTGTAAAATTGCTCCTTTAGGATGACGCTGAGCCCTGTCTCCTCAAGCGCTTCCCTGACAGCCGCATCCTCAAGGGATTCACCTTCGTCCACGAAGCCGCCCGGCAGCGCCCATCCATAGGGGGGATTCTTTCTCGAAACGAGGACAAGCCCTGCTCCATCCGTTATTACGACATCAACGGTAGGATAGGGGTTTCTATATTCTTTCTCAGCTTTTTGGGTCATAGCTAGGAGCCACGGCTTAAAGAGATATTTACCCTTACTCTTCGTACCAGGCACGCTCCTCTTCTTCCTCTTCGCTAGTCGGCACAGCAATCAGCTTCTCATGACATCCGTTACAGCCCCCAACCACAGGGGAAAGCCTCGGCGAATCTGAGGAGTGAGGATTATGGCAGGATTTACAGATGTAATTCCCGTCAGCGTCCAGCAGCATGCCATCGTAGATTTTGAGCGCCTTGCCGCCAGTGGGGTGGGTATGCGATGCCATCAGCGATTCGCTATGGCAGAGTGCACAGAGCCCCGCGCCATTGCCCTTTAGAAAGTATGTGTCATTTTCAGATGAATGGGGGTCGTGACAGCCGGTGCACTCATCGTTCTCCACAGGCGCGTGAACATAAAGCCCCGAGAGCTTCTCATTCATACCATCATGGCAGGAGAGGCAAAGCTCCGTCTGAGAGGAGTTCAGCTGGTACTTGAATGAAGATGAATGGGGGTTGTGGCATACTGTGCAAAAACCCATTGCGACTGGCCCGTGTACGTTCTTTCTCTCAAACTGCGCCATCACATCGCCGTGGCAGGTAAAGCAGAGCTCCGAGCCCATAGAAGTTAGCTCGAAGCGCTTGGGAGCAGACTCGAAATCGTGGCACGCGGGGCAACCACCGACGGGGATTGGACCGTGCACGTATTTCTTCTTTGTCTGGTAGCCATGGCATACGTCGCAGACCATTGTCATGCCCATTTCGCCCTCAGCAGGCATGATATCATGACAATCGAGGCACTGCTCCTCACGGGACTCAATATGAAAAGCATATTCGGGGAAGTTTACGCCCATCCCCTCCCCCATACGGGGGTCACGGAATAGCACAACCGCCTGGGTTCCGACATCAGCCCCCTTCGGATAAACAACCTCAATGAAGTTGGAGCCGTAGCTTAGAGGAATCCTGGCGGCGAATTTCTCATCTTCGTATACCTCGACCTCATATTCGGTGCCGCCATTTAAGCGGACAGTAAATGGGCCGGGGTTGTCGCCAGTCAATCCAACCACCCAGATAGCGCGTTGGTAGGTTACGGTGAAGTTGGACGGGGCCAAGATGGTAACATCACTCTTGACCAACTTCTCCTCGGCCGAGATAGCCTCGCCGCTTACCACCTTGTCGACTATCTTTTCCAGCTTCGCCTTGTTGTCCTCATCCCAGCCGACGATGGTAGCAACAATCTCCGCATTTTTGTCGATCAGGATATATGTGGGAAGTGTCAGGACATCGAAGGCTGAGCTTATACTCAAGGAGCGATCTATGAGAATGGGAAAATTGAGATTCTCTTTAAAGGAATTAAAGAATCTTTTAACCCGGCCAAGACCGTAGGTATCCAGGTTGACACCGACCACCTTAAGTTTGTCGGTGCCATACTTATTCTGCATTACTATGAGGTGGGGTATCGATTGAACACAGGTTGTGCAGTATATAGAGCCGAAATCCAGTAGTATCGGCACCTTGCCAAGGTATGGATCCAGTGAGAACTCATCGTTGGTGAAGGTGTGCCCATCGAATGACTGGACTTTTCCTGCTCCACCTTCGGCGGCAATGGCCTGGGCGGAAAGCAGCAGTAAAATGGTAGAGAAAAAAACCACAAGCGCTGTCACACGTATCGCGCTTACCCTGCTTTTGCCCCGGTTAATCATCTATTAATTACCCAGAGCTTTTTCGATTTCCCCGGTGAGGACCTCTTCGCTAACCCGGCCAACACGGACAAAGGTAATCTCGCCTTTCGCGTTAACCATGTAAAGTGTTGGCGTTCCCGGCACCATGTAATCCTCAGCTACTATAAGTGAATCATCATCGCCGAGTTCATCGAGCAGTATTTTAAAGGTCAACTTGCTTTGCTTGGCAAACTGGGCGATGTTATTTGCGAGGTCGCCATCCAGCGCCACGGTAATTACATCAAAACCTTTACCTTTGTAGCGCTCATAAAGAGACTGAATCAGCGGCATCTCATCGCGGCAAGGCTCGCAAAAGATTGACCAGAAGACTAGAAGACATGCTCCGCCACGCTCTTCAGGGGTAAAGGTATAAGGATTGCCGCTCGTATCTTTCAGGGTGAAGCTCGGCGCCTGCTCACCAGGCTGTAGCGCTTCCATGTCCCCAATAGTGGGAATATCAAGGGGAGTCATCCCTTCATCCTGAGCCAAGGCGGCGACGTTGAAGGCCATAAGGAGAGCCATAGCCAAACCGAGGATTGTGAAGGTACGCTTACGCATTTTATTCTCCCGCAAAATTAAAAAACTTCGTCAATGCCAATTTGCCGGACGGCCATCCAAAGAGCCCCCTACCGCTTGGCGAAATACAGAATGCGGGAGTTGGCTGAATCTCCCACATATACACCTCTTTTTTCATCGGCCACCAGGCATGTAGCCTTGGAGCCTGCGGGCATCTCGATTATCGAGGCCACCTCCCTGCGGGAGTTGACCACGATCACCCTGTTGCCCTTTTTATCCAATGCAAACAACCACCCAAAGCGGCTGTCGCAGGATATACCCGCAATATCAAGCTCATCACCTATGAGCGCCTTCAAATCAACAGACTCTTCCCACCCGCCATCAAGATCGAACCTGTCAAGCGTTTCCCTGCCCGACTGCAATATCCAGACGCTGCCCCTGTCATCATCCGAATAAGCAATGTCAATGGGGTGTTTAATAAGACGCTTTGACTTAACGCTTCGCTTACCCCATTCGTCGAGAAAGAGCCCCCGGTTGGAGAAGACCTGGACACGCTCATTGTCCCTGTCTACTACATAAAGCCGACCGTTGGTACTATCGGCCAAACCACCCGGGTTCTTTAGCTCTCCTTTTCGTCTCCCCCGATCGGAAAAGATGCTTACTACCGAGCCATGGGGGTCGAGCACGACCAGCCGGTCATTGCCCGAGTCGGAGACCCATAGCCTCTCCATCCTGTCCTCAGTGAGACCTGAGGGTTCATCAAACTCCAGATGACCCTCACCATCGGGCAGGCCAACCGTCTTATCCCACCTACCATTAAAGGCGTCGTAATAGACAAGGTGGTCTTTGCCGGTGTCTGCCGCTACCAGCGAACCTGCTTTGGTCAATGCAAGTGCGGAGATAGTCTCCAGCTGATCCCAGCTGCCTGGGCCGCTGTCACCTATTGTTTTTTCAAGAACATACTCAGGAGCGCCAGCGCAGAGGCCAGCAGGGGCCGCTAAAAGAATAAATAGGATAGCGAGCCCGGCTCCAAGAAAAGTCTTTATTATTTTGGCTTCACCTTCAGAAGAATTTCGTCGGGACCCGTGTCTTCGACATCTTCTGGCTCTTCATCGCCAAACAACTGTTCGTCACTTTCACCGCCGGAGAGCAGCTCAGCTTCATCCTGCTGCTGCTGGAATATAAGCTCTAGCTCAAGCTCACGGTTATCACGAATTGTGTCGGAGAGCTCATCCGCCAACTCAACCATGGCATCGTCGGCAAGCTCATTCACCGACGGCCCCTCATTGAGGCCAAAAACTTCTGCAATTGTAGTATTTGAACGGGAGAATATTCTTGCGGACCAGATAAGGTCGCCGGTCTCTACGTGGAGCATATCAAGGAAGAAGGAGAACTCTATGTTGGTTGATTTTTCCTCTTCGCCGTAGAGGGTGAGGCCACCGACGATTACGGCATCAACTTGAAGCTCTTCGCCGATTTTTCTAACGATTTCACGGTCAAGGCTCTCTGTGTTGCGCAGCTTAAGTTTCTTCATCAGTCCCGCTACGTAGCGAGGCTCTTCAACTACATCGAAAACGCCCTCTGAGAGGAGCTCCTGCACCAGAATGTTCTCAGCTTGCTTGGGGCCTACGGCACCCTCGGCGAGGGTATCGAATGGCAGAACCGCTACCCTTTTGATGCCACTAAATAAAGGCCCTGGGGTTACGGGCTTGGAAAAGGTCTGCACCTGCGTGCCGGAACAGCCTGAAATCAGTAGCGCAAGCGCAAAAAAACCCGCCCACAAAGTCCGCATGTTAAAGCCCTCCTTAAAATGCCATCTCCGGCAAATGCACCGTTAAGGCAAAACA
>PKTT01000004.1 GCA_002869015.1 Deltaproteobacteria bacterium
CAACCTCTTCCAGCCCGCTATTGGGGTGGATAAGACCGGCGATGACCTCTCCAAGGTTGGCGACCCGATCAACTACACGATAACGCTCTCTAACACCAGCTCCGGCGACACCCCGAATATGGAGTGTACGGCGACTGACAGCGTGCTCGGCATACTCTTCGACGGTGTGCTGCCCCTTGGCGACACTGTTCTGAACCCGAGCTACACAGTACAGGCAGGCGACCCCGACCCCTTTATCAACACAGTTGAGCTGGTCTGCTCACCGGCAGGCTTCCCCAACGTGCTCAGGGCTTCGGATGACCACGTAACCAACCTCTTCCAGCCCTCGCTCGAAATGAACAAGAGCGCCTGGATATACTCAAAGGTCGGCGATGATATTACCTACACCGTGGAGATTATTAATACCTCCTCGGCAGATTCGCCGGTCCTCAACCTTGCAGCTTTCTCAGACACGCTGGTAACTTCGCTTGGCGCAATTGACCTGCCCGGTACTTGCCAGACCTTGGTTGCCGGAGATAGCTGTTCCTTCCAGTACACCTATACGGTTACAGAGGCAGATGACAGCGGCGAGCCCGGGGCACAGCTGGTCAACGTGGCGAGCGCTCTTTACCATCCTGAGGGCTTCCCCAATGACATAACTGCCTCAGCTTCACACAGCGCAACCCTCTTCCATCCCTCCTTCGAGCTCTATAAGGATTGCTCGGCGGAGCCTATCTCTCAGGATGGACCTGCGGTCTACAACGTACGCTTCGTCAATACCGGCGATGTCGACCTGATGGTCGCCTTCGACGAGGATAGCGAAGCTACAGGCGGCGCGCTGGCTGCCGGTGTTCCTTACCAGGTAGCCGCCAACTCTGAAGAGATCTTCGTAGTGACGGTAGCTGGAGACTTCGCGGGAGTCCCAAGTGTCTCCAATACCATAAACGCAACAGTCACGCTGCCCGCATGGACCGAGCTTTCAAACACCTACTACGGCGAAGCGACAGGAGTCTGTGAAGTCGCAAGCCGCACAAAGGTCAAGAAGCTCACGATGGGCATGGTCGACCCCGGCCAGGCATGGAATTTCGCCCTCTACAATGGCCCCAACGCCGGAAACAATGATGCCTTCGTCGGCAGCCCGATAGCGTCCTCATCAGTAAATGGCGACGCCGACGGCATACTGGACTTTGGTTACCTCGACCTCGACCCATCCGGCACCTACACAGTCTGTGAGACCAACTCACTGGTCACATGGCACAGCAACTGGATTGTCGACTCCAACGGCGACGGAGTGATTGATGGGCTTGACATGGCTATTACCGCCTACAACCCGAGTTCCAACAACGACCCGTCGGAGGACCTTGGCTACCGCTGCGTAGACTTCGGCGCAGGGACCAGTTACCCGCTCACCGCCGGTGGAACACTGCTCTTCCAGGTAGACAACATCTCTCCCGGCGGCGACGCCAGGACCCCCGGCTACTGGAAGAACTGGAACCGTTGCTCAAACGGCAACCAGGCTGAAACATCCGACAACCATGGCGGCTGGAGCGAGGGCTACTGGCTCGTTGAGGATGCCCTTGCCATAACTGACCCGCCAGGGGTCACCTGGGGCGAATTCACCATCAACGACTGTGAGACAGCGGTGGCGGTCCTTAATGCAGAAAACCTAGTAACGGGCAAAAACAGCTCAAGGGATCCTCTCTACAAGTTGGCGAGACACCTCCTGGCTACGGAGCTCAACTTCCGCGCAGGAACCTACGAGTGCACCTTGGCCTATAACGCGGCTATCGAAGCGGCTGACCTACTCGCCAGCTATGACTTCGACGGGACCAAGACCTCCTACATGAAGAACAAGGACCCGAACTTCGCCTACGCGCAGGCTCTGGGGGAGATACTCGACAGGTACAACAACAATGATTACTCACTGCCCTGTGACCAAACGGTGGATGCGTATGTCGAAGCATATATGGCTAAGATAGCGCCGAGTGACGGCACCGAAGGCGGCGGCGGTGGCGGCGGTGGCTGCTTCATCCAGAGCCTCGGCCTTGGAAATTAACCTTATAAACCAGCAATAACCTACGGGCGGCCCATAGTGGCCGCCCTTTTTTTTGCTCTTACCTCAAATTTGACATTGATTACGGAAAAATGTATATAGTCATAGCTGCAAGCGCACGAAGCGCTGCGGATGAAAGAAAAAGACAATTTACGAGTTATTTTCGACCACGAAGGTTATGTCCCCGACGATAGGGGATCGTACTTCGTGGTTTTTTTTCGCTCAAAGGTGGAGAGATGCACATCAGTGAAGGTGTTTTAACGGCGCCGGTTCTCATCGCCGGCGCGCTTCTGGCGGGGGGTGGTGTGGCGATTGGCCTAGCCAAGATGCGGCCAAAGGATGTGCCGGAGGTCGCGGTGCTATCCTCTGCTTTTTTTGTCGCTTCGCTTATACATATCCCCGTTGGTCCAGTCTCCTCCCATCTGGTGCTGATTGGCATAACGGGGCTGCTCCTGGGCTGGATGGCATTCCCCTCAATCCTTGTCGGCCTGACTTTACAGGCAATTCTTTTTCAGTACGGGGGGCTTACGACCCTCGGCGTCAATACTTTCAACATGGCTTTCCCTGCGTTAGTTTGCCACATGCTCTTTGCGCCGATGGTGAAAAGCCGCCTCCCGAGGAAGGTTTGGCTTGGGGGATTCCTCGCAGGGGCGCTCTCCATCATCCTTGGAGGAATTTTAATAGCGTTAAGCCTTGCCGCTTCAAATGAGGGCTTTGTCGAAGTGGGGACGTTGATAGCGGCCTCCAATCTGCCGATAGCAATAGCGGAGGGGATACTCACCGGCTTTTGCGTGTCATTTATATCGAAGGTTAAGCCGGAGCTTCTGGGGATGAAGAGATGATAAAACTCACGATGGCACTCGCCCTGGCTATTGCTTTATTTCTTTCTACTGGCGCGCTGGCACACAAAGTCAACCTCTTCGCCTCGGAGAGCGAGGGGAGGGTATGCGCTGAGGGCTACACCGCCGATGGGCGGCCCACTAAAAGTTCAAAGATAATGGTGTTTAAAGGCGGGGGCGAAAAGATACTTGAGGGAACCACCGACGAAGAGGGCGTATTTTGCTTCGAGCGGCCCGGCGTGGAAGCTCTTGAGCTAAAGCTGGAGGCAGGCCCCGGCCATCTGGCTACCTTCACCCTCCCTGAAAGGGTTGCCTCCCCGGAGGGGGAAAAAGCGCCTCCTGCGCCTAAAATTGAGAATAAAGGAGATGACGGCCCCTCATTCATAAAGATAATTCTTGGTATTCTTATTATTGCCGGGCTAAGTGGCTTATATATTCTCTTTACAAAGAGAGGCGAGGGGCGCGATGCATCTTGAGGAGTTCGCCGAGGGTAAATCCTTCTGGCACAGGATGGACCCAAGGGTAAAAGTTTTGGCGCTGACGGCCTTCGCGGTGGTTACGGCTATCTCCGACCACCTGCCTGCGCTGCTCCTTGCGCTGGGCCTTGGAGTCACCTCCATCCTCACCGCAAAGCTTGACATGAAAAAGGTCGGGGTGAGGCTGTTGGTGGTAAACACCTTCGTCCTCTTTCTCTGGCTTTTTCTACCCTTTACCACGCCGGGCGAGGTGATATGGAGCTTCTCCTTTCTGACCGTAAAGCGTGAGGGACTTGAGCTGGCGCTCGCGATAACCCTCAAAACCAACGCAATAGTGACCGCCTCCATAGGCCTAATCGGAACGAGCAGCGTCTTCTCACTGGTTCATGGAATGACCCACCTAAAGATGCCGGAGAAGCTGGTTCACCTCTTCTTCTTCTGCTACCGCTACATATCGGTAATACATGAGGAGTACCTGCTGCTCAGAACCTCAATGCGGGTGCGCTCTTTTAAGGCCGGCACCAATATGCACACCTATAAAACCTTCGCCTACCTCCTCGGTATGCTCTTCGTGCGCTCCTATGAGCGCTCTCAGCGTATATATCAGGCGATGGTGCTGCGCGGCTTTAACGGCACCTTCTACACGCTTGACCACTTTCATATGCGCGGGAGTGATTGGTGCGCGCTCTTTATCATGGGGTTTTTAACCGCGCTAGTCGGCGCGCTCCAGTGGGGAGTATTAAATTGATAGCGTTAAGGGAGATACATTACTCATACCCATCCGGTCAGAGGGTGCTAAAGGGGTTGAACCTTGAGGTCGGCGAGGGGGAGAAGGTCGGTATAGTCGGCGCAAACGGCTCAGGTAAAACCACCCTCCTTCATACGATGATGGGGCTCATCCTGCCCAACGAGGGAGAGGTAGAGCTCTTTGGAGCCCTCTGCTTAGCCGAGAAGGACTTTCGGGAGGCGAGAAAGAGGATGGGCTTTGTATTCCAGAACGCCGACGATCAGCTCTTCTGCCCAACCGTTGCAGAGGATATAGCCTTCGGCCCCAGGAACCTCGGCATGGACTCCCACGAAGCGCATCACCTTGTCCACGAGGTCATGGACCTCCTGGAGATAGGCCACCTTGAGGCGAGGGTTACGCACCAGCTCTCCGGCGGTGAGAAGCGCCTCGTCGCCATCGCCACAGTGCTGGCAATGAAGCCGGAGATTCTAATCCTGGATGAGCCCACGACAGGGCTTGATGCGGTGACCGAGGAGCGGGTTGCCGGAATATTGAGGGACCTTGTCAAGACCTCCATAGTAGTCAGCCACGACCGCGAATTTCTCAGAAGGACGGTAATAAGAACAGTCAATCTTAGTGATGGCGTAATAAAGTAAAAACAGCTACATAAAGATGATAGCTAAAGTTTAGCTTAAACCTTTGTGCCCCCTTGCCAAGGCCATGAAAAGGTCGACCTTCTCCTCCATATCGGCGTGGGTACCGTCATAATAGAAGGTCCGAATGGGCATCCCACCAAGCGCCTCCGAAACCTTGGGGTAGATAGCTTCCGCGACTGTTGCGTTCATGCATGAGAAGGGGCTTATGTCCACCATGCCCGCGCACCCTTTTTTGTGGAACCACTCCGCCTTGCCGATGGAGAGGATCATCTCTCCGAGCGCTGCGTGGGGAGGGATGTACTTGGTTCCTGCCTCTATAACGGCCCCGACGCTCGTCGGCTCCTCGCGCCCCTTCAGATCATCTTTGAAAATCCTCAGGAGAGAGTGCTCTTCGCGCCGCTGCACTCTGTCGGTTATCTTTGCAGTGAGCATACGCTTCGTAAAACGCTGGCCGAAGGCCCTGAGCTCCTCCATCTCCCAGAAATTCACGTAAAAGATCCATTCGGAGAGGTCCGCGAGCCAGGCCTCGCCGCCCTTCGCCTCGATCTGACGGATAATAGAGTCGTTGGAAAAGTCATTAAGCCTGCAAAAAATCTCACCTGCTACGCCTATAAGCGGCTTCTCTACGGTGAGGTCCTTCTTTATCGCTCTAAAGCGCTCGCGCGCCCGTCCCAGGGTGAGGGCAAGGTCTCCAAATTTTTTCGGGCCGCGCCTTGTGGGGTCGCCCAGGGTCATCGCCGCTTCCTCTATGGAGATATCCCAAACCCTGTCGGTGGTGCCGGGGACCTTCTCATAGGGCCGGTAGCGATGAATCATCCTCCTTAGGAGGTCCGCCGCAATAACCGCCCACCAGAAATAACGGAAGAGCTCAGGGCCCTCATCGCCGAGGCCACGGTAACCGTTCTCGCAGGAGGGGGAGAGTATCTCCACCTCGCCAAGGCCCTTTTCTTCCAGCACCTGCCTGAAGATGAGTGAGTACTGGCCGAAGCGGCAGGGGCCGTTTGAGGCGGCCATGAAGAGGACGTTCTTTGCCGGGTCGAAGCCCTCAAGCTCGGTAATTTTGAGGAAGTTGCCCAAGGTGACCACCTGCGGATAGCACTCATCTCCAGTCAAGTGCCTGAGCGCAAGCTCTCCTGTTCTTTCGTCGCCGTCGGGGAGGGGCTCAGCATCGATTCCAAGTGCGTGGAAGGCCCCAGCGACGACCCGCGCCGTGCCACGGCTCATGTTTGGAATCCAGAGCTTGCGGCCCGCCAGGGGATTTGATGCAGCGTTAGTTTTGACCGGCTTCATCTCCACCACCTCAAGAGCCCCTTTGAGTCGAGGTATGCTTCGCAGCGCGTCATCATCCCGGCGTCCCCGGCATGGGCGTCGAACTGGAGGGTCAAAAACGGCTTGAGCGCGCCCTTCGCGGCAAAGGTCTTAAGGTATGAGTCGGGGCCGCACTTGAAGTTGGTTAGGTAGATGAGGTGCATATTTGCCCTCTTGCCGCTCCAGAGTGCGGTTTGCAGGATGCGACGACCGTAGGCCCAGAACATGTTGTCGTTTAAGGGGGCTATCTCCACATTGGCTGAGGGGATGAAATCCATCGGAATGACGTTAACGCCGTAGTCGCGCCTAAGCCGTGAGGGTATGCCCATGTTGAGGCCGGGGTCGGAGAGGTTGTAGGGCCTGCCGATTAGCACGATCGCTGATTCATTGGCCTCATCGATTGCCTTTAGCGCTTCCTCTCCCTTCTCAAGGAGCGAAGAGGTGAAGGCGCGCTGCGCAGCGTAGGCGAGGGCCACCGCCGCACGGTGAACACTCCTCTTCTTTATTAATGGCCTAAAGGAGTTCCAGAGCTCCCGCTCGACGAACTTCTCGCCCTCCCTGAAATGCAGGAGGGGGGATAGCACCCGCTCTTTGGGGGCGGCGGCGGGCGAGTGCGCCAGCACAAAGGGGAGGGTCTGCCCCCAAGGGCAGAGGTGGGACTGAAGTGATGGCGG
>PKTT01000018.1 GCA_002869015.1 Deltaproteobacteria bacterium
CTCCGCCAGGGATGGCGGCGCGAGGCGCTCGACCAAATCGAGGATATCGCCAGTGGTTGCTCCTGCCAACGCTCCTTACCTGATTTATCTTTGCCGCGCTCGGGGATGCGCGGGGGTTAAATGGTGGGCCCACCAGGACTCGAACCTGGGACCAACCGGTTATGAGCCGGTGGCTCTGACCAACTGAGCTATGGGCCCCGAAAAAGAGGCGGTATTATGCTCCCGATGATACCGCCTGTCAACCTAACTATTCGGCTCTTTTTATCATCGGCCCAATTGGCCTGCCGCCGAAGAGATGCATATGCAGGTGGAGCACTTCCTGTCCGCCATCAGGGCCATTGTTCACTATGAGACGGTACCCTGAGTCTAGGACCCCCTCCGCCTCGGCGACGGCTCTCGCAGCCTTCGACATAGAGAGGAGGATATCTCCCTGCCCCTCTTTAAAATCCGCAAAGGTGACAATGTGTTCTTTCGGCACAATAAGAACATGGGTCGGCGCTTTGGGGTCGATATCCCTGAAAACTATTACGTTTTCATCCTCCCACAGCGTATCAGAGGGTATATCTCCGGCAATTATCTTGCAGAAAATGCAATCGCTCATAAGAGCTCTCCTTAAGAAGTTAGCCCCGAACCTGACTTTTGGTAAAGAGCGCCCTGAAGGGTAACCCCCTCTCCTCTATGGCTTCTCTGGCGCCCTCCTCCCGATCGACAAGGGCCATCATGCCGACTACCTCGAACCCCTCCTCCTCAATGCGGTCAACCGCAACGAGACCGGAGCCGCCGGTCGTGACGACATCCTCCACTACTACCACCTTGGCCTTTTCGGGGAGATTCTTTCGTCCCTCAATCCACCGCCTGGTCCCATGCCCCTTGGGCTCTTTACGGACTATGAAGGCAGGGAGCTCCCGCCCCTCAAGGGAAGAAACCAGGGCAATGGAGGTAACAAGAGGGTCTGCGCCAAGGGTCGGCCCCCCAACCGCGTCAACCTCGCCGAACTCTCTTAGAAGCTCAAAGAATAGTCTGCCCGCAAGGTAAGCACCTCTGGGATGCAAAGAGGTCTGCTTGCCGTCAACATAGAAGTCGGACTTACGGCCTGAGGCAAGGGTCACCTCGCGTTGCTCATAGGACTTCTCTTTTACGAGAGAGAGAAGCTCCGCTCTCATAGCTGAAATATCTGCCACTTTAAAAAAACCCTCCTAAAAGAGACCCAGCTGCACACCCTCAACGCCATCGGGGCGTACGGGGTAGTCGCCGGTGAAGCAGGCATCGCAAAAGGTGAAACCCTCGCCGCCCACCGCTTGGCGAAGGCCCTCAACTGTGAGGTAGCCCACCGAATCGGCGGTGATGTAACGGGCGATCTCTTCAGTGGTGTGTGTATGGGCGATGAGCTGATTTTTGGTCGGCGTATCTATGCCGAAAAAGCATGAGTGAGCGGTGGGAGGAGAGGAAATCCTCATGTGAACCTCCTTGGCACCCGCCTCGCGTATCATCTTGATTATCTTGCGGGAGGTTGTGCCCCTGACAATCGAGTCGTCAACCACCACCACGCGATTGCCTTTTAATACGCTCTTCACGGCATTTAGCTTTAGCTTTACGCCAAAATGGCGAATTGATTGCTCCGGCTCGATAAAGGTTCTGCCGACATAGTGGTTGCGCATAAGGCCCATCTCAAAGGGAATACCAGCTTCCTCTGCGTAACCTAAAGCGGCGACTATGCCGGAATCCGGTACCGGTATAACTATATCCGCTTCAACGGGGTGCTCTTTGGCTAGCTGCGCGCCGAACATCTTCCTGACAGGGTAAACTGGCTTGCCGAAGATTATGGAGTCGGGCCTTGCGAAGTAGATATACTCGAAGATGCATTTGCGCGGATTAACCGTGCCGAAGGGTCGATAGGATTCGAGCCCCTTGCGGCTTATCATCACCATCTCGCCGGGCTCCACCTCCCTCACATACTCCGCCTCGATGAGGTCAAGGGCGCAAGTCTCAGAAGCAACCACCCAGCTATCGCGAAGCCGCCCCAGGACAAGGGGCCTGAAGCCCAGCGGGTCCCTCACAGCCACAAGGCGTGATTCTACCAGTGCTACCAGCGAATAGGCTCCACGCACACGGGAGAGGGCATCGACCAAACGCTCATGGAGCTTTGTCTTCCGTGAGCGGGCGTAGAGGTGGGCGAAAACCTCTGTGTCCATAGTCGATTGAAAGATGGAGCCAGCCTCCTCAAGCTCGTGCTTTAGCGAGGCGGCGTTTACTAAGTTACCGTTGTGCGCAAAGCCAATGGGCCCGTGCGCGGTCTCTACAAAACAGGGCTGCGCGTTTTTAACAACCGAGGACCCGGTGGTCGAGTAGCGCACATGCCCTATGGCGTGGATGCCGGGGAGTTTGTCCAGCGTATCCTCATCGAAAATATCGGAGACCAGCCCCATTCCAAGATGCAGGTGCATCTTCAGCCCGTCTGAGGTGACTATACCAGCCGATTCCTGCCCCCGGTGCTGTAATTGATGTAGCCCCAGATAGGTGAGGTTTGACGCCTCCGGATGGTTGTATATCCCAAACACACCACATTCTTCGTGGAGTTTGTCCATTTTTATTTAATCCTCCGGCTAAAGCCGCCGTGTCAGGATTGACGTATATATTCTGCCGCGTTCTTGTAGAGAATAAGTCCGAGCCCCTCCTCAGGCAAGTCCTCTCGCGTCCAGCGGGGGTGCTGGGTGCGGTGAACGAAAGCCTCAGGGTGCGGCATGAGCCCGAAAAGCCTGCCGGTGGGGTCACAAAGCCCTGCGATTGCGTTTACTGAACCATTAGGGTTCCAAGGATATTCACTGGTAATTTCACCCTTGGGAGTAGTGTACCTGACCGGAACAAGTTTTTGAGCCTCTATGGCTGAAAGGGTCTCATTCGAGGAGGGGATAAACTTACCCTCTCCATGCCTAACGGGGTAATACAGATTTTCAGCGCCACGGGTAAAGACACAGGGGCTATCCGGCTCAACCGCAAGGTAAACCCATCTATCCTCAAAGCGGCCTGAATCGTTGTGGCTGAGGCTGACGCTTTGTTTTAGCTTCCCCTCCATGAAGGGAAGAAGACCCATCTTGACCATTAGCTGAAAACCGTTGCACACACCCAGGACAAGCCCGCCGCGCTCGACTAACCCCAGGAGTTCATCTTCAAAGCGCGCTTTGCTGCCCTCTTTGACGACCTTGCCATACTTAAATCTTACCGCGCCGGCTTTGGCGGAGCCCAAATCGTCACCATCCAGGAAGCCGCCGGGGAAGTATAGGAAGTTGTAATCCTTCAGCTGGACTTCACCGGAGAAGATCAGCGCCATGTGCGCTATATCCGCTTCCATCCCGGCCAGACGGCAGGCATGTGCTGACTCTCGTTCGGTATTTATCCCATTACCGGTGATGACCAGCGCTTTAGGAGTTCTCATGACGTCCCTTCACTCTCTTTCAAAGTTATGCTAGAGCGCCGCAAGCGGTGTCTGCCATGCTTCTTTTAGGGCAACAGTGCCGGTCTCAACGATGCGCTCTTTGCCGAGGCCGTCAATGATGAGCTTCTCACCCTCAGTAACCTCTCCAACCAGCGCGAAGGCTGAACCTCCCATCTCCGCCTCAAAGGAGGCCTTCTTCTCAGGCGAAACCGTAACAACGAAGCGGCCGGCAGACTCTGAAAAGAGCAGCTCGTCATTCCTGACGACTCCATCAATCGGAGCTTTTGAGAGGTCAACACTAGCGCCAAGGTCTCCAGAGAAGACGCTCTCTGCTATTGCGACGCCCAGACCACCGTCAGAGCAGTCGTGACAGGAGGCGACGAGGCCATCCTGGATCGCCTTCTCAAGGGCCCGGTAAAGCTCTTTGTTGGCAACTGCGTCTACCTTGGGCACCGAATTTCCGGTGTACCCCTTAGCCGCCCAATACTCGGAACCACCTAGCTCGGGAAGAGTCTTGCCAAGGACATATATGAGGTCGCCCACCCGCTTGGCGTCCATCGAGACTGACTTTCTTATATCGGGGACCTTGCCGATAACGCTGAAAAGCAGGGTCGGCGGTATTGAAATCTTGGTGCCACCTATCGAGTAATCGTTCTTCATCGAGTCCTTGCCGGAGACAAGGGGAACCCCGTAAGCGGTAGTGTACTCATAGAGTGCCTTTGATGAGCGCACCAGCTGAGCCAGTTTGTAGCGGCCGTCGGGGGTCTTCTCCGACTCCACCGGGTCGCACCAGCAAAAATTATCAAGCCCGGCGAGGTGGTCAAGCGTGCCGCCAACCGCTATCGCGTTTCTTATCGCCTCATCTACGACCAAAGCCGTCATCCAGTAGGCGTCAATGTCGGAGTATCTTGGTGAAATTCCATTTGCGGTTACTACCCCTTCAAAGGAATCTAGGAGCGGGCGGTTTACCGCTGCGTCACTTGGCCCGTCGTTCTGGGCCCCTACAAAGGGCTTTATTACCGACCCCCCCTGAACCTCATGGTCATAGCGGCGAACTATCGACTCCTTGGAGCAGATATTTAATCTTCCCAGAAGGCCCGTCAGCTCTCCGGTTAGGTCATTGGGACACTCGAAAGTAGGTTCCTCATGTTGGGGAGGTGTCCACTTGGCGTTAAGCAGCATCGGCGGCAGACCGTCGTGGAGAAACTCTAGGGGCAGGTAACCGACTGTTTTGCCATCGTATAGGAGATGGAAGGCACCCTCATCGGTAAACTCACCCATAACAACGGCTTCAACCCTCATCTTCTCTGCGAGGGCCATAAACTCATCTATATTCTCCTCAGGTACCGCTATGGACATCCGCTCCTGCGACTCTGAGACCAGAATCTCCCAAGGATGAAGGCCCGGGTATTTAAGCGGCGCTCTGTCGAGGTTGAGCCTAGCCCCGCCGGTCTGCTCCGCCATCTCGCCTATCGATGAGGAGAGGCCACCGGCGCCGTTGTCTGTTATGGAGGAGTAAAGGCCACGGTCACGGGCAATGAGGAGAAAATCATATAGCCGTTTCTGTGTAATCGGGTCGCCAAGCTGGACTGCGGTGGCGGGGCTGCCCTCGTGAAGCTCCTCCGAGGAGAAGGTGGCGCCGTGGATGCCATCCTTGCCGATGCGGCCCCCCGCCATAACAACGAGGTCACCTGCTTTAGTGCGCTTGTTATGACCCGGCCCGCCATTGAGGGTACGGGGTATGAGGCCGGCGGTCCCGCAAAAAACCAGCGGCTTGCCAAGAAATCGGTCGTCGAAGTAAACAGTGCCGTTGACAGTGGGTATCCCGGACTTATTGCCGCCATGCTCCACACCCGTGACGACCCCCTCATAGATCCTACGTGGATGGAGCAACCTTGGCGGGAGCTCCTCCTCATGGAAGGGGTTGGCAAAGCAGAAGGTATCCACATTGAATATCAGCTGTGAACCCATTCCCGTGCCCATAGGGTCGCGGTTGACGCCTACTATGCCGGTGAGGGCACCTCCGTAGGGGTCCAGGGCTGAGGGTGAGTTGTGCGTCTCGACCTTGAAGCAGAGGGAGTAGTCATCATCAAAGGCTATGACCCCTGCATTATCAATAAAAACAGAGAGGCAGTAGTCATCCTCACCGAGGTCTTCGCGCACCTTTTTGGTAGCGCCCTGTATGTATGTCTTAAAGATCGAGGTGATGACCTCTACGTTACCGCCCTCATCCTCATAGTTTATGGTGGCGTTGAATATTTTATGTTTACAGTGCTCGGACCACGTTTGCGCGAGGCACTCAAGCTCAACGTCGGTAGGTTTATCGGCGGGGAGCCCCAGGGCGGCTCGCTTGGCTTGATTTTGCTCTTCTCTGTAAAAATCGCGAACGGCCTGCATCTCACCTACTGTCAGAGCCAGCAGTCCCTTTTTGGATATCTCAAGGAGTTCCTCGTCGGAGACTTCAAGGTCAATCTCATTCACAATTGGTTTTGAAACACCCGTCACTCGGGGAACCTCAGGTGAGACACCGCCCGAAGCTTCATACTCCTCGCGGGAGAGGATACGCCAACGTTGTATTAGCGGATTCGCAAGGAGGCCTGCGGCGATCTTCTCAACGGTCTCACGCTCCAGCGAGCTGCCCTTAATTAGGTACTGAACCGAGGTATAAACTTTCTCCTGATGAGGGAGGCTCCGTTCGAGGAGCATCTCCACCGCCTCTTTAGCTGTGCGCCCCTCGTTGTCCGTCACGCCGGGAAGGTAGCCGACCTCAAGCAGCCAATCGAAGGAGGGAAAAATTTCAGCGCCCAGCATACCCCCCGTGGAGGAGACCTGTATCACGGGATCGGAGAAGACCTCTTTGGCCAGAGCGGCAAGCTCTCCATCGGTGACCTCAAAATCTAGGGTGAAAGCGTCGAGGGTCCTGACCCCCTCAAGGGGTATATGGAGGAACTCTTCTATCTCCCTCGCGCACCCCTCTCCACGGGAATCTCTGAGTTCGGGATTAACAGCAACTTCAACCCTCTTCGCCATTTTTCTCAGCTCTTCCTTCCCAGCCAGGCTACTTGCCGAAGACTCGGGAAAAAATTGTGTCAACATGTTTTAGATGGTATCCGATGTCAAAGGCCTCGTCGATCTCCTCCTCGGAGAGGAGTCTGGAAACGTCGGCATCCGCCTTAAGAAGCTCCTTATAATCAGCCCCCTCTGTCCAGACCCTCATAGCGTTTCGCTGCACCATCGCGTATGCCTCCTCGCGGGTTACACCCTTGCCGACGAGGGCCAGCATCAGCCGCTGGCTGTTGGGGAGGCCTCCGGTTATATCAATGTTTTTCTGCATATTCTGGGGGTAGACCATAAGGTTTTTAATAACCCCGGTGAACCTTACCAGCATGTAATGGAGGAGTATCGTTGCGTCGGGCCCGATCACCCTCTCAACCGATGAGTGAGATATATCCCGCTCATGCCAAAGGGCCACGTTTTCCAACGCAGCCTGGGCATAGGAACGCATGAGTCGCGCGCAGCCCGTTAGGTTCTCCGTGGCGATCGGGTTTCTTTTGTGGGGCATCGCCGAAGAGCCCTTCTGCCCTTTGGAGAAAAACTCCTCTGCCTCCAGCACCTCCGTACGCTGCATGTGGCGTATCTCCACGGAAAATTTCTCTATGGAGGTTGCGACAAGGGCCAAGAGGGAGAAGAACTCCGCATGGTGGTCCCTTGAGATTACCTGCGTGGAGACCTTGGCAGGCCTTAGCCCGGCGCGCGCGCAGACGTGCTCCTCCACGGAGGGCTCTATATTGGCGAAGGTTCCCACCGCACCGGAGATCATCCCCACCGCCACCGCTTCGCGGGCTCTGGCAAGACGCGAAAGGTTACGCGTCATCTCGTCATACCAGGAAGCTAGCTTTATGCCAAAGGTGACAGGCTCCGCATGGATGCCATGGCTTCGCCCCATCTGGGGGACCATTTTGAACTCCTCAGCACGCTCACCTATCGCGGCGGTGAGCTTCTCTGTCTGCGCTATTAGGAGGTCCGAAGCCTCAACCAACTGCATCGCCAGAGCTGTATCGAGGACGTCTGAAGAGGTCATTCCCATGTGGATGAAGCGGGAATCGGGTCCTACATGCTCCGCGACGTTGGTTAGAAAAGCGATAACATCGTGCTTAACCTCCTCCTCAATCTCAAGGATGCGGTCAACCTCGAATGCAGCCCTCTCCTGGATGACCTTTAGCGAGTCATCCGGTATCTTCCCCAGCTTGTTCCAACCCTCGCAAGCGTAAACTTCAACGTCGAGCCACTTTTTAAAGCGATTTTCATCTGTCCAAATCGCCGCCATCTCCGGCTTAGTATAGCGCGGTACCATCTATGGTTCCTCCTCACTCTCCCCATGGAGAGATGATTTCAAATTCTAGATATCCACGACCCTGCCGGGCACGGACTGCCTCGCAACGAGGAGAAGCACATCCTCCTCAGCGCCCTCAAGGGTGAGGGCCGTGTGCGCTTCGCCAAAAGCGACGGCTGGTTCGTTGTTGGTTTCAGAGAGGTGTCCGAGGACCACCCCTTTAAGGTTCGGATTTACAAGTTTTCTAAGAAGCTTCGAGGCATCCTCGTTGGAGAGGTGGCCTAGCGCTGAGGCTATCCTGCGTTTTAGAAAATAGGGGTAGGGCCCCTTCCTCAACATCTCCTCGTCGTGGTTGGATTCCAGATAGAGCAAATCACAACCCTCTAATGCGCGCTCCACAATTTCATTTACGCAACCAAGGTCGGTGGCGAAGCCTATGGCTGCAAGGCCGTTCCTGATGCGAAAGCCCACGGAAGCATGCGCGTCATGGGATGTTTTGAAGGAGGAGAACTCCATCCCATCAATAGCGAATGCGCTGCCTGGCTCAAACTCCTCGACCTTTACGCGGTTTAATGTCCTCTCTCCATAGCTGGCAGCGATTGCTGCTGGAACTCCGGAGGGCGCATATAGCTTTACACCATAGCGCCTTGCCCACACACCTGCGCCGTGGCAATGGTCTCGGTGGTCATGGGTAAGGACTAGCGCGCCTATGCTTTTGGGGTCTATGCCCGAAGCGCCCAGCCGCTCTTCCAACTCTCTGCCGGAGAGCCCTGCGTCAATCAAGACGCCGAACCCTTCGGAGGCCACATAAATGGCGTTACCCTTGCTTCCGCTTGCCAGCGCACAAAACTTCAGGGGAGTTCCTCCAGAGAAAGGTCTTTCACTACGAGCCCGAATAATAGCTGACGAGGCGCGGCGGTTCAAGGTTGGTGAGCGTTATTTACCGCCCTTTTTATCATATGCGCCAAAGAGCGCCCTCAAAGCGCCAAAAAGCGAACTGACGAAGCCGCTTTTGGATAGGCCTCCACCAACCCCCAGGCGCCCCTCAAGATACCATTGGCGAGCCTTGTAGCGCTGTAATTTTCCGGAGGATGTTTTAGGGATTGACCGGGGAGCGATAACTTCTACGCGGTCGGGCCTGAGCCCGGTAACTTCGCTGACCATCGCGCTCACCTCGGCGGCGAGCTCCTCCCGGTGGGATACGGCCTCTACTATCACGACGATCTCCTCTTCGCCCCCTTCGCCGTAAATGGAGAATGCCACTATGCCGCCCTGCCTTACGCCATCCACTTGGGAAGCCGCAAGCTCAATGTCCTCTGCGAAATAATTCCTGCCCCCCTTTATAAGGAGGTCTTTAATTCGCCCGCATATAAAATATTCACCGCCCATGGTGAATCCGAGGTCGCCCGTATGGAGGCCATCCTCCTTTATCGCCCTCTTTGTCTCCTCGTCATTTCTCCAATAGCCGCGCATAACGGAGGGGCCATTTACCACCAGCTCGCCCTGATGACCAGGGGGCAGCTGGCCCCCATCACGGCCCACTATCTTGACCGTAACTCCCTCTATCGGTTTTCCAACGCTTACGATTTTTCTCGACTTCTTACCCTTTGCAGGCTCGGTAACCACACCCTCTATATAGAGCTTCTCTGCATCAACTTCAGCTATAACAGGCGGCTTTCCAAGCTCAGAGAATGTCACCGCGAGGGTATTTTCAGCCAGTCCGTAAGCTGGGAAAAATGCACCCGGATCAAATCCGAATGGGGCGAAACGTTCCTTAAAGAGAGAGACTGTGACCTCGGAGATGGGCTCCGCGCCACATAGCGCAACACGCCATTTCGATAAATCCAGCCCCGATATCTCGCTCTCACGCACCTTGCGTGAAATAAGTGAATAGGCAAAATTCGGCGCGGCGGATATCGTTCCGCCACTATTTGAGATCATCCTGAGCCAGCGGGAGGGGCGGCGAAGAAAATCTATTGGGGAGAGGGCTACAAGCTCCACCCCCCAATAGAGGGCCCCCAGCATGTTGCCGATAAGACCCATGTCATGATAGAGGGGGAGCCAGCTGACCGCTTTATCTTCCTCCCTAACGTCTAGAGCCCTGCCCATTGCGCGGATGTTGGCGAGGAGATTCCCATGCGTGATAACCGCGCCCTTCTGAGTCCCAGTCGCACCGGATGTGTATTGAATTAAAGCTATCTGGTCCCCATCGACAGCCGGCAGCGCTTCAGGAATCTCCTTACCCACCTCAGAGGGGACAATTACTGATACTGCTTCGGGGGCAAAACCCAAAAATGGGCGTATCTTCCTGTCCGTGACTATAAACCGGGCGGTGGAGTTATCAACAATGGTGGTCAAGTTTCGCCGGTAGTCCCCCAGCCTGTCCATCCTTACGGGCGGATAGAGTGGGACGGGGATGCCTCCGGAGAGGAGCACGCCTAAATAGGACTCATAGAAGGGCACTCCGGTGGGAAGGATAATGAGCACCCTCGCGCCGCTAGATATTCCCCTTTTTAAAAGCTCGCCTGCCCATTTCAGCGCGCCCTCGTAGAGCTCTCCATAGGTAAGGGTCCGATAAACTTTGTCGCGGTAATAGAGGGTGAGCCATAACGTATCAGTGTCCTTCAACGCCCGTGCGGTTAGGACCTCGTTAAGGCTTTTGGCAGCTAAATAACTGTCAGCCTTCATTTATGATCCTTCTTCTGGCTTCAACCAATTCGCTTACTGCGTGGTGCGCCCTTGTGGCAAGGTTTTTTCGCGTTTGAGCCGGGTCATGCGGGATCGGCTCCCCAAAGGCGACCTCAACCACAATATCACCATCCTCGGGGAATAGATTATGGCGCATATGCTCGACGACAGAGCCCTCCTCCCAGTGCCAGGCGCTACGGCTCGCGTTACCTCCATATATAAGGGCGGCGGGCACAACAGGTGCTCCCGCCTCTACAGCTGCCTGAAAAAACATCGTCCTGAAAAGCTGAACTGTCACACCATCACCGAGGATGCCCCCCTCGGCAAAGAGGTGTACTCGCTCCCCCGAAGTTAGCCGTTTTACTATCGGACTCATCGCGGAGTGTGAGTTCTTAAAGGATTCACGCTCTACAAATATCGTACTGCCAATCCTTGCCGCAAAGCCTATAAAGGGCCATTTATCAACCTCAGCCTTGGCAAGAAATGAACCGGGAGCTACCGATCCGATCACTATGGGGTCAAAAAAGCTGACGTGGTTGAAGGCGACTAGTGACCCCTTTTTGGGCATAGGGCCTGAGAAGTGAACTTTTATATCAAAGATAGCAAGCAGGACTTTGCCCCAGTATTTCATCGCAAAGTCCCGCCCACCAAGCCATGAGACCACCCTTAGGGGTGGGAGGAGAAGGAGGAGCAGGGTGACGCCGAAAAACCATCGAATCCTTTTAAATAGTTTGTAAAACAACTTCACCGCTCTTTTTTTAAAGCGCGAGGGGGGGAGAGGAGCACATCGCAGTGGGCCTTATGGGCGGACTCCTTCGCTACGGAGCCCAGAAGAAGGTGACGTAGCCGCCCACCAGAGTGCATACCCACCGCCAACAGGTCTGCATTTGCCCGCTTTGCCTCTTCAAGGAGGGCCTCTCTAGGGTCTCCCGCAACTACTACAGAATGGAAATTTGGCAAACCCTCTTGTTCAGCCCAGCGTCTTAAGAGCTTCTCCCGTAAGCCGATAACCTCTTTAACTTCCTGGGGGTTATGCTTAAAAGCGCCTGTCGGGATTATATTCACTAAGGTAAATGATGCGCCGGGTGCTGACAGAGCCAAGGCTGGCTCCAACTCTGCACGTTCCAGGTTTGACAGGTCAACCGCAATTACGACCCTATTATAGCTTTCGGCGGGTGAATTTCTTGCAATCACTACGGGGGCGGTGCTGCCGCGCAGTACTTTTCCAAGCGTGGCGGCCAGGCTACGCCCGGGGTGGGGGGCGCCCATAAAAAGTAGTGAATTCGGGGAGGAGTTAAGCTCGGCAAGCACATGCTCCGATGCGGAGCCTTCAAGGAGCTTCTCAATAAATTGCTCACCGGGGGCGAAGGCTTTTTTTAAAAGCTCGTCAAAAGCCTCCCTGGTTTCTCGCCGGGCATCCTCGACCCAGCCCCTAAGGATTGGGAGGAGCAGGCGCTCATCCTCTTCGCCATACTCCTCCATCACATGAAGAACTGTAAGTTCGCCGCCGCACCTTTTGGCGCAAGCCTTCGCAGCGGCAATGACCACGGTTGAGATCATCGATAGGTCAACAGCCGCTACGATTCGCTTAAAACCGGCCATCTATTCCTCCAAGGGGTGGGCCGGGAAGGTGTCAGGCCTTGAGGATTTCTACTATCTCCGCATACCTTCGCGCCGCCTCCCGCGCAACCTCGGGGGGCAGCTCCGGCCCCGGATCACTCTTATCCCAGTCGAGGGATTCAAGGTAATTTCTTATATACTGCTTGTCTAGAGACTCCTGGACTTCACCGGCCTTATAGGTTTCAGCTCTCCAGAAGCGTGATGAATCAGGGGTCATAAGCTCATCAATGATGATCAGCTCTCCATCAAGCAGGCCGAACTCCATCTTGGTGTCCGCTATAATTATACCCCTGCCGGCGGCATATTCCGAACCCCTGAGGTAAACGGCCAGAGCGACCTCCCTGACCCTCTCAGCCAGTTCAGGGCCAAGGAGCTTTACGGTCTCCTCAAAGGAGATATTCTCGTCATGCTCACCGATTTCAGCCTTAGTCGAGGGGGTATAGATAGGCTCTGGAAGTTTCTGCGATTCCAGCAAACCCTCAGGCAGCGGCAGGGAGCAAACGGTGCCTGACTTTTTGTACTCTTTCCATCCCGAGCCTGAGATATACCCGCGGATAATGCACTCCACCGGTAGCGGCTTTGCCTTCTTGACCAACATCGAGCGCCCGGCCAGCTCTTTAGAGTACTTTCTGGCCACTTCAGGGTACTGGTCCGGGTCAGCCGTTATGACATGGTTTGGTACTATATCAGCCGTCTTCTCAAACCAGAAGAGGGAGAGGTTGTTAAGCACCTTACCTTTATCCGGTATTGGTGTTGGCAAGATCACATCAAAAGCGCTCAACCTGTCCGTAGTTACAATGAGCAGGGAGTCCCCAAGGTCATAGATATCCCGCACCTTGCCGCGATTAACCAGCTTAAGATCGGGAAATTCCGTTTCAAATATTGTTTTTGACATAGCGCCGCTCCTCACAAATTAACTTATCTCAAGGATTTCATATTCTTTTGTTTTGCCTGGCGCCTCAACGACAATATCATCGTCAAGCCCTTTTCCAATGAGCGCGCGGGCGATTGGGGAGGTCACCGAGATAAGGCCCTTGTTTATATCGGCCTCGAAGGGACCGACTATCCTGTAGGTCTTCACCTCATCCGTATCAAGGTCTTCGAGCTTGACGGTGCTGCCGAAGATCACTCGGGTCTTGGGTCCGGGTGGGCAATCAATGATCTCCGAGGAGGCAAGATTATTTTCAATATCCCTAATTTTCGCCTCTATGATCCCCTGCTTTTCGCGGGCAGCATGGTACTCTGCATTCTCGGAGAGGTCCCCATGTGACCGCGCCTCTTTGATCTCAAGGATGACCGCAGGGCGCTCAACACGCTTTAAACGGTCAAGCTCATCGCGAAAACGCTGAAAACCCTCGCGTGTTACAGGAATTCTATCCATCTTGAATCTTCCTCTTTAATTTGTAGCGATTCACCCGACCTCATTGAATGGGCGTCGCCTGAAGTTCACATTTAACTTCCCGGCCACCCGCTCGCAAGCTTCAACATCCAGGTCGGGCAGCTCGACCGCCGTAGCTGTAACGGTCTCTATATTTTCGGCAGCCTTTTTAAGAAAATCAAGGAGCGCCGGGTATGCACCCTCCACCTGAGGGCGGCAAATTTTTTCATAGGTTGTGGCGTCAGGGGCATTTAGGCTTACGGATATCTCATCTATAAGCCCCGCCAACTCATAGGTAACATCCCGGCCATGCACCAGATTCGCCAATCCATCGGTATTAACCCGCACTGATTTGGCCCCTCGCGCCTTTAGCTCTCTTGCAATTGTCTTAACCTCTTCGATTCTCAAGAGAGATTCGCCAAAACCGCAGAAAACCACCTCATCGAAAGCCGCGGCCCCACCCTCGTCCTCAACAGCCTTCAAAACTTCCTCAACAGAGGGCTCTTTTGAGAGGGTCAGGTCGTGGCCCTTAACCTCCGAAGATATATTCTTAGCGCAGAATACGCAGCGGTTTGTGCATCTGCCGGTTATATTCAGGTAGAGAGAATTTCTGATGCGATAGGCGAGCTTGACGCCCTCCTCCACCTCACCGATTCCAAAGAGCTCCTTCGCTCCTCGGGTAGTTATCCTCCCCACATCGTCCAGTGACAGCCCCTTTAGCTCGGCGACCTTAGCCGCCGTATGGACAATATATGCCGGCTCATTTCGCTTACCCCGGAATGGCTGGGGGGTGAGAAAGGGGCAATCTGTCTCAAGCAGGCAACGCTCAAGGGGCACACCTTTCACCACCTCCTGAAGCATTGTATTCTTCGGGTAAGTTACGGTACCCGGAATGGAGATGAAAAAGCCTAGCTTTATAACCTCCTTGGCGTAGGCGAGGTCACCTGAAAAACAGTGTACCACACCCCTTAAACCTCCCGAGGCCAGCTCTCTCAGCACCGCCAGCGTCTCCTCGTGGGCGTCGCGGTCATGCACTATCAACGGCAGGTCCAGGTCGCGAGCCATCGCCGCCTGCATCTTGAACCATTTGCGCTGAAGGGGCGCCGGTGAGTGGTTCCTGAAAAAATCGAGGCCCGTCTCACCCCACGCAACCACCTCTGGCTCAAGGGCGAGGAGGGCAAGCTCATCCAGCGTCTTCTGGTCAAGGCTCTCAGTATCGTGGGGGTGTACTCCGACAGAGCAGTAAACGTCTGCTTCCCGTTTAGCCAGCTCATAGGCCCGCCTGGAGTCCTCTCCGTCTATCCCAACTGTAATGAAAGCGCCCACCCCTTCGGCGCGCGCTCTCTTAAGGACGTTATCCGTATCTTCCACGAGCCCCCTGTAGGTCAGGTGCGCGTGGGTATCGACTATCACTTTGCCTCAATCCTCGGGAACAGCGGCTCACCCCTCGTAGTCTCAACGCCGCCTCTCAGACCTCCCCACTCCTCGATATCACCAAAGCGCCCCTCTGCGGCGGGCTTCTCAACACCGAGGCGGCTCCATATCTCGGCACCGGTGCCTGGCATGAAGGGATAGACAAGGAGCCCGATGGCGCGCAGCGCTTCAAGCATGTTGTAAAGAACTTTGTCCAGCTCATCAGCTTTATCTTCGTCCTTGGCAAGCGCCCAGGGGCCTGTAGTATCAACGTATTTATTAACAAGCCTGACAAAGGTCCAGATAGTAACAAGCGCCTTGTGAACGGCTTGGTCGTCGACGCACTTTCTCGTCTCTGCCAGTGTAACCTTAAGCGCCTCCCGAAGCTCCACATCTTCAGGGTTATCGCCAAAGCCGGAGACCTTTGGAACAACGCCGTCCCTGTACTTCTTAACCATCGAAAGTACACGAGAGACAAGGTTGCCAAGGTCGTTTGCAAGGTCGGAGTTTATCCTATGCACAAGCGCTTCACGCGAGAAGTCTCCATCGAGACCGAAGGGAACTTCGCGCATGACGAAGTAGCGGATCTGGTCTATCCCGTACTCCTCGGCCATAGCTCCTGGGTCCACGACGTTGCCCAGTGACTTGGACATCTTCTTGCCCTCTACAGTCCACCAGCCGTGCGCAAAGACGCGCTTGGGCAGGGGAATACCCGCGCTCATAAGGAAGGTGGGCCAATAGACGGTGTGAAAGCGCAGGATATCCTTCCCTACGACATGTACGTCAGCGGGCCAGAATTTTTTAAAGAGGCCCTCCTCATCGGGGAAGCCGACGCCGGTAATGTAGTTGGTCAGCGCGTCAAACCAGACATAGATGACGTGGGTGTCGTCTCCTGGAACGGGAATGCCCCAGTTGAAGGTTGTGCGCGATATGGAAAGATCGCGGAGACCTTCTCGCACGAAGGAGATAACCTCATTCCTGCGGCTCACCGGCTGGATGAAATCCGGGTTCTCCTCAATATGTTTTAGCAGGTGTTCGCCATACTTCGACATACGAAAGAAGTAGCTCGGCTCCGAGAGCTTCTGGGTTGCTCTGCCGCAGTCCGGGCAAGTGCCTTCAATAAGCTGGGTCTCTGTCCAGAAAGCCTCGCATGGGGTGCAGTACCAATCTTCGTAAGCGCCGAGGTAGATATCACCATTGTCGTTTACACGGTTGAAGATCGCCTCAACCGACTTTTTGTGGGCCTCCTCGGTGGTACGAATAAAGCGGTCGTACTCAACGTCAAGCTTCTCCCAAAGCTCCTTGAACCTGTTGACCACCCTGTTCGCCAGGTCTATAGGCTTTTCACCTCTCTCCTCAGCGGACTTCTCAACCTTCTGGCCGTGCTCATCGGTGCCAGTGAGAAAAAAAACATCATAGCCATCTGCCCGCTTGAAGCGTGCGAGGGAGTCGCAGACGATTGTCGTATAGGCATGGCCTATGTGCGGCACGTCGTTGACGTAATAGATGGGTGTAGTTATGTAAAATGTCTTATCCATCTTTCTTTGTCTCCCTCGACTGGGATGGCTTTTTCTTTCGTCTTCGTCTACGTCTTGAGGACCCGGAGGGCGGCGCGTTCTCTCGTGGTTGTTTTTCGCCCGCCTCTGAAGGCTTATCTTCTTGTTCCTGCCTCAACTGCTCAACAGCGCCGCTATCGGGCTGACCGGCCCCCTGCTTTGGGCGCCTCTGCCGGGGCGGGCGCACTTTGGGGCGCTCCCGCTGCTGCGATTGATTCTCTTTACTGTTTGTCTGGGGGTCCGCCTCCGGCTTGGCAGGAGGAAGCTCACCTTTTCTGGCCTTGAACTCATCAAGGGGAACCTCAACTTCGCCGCCGTCGGTGAAGATGACAAAGCTCCTCTCAAGTGTATTCCGCCTTATTACCTTGCCCTCACCCAGATGTGTGGAAATACGCTTGCCAACCTTCGGCATGCCCCGGCTGAGCTCTTCATACATCTTGTGCTCATAGGCCAGGCAGCACATCAATCTGCCGCAGATACCTGAAATTTTTGCTGGGTTCAGGGCAATATTCTGGCTCTTGGCCATCCTGACCGAGATAGGGGCGAACTCGCTCAGCCATTTTGCGCAGCATAGCTCACGCCCGCAGCAGCCGACGCCACCCACAATCTTGGCTTCGTCGCGAACACCTACCTGGCGCATTTCAATACGAGTGTGGAAACGCCGCGCCAATTCGCGCACAAGCTCCCTGAAATCAACCCGCCCCTCTGAGGCGAAGTAGAACACTACCTTGGAGCGGTCGAAGAGCGACTCTACGCTGAGGAGCTTCATCGGCAGGTTGCGTTCACGGATGCACTTACCGCACTCCTCAAAGGCTTCCCTCTCAAAGACCCTATTCTTCTCTTCGGTTTGAAGGTCCTCCTCATTAGCTACTCGCAAGACCTTCTTTAGCGGCTGCGCCGGAGGACCATCCAGTTCCTCAGGTGAGGAGACGATTTTGCCAAGGGCCGTTCCACGCTCAGTCTCAAGGACGACGCGGTCCCCCGGCCGGAGCTCAAGGTCCCCGGCGGCAAAGGTGTATACCTTGCTTGCGCGCTTAAAGCGTACGCCCACAGTCTTCAAACTAACTCTTCCCACCCCCCGTCGTCCTCCAGTAAGAAGAGGGCGTCAAGGGCAAGTTGCAGGTTTACATTGCGCTCTATCAGAGCGCTAACGGTAAAGAGTCTCCCCATTGTGTCGAGCGCGTCGGGGTCATCCGCTTGCATTCTACGGAGGCTGCGCTCCAGGCAATCGAGCCTTAGCGGCAGCGACTCTTTATCTTTTGACCACCGCTCCGAAAGCTCAAGTCGCTCGGCGGGGCTCATAACCCTTAGATTTTTGGCAACGCTGTCAGCCTCATCCCGCGCTTTGATCAGGCTTTCCATGTCGTGTGCCATTGCCATACCGGCCGACCCGCCGGAGAGGGACGCCAATACTTTAGCATCGTCCGCCTCTACACCTTTTAGCAAGAGAACTTCCTCCACCTCTCCATCAGTGAGAGGGTCAAAACGCAGCGGCTGACACCTTGACACCAAAGTAGGGAGCAGTTGGCTCCTATGGTGCGCCAGCAAGAAAAGGTGCGTCTCTGGAGGAGGTTCCTCCACGGTTTTTAAAAGAGCATTGGCTCCTTCACGGCTCATTCTGAATGAATCGCGAATTATAGCAATCTTACGGCCCCTTTCAAAGGATTGAAAGGATAGGGTCTCCTGCAACTTACGAACATCCTCCACGGAGATCACCTTATCTCCGGGGGCGAGAAGGTGCATATCGGGGTGCCCCTCCCCTCTCATCTTTGCGCAGGAGTCGCAATGTTCGCATGGAGCGCCGCGCTTTAGGGCTCCGCTATCTTTGCAGAGGAGCAGCTGGGCGGCATAGCGTGCGACCCGCTCCTTTCCGCAACCGTCGGGGCCCCAAAAAAGATAAGCGTGCGCAGTACGACCCGACGCCATAGCCCTCAAGAGAACCCTGATCGGGCGCTCATGGCCTACAATTGAAAGAGTCTCGGTCACGAGGCTTCACCGAAGAGATCTTTAAGCGCCTCCCATACCCTTACCTCAACCTCCTCCACCGTGCCATCGCCGTCGATTAGACGAAAGCGGTCACGATTTTCTTTCATGAGTGCTCTGTAGCCCTCAGCTACCCGCTTATGAAAGGCTGCCTCCTCCTCTTCAAAGCGAGACTCTGCCTCGTCTAAAGCAGCCTCTCTGGCAAGCGAGCGGCGCACCCCCTCGCTGTGGTCAAGCTCAATGAGGAGGGTGCGTTTGGGCCAAAGCCCCCCCGTGGCTATTTTGTTTAGTTCATTAATTAGCGAACGGTCCAGACCCCGCCCGAAACCTTGGTATGCGACGGTCGCATCGGCGTAGCGGTCGCATAGTACAACATGACCTGCCGCTAGCGCAGGCTTTATAACTCCCTCAACGTGCTGGGCGCGGTCGGCGGCATAGAGAAAGAGCTCTGCCGTTGGCACAGGCGGGTCATTGGAGTTTGCCACCAGATGGCGGCGTATCTCGACCCCGAGCGGGGTGCCCCCCGGCTCACGGGTAAGGGTAACCTCCCTACCCAGCTTCTCCAGCCGCTTTTGAAGGAGTCCGAGCTGGGTTGTCTTGCCGGTGCCCTCCCCCCCCTCAAAGGTTATAAAGATAGGCGTCTTCATTACCCCCTCAACTCTCAAGATGCCAGAATTCTCGCCTTAGCGGCCGCCCCATGAGCTCCTCAACGCCCTCTTGGGGATTTTTCTCCTCGTGGAGGACCTCCCACATCTTTGAAGCTATTGGCATCTCAACGCCTATCTTCTTTGCGAGCGCGACCGTTGAGTCGCAGGTCTTGACCCCCTCCGCCACCGCAACCATCGATGAGAGGATATCCTTTAACTTTTCACCTTTGCCCAAGCGCATACCGACGGTCCGGTTGCGGCTCAAGTCCCCGGTGCAGGTCAAAACCAAATCGCCAATGCCGGATAGGCCCATAAAGGTAAGGGGGTTAGCGCCAAGCTCAACTCCTATGCGACTGATCTCCGCTATTCCCCTGGTTATGAGCGCGGCCCTGCTGTTGTGGCCGAAGCCCAGGCCGTCTGCCACCCCTGCGGCAAGAGCTATTACATTTTTGAGCGCACCGCCTACCTCAACTCCGACCACATCGTCTAGGGTGTAAACACGGAAGAAGGGTGTATTAAAAACCTCTTGCAGCGTGTTGGCTACCTCCGGCACAGAGGCCGCTAGACTTACCGCTGTTGGCATCTCCAGGGCGGTCTCTTTGGCGAAGGAGGGGCCCGACAAAGCAGCCACGCGTCCCTTGTGGGCTTCGGAGAGAACCTCCTCAAGCACTTCATTCATCAGCATAAGGGTATTGTTCTCAATCCCCTTAGAGGCGGATACGATAAGGGCGTCATCCGGGACATAGGGGGCGGCTTCACTCATCACTCGCCGTACAACCTGCGAGGGGCTCACAGAGAGGACGACTTCCGCCCCCTCAAGGGTCTCGGGGAGGGAGCTTGAAGCAATAATGCCACTGTGAATATTTATCTCAGGCAGATAAATAGTGTTCTGATGGTGCTCATTTACAGCTACCGCGACCTCCTCTTCATACGCCCAAAGCTTAACGTCGTTTCCGCCGGAAGCGAGCACATGCGCGAGCGCCGTGCCCCAAGCTCCAGCGCCGATAACGGAGACACGCATCTTAGAGGACCTCCTCTCCACCGGTGCCGGCCTGAAGATATTCAGCGGGAATCTTTACCCTTGCCGCATCTGACCAGAGCCCTTCAAGGTCGAAGTTACCCCTTACCTCTTCATAGAAAATATGTACTATCCATGGTCCGAAATCCAGAAGCGCCCAGCGTCCCTCTCTCAGCCCTTCAGCACCCAGAGCAACAATCCCCCTATCCTTCATCTCCTGACGGATGGACTCGGCGATGGTTTTGACGCGGCGATCTGAGGAGGCGCTGATGAGGAGAAAATAATCCGTGTAGCTGGTAAGCCCCGCAACATCCAAAAGGAGGATATCGTCCCCCCTTTTATCTACGGCAACCCTAGCGCATTCAAAGACATTCTCAAGAACTTCGGCGGTCTCAGTCATTTAACTCTCCGGGACCGAAATGGCCCTCTTTTTCAAGTATTTCACGGACGGTCTCCGGCACCAGATACCTTATTGATCGCCCTTCGCGTATCGCCTCGCGTATGGCTGTTGAAGAGATATCAAGGGGGGTTACGGAGACAAATCGCACTGCTTTGCCGGAGGAGTGGACATAACCCCATTCCTCAGCCAGAAACTCCCCCTCAAGCGCCCTGGGCAATAAGTGCGCTCTTATGCCGGGGGGGCGGCTCATTACAGCTATGTTCACCAGCGAGAAGAGCTCCTTATACTTATACCAGCTGTCGATCTCCGAAAAAGCGTCCTCGCCAACGACAAACCAGAACTCGTCGCCCGGGTGTTCTTTGATAAAACGCTTAATCGTGTCTATGGAATAGGAGGGGCCGCCCCGTTCGAGCTCCACGCGTGAGAGCTCAAAGCGCGGGTTTTCTGAGATTGCAGCCAAGACGCAGCGCTCCCTTACCGGGGGAGCCGCCAACTCATGGCCCTCCTTGTGGGGGGGGATGTTAGCGGGTATAAAAACCATCCTTTCAAGGTCAAGCGCCTCAGAAATCTCCTCGGCGGCCCTGAGGTGACCCAGGTGGATGGGATTGAAGGTCCCGCCAAATAGTCCGGCCCTCAAAGAGACATCACTCCCTTATCTGTCCATTGCCGTAAACGATGAATTTGGTGGTTGTAAGGTCCTCCGCGCCCATCGGGCCGAAGGAGTGAATTTTGGTGGTGGAGATTCCTATCTCGGCGCCGAGGCCAAACTGCTGGCCGTCGCTAAAGCGCGTTGACGCGTTGACCATAACGGTTGAGGAGCCAACCTCCTCAAGAAAGCGCTGGGCGTTCTCGTAGCTCTCGGTCACGATAGATTCCGTATGCAGGCTCGACCAGCGGTCGATATGGTCTATGGCCTCGTCTAGGGAGTCAACAACACGCACCGATAAAATAAGATCCACATATTCGGTGTCCCAGTCCTCCTCGGTAGCGGGAACCACATCCGGCACAATAGCGGCAGTGCGTCGGCAGCCCCTTACCTCTACACCCTCAGCCTTCAGCTTGCCTATGATATCCGGCAGGAAGGTGGTAGCGAGGTCGGCGTGGACAAGGAGGGTCTCCATTGAGTTGCAGACACCGGGTCTTTGCACTTTGGCGTTTATCGCAATGCGTTCAGCCATGTCCAGGTCCGCCGAGGCGTCTATGAAGACGTGGCAGACACCCTTATAATGCTTTACAACCGGTATGCGCGAGTTCTCCGAGACGAAGCGGATAAGCCCCTCACCCCCACGGGGTATGATTAGGTCGATATACTCTTCGAGCTTTAGCATCTCCACGACGGCGTCGCGATCCGTCACCCCAACGACCTGTATGGCCCCCTCAGGAACCCCGGCTTCGGCTGCGGCTCCCGTAAGCACCTCCGCGATAGCCCGATTGGAGTTGATAGCCTCTTTGCCCCCCCTCAAAATCGTCGCGTTACCAGCCTTCAGGCAGAGGGCGGCGGCATCCGCGGTCACATTTGGGCGAGACTCGTAGATTATCCCTATTACCCCCAAGGGGATGCGCTTTTTGCCGATGAGGAGCCCGTTGGGACGTTTCCACATCTTGGTTACCTCCCCCACCGGGTCATCCTGGGCGGCGACCTCTCGGATACCATCAGCCATTTGAGCAACCACGGCATCGGATAGGGTGAGGCGATCAATCATTGCCGCCGTAAGACCATTCTCCTTTGCAGCAGCAAGATCAATTGCGTTGGCCGCCTGGAGTTTATCTTTGGCAGCCTCTATGGCGTCGGCCATTTTAAGGAGTGCCCCAACCTTTATATTTGAATCAAGGCGCGCCAGCTTACGCCCCGCGAGGCGAGCTTTTGCGCCCATCTCGACCAGTTCTTTTTTAAGTGACATCAACCTCTCCTTGGAGTCGATACCTGCTCGATTGCGCTACCCAATACCATGTCGTCTCTATGGACGACCTCGTCATAGTATTTATATCCGAGTCTATCAACGATCTCCCACGATGCCAACCCGGCGATTGCTTCAACCTCCTTGGCCGAGTAGTGCGTCAGTCCCTTCGCCACTCGCTTTAAATCACGGTCTACAATCCACACGGCGTCGCCACGGTCAAAATCGCCACGGCAGGAGACTATGCCTTTGGGCAGAAGAGAGGTTCCCCGTGATGCGATAGCACGTGCCGCTCCCTCGTCAACCACTATCTGCCCGCTTGACTTAACAGTGTAGGCTATCCAGTGCTTGCGCCTAGCCAGGCGATCTCCCTCTGCCTTGAAGGCCGTGCCAATCTTCTTGCCGGCAAATATATCAACAAGCGCATGGGGGCGCCGGCCCGACGCGATCACGGCCTTAGCGCCCGCGTGGACTGCGCGGCGCACGGCGGTGAGCTTAGATGCCATCCCACCCGTGCCGACGAGGGTCTTTGACTCGCCGATGAACTCATCCGGGTTTTCTTCTGATAGCTCAACCGACTCTATGAGAGTCGCATCCGGGTTTGTTTTGGGGTCTTTGTCATACAGCCCCTCCACATCCGAGAGGATTATCAGGCAATCCGCCTCGATAAGGTTGGAAACCAGCGCTGAGAGGTTGTCATTGTCCCCGAAGCGGAGCTCTTCAACCACGACGGTGTCGTTTTCATTGATTACCGGTACTACGTCACGCTTAAAAAGCTCATTCATCGTGTTCTTAGCGTTCTGGTAGCGCCTTCTATTGTGGAAATCCTCCCTCGTGAGGAGTATCTGGGCCACAATCATGCCGTGGGCGTTGAAGTGCTCGCGGTAGGTCCACATGAGATTTAGCTGCCCCACCGAAGCTAGCGCCTGCTTCTCCGGTATGGTAGCCGGGGGTTCGCTGAAGCCGAGACGCCCCATACCCGCGGCAACGGCTCCCGAGGAAACAATCGCGACCTCGACCCCCTCTTTGGTCAACGCCTTGATATCCTCGGCAAGCCACGAGAAGAGCTCGCCGGAGAGGGCCCTCTTCTCATCGGTTAGCACCTGGCTTCCGAGCTTAACTACAACCCTCTTTACATCTTTAAAAGCACCGCTAATCATCTTCGACGCGCTCCTTATTCATGCTCAAGAGCTTCTCCCCAAGGGCGCGGACCACCGGCTGAAGTCCATCCCCGGCAACGGCAGAGATCATCCAAACCCGCTTGACCCCCGCCTCTTCGGCGAAACGTTTGGAAAGCTCCTCCGCCCCTTCACGCGCCTCGGTTATGTCCATCTTGGTCAAGACGACAAATTCCGGCTTGGCGGCCAGCTCGGCGCTGAACTTATCAAGCTCGCGCCTTAGAGCTATATATTTCTCCACCGGGTCCTCGCCATCCACAGGGTCGACGAGGTGGAGCAGCAGCCTTGTACGCTCCACATGCTTTAAGAATTGGATACCTAGCCCAACCCCCTCGCTCGCCCCTTCGATGATGCCGGGGATATCGGCAACTACGAAGGCCCTCTCTTCACCCCAGCTCACAACGCCAAGGTTTGGCACCAGGGTGGTGAATGGGTAATCGGCTATCTTGGGGCGGGCCGCGCTTATTCGTGAGATGAGGGTCGACTTTCCCGCGTTTGGAAAGCCCAACAGCCCGACGTCGGCCATCAGCTTCAGCTCAAGCCTTACCTTGGTTTTGACTCCGGGAAGCCCCTGCTGGGCGTAGGTAGGCGCCCTATTTGTGGAGGTGGCGAAGCGCGCGTTGCCCTTCCCCCCCTTGCCACCCTCAAGCAGCACTACGGGAACCCCCGGCTCGGTGAGGTCGGCGAGTAGCTCTTCGCTCTCCGTGTCAATTACCATAGTGCCTACCGGCAGCCGTATGAGCAGATCCTCACCATTTTTGCCGTGCTTATTTGAGGATTGGCCTGGCTCACCATGTTTTGCCTTGAGACGCTTCTTCTGCCTGAAATCCAGGAGGCTCGTCATCGAGGTGTCCGCGACAAGCACAACGTCTCCGCCTTTGCCGCCGTCGCCGCCGTCAGGGCCGCCCTTGGGTACGTACTTCTCTCTTCGGAAGGAGGATGACCCCCTACCTCCGTTACCTGACGCTACCTCTATCTCTACTTCATCTACAAATCTCACGTTCAGCCTCGCTAGCTCCTGCGGTTAAACGCAAAAAGGCCCGGCGGGGCATTACCCGTCCGGGCCGAAATCTACATCTCAAGGCCGGGAAGGACGCCCTAGGCGGCACCCTCCTCGGTAGGGACTACATTGACGTGTGTGCGGCGTTCGCGGCCTTTGGCCTCAAACTCCACAACGCCGTCGATAAGCGCGAAGAGGGTATAGTCTTTACCCATTCCGACATTCTTGCCGGGCTTGTATTTGGTGCCGAGCTGGCGAACGAGGATATTTCCCGCTACGACGGCCTGACCGCCAAAGCGCTTTACGCCACGCCTCTGACCCGCTGAGTCGCGACCGTTCCTTGAACTACCACCCGCTTTTTTATGAGCCATTTTACCTTACCTCGTCACTATGCTTCTATGGAGTCGACTTTAATGCCGGTGTAAGCCTGGCGGTGACCCTGTTTTTTACGGAAACCTTTACGGCGCTTCATCTTGAAGACGATGATCTTTTTGCCGCGACCCTGCTCGACGATAGTGCCGGAAATTTTGGCGCCATCAACTGCGGGCGCTCCGACCTTGAGGTCGCCGCCGTCGGATACGAGGAGGACGTCATCTAGGACGATCTTCTCACCGACTTCACCCGCGAGCTTCTCGACCTTGAAGAAGTCGCCTTCGGAAACAACGTACTGTTTTCCGCCGGTTCGCACTACTGCGTACATACTATTTTCCTCCAAAAACCCCGCTACGGCGGGGGTGGCTGTCAGACAAGAGCAGGGAATATATAAAATAGCACCCCCCCTGTCAAGCGTCTTATGACTGAATTGTAGCAATATCCATAGGAAATATGATCCTAAAGCCCCTCGCCATCAAGCTCAGCAAGGGCGGCAAGGTCCTCCGGGCGATTGACATTGAAAAATGAACGACCGTCGGGATCGAGTCCAGCCAGCTCTTCGCCGGACACCTCTCTCGTTTTAAGCATGCCAAAAAGGGCTCTTACCCTAAGGTTACCCGACTCAATCTGCGACGCGACCTTGCTGAAAGATGAGGCGCGGTATATTGCAAGCAGCGGCTCGTACCCCTCGGGGTTTTTGGGCACCACTATCTCGTATCCGTCAGCCCGCTCCACCAACCCCTTAATCAGCTCACGTCTTATGAGGGGCATATCGCATCCGACGCATAGCACCAAAGCGTCTTCGCCAACTTTTTGCTTTGCATAGTTTAAAGCAGTCGCAATACCGCCGAGGGAGTCGGCTCCGGGGAAGAGGTCCGGTACGGTGACCACCGGCAGTCCCACGTCTGTACCTATGCAAATCGTCTCACCGGCAAATGGGTGAACCGCTTCGTAGACTCTCTCAACGAGCGGCACTCCACCTGTTGGCACGAGGGACTTGTTAACCCCCATACGGGTTGCCCGCCCTCCCGTTAGGATGGCGGCAAAATCAAGCTGCTGCAAGTTACCCTCCAGCCTCCAGGCAGGCCGCCGCCAGAGCTTTGGCGACCAGAGGATAATCTTCAGGCATCAACGTTCGCGGGTCGAAAAGGAGGGAATCCTCCTTGAGCCTCGCCACCACAGGAACCTCCTGAGCCCTGAGCCAGCGCTCGACTTTGGAGAGGCCCCCGTTGGTTGATGTAACTCGTGCGCACCACGTAGGAAACTTTGCCAGGGGAAGCGAACCACCTCCGGCTTCCGAGCTCTCCGGCACCACCTCGACTGCAAATGAGGCGGGCAAAACTTCTCTAATCAAGCCCGCCAGCATCTCGGCGTCCGCCTTTATCGATTCAGCATCTTTTGTGAGCATCATCACTACGGGCACTTCCCGTCGGGCCCTCTCTGGGTCACGGTAAAGCCTTAACGTCGCCTCAAGCGCCGAGAGAGTCACCTTGTCAGGCCTTAGCGCTCTCATCAGCGGGTGCCTTCGGCAAAGCTCTACGGCGCGCTTTTTTCCGACTATGATGCCGGCTTGCGGGCCGCCAAGGAGCTTGTCGCCTGAGAATGTTACAAGGTCGGCGCCCGTAGAAACCCGCTCCGCGACCATTGGCTCCCTACCACCCTCGAAGTAGCCCAGGTCGTGGCATAGGCCTGAGCCTAAGTCTTCTACGACAAAGAGGTTGTTCTTAAGCCCAAGCCCGACAAGCTCTGCGGTGGTAGCCTCCTGGGTGAAGCCAAGGACGCGATAGTTGGAAGTATGCACCTTCATCAGCATCGCGGTTTCCGGATTTATGGCTGCCTCATAGTCCCTTAAGTGCGTTTTGTTTGTGGTTCCCACCTCCCGGAGGAGTGCCCCCCCCTGAACCATGACTTCGGGGACTCGAAAAGCACCACCGATCTCAACCAGCTCGCCACGGGATACTATTACTTCCCTCCCCTTCGCCAACGCACCTAAGACAAGGAGTACCGCCGCGGCGTTATTGTTCACTACGATGGCATCCTCTGCACCCGTGATCTCAAGCAGAATCCCACGCACAAGGTCATGCCGGTAGCCACGGGTTCCGCGCTCAAGGTCATACTCTAGGTTGCAATAGCCCGAAGCGTTTTTCATTGCTTCGACTGCTGCTGCGGTCAGGGGAGCGCGGCCCAGGTTAGTGTGCAGGACCACGCCCGTTGCGTTTATCACCCGCTTAAATGAGGAGGCATCAAGGCGGCGCGAACGCTCAACAACAGCGCTCACAATACCATCGGCTGATGTATCAGGAGTCTCACCCGCAAGCACCGACTCCCTAAGCTCACCTAAAACCTCGCGAATTGCGCGCAGGGCGACGGAGCGGGGGATTGTACCCTCATCCACCATCGATGAAACGGACTCCTCCTGGAGGAGCTTTTCAACCGCAGGTATATTTCTCAACAATTCATTTTTGCCCATTAAGGCTCCTTCACCCCTTGTCGCCCAGGCGGCTCTCCTCGCCACGAGATATTCGCTGGAGGTTGCCTGAATGTTTGTATGTGGCGATAAGGGCAAATGCAATTGATAGCGCCACAATATACCTACCTTCACCGACAAGATAGGATGCAAAAGGCAGAGAGATCGATGAAGCGACGCTGGCAAGCCCCACATAACGCCAACCAATGAGCACCAAAACAAAGATGGCGAAGGCGCATAATAGGGTAAGAGGCGAAATTGCTAAAAATACCCCGGCCCCTGTCGCGATCCCTTTGCCGCCTTTAAACTTAAGATAAATGGGGAAACAGTGTCCAACAAAGGCGGCCAGCCCCACAGCCGCCGCTCCCCATTCGGGCTCCAGTAAGTTCGTGGCGGCCAAGACAGGTAGCGCCCCTTTGAGAAGGTCGGCAATCAGCGTGAGTGCGCCCGCCTTCTTGCCCTGCGTCCTCATAACGTTTGTCGCGCCTATGTTGCCGGAACCACTAAGACGAGGGTCGTGCCCGCCGAGAGCTCTCGATATTATAACGCCGAATGGCACCGCTCCCAGCAGGTATGCGCCAAACAGCCAAGCGTAAATCTCCATTTTTCTCCAAATCGCCAAGGGTAAACGGCAAAAAAGTAACACAGCAGCGAAGCCGTAACAAGCTAAGCCTCTCTATCGCTACGTCCTATGGACAGCCATTACCTCTCTGGGTATCATATTTTTTTACCCTAAAAGGAACTCGACGATGATAATCGACGCGCATACCCACATATGTCCCTCCGAGATCCGGGAGGATCGCAGCGCTTTTTTCAAAGGGGAGGAGGACTTCGCCCTCCTCTATGAAGACCCCTCTGCCCGCCTCATAGGAGCTGGCGATCTGGTGGAAGCCCTTGATGGCTGGGGCGCTGAGGCCGCATGCGCTTTCGGCTTTCCTTTCAATGATGACGGCAAGACCCGCCTTGTCAACGACTACGTCCTCTCCTCCGCGGCAGATAACCCCGGTAGGGTTATACCTTTTGCCTGCGTAAACCCCCTTAAGGGGGAGGCTGCGATTAAGGAGGCCAAGCGGTGTATCGACAGCGGGGCAAAGGGAATTGGAGAGATCGCCACCTACAAAGCAGGGATGACAAAGGAAGTACGTGATGCCTTGGCTCCGCTGGCGGAGCTCTCGGCAGAGGCCGGCATCCCCTTGCTGCTGCATACAAATGAGCCTTTAGGGCACAAATACCCCGGCAAGGCAGCTATCTCGCCGGAGGAAACATACGCACTCGTCAAGGCGCACCCTAAGACCAAATGGATTCTAGCGCACCTGGGTGGAGGATTATTCACCTACGCGTTGTTAAAGCGCGAGGCTCAGGAGGCGCTAAAAAACGTCTGGTACGATACCGCCGCCGCCCCATTCCTTTACAGGCCAGAAGTATACCGGGCCATGCGTGAGGCCGTAGGCATAGAAAAGATAATTTACGGCAGCGACTACCCTCTCCTGCCCCTTGAGCGCTACAAAACTTCCTTGGTTGAAGCAGGCCTCTCCGCCGAGGAGCAAGCCGCTGTCCTTGGAGGCAATATGGCCGGGGTGCTTGGACTTTGAGAGAAGAGGAGAGGGTCGCCTTAATAATTGACTTCGACGGTACCGCCGCAACTACAAACGTTGGGATGTCGCTTATAGAGGCCTTCGCCAAAGATGATTCATGGCGAGTCATTGACGACGACTACGAACGTGGGAAAGTTGGTTCAAAAAGGGCCTTTGAGCTCCTTGCCGAGGTGCTCGGGGGCACCCCCGAGGAGTGGGCGGGCTTCATTGAAACGGGGCACACACTGGACCCGGACCTCTCCACTCTGGTAGAGTGCGCAACCTCTAAGGGGTGGAGCGTGGAAATTTTGAGCGATGGGCTCGATTTCTATATCCACCGCATGCTGGAGAGGGAGAATATCTCCCTGCCTGTCCGCGCCGCGACCCTATCGCACAATGGAGTGCGGGCCATCATTGAGATGAGCTACTCCGATGTCGATTGCGGACGTTGCAGCACCTGCAAGAAGTCGCGGGTTGAGGAGCTTTTAGCCGGAGGGTACCGTACCATTTTCATCGGTGACGGCCTCTCGGACAGATGCGGAGCTCCCAGCGCCGACAGGATTTTCGCGAAGGACAAGCTCGCCGAACACCTAAGAGAACATGGGATCGGCTTCGAGCACTTCGAGACTCTCAGCGATGTTACCCAAGCGCTCTTCGGAGCGGAAGATAAAGGGGATTGATGATGGATCGTAATCTGGCACTTGAATTGGTCAGGGTAACCGAGGCAGCGGCGCTTGGCTGCGCACGCCTTATGGGACGCGGCGACAAGATGGGCGCTGATGAGGCTGCCACCGACGCAATGCGAAGAACCCTAAATGACATAAACTTCACCGGCAGGGTAGTTATCGGCGAGGGGGAGATGGATGAGGCCCCCATGCTCTATATCGGTGAAATCGTCGGCACAGGCAAAGGGGACCTTCGGGTGGATATAGCCGTAGACCCTTTGGAGGGCACAAACCTCTGCGCCACGGGCCAGCCAAACGCCATAGCAACAATTGCAGTCGCCAACGAAGGGTGCTTCTTACACGCCCCGGATATGTATATGGATAAGATTGCAGTTGGCCCTCGCGCCAAGGGTGTTATCGACCTCGCCGCCCCGCCCCGCGAAAACGTCCTAAAGGTGGCGAAAGCGCTGGGGATGGACCCGGATGAAATGACAGTCGTTATCCTTAACAGAAAACGTCACGAGAACCTTATAAATGAGGTCCGCGCTACAGGGGCACGCATAAAGCTGATAACAGACGGCGATGTGGCTCCAGCAGTGGCGGCAGGGCTGGAGGACTCGGGCGTACAGATGATGATAGGGATAGGCGGGGGGCCGGAGGGTGTGCTGGCAGCCGCTGCGCTAAAGTGCCTTGGAGGAGACTTTCAGGGAAGGCTCCACTTTACCGAAGAGGGAGAAGAGGAGCGCTGCAAAAAGATGGGGATAGAAGATCCCCACCACATCTTTACGATTGACGAGTTGGCTGCGGGGGATGTTATGTTCGCGGCCTCGGGGGTAACCGACGGAGATCTCCTGGACGGTGTACGTTTCTACCACGGAGGGGCAACTACACATTCCATCGTGATGCGCTCAAAGACTAGAACTGTACGTTACATCTCTGCCGACCACTCATTTGATGGCGGCCCGAAATACTAACCAGCTAAAACAATAAACTTAAAAAGTCCCGCTTCAAAGGCGGGGCTTTTTTAATTGCTCTTTTCGCTTAACTCTTTGGTAGAGAGCCCAATGCGGTTGAGTATTCTCTCCGCACCACCCTCTTGTATCTTAACCCCCGGAGGAAACCTCAGGGCAAAAACTGAATTTTCACCCTCATTAAGGCGTATGACCCTGCCGGGCTCAAGGGTAAGCCGTTCATCTCCATCCTCATCCAAGAGGGTTACGCTTTCCGGGTACCAGCCCCCTCCCTCCACTTCAAAACGATCGCCAAAGAGGACTCCGGCGGATGGGCGCGCCCCCGTATCCCCATAATAGAGCTCTTCAGTGAGGCCGTCTTCTCCAACAACAGCCACCATATACCTGCCTCCGCCCTCCACCCTAAGATTTACTTTGTCCTCGCCAAACCTCCACGCCCTGATATCGCCGTCGCCGATTTCAACCCGCCCCGTGAGGAGCGTCTCAATTAAGGGCTGTAAGCGATCATCCTCCCTATAGAGGGTCTTCTCATCCACAACGTAGATATCGCAACCCGAACCAAACGCGCACGCCAAAGTCAATATCGGCTTTAGTAGTGGTCCCGCGTCGATCTCAAGAACCACGCCGTGGCCGGCCAGCACTCGCGCTCCATAGACCAGACGGCTCTCACCTTGGATTGCCGCCTTTCCCGTTACCGCCAGGGACTTCAGGCGAGCGTTGTTTTCACCTATCGCTGATAGGATGGGTGCAGGGTCTGTCGGCTCCAGATTTTTTGGCAGCGTAAGCTCCCGTGTGGTACAGCCGGCAGCCAAGAGCAGCAAAGCCACCAGCACCCAAAGGTTGGGAAGCCGCCGCCCTATATTCACTTAAGCTCCTCTAGCTTCCCTTTGACATCTGCGTTTTCCGGGTCGAACTTCAGAGATTTTTCGTAAGCTTCACGGGCAGCATCGATATTGCCCAGCTTAACCTCTACATCCCCTAGATGCTCGACTATGACGGCGTCGTCAGGGGAGAGGGCCACAGCGCGCGTTAACTCCTCTCGCGCCTCCTCATAGCGCCCGGCCTTATATAGAACCCAGCCCAGCGTGTCGAGGAAGGGGCCGCTCTCGGGCTTTGCCTCAAGAGCGCGGCGCACCATGCTCTCAGCCTCCACGAGGTCTCCGCCGTTAATGGAGTGAGTGTAGGCAATGTAATTTAGGGCATAGGGGTCATCGGGCTCCAAAGCAAGGACCTCCCGCATCGCCTCAATGCTGCCGGACCAATCTCCAAGGGAGTCTAGGACGGTCCCCTTTGTGAAGAAGAAGCGCGGGTCCGCCGGTTTTCCGTGGGCGGTGATATACCCCTCAAGCAGGGCCAGCCCCTTTTCACCCTCTCCATCCAGCGAGAGAAACTCTGCGAGGGCGTATACGGGGGTGGGGTCTTCAGGGATATCGGAGAAAATTTCGTCGAGGATGGCCCTACCCTCCTCTTTCTTCCCGGACCGAGAGAGCGACACATAAATATTTGCCTGGGCCATGTCGAAGAACTCTTTATCGGCGACCTCCCTAAAAGCTTTGACAGCGCCATCGAAATCTCCTTTGCGCGCTTTTACCGTTCCCAGGAGGTACCAATAGCCATCTTCTGGCTCCTGCTCGATGAGGCTGTCCAAATAAACAATGGCAAGGTCAAAATCGCCAAAGTCAGCGGCGAGCACACCATAGCGTGAGAGAAGCTCCGGCTGGGTGGTGAAGCCTACCCCTTCGCGAATTACCGAGAGCGCCTCCTCGACACGTCCATCCCGCGCAAGTAGCTCGACCAGCATGCCCCGCTGAAGCTCCGCAGCTGGCCTGATCTCAAGGAGCCGCTTGAAGTAGGAGAGCGCTTTCTCCTTATCTCCTTTAGATTGGCTATAAAGCGCGAGCACGCTAAGGCTGTTTGCGTGGTTTGGATCGGCGGCAAGGGCATCTTCGTAGGCTTTGATCGCCTTCTCTTCCTCACCAGCCTCAGCGAGCTTCTTGCCATAGGTGTAATGGGCCTCAGGGTTTTGCCCCTCCGTATTGCTCCAGATTCTGGCCACCTCAAGGGATTCATCCGCCCTCCCCGCTCCATCGAGAAGGTGGATTGCAAAACGCTGCGTATCACTTCCCGCGCCAGATTCCACTGCCTCAAAGGCTGCATCGGCGGCAAGATCATTCCAGCCTAGCTCCCACAATGAGCGAGCTTTAAGGTGCAGAAGGGAGGGGTCTCCGGGCGATGAGGATAAACCCTCTTCACATATGCGGAGCGCCGCGTCGGGGTCTCCCGCTGCCAAAAGCTCCTTTGCAAGCGCTATCCTCACATCGACAGCCTCCGGCTCCTCTTCAAGCATTAGGGCGAGCTCCTCGATACCGGCGGGAATCTCTCCTTGAGGGGGCTGGATATTTTTTTGAGTAGGCGCGCACCCCAAAAAGATGACGAGGGCGACGGCAACCGTCAGAGCATTGTAAAGCTTTATCTTCAATTTTTTTTCTTTCCGGGCGCTATCTCGCGCGCCCGCTTTCTAAGTTCATCCAGCTTTAGCAGGGCCTCCAGGGGTGTCAGCTCCTCAACCTCAAAACGCGCCAACTCCTCAATCAGTTTCACTTTGCGGGTATCCTCAGCACCTATGAAGAGGTCCAGCTGTCTGTGCGCTATCTGAGGGTCCACGCTCTGCGACGCGGCTATCCTGGGAAGGCCTGTTTCGTCCAGCTCGCCGCTTTCAAGGTTTTCAAGTATTTCCTTTGAACGCTTTACGACTTTTTTTGGCAACCCAGCAAGTTTAGCAACCTCAATGCCATAGGATCGGCTCACCCCACCCTCAACCAACCTCCTCAAGAAGACGATCTTGCCCTGCCACTGTTTTACCGCAACGTTGAAGTTGGCAACCCCCTTCATCGTCCGGGCGAGGTCTGTCAGCTCGTGGTAATGGGTGGCGAAGAGGGTGCGCGCGCCCAGCTCATGTATATACTCGGCAACCGCCCAGGCTATTGAGAGCCCATCGAAGGTGGAGGTCCCCCTTCCAATCTCATCCAGGATTACAAGGGAGCGCGGGGTTGCATTGTGCAGTATAGCCGCTGACTCCATCATCTCGACCATAAAAGTGGAGCGTCCACGCGCAAGGTCGTCGGAGGCGCCTACGCGTGTAAAAATCCTGTCAACGATCCCCACTTTGGCTGACTCTGCGGGGACGAAGGAGCCAAGCTGCGCCATCAGGGCAATCAACGCCGTCTGCCTAAGTATTGTAGATTTGCCTGACATGTTTGGGCCGGTAATCACCAGCAGCCTGTTAGCTTCCTCATCGAATTTAACATCGTTAGGCACAAAGCGTTCGCCATCGGCGAGTTCCTCGACCA
>PKTT01000013.1 GCA_002869015.1 Deltaproteobacteria bacterium
ATATCAAGTCTCTCCTGAGCTATCGGTCAATCTCGCCAAGGACGACATCGACTGAGCCGATAACCGCGATGACGTCGGCTACCATGCGACCGACAATCATATCCTTGAGAGCTGCAAGGTTTACGAGACTTGGGGGACGCACGCGGAAGCGGTAGGGTTTCTCCGAGCCGTCGGATACAAGGTAGTACCCTAGCTCTCCCTTGGTCGCTTCGACCGACATATATACGTCGCCCTCGGGGGCCTTATAGCCGCTGCTCATCAGCTTGAAGTGGCGAATGAGCCCTTCTATGCAGTTATACACCTGCTCCTTCGGCGGCGGGGTATAGCGGAAATCATCGAGCATCACCGGACCGGGGGGGAGGCGGTCGAGCGCCTGCTCCACGATTCTCAGCGACTGGCGCATCTCCTCCATACGAACGAGGTAACGTTCCCATACATCGCCGATTGTGCCGGTGGGTATCTCGAAATCATAAGTATCGTAATCACAGTAAGGCTGGGCCTTGCGCAGATCCCACTTGATACCCGCAGCGCGGAGAACAGGGCCGGTCACAGCGTACTTTTTGCACTCTTCGGCGCTCATCATGCCGATATTCTTGGTACGCTTTAACCATATTTTGTTCTTGTTCAGCAGCAGCTCATACTCATCCATAAGGGCGGGGAAGGACTTTATGAAGGCTCGCGCTTTTTCAATGAACTTGTCATTTATATCCGCAGCTACGCCGCCGGGGCGGATAAAGCTCGGCGTGAGCCTGGCGCCGGTGGCCTCCTCCAAAATATCGTGGATCGTCTCCCTGTCGCGGAAAGCGTAGAAGAAGACGGTCATCGCGCCTATATCTAGCGCGTGGGTGGAGAACCAGAGCAGATGCGCCGCGATGCGCTGAAGTTCACATAAAAGCACACGGAGAACTTTAGCGCGCTCGGGTATATCGTCCTCTATATCGAGGAGCTTTTCCACCGCAAGTGAGTAGCCGAGATTGTTAATCAGCGCCCCGGTATAATCCATGCGGTCGGTCAGGGGCAGCGCCTGATGGTAGGTTTTATGCTCGGCGAGCTTCTCAAGCCCGCGGTGCAGGTGACCCATGTGGGGAATCGCGTCAACAACGGTCTCGCCGTCAAGCTCCAAAATCACCCGGAGGACGCCATGCGTCGCCGGATGGGATGGGCCGAAGTTAACGATCATATTACGTTTTTCACTCATCGTCTTCTCCCTAGCCCTAACGGTACGTCGTCTTCTGGGGGATTCCCTTTAAGGGGAAATCCTTGCGGAGGGGGTGCCCCTCGTAACCATCCCAGAGGAGGATGCGACGAAGATCGCTATGCCCCTCGAAGTGGATACCGAGCAGGTCATAGACCTCTCGCTCAAGCCAGTTAGCCGCCTTCCATACACCCTCTATAGTTGCAATCTTCTCCCCATCGGCCAGCTCGGCTTTGATGTGGAGCCTTTGATTGTGCTCAAAGGAGTAGAGGATGTAGACCATCTCGAAGCGTTTTTCGCGACCGAGGTAGTCAACGGCGGTGAGGTCGGTGAGCATGTCGAAGGAGCAGTTGTCGCGCAGGTAGGTCATTACGTCTACAATTGTCGACGCCTCAACCCTTATAACGTCCTGCCCGCGGAATGTCTCGCTTGAGACGACCGCGCCTTCGACGCTGCCTTTTAGCCCTTCAAGTATTTGGCTTAACTGGACCATAACTTAGCCTCGCGAAACGTATTAGCCCGCCGCCACCTTGGGGAGGTCGGGACGGTCGGAAAACTTCTCGCTCTTGATCTTCTTTTGCAGCTTCATAATAGCGGCAAGAAGCGCCTCCGGACGCGGCGGACAGCCCGGCACGTAAACATCCACCGGGATAATCTCATCAACGCCCTGCACTGTGCCGTAGGTGTTGAAGATGCCGCCTGAGCAGGCGCAAGAGCCATAAGCGATGACCCATTTGGGGTCGGAAATCTGGTTGTAAATGCGCTCGACCATCGGGGCCATCTTTTTAGTGACGGTCCCTGCTACGATCATCATGTCGGCCTGGCGCGGAGATGGCCTAAAGGCCTCGGCGCCGAAGCGCGCGATATCGTAATCGGAGGAGGATGCGACCATCATCTCCAGCGCACAGCACGCAAGGCCGAAGGTCATCGGCCAGATGGAGTTGGCGCGGCAGAGCCCGACTACTTTCTCAAGGTTGGTGGCAAGTACGGGGGGGAGTTTCTGTTCTATTCCCACTCCAGCACTCCTTTCTTCCAGATGTAGGCGTAACCGACTAGCAGGATGAAGATGAAGACCAGCATCTCAACAAGCCCGAAGAGTCCAAGCTGTTTAAACTTGACCGCCCACGGATAGAGGAAAACAACCTCGACGTCGAAGACCACGAAGGCCATCGCGATGAGGTAATACTTTACGTGAAAGGGACGGTAGGCCGGAGGGTCGACCACCATACCGCACTCATAGGTCTCCTGCTTAACCTTGGTCGGGCGTTTAGGGCCCAGGAGGGAGGATATCGCCACGGTTCCCAATCCGAACGCCGCAGCGAGCAAAAACAGTATCAAGACGGGGACAAAGTTTTCAACCATGAAACTTCCTCTTCCAAGCTATCGGAATGAATGGGGAATTTCACAAGCTAACATGGAGCGAGTTAATATTTCGCCCACCTCAAACGCGCAAAACAATACTGTTCTGGACGTTGGCCTGTCAAGGGATAACTCCCGAAAACCCTCAAAATGTGTTGTATTTCCAAAAGTACGTCAGGAAGCGCTTCTCGCGCTTGCCAAACGGTTGATAATCGCCAGCAATATTCCAAGCGTTATGAAGGCCCCCGGTGGGAGGATCATAACTATTACGGGATTGTATCCCGCCCCGAAAATTGAGGCTCCGAATATCGTCCCATTGCCAAAAAGCTCCCTAACAGAGCCTAGTAAAATCAGGCTCCCGGTAAAACCAAGCCCCATCCCGATACCATCCAGCAATGAACCTATAGGGTTGTTGCGAGAGGCGAAAGCCTCTGCCCTCCCCAGGATTACGCAGTTGACGACGATGAGGGGGATAAAGACCCCCAGGGTCTTGTGCATGTCGTGCAGGTAGGCGTTCATTACCAGGTCTACTATGGTTACGAATGTCGCGATTATCACGATGAAGCATGGTATGCGCACCTTGGCGGGAATAACATTCCTAAGCAGGCTCACCACGACATTTGAGCATATAAGGACAAAAGTAGTCGCGAGGCCCATACCGAGACCGTTTACCGCCTCTGTAGTTACCGCCAGCGTCGGGCACATCCCGAGGAGGAGCCTGAAGACCGGATTTTCTTTAAAGAGGCCGCGCGTGAGGTTTTCAAATGCGCTCATCACTCACCCCCTCTGTCAATCCCGAGTGAAGACTTGGCGGTATTAAACCCTTCCAGCCCTGCCTTGACCGCGCTTACCAACGCCCGCGGAGAGATAGTCGCGCCGGTTATCTGGTCGAAATCCCCCCCATCCTTTCTAACGGCCCAGTTGGTGCCCTCCAAGTTCTTACCGATGAACATGGCAAGGTACCCCTCATCTGCAAACTTCGCACCGAGGCCGGGGGTCTCTGCGTGGGAAAGTATCCTAACACCGGTAACCTCTCCAGCGGGATTCACGCCGACCATTGCGGTAATAAGCCCTGAATAGCCCTGCATAGATGAGACCTCGAAAGCGACGCCAGTAACGCTGCCACCGCTGATACCTATGTAATAGGTCACCCCACCGGACTGTGCAGCATCCACGTCGGGCTGATTCTCGTAAGCGGGCAGAACCGCCTTGATTGCGGAGAGCTTCTCCTGTCGCATCGCCTCAGCGATGGGGGCTTTGGTCATGCCGTATATCTTTGAGAGGCCAAGCGCAGCAGCCAGGCAGACGATGGCGAGAACAATCACCATCCTTGCTATATCCTTCATCACTCACCCCCCTTCGCAGGCGCGACAAACCCGAACTTGCGGGGTTTCGTGTACCTGTCTATGAGAGGTACGCACGCGTTCATGAGGAGTATGGAGAAGGAGACGCCCTCCGGGTAACCGCCCCAGAGGCGGATTATTGCGGTAAGCAGGCCGCAGCCAAAGCCGAATATCCACCGCCCCTTGGTGTTGAGGGGGCTTGTCACCATGTCGGTCGCCATAAAAAGCGCGCCAATCATAAGACCGCCCGTCATAAGGTGCGCCATTGGGTTCAGATATTTGTCGGGAGCAAAGCCCCAGGCTGCGGTAGTTACTACAAAGACAGTCGCGATAAAAGCAAGCGGGATGTCTATCGTAATGATTCTACGCCAGTATAGGTAGGCGCCCCCCGCTAGGAGCAAGAGCGTTGAAACCTCACCTATGCATCCGGCCCGAAACCCGATAAAGAGGTCCAGATAATTCACATTGGGCAAGGCGCCCAGCGCAGGGGTCATCAGAAAAGTCTTAGCCTCGCCCAGCACCGTAGCTGAGGAAACTGCGTCAGCCAGATATCCTGCCTCAACCGCCCAATTGGTCATAAAGGCCGGGAAGGACACGAGGAGCAGCACCCGCGCCACAAGGGCGGGGTTGAAGGGGTTGTGTCCCAGCCCCCCGAAAACCTGCTTACCAAGAAGTATCGCCGCAGCGCCGCCAAAGATACAGAGCCACCAGGGCGCCGATGGGGGCAAATTAAGGGCGAGGAGGAGCCCGGTCAGGACCGCCGAGCCATCGAGAGTGGTATCGGCTCGCCCCCTCATCTTGTTCGCCACGGCCTCAGAGATTACAGCTGCCGCTACGGTTATGAGGGTCACGCGAACGGCGGGCATACCAAAGAGGTAAAAGCCCCAGAGGGTAGCAGGCAGCAGCGCTCCCACCACGGACCACATAATGCGGAAGATCGAGTCGCCGTCGTTCACGTGGGGCGAAGAGGTTATGAAGAAGGTTCGGCTCATCCTTTAAGCTCCCTCCTCCTGGCCATTACTCGCCCCTTGGCATAGCGTATGTACTGGACAAGGGGTATCCACGCTGGGCAGACATATGAGCAGCTGCCGCACTCAATGCAGTCAAGCGCGCTCCACTCGTCGGCCTCGGCGACCTTGTCTTTATCGATTAAGTTGAAGATCGTGGTCGGGGAGAGGCCCATGGGGCAAGCCGAAACGCAGCGCCCGCAGGAGATGCAGTCGCGATGCCCCGTTGCCCTCACCTGTGACGCCGGGAGGCAAAGAACTCCCGATGTCCCCTTTGTAGCGGGCACCTCTAGGGTGTGCTGCGCCATCCCCATCATGGGGCCGCCCATTATGACCTTTTGACAATCGTCGGTGAGCCCTCCCGCCTGAGTTACTAGGTGCTCAAGGGTCATCCCCGTGCGGATGAGGAGATTTTTCGGTTCGTTAACCCCATCCCCGGTAACGGTTGCGACGCGCTCTATCAGTGGCTTGCCCTGGGTTACAGCCTCCCAGATAGCTACTGCGGTCGCTACATTCTGAACAACCGTGCCGACTGCCATCGGCAACGCGCCTGAGGGCACGTCACGCCCAAGGATAGCGTGGATGAGCTGCTTTTCAGCCCCCTGCGGGTAGCGTACCTCAAGGCCCCTTATATCGCACCAGCCGCGCTGAGTGGCGAAACGCGCCATCTCGGCGATGGCGTCCGGCTTGTTCTTCTCAATTCCGATGAAGCCGCGCTCAAGACCAAAGATATTTAAAATGAGTTTTAGCCCGCACATTATATCGTCGCCACGCTCAAGCATGAGCCTGTGGTCGGCGGTGAGGAAGGGCTCACACTCTACGCCGTTGAGGATAACCGCGTCTATCGGCGACTCCGGTGGGGGTGAGAGCTTGACATGGGTGGGAAAGGTCGCCCCTCCCATGCCTACGATGCCCGCCTCCAGAATGCGGCTCTTTATGACATTGGGGTCGGCATTCAAGGGGTCGGCGATTGGGGCCATCGGCTCCGCTGCCAGGTCCTCACCATCGACCTCAATCTCTATGGCGAGTTGTTTAGCGCCCATAGGGTGGTGATAGGGGCCAACGCTCTTGACAATCCCGGAGGTGGAGGAATGAATCGGCACGGATACGAATCCGGAGGCTGTCGCGACGACCTGCCCCTTAAGCACCTTATCACCCTTTTTCACCGCCGTCTTGGCGGGAGCGCCAATGTGCTGACTTACCGGCAGGAATATCCTCTCCGGTAATGGGGCAACCTCCACCGGCAGCTGCGCTGTGCGCTTCTTCTCATCGGGTGGATGGATGCCGCCCATGAAAAGGTGTTTACCCATTTTCGCCTCCCCTCTCGCCAACCTTTACGATGGCGTCCTTGGGGCAGGCTTCATAGCACTTCATACAGCTCACACATTTATCTTTATTTATTAAGTGGGGCTTTTTCTTTTCGCCGGTTACAGCGCCAACAGGGCAGACCTTTGCGCATTTGGTGCAGCCGATACAATCGGCCTCATTCACCTCTAAGTAATGCCTCGGCGCCGCTGCGTCGTCTATGTTAGAGGTGGGGCAAACTTCGGCGCATCTCCCACAGGAGATGCACTTCGTTATGTCGATTACGGAGAGCCCATCCTTCATCTCTATAGCATCGACCGGGCATGTTTTTGCGCACTTGGAGCAGCCGATACAGCCTACCTCGCAGACGCTTTTAACCGCCTTGCCCTTCTCTGGAGAGTTGCACCTTACGTGCACATCAAGTGAGATGGGGGCGAGGGAGATCAGCTGCTTTGGGCAGGAGGCGACGCATTTGCCGCAGCCGGTGCATTTATCGTTGTCAACAACCGCTATGCCACCCTCACCCACATGTATGGCATCGAAGGGGCATGAGTGTTCGCAGGTGCCAAAACCTATGCAACCGTAAAAACAGCCCTTAGGGGTGCCGAGCACTAGGGTTGCCGCCCTGCAATCCTCGACTCCGAGGTAAACACCCTTCATAGTCGATTTTTCGCGAGTGCCCTTGCAATGGACGATGGCTACGTTGCGTTCGGCTATCTCTGTGGAAACCCCCACGACCTCACCTACTGCCTTGGCGACGGTCTCACCCCCTGGAATGCAAGCTGAGGGAATCGCTTCGCCCGCTACTATGGCCTCGGCAAGTGAGTGACATCCTGTGTAGCCGCACGCGCCGCAGTTAGCGCCCGGGAGGAGCTCATCGACCTTTTCGACTTTCGGGTCGACGTAGACGGAGAACTTTATGGATGCTATCCCAAGGCCCAGTGCTGCCGCGCCGCCTATAGCAACCAGGATTATTGCCGCCTCAATCATTTGACCAGCCCCGCGAAACCCATAAAGGCCAGGGAAAGGAGGCCTGCCGTCACAAGCGCAACAGCGGTACCCTTGAATGCATTGGGCACGTCAGAGAGCTCCAAGCGCTCCCGCAGCCCCGCAAAGAGAACTATGGCAAGGGTGAAGCCAAGCGCTGCTCCAGCGGAGAAGACGATTGTCTCCACGAAGGAAAATTCTTTTTGAATGTTGAGGACGGCTACACCGAGAACTGCGCAGTTTGTCGTGATAAGCGGAAGGAATATCCCCAAAGCCTGATACAGAGCAGGAGAGACCTTCTGCACAACCATCTCCACCAGCTGCACCAGAGAGGCGATAACAAGGATAAAGGCAATTGTCTGTAGGTACTCTAAACCGAAGGGCTCAAGAAGGTAGCGCTGGATCAACCAAGTGACTACGGAGGCCACGGTCATAACAAAGATGACCGCCATCCCCATACCCAACGCTGTCTCCGTCTTCCTTGAAACACCCAGGAAGGGGCATATGCCAAGAAAGCGTGACAGCACAAAGTTGTTGACCAGCACCGACCCGACAAAAAGCAGGGCGAGCTGGACAAGGTATGATTGCTCCATACGCTACTCGAAAACCTTTCAATGGAATTAAAATAAAGTTGGAGAATAAAATCGATTTTTCCGGGCTGTCAACTACTTTATGGGGAAGACATAGCATTCACTATTTCAGAATCGGCCTCGGGCATTGGATATTGGTGCAAATTTTCACTTCGCACCCACTTGACTTTTTCACACCCAACCGCCCTGGGGGTACCCGATGAAATATCACAAAAATAAAATGCAAGCCTTATAGTCGCGTGGGGGTAGGAATGGATTACCTCGCCCCACCGCTCTTCGACCTCAACCGATATGTCAAGCTCCTCTCGCAGTTCACGGATGAGCGCATCGCGCTCGTGCTCTCCACTCTCGACCTTTCCACCGGGGAATTCCCAATAACCACCGTGCGGCCCACCCGGAAATCGTTTGGCGATGAGAACATATCCCCCGCGCCTGATTACACCGGCAACTACATGTAACGCCTTTTGCTCCATTAGTCTCACCTTAATTTTTCTGCGACATTACCGTTAAAGCAAATTACCAAAAAAAATTTAAATTTGGGTTGAAGATTTGCTCCATCTTTCTACGCGAATTAGAATCATGCTAACATGCTTGTGTAACGATTCACTTTCGAGCCGGTGAAGGGTATGGATTTCACACAGAAGACAATACTTGCCATGTTAATCATAGGAGGCCTTGCAGGGTGGGTAATGCACCGCTCCGATTTTTGCTTGACGGGCATGGTAAGGGATGTATTCCTCACAAGGTCCTACCTTATGCTCCGGGTCCTCTTCCTATACGTCATCTTATCCGCGCTATCATTTGAGGTTATGCGCCGCCTTGGGGTTTCAATTCAGGCATTTGGCCCCCCCGGACTCGCCCACCTTCTTGGGGGCGTAGGCTTTGGCCTAGGGATGACCCTTTCAGGCAACTGCGTCTTTGGCTCCGTATATAGATTCGGTAGCGGCGAAGTTACTGGGGCAACTACTATCCTGGGTCTGGTATTCGGGAGCCTGATCTTCTTTGAGTTTGCCACCCCCATTAGCGGAGCCCTTAAAAGAATCGCACTCTTCAAAGCGGCAACGATACCGGAGCTTTTTGAAGTAGACCCTCTCTATATAATCCTTCCGTTGGTTTTTGTCGGCGCGCTGCTTATTAGCTCCTGGGCTAGAGCGGGAAAACTTTCGATGAAGAGCTTCATCTCATCATTCCTGCAACCATGGAAAGCCGCCTTAGTAATAGCTTTTTTGGGAACCCTGTCTATATTGACTTTTGGAATACCACTATCAATTTCGACCCTCTACTCAAAAGCTGCAACCCAACTTGAGGCGCTTATCTTACCCCAACATATAATAAATAACGCTTATTTCACCAAGGGAATCGCTATCGAGCTGCCTTTTCAGGCCGGTAAGATAACCATAGATAACGGACCTGCGCTGGACACCCTCTCAGCTGCGCAGGGTTCTTTGTTCATTGGGATATTTTTTGGAGCTTTTATTTCTGCTAAAGTAGCCGGAGATTATGAAATTAATTTCCGCATTCCCCCTAGGCACTATCTTTTGGCTTTCGTTGGGGGAGCAATAATGGCTCTGTCGGCAAGAATAGCTGAGGGTTGTAACGTATGGCATATTTTGGGGGGGTTGCCATACCTTTCAACATCATCCCTGCTCTTTCTTTTTGGCCTCTTCACTGGAAGCTATCTGGGTAGCCGTATATTGCAGAGAGCAATCATAACAACGCCTGGCAGCGCAGAGTAACGAGGGAGTGAAATGTCCGCAAAACCGGTGGAATTCGTCGTAGATATCAGGGGGCAGATATGCCCATCCACTCTATTGACAGCTTTAAAAGAGATCAACGATCACAGAGATGGCATACGCTCGGGGGAGGTTAAAATAGTCGTCCTCACGACCAATCGCAACGCAACCTCCACAATACCAAATGCCGCTGAAAATATGGGTTACAGGGTAAGCGTAGAGAGGGAGAACTCCCATTACAGGATTGAGATTGAAGCTGAATAAATTTTTAAAAGTTAACCCTATTACAGCGGTTTTTCATGGGTGAAAATATGATAAGAGGCGAGGATTCCCAACGCACAAAGGGAGCGGGGGGCGAAAAAGAGGTCTATGAATACCTCCGCAAATCGATCAACTCACTCCTGGAGGTAATGGGCACCCTTCCATTAAATCCCGAGGAGATAGATGATGAAGACCTCATCGGCCTTGACCCTCTTGGGATAATCTCCGGCTCCTTCGGTCAGGTGCTCGACCACCTAAAAGAGACCAACCAGCGCCTTAAGGTAGCCCATGAAGAGCTGCGGGTTTTTTTTGATACAGCTGGAGTCGCGATCTTTGTCTTCGACCCCTCAATGAACATTATTGCAAAAAATTCAACCGCAAAAGGAATGTTGAAAAAGCCCGATTGCAAACGCTGCTATGAAGGCATATGCGGTGAGGAAGCACCACCGGAGGGTTGTACGCTCATCAGCATTCTGGAAACCAAGAAGCCGCTTAGCGCCAAAGAGATGGATTTTGGGGGAAATATTTACGAAGTCACCGGTATCCCCGTTATGGACGATGCGGGGAATATTGACCATGTGGTCATGACGTATTCAGACGTCACGGCCCGGGATAATGCTCTCAAGGCTATGGAGCAGAGCGAGAAGAAGTACCGGGACCTCTTTGAAAACGCGAACGATTTGATTGCTGCGGTCTCCGGTAAGGGTGAATTCCTCTACGTAAACAACAAATGGAAAGATGCCCTTGAGTGGAGTTCTGACGATATTACAAAGGCGAATATAATCGATACAGTTGCCCCGGAATATAAACGTGAATTTTTCCAATCTATGGAGTTATTAAGGGAAAATGGCGGCAACGTCAGCATGGAGACAAGCTTTCTGACCCTCTCCGGCAAAAAACTTATTTTGGATGGTAATGTCTCGATCTCAAGCGAACCCGGCGAGGAGCCCTTTTTCAGGGGGATCTTCCGAGATATAACTTTGCAAAAGAAGCTGGAGGAGGAATCAAATAAAGCGCAGCGCCTTGAATCCGTGGGCTTCCTCGCAGGCGGAATAGCACACGATTTTAACAATCTCCTGACAGGCATCCTCGGAAACATCTCCCTTGCAAGGCTATACAGGGAGGAGGGGCTGGATATAGAGCCAAAACTTGCCGATGCTGAAAAAGCTGTGATCCGTGCACAAAACCTCACTACTCAGCTCCTGACCTTCGCCAAAGGCGGCACCCCTGTTAAGAAGCTGATAAAGCTAAACGATCTTATAAACGATTCTGCAAACTTCGCGACCTCCAACACCGGCGTCACCTACAAACTCGATTTAGAGTAGGGTCTCTGGCCCATTGAAGCGGACCCCGGACAGCTGGATCAGGTCTTTCAAAATCTCCTTAACAATTCAATACATGCTATGCCTAATGGAGGAGAGATAACTATCTCGGGCTCAAACTTGCCGCTTGAAGAGGTTAAAAAGCTGCATCTTCCCATACCACTTTCGCCCTGCATCACCCTAACCATATCCGATGAAGGCGTAGGGATTGATCAGGGAGATTTGGATAAGATATTCGACCCCTACTTCTCTACAAGAGAGATGGGCATGGGGCTTGGGCTGGCGACAGTCTACTCTGTAGTCAGGAATCACGGTGGATACATATCCGTTGAATCAACTCCGGGGGAGGGCACAACATTTATCATTCACCTTCCCGCCAAAGCCGAGGAGGTAAGCGGAGAGTCCTACGTAGCCCCTGCAACTGATGAAATTAAAGCGCATAAAAAGCGGCTGCTGGTTATGGACGATGACAAAACAGTAATTGAGCTCGTGTGCGAGCTACTTGTATACATCGGGTATGATGTTTCGAAGGCGATGAAGGGAGAGGAAGCGATAAAGCTATATACTCAGGCGCTGCACAGTGGAAAGCCCTTTGACGCGGTGATTCTGGATTTGACAATCGCCGGCGGCATGGGCGGGAAGGAAACAGTAAGGGAGCTCAGGAAGCTGGACCCAGCCCTGAAGGCGATGGTATCAAGCGGTTATTCAAACGACCCGGTTATGTCAAACCCAAATGAGTATGGTTTCAACGCCATCGTGACAAAGCCCTACCGCGCAGCTACCCTCGCGGAGAGCCTCAAAAAACTCTTCCTATGATCACTGGGCCTCTTGGAGCCACCCCCTCCACAGAGAGGATTCATAGCCGTAGTCGGCACCGGAAATCTTCTGCAAAGCTACAACGGCGGCCCTTCTAACCGCCTCCTCCCTATCTTCAAGGAGGTTCACCAACTCTTCTGCGTTTGCAAGCCCCCCAATCTCACCCGCCGCCCTGACCGCGTTATACCTTATTTCGGGGTTATTATCTCTTATAAGCCTTGAAACTGCTGAGATGACGAATTCGCTCTTCTTTCTTGCCTGTGTACCAAATTGACCGCGCGCCGCCTCCACAACCACAGAACCCAGATTTGCCGCCATCTTGATGGAGCTTATCTTTACCTCCGCAGATTTATCGGAGAAGCCTCTAGTTATTATTCCAAGCAGTATATTGATCTCGCCGGGGTCCGCCGGGACATCAGCGATATCGGAGAAGCCCTCTTCCTCGACTTCGGCAATTTTCTCCTCCCCATATATTGAGGAGGGTATGTAGCCATCCATAAGAACGACCAGACGATTCGCAGAGCGCTCCGCTACAGCATTGTCACCGACCTCCAGAAGCCAACCCCTAAGATGCTTTAGAATTTTGAAAGTCCGCTCACGCCTTAGCTGCTCCTGCATCGCAAGGTTTGTGGAAGCGGCTGAAATCAGAGCCTCCAGGAGTGACTCGGCCCTGTTTCTCACTACCATATCCCCGGTGGAGAGGAGCCCAACGAGCCTGTCTATTGCACCTGAGAGAAACTCCATATGGGAGCTGTCGCCTCCAATCGAACCCAGGTGGAGGAGTATGGACTCTCTGTAAAGCTCCTGAGCGTCATCCTCCCCATGACTAAGCGCTCGGCTCAGAAGCAATACGGCCCTTGAGGGCGGCTCCGCCGAGAGCTCCCTTGCACTTGGTAAATCACCAAATGAAGGAGTTGAAGCTATCAGCGTCGTAAACGTTACCAGCGCCAATAACTTTGTCCTTGTAATTTCACCTCTGCCCTTAAAGATCATAAAAATCGTTTTACTCCCTCAGCGGCACCGGATTCACGCTCAGCGCCGAAACGGTATTCAGGCTCTACTAGCCCATTAATCCTCTCCATTACCAGATCGGCGACCCCCTGAAAGTTTTCACCCCATCGCTCCTCCGCTTGAGGGGTAAAAGGGGTGAACTCCTCCGTTATGGCGTATTGTGACAGATCCTCATATGTTATCGGGTCGCCGCACCTTAGCACCACCCGCCCCCTCTTCGCTATCGGCGATGCTCCGGGATAGAGCTTATCCGAACCGCTGCATCCTATAGGCAGAATTGGATAATCTTTAAAGTAGAGGGCTATCTGACCAATGCCGGGGCGGCCTCTGAGCAAAGTCTTTGAGCGCGTCCCTTCGGGAAAGATGAAGAGGTCCCTCCCCTTTTCAAAGCTCTCTTTATGAAGGGCCAAAAAAAGTTCCATCATCTTTCCAAAGAGATTGTTCACAGCATTCCTGTAGCTCTCCCGATCGGGGTCGAACTCGTAGCCAAGGATATTTCGCCTGCTGCGGAAAATATCTTCCGGCACCACGCTTGTACTACTCTCGTCAGCAGCATTCTCAACTATCTCTCGCAGGCAACGATATTCACCCGCCTCTGGTGTCCGGCCGGTTACACGCTTGAAATCTTTGGCTATTATATAGCCTCTGCTGACGGTGGGAAGAGTGCCGAGGTGGGAGAGAATATTGCCAAGGATCGGGTTTTCATAATATTTACCCTTGGCCCAAAAAGAGACAACCCTCCCCTTCATATAAAGCGGGTACATCGCGGGGAAGTAGTTGTAACGGTCGGTGTGATTCACTGCGAAGATAAAGGGCTTATCAGTTAAATCAGGGAGATTATCATAAACAATTTCGACCCCTGGGCAGAAGGCGAAATTTGGATGTAGCAAACCATAGAGGAGGCACTTTTGGAGGAGGGGCACCCTGGGTATCTTTATCGACTCAAGCCTTTTGAGATCAAGTCCGCCCATTAGACTTCCCCGCCGCCGAAAGCGACAATGATGTTAGAAAGTGTGTATATTTACCATATAAATGGGGATAAAAGGAGGGTCAAAAGGGCTATTCTTACATGAGCACCATTGCCACGGCTGCATAGCGCGCCGTCTTACCTGTAAGGGTCAGCAAGGTGAAGCGCCAAATACCAACCCTGAAGAGCCCCGCTACCAAACAGAGAGCATCCCCCACCAGCGGCAGCCAGCTTAGGAGCAGCGTCCACACCCCGTAGCGCAGGAACGCCGACTCCGCCCGGTCATACCTCACGTTATCTTCAATAACGCCCTTTTTCTCAAGAAACTTCCCTCCCCAGCGCCCGATAGCATAAGTGGTGAGCGCGCCGAGGAAGTTCCCCACTGACGCTACGGCGACAGCCGGGATGGGATCGTTCCCTTGCAGTATCAGCACCGCAAGGAGCCACTCGGACCCCACCGGCGCCAGGGTCGCTGCAACGAAGCTGAGGATAAAGAGAGCCGGGAGGCCCCAGTTTGCTATATCAAGCTCCATTAGGGCGCTCCCCTCTCCTAATAGCTATAGCGAAGCCGGGCATAGATATTGGTGTTATCCTCAAGCTGCCCGAAGAAGGAGTTCTCCTCCTCCCCGAAAAAAACATTGCCGCCAATGGTGTACTGGAGCTTGTCAGATATTTTGTAGGTCACCTTTGGACGCGCGTAGCCATCGTCATCGGTGGGAGAGTAGAATGTAAAGAGCGAAAGTATTAGATTCTGCTGTAGGAACATGCCCCTGTAGCGCAGGGTCCACCAGACTCGGTCCTCTCCGCGATCGAAGCCTCCCGCATCTTCAGCGGGGGTATCCCAATCCTCCATGTGCTCTATATAAAACTGCACACCAAGGGTCTGCTCCGGGAGAATCTCTCTTGAGAAAGCAACAAGCCCCCTCACCTCGGAGTTGGGGACCATCGGTTTATCACCGCTTTCGTCCTCCTCCGACTGGTACCTTGCGACCTCAATATTACCGACGCCACCGAATATTGCAGACCTTATGGAAGCTCCATAGCTCACGAGCTCTGGATGGTATAGGTTGCCCTCATCCATGTCATAGCCTAGTGGTTGTCCGTAAAAACCCCTGTAACCATAGAAGGCGATCTCATTGCCTCCTAAGTTGGCGTAGATGCGCCCGGCCAACTCTCCATTATCGATGGTCTTGTCTACCTCAACAGGGTCGATTGTGTAACCGCTTTGGGGCCCGGCTTTTCCTGCGCCGCCCCAATAGGATAGGCGCTCGCCGTCAACGAAGCCGTCAGGGGTGAAGATAGGTGTCCAGGCAAGGTCTATATTCCATGTGTCGCCAAACCAGCTTGCCCGAAGAGCGTCGGAGGGCTTCTTTAGATATTCATCGTCGCGCCCGATGAAAAAGGACTGCCAGTCTTTTGGGAATAGGTCGTTTAAAAAGAGCAGGTCGCCGGTTCCCCAAGTGAGTGTCTGCCTGCCGACCTTGAGGTCAATCTGCTCATGCGGGGTCATGACGATTGAGAGCTCTCGAAGCTCCAGGCGGCTTTCATCCGTGACTCCGTCGGATACGAAATCACCCTTGAACTGAAGAGTCCCATAATCACCGTCATTCAAAAAATCGAGTTGGAAGCGGCCCTCCTGCATGAGGATTTCGTCATCCGCGTTATCGTCGCTCACTACCCGTGACGCAAGGCCCACCTCTAGAAATCCTGTAAAGGGTAGCTCTGCTGCATAGGATAGTGGGGCAATCGCTACAATAAGGGCGGCTATCGCTGTCCTCTTCATCTTTTAACTCCCCTAGCGGCGGATGTATTTACGCGGCGGTTTTCTTAGGTAGCGCTCTGTAAAGAGAGACTCTTCAAGGCCTACGCCGTAGGCAATCTCACTGAAAGTCAGCACGGTCTCTCCGCCGCTTACGAGGTCCTTGACCCTCGACTCTGTAACTGTCGGCACGCCATCGAACTCACCGAACTTCAGCGCCTCGACGACCCTGTAGAGCTTGCCCTGTTTATCCTCATACTCCGCTTTGACGGGCAAGAAGGTCTTCTTGTCGATCCAGAGCTTATACTTTGAAAACTCAACGGAGTCAGGGTCTTTTGGCACATTCATCAATATATAGGCATCATCTGTCTCCTCAAGGAGGGAATGGGTGTCATCGTCAACCTGCCTACCCGAAACATCCTCATAGAAGAAATTTGAACCTACAAAGCTGGTGCGTTTGTCTGACGCCGCAATACGCTTGACGAGGTCCAGCGCAGGCAGATAGAGCCATCGGTCATCATCGCCGCCCACTTTCTTGTGGACCATGAAGACAGTCTTCGCCACATCTCCGGGCTTGTGGAAATAGAGGTAGAAGAACTGATCACCTCCATCCTCCTTATCAAGGCGGAGAATTGTAAACTCGCGTGTGCGCTCATCTCCCTTGTCGTTTTTAATCACCATCTTTACGCGGGCCTTGCCGTCATCCCCACCATAATAGGAAGCGAGGTTTGCGCGGTTAACAATCTCATCAACATCCATCGCAAAGGAAAGTGCGGGGAGGAAAGCAAGAAGGAGGAGGAGGGCCATGCCCAAGCTCTTAATATTTTTCATAATCATAAATCCTTTCGACTTATAAGCCATCTCATTTCGCCTCAAACCTGCCCATCTCCTTTTTGAAGAGGAATGGAGCGAGCACCTTGATCAGTGAGGGTAGTATTACAAGGGTGGCAACTCCGGAGATAGCCATTATCGCAGCCAGAAAAAGGCCTACGGTCTGATAAGGCACAAGGTTAGCGAATAGCAGCGGCAAAAAGCCCAGCGCTATTACGATGGCGTTCCTTGAAATCGCCCTTGCAGGCGCTTCCGCCATCTCGCGCGCTGCCTCATACCAACTACCACGCTCCGCTACGGTCTCCCTCGCCCGCTCTATGTAATGGATAGCGAAGTCTATAGACAACCCAAGGGTCAGGCTGGAGAGCACCGCGACGGGCATATCATAATCTTTTCCCAATAGGCCGATGAGCCCATAGGTGAAGGCTATAGTCACAGAGAGGGGAATCATGGAGAGGACTCCCCAAAGCAGTGAGCGGAAAAGCAGCGCCATCAATATCAGGACTGTAAGGAAACTGCCGAGGAGCGAAGATAGCATGCCGCTAACCATGCGCTCCTGCCAGACGGTGTTGAGATATGTGAGCCCCGCCCATTTATGGGTCAAACCACCCGGGGGCGGATTGGCGGCGAAATATTTATCGACATCCGTTACAACCTCCTCCATATCCCTGTTGTCGCCTGATTTAAGCTGAACCCATATATTGAGGTTGCGGTAATCAGGGGTTACAAGGTGCCAGAGGTCATCCGGGTCATGGCTGGACTGGTAGGAGAGGATCGACTGCGCCACCGCCGCCGAGGTATCGGGGATGCGGAACTCATCGGGATTGCCCTCAAGAAGCTCCATATATACCTTCTTCACCATATCCGCCAATGAGTTCGATTTGCCAACCACCGGGTCTTTCGCGAGTGTTTTCTGGAAGTCGTCTACATATCTCAAAACCTCTGGGTCTTTGAAGATATGCGTGGAGAGCCTGATATTCTCAAGGCCCTCCGACATTAAGTCAAGCTCATCTAAAAGGTCGTAATTATCACCCTCGACGCCCTCGAATTTTTTTGAGAGCTCCTCATCTAGCGCTTTAAAATAAGGAGCTGGATCGGAATCGCCCTTTGCCTCAGCCTCTGCCGCCAAGTCCTCGGAGAAGGAGGCCATATCCCGAGCGGCAAGGAGCGCCTCGGGGCTCTTCGCCTCTGCTGCGGCAGAATTGAAATACTGCTTGACCTCACCTAATGCGCCTTTAAGGGAGCCTGCGCTGTCGGCTGGCTCCAGCACCAGATAAGCTCCATATGTGCCACCGAAATGCTCATTTAAAACTTTATCCGCTACTCGAATCGGATGGTCATCTACGAACCACTTCACCGGGTTGTCGTTGATCTCAATCTTTGTGATTCCAAATACAGATAAAGCGACCACGCCCATCGTAAGGGCTATATATAATTTTGCCCTCTGCTGTGTTGAGGCGCCAGATACTCTGAGAATTTTCGCAAGGGGTGAACGCCCCTCTCCCTTGCCCTTCTTGCCACTTGCCTGACCAAAGTTATCGAGGCTCTTCTCCGGGATGAAGAGGAGAATGTAGGCAGGCACCAATAGAACAGTAAAGAGCCAAGCCACGCCTACGCCCAAAGCTACGAAAAGACCGAAAACCTGGACCGGCGGGATCGGGGTCATCGCGAGGCTGGCAAAGCCCACCATAGTTGTTACTGAGGTGTAAAACATTGGCATGAAGAGCTCGTTCATCACCTCCCTCAGCGCCGCAGCCCTGTTTCGATAATGCTGGTATCTGTCAAAGAAAACCGAAAGTATATGAACGGAGTCCACCACCGCGATTGGCATAAGGAAAATTGGGATCATTGAAGACATGATGTGCACGGTATTACCCGTGGAGATAAGCGTCCCCATGGTTATTGCAACGGTTAGCATCGCAACCATCATCGGGGATATGACAAGCACCAGCTTCTGAAAGAAAAATAACATCAGCAAGAATACAACCATCCCGGCCAGAGGCGCTGAGATAGCCATCTGCTGGAACATCTCCACGCCAAAGGTGTCCTCGGCCACGGGCAGCCCTGTTATATGGTACTCTTCAGCCCCCTTGCCCTCATGGTCCACCAGCTTTTTAAGCTCGACGCTGACGCGGTGGGCCATATCTTTTCGCTCAATCGGCACATAAATCGCTACCGCTTTGCCATCTTCACTAACGAGCGTCCCATAGAGCATCGGGTTCGCCATAATGCGATCTCGTATATGCAGGGCTTCTTCACGTGTCTTCGGGGGCTCATCCATCAGGTATTTGAAACTTACCGAGCCCATCCCCGCCTGCAGGATGTCATCAACAGTTGAGGGCGCCATCAAATCTTGAACAACAACCCCGTCTATGAGCTTTGCACCTTCGGTAAGCTCATAGACCTTCCGTAGCGTCTCAGTGTTGAAAACCCCGTCCGGGTTCTCCTCGTTTACAACCCCGACTACCAGCATATCGGAGAGCGCGAACCGCTCCTTCACCTCATTGTGGAAGACGCGCACCGGCTCATCCGCCCCGAGCATATTTTCAGGGTCCGTATCCACCTGTATGTCGCCCACCTTGATTAGCGACAGCGCGGTGAGGAGCAGCGCAAATGCGAGGAGAAGTTTCGGGTGCTTGATCGACAGTTCCGTTAATTTTTTGCCCATTTTTCTTCCTATCGGAGCGTATTAAAGGGTTTGCCGACTTTGATGCAGTCAATGACCAAATGGATTCAGTAACGATATCGGAGTTTTGTAATTTAGCAAAATTATGGGCTCTTTTGGAGATCAATATATTTTAATGAGGTGATAGTTTGAAAATTTACACATTTTTTCCGTTTTTTAGTAACCCGCCGCCCGGCAAGCTCCGTCGAAGTGATCAAATCCATACAACAAAAAGGAGCAAATGATGAAAAGCATAAAAGCAATCCTGGCAATCTTAACCTTATCGGTCGCGGCGGCGAGCTGGGCCGGCTACTGCGGCGTTAGACCTGAGCTGACCCAGAGTGAGCGCGCTGAGGTGCGTGGCATTCACAACGCTTTCACTGCTCAGGCAAGAGAGCTTAGAGGAGAGCTCCTGGACTCAAGAGCCCGGCTGGATGCTGCGCTATCGGATGAGAAGACGACTGTAGGTGAACTTAGGGATATTCGAGAAGAGCGCAGAGCTTTACGACAGGAACTCAGAGAGCTTCGCAGGGACGAAAAAAGAGAGGTTGCAAGGGTAGCAGGAGCTAACTTCACCGGCCGCGGCAAAATGAGGGCTTTCAAAAGAGGCGAATGTTTTGAAGGCCCGGCTATGGGTCGCCACAACGGTCAGCGGAATATGATGCGCGACGGTTATCTCTGTGAAAACTTTGGCGAACCTATGATGCCAAGGCACCGTGGCGAATACGGAATGCGTGGTGGCAACGGGCCTCGTTGCCGGTAAATATAAGCTTTAGATATTTATAGAAAAGACCCTCCAGAGGGGCTCCAGCGCGGTTTTGCGGATTTCCGCCGGGAGCCCCGTTTTTTCCACCCCCCTAGCCTTTTCAAATCTTTTATACAAAAACTTCAACCAGCCCTTTTGAAGTGTCCTTTAAAGTGTCCTCATTTTCTTGCCCTTATAGGATTGCCGTGTATTCTTTTTAAAGCTGACACCCCTCTTTGAAGGAGGAGCGATAGCTTATTGGTCTCACACTGGCAAAATCCATGGCACCCGGCAAAATCAATCACATATGCACTATCTCGCCTTAAGCGCTGTGACAAACCATGCATTGTGCTCTAGTGAATAACTTTGCGATTAATTCATAACCTTTTGTTTTACATAGTATTTGCTATGAAATAGCACTTCATGAAACACCTGTTAATAGGCCATTGATTTGGCCTTGATACGTCCACCTGTTGTGGGTATTATAAACCCTCGTTTGATTTTCAGGGAGGAGCCCGCGTACGCCTCGCCTAGGCGCTCGTGGTACCTGAGCAAATCATCACTTTTTTATATAGGCGAAAGGAGACAGATATGTCCGACAACATCAAAGCGATCTATCCTGTACCTGAAGAATTCAGAAAGACGGCCCTCATAAAGAGCCGTGAAGAGTATCAGAAGCTCTATGATGAATCGATAAACGATAGCGATGCGTTCTGGACGAGGATGGCGAAGGAGCAAGTCACCTGGTTCAAGGATTTCGATGAGGTTTCGGACTACAAATACTCCAAAGATGAGGTTTACGTTAAGTGGTTCATGGGCGGCAAGCTCAACATCTCCTACAACTGCTTAGACCGCCACCTTGAAGAGCGTGGCGACCAGACCGCCATAATTTGGGAGGGTAACGAGCCCACCGAAGACCGCTACATAACCTACAAGGAGATGCACGATCAGGTTTGCCGCTTCGCCAACGTACTAAAAGCCAAGGGCATTAAGAAGGGCGACGTAGTTACCCTCTACCTCCCGATGATACCCGAGTTGGCTATGGCTATGCTGGCGTGCGCACGTATAGGAGCGATTCACTCTGTCGTCTTCGGCGGTTTTTCCGCAGACGCTCTCCGCGATCGTATCCAGGATTGCAAGTCCAAGCTCTTGGTCACCTGCGACGGCTACTACCGTGGCGCGAAGCTGGTCAACCAGAAGGCGCAAGCGGATGAGGGCGTATCACAGTGCCCGACAATTGAGAACGTTGTGGTAGTTGAACGCGTAGGCGCCAGCGCACTTGAAGTGCCGATGGGCCCAAATGACTGCTGGTGGCAAAAAGAGGTTGACGCTGCATCCCCCGACTGCAAGTGCGAGGAGATGGACGCAGAGGACCCGCTATTCATCCTCTACACCTCCGGCTCAACGGGCAAGCCCAAGGGCGTCATGCACACCACCGGTGGATACCTGGTGTGGACTTCCCTCACCCACAAGTATGTATTTGATTACCATGACGGCGACGTATATTTCTGCGCAGCGGATATCGGCTGGGTCACCGGTCACTCCTACATCGTTTACGGGCCACTCTGTAATGGCGCAATCTCATTGATGTTCGAGGGTGTACCCAACTATCCCGACGCAGGCCGCTACTGGGATATCATCGGCAAGCACAAAGTCGCAACCCTCTACACGGCCCCCACGGCTATTCGCGCTATAGCATCTCAGGGCGATGAGTATGTCACCTCCCGCCTCGACAAGCTCGACACTCTTAGGCTCCTCGGCACAGTCGGCGAGCCGATAAACCCGGAAGCATGGAAGTGGTACTTTGAGCTACCCGGCCGCTCCAAGTGCCCCATTGTAGATACATGGTGGCAGACTGAGACCGGCGGACATCTCATCACCCAGCTTCCCGGCGCCATCGACATGAAGCCCGGCAAGGCGCAGACACCATTCTTCGGCGTTGAGCCTGTCATCGTAGACCCCGAAAAGGGCACCGAGCTTGAAGGCGTGTGTGAAGGCGCGCTCTGTATCAGGAAGCCATGGCCGGGTCAGATGCGCGGCGTCTATGGCGACCCCGACCGCTTCCGCACGACCTACTTCGTCCAGTATGACGGCTACTACTTCACAGGTGACGGAGCCAACCGCGACGCCGACGGCGATTACCAGATAACCGGCCGCATCGATGACGTTATCAACGTCTCCGGTCACCGCATGGGCACCGCTGAGGTCGAATCCGCACTCGTGTTAAGCGCGCACGTAGCAGAGGCCGCTGTTGTTGGTTACCCCCACGAGATGAAGGGTCAGGGCATATACGCCTACGTCACTCTAAACGCGGGCGTGGACCCCAGCGATGAGCTTAAGAAGGAGCTGGTACAGCTGGTTCGTAAAGAGATTGGGCCGATCGCGACGCCTGATTTCATTCAGTGGGCTCCCGGCCTGCCGAAGACACGCTCCGGCAAGATCATGCGCCGCATCCTCCGAAAGATTGCCGCCAACGAGGTAGACGCAGGCTTCGGTGACACCTCAACCCTGCTGGATCCGACAGTAGTCGATACGCTGGTGGATACCCGCGAGAACCGTAGCTAAAAAATATTAAAATCAACACCGAGGGGGTCGGCGAGTGCCGGCCCCCTCTTTTTTTGATATCATCCCGACATGTCCACGTTAAATGAAACCAGCTCATTTTATAAAGGCGATGATGCCTCCCTCTTTTGGGAGATGACCATCTGCCAATCCCTTGGGGAGCTTGACTCACCATACATGGGAGCGCTTCAAAAGGCTGCAACCTTTGGAGATATGCTTCTAAGTAGGCTTAAGCGCTCTCTCTCGATTGATTCCAATGCGCGCATAGTTGAAGTCGGCGGCGGCTATGGAACCCTCATGGGGCGGCTCCTCAATCAGCTCCCAAACTTAAAAGTCACCATGATTGAGCTATCCCCCCGCTTTGCTGCGCTGCAGAGAGAAGCGCTCACAAAATACCCCGGCGTAAGCGTTGTCGAAGGAGATGTTTTTGAGGTGCTGGGTCAAAGCAACTTTAGCGCAGACCTACTCATCTCAAATGAAAATATTGGCGATTTCCCAACAGCTGAGGGCCTTCTGGCAGAGGAAATCGCAGGGATAATTGACCGGGGTACATTTGACGGGAGCATCAAGGGCAGGGTGGCAAGGCTCATAGATCGTTATCAACTACCGCTACCGGAGGATGACCGCCCCTTTGCCTTCAACCTGGGCGCTCTTGAATACGTCGAAATGTTAAAAGGGCGGACAAATGCCGCATTTATAAGCGAGCATAGCGCAGACATAGAGCTTAAAAGCCCTTGGGGTGAGTTCCTTAATCCAACCTTTACGGGCAGGCCACGGCGTATAGAGCTGAAAGGCCATGCAGAGTATTCAATCCGCTTCGGAGACCTTGAGAGAGCGGCCGTTATGGATGGCTGGAATGTAGAGCGTTTCCCAATGGTAGAACTTTTGGGGGTAAGGCACGATGCAGGTGCACGATTTATGGCGGGCGCAGAGTGTGTCGGCAATGAGCGCGCTGAAATTATCCATGAATTTTTAAACCACGTGAAAGAGTACGAATGTCTGATATTGAAGAGATAAAGGAACTTGAGCGCGAGTATGACGGCGAAGCGATGCGCGACCCCAGCGGACCACCGCAATTCAACTTAGCGGAGTGGATATCTGAAGCTCCCTTTGAGAAGCTTTGCGGCATGGAGATAGTCAAGGCTTTTGGGGGCGAGGCATCCATCAGGATGCCATACAGGGTCAAGCTCTCAATGGGTGGGGGGCTTATGCATGGCGGCGCGCTCATGAGCCTGGCGGATACGGCGATAGCTATTGCTGTAAAGTCCCTGCTCCCAGAGGGGTCGAAATTTGTGACACACTCCTTAAACAGCAACTTCTTGGCGCCGATGAGGAGAGGAACAGCTTTAGCAAGGGCAAAAGTGGAGCGTGTAGAGGGGAAAAAGCTTCACGCTTCTGCCAGCATATTAAATGATGACGATGAACAAGTGGCTGATTTCAAGGCACTTTTTATCGTAGTTGATATGTAAAATAATCTAATCGCGGAAAACCCCTAGTCAATTTTGCGGGTATCCTCTTAATGAAAGCTTTTTTGGGGGTGAGCTTCGCGCACCGAAGTTGAAGAGAAATGACGCCTGTGCAATAATTCACTCGTTTTTCTGCACCTCTATATGGAATGGTTATGATACGAATCGCGCTTCTTGCACTGCTCGCCCTCTCATTGATCACCCTCCCAGGCAGGTTCTCCTTCGCCGACCTCAGGGAGGATGCTGCCGCCAGAGCAGAGAGGGTAGCGGGGATGTTAACGGATGACTCCCCTACGGTGAGGAGAGACGGCGCTAAAAAGGTTGAGCGGGATATTGAAAATTATCTCCGCGATTTTTCCACCGACCCCGAAGCGCCCATATATCTTGAAGAGCTCTTCAAGGCTCTCTCTCCGCTAACAGAAGCTGAAAAATCAACCATCCGCTTGCGCACCTCACGTATTCTTGAAGATTTTACAACGGCGATTATTGAGCTCGGGCTGGTTGAGAACTCTACGCAGCTGTTGCAGAGGATCTATACCTATGCACCTGATGAGGAGATTAAAAACTTAATCGGAGAGGTCCTTGATGAAAGAGGGGCCAAAAAGCCTAAAGAGGCTCCAAAGCAGCTTGCGTCCAAAGAACCTGCCAATGCTAAAGATATAAAGTCTAAGAAAGAGACCGTGGCAACCAAAGCTACTCAGCCGATGAAAGCAACCGCCGAAGAGGAAAAGCTCGATATAGGCCGCGTAAGCGAAGAGAAAGTTTTAGAAGTAGCGTCTGTAGCCGAGGGGGAAAACTTATCTGCTCAGACTCCAAAAGAGGTTACCAGCAAGATAATTGAACCACGAAAACCAAGCGAAGAACCACCCGTAAAGGTAGTTTCGGTTACACCTAAGCCGAAGCCCGAGACTCAAGACAGCGATGCCGTGAAAACGGTTTCGTTAAATGATATTGGATTAGTAGAGGAGGAGACAATCGAGCCTACGCGGGTTGTAATTAAAACAACGGGCGCAGCAAATACTCGGCCAACCACAACTAGAACCGTCTCAGTCAAGACAATTTCGTTAAAAGATCTTTCCAAAACAGAGAAGAATGAGATTCAACCCCCTTCGACCACCAAAGCTCCCACTGCTACCACCACTTTGGCAGGTGACCGCGTCATCTTAAAGATGGTTGATGAAAAGTTTGACCGACAAAATCAAGATGACACGCTCTCGGCTCTATCACTCTCCTTTGAGCTGGCGGAGAAGATCAAAGCCTCTGACTTTAGCCCTGATGTGGAGCTAAGAAAGTACACTGCATCAATTCGCGCTCATGTGGTAGCGCTACTGAATAACAAAAGCACTGTAATATCAGCGAAGGCGGCTGAGGTGGCAGGAGCTATCCATGATGAAAACTCCATACCAATTTTGGCGGACCTCCTCGATAGCCCCTCTACCCTAGTGAGGGAGAAAGCGCACGCCGCCTTAAAAGAGATCTCCGGGCAAGCATTTCCTCCATCAAGCAGCAGATGGAGAGAATATTTTAAGGAGGAGGTTGGGAAATAATAATCAGTGGAGCGGTCGAACGGGATAATCCTGGTAAGCCTCCATCTTTCTGACAGCACGCTTGATCGTAGAAGCAGATGTGCCAAAGCGTTCGGAGAGGTGCCTTATTGTTTCATTGTAACTCTCACCCCTTCTTCTAAATTCATCGTAAACGATCCAAACTTTTACATCACGAACGGCCCTTTCGCACTCGGCAAACTTCTTGCGTAATATTGGAAAATTTCGAAGCAGCTTATCCTCTACGATCATCTTTTCCCCCTGAGCAGACAAAACCCGAAAGCTGACTTAATAGATTAAGCGCTCCTCGGCGGAATCTCTTTTGACCATAAAGGCGCTGCCGTATGTGGCTAAGGCCCATACCGAGTCTGGCCCCGGCCCGCCTGTGCGTATAGCCTGAGTTTTTAAGCCGCGCCCTTAACCCACGGAGTGAACCCTCATCAAGGTCTACCTCCTCACCTTCATATTGCATCAACTCTGGGCAACAGTTGTAATTATCCGGGTCCTGATCCCCCATCGCAGGCACTGCCATTCCCGACCAGTAATGTACTCCACCATCCCATAACCTGTGGTCTGATAGAGCAGTATATTTTGCCCCGTAAAAGGGCATCCCATTATCCTGCCAACTTCTCATCCTTCCCCCCTTACCCCTTCTTGCTGAACTTTATTTGCGGCCTTCTCCAAAAGCTGCGGACACCCTCTCACTTCCGAAGGTATCGACTAGGCTCTTCACCAAGCGCCTTGAGCAATTCGTCCACTCCCCATCAAGCAACACATCCCAGAGGAACCCCCTGCAATCGAGGAGCGCCGCTACCAGCTCCGCCGGCTCGCTGACAGCCCCACCCTTGCTGTTTGCTACAAGAGGGCAACCAATTGCCTCCCTGCACTCTTTGTAATTTGGAATAGTTAAACGAGGCTTTTCACACGCGGAATTGGTCAAAGGCTTCACCCCTCTGCAGACCGCCTAACCCCCCCGGGCGGCAAAGCCTGCTGACTAGTTTGTGAAATATTTGATTTTTTACGTATTTCCTTGTATACTGTTTCTACGAATTTCTATTTTTTAGAATTATATATATTCGTCTTTAACGTACCAAGAAAATAACACCTCTGCCGAGGAGAAAATTATGAAGAGAGTTCTTGGGGCGAAGGAGGTCTACTCAAACATTCAAAAGTTGAAAGGTTTTACAACAAAGAGGGAGTTGGCAGAGTTTTTTTGTGTAAGCCCTTCGGCCATAAGCGATTGGGTAACTAGAAACAACGACACTATTCCAGCAAAAAAAATCGCGGAAGCCAGTCACCGCCACAACTTGAGATGGCAGTGGCTTAGCTATGGGGAGTTACCCCCTTACGAGGAAAAAATTGTCGAGAAGAGGACTGGTATCGAGCTGGACCCCGTCGAAGTTGAGTTGCTCGGAAGGATAAAGAAATCTCCCGTCTTTCGGCAAGCTGTAGAGCGAATGATGGGGCTTGATGAGCATTGCATAAAGCTGGTGGCATCAGTTGCCGAGTCCATGGGTGAAAAAGCACGTGAAGCCGAAGTGAAAAACCCTGGACCTGACTCGCGGGTGGTAAGAGAGAAAAGGAGCATAACCCCTTTCGGCAACCACTGGTAAGGCTCTTTTCTCAAATCGGCTCTCTTCATGGCGTTGACAAGGGCTTTCTACCGTGACAAGCTCAAGAACAGCAATATTTAAATCACTTACGGTTACAAAGAGGTATGAGATGGCCAAACTGGAGCAGCGGCATATAAAATACCCTTTATTGGCGGCAGTCGTCGCCCTGCTCATCCTCCTTACAGCATGCACAGACCAACCATCCAAAACAGTTAATGAGAGGGCTGAGGCGCTTGCCGCAGAAAATAGCTTTGAAAAAGCCGCTGAGCTTTTGCGAAACTCTCCCGCCTTCGCTACCTCGGATGAACTACTGGCGCAGTATGTAGATATAGTTACAGGCAACTATATCTTCACTCCAAATTTCAGGGATTTTCTTCTCGCTGACCTAAAACCCGGAGACGATATTGCGTCCGCCCGCACCGCCGCAAACCCTGCTGCTCCAAATGAGGTAGGCGTTGAGAAGCTAATTACCTCTCGACTGTCCATTAGACCTGATTCACCCTACGTCAATTTCGCGGCGGGGCTCCTCGTTTCACGCGGCTCCGAGTGTGGATGCGCAAACTTTGAGGCGTTGCCGTCAACGCGTGGGGCTGAGGTAACCTACTTTGAAAAAGCCTACAACGGCGGCATTTACGATTATTGGTCCCTATTTCGCCTTGGCCTTGCAAATCAGATGATTGGCGACGAAACGGGCACTGTCAAGGCGCTCTATTTTTACAAAAAGTCACTTGAACTCAAAGATGACTTCCTCCCCCTGCGCTACAATATGGGCGTACTCTCCCTAATGACTGGGCAGCTATCCCGCGCTGAGGAGCATGCCCGTGCTGCGCTGGGGAAATACGGGGTTCCGGGGAAAGACGCGGATACATACTATCTGATGGCGCGGATAAAGGAAGCAGCGGGCGACGATGTCGAGACAGACGCTATGTATAGGAAAGCGCTCGAACTGTCCCCAGCTCACACCTATGCCTTCTCTTCATACTTAAACTTCCTAAGAAACGCTAAAAGGTTCTCAAGCTATGAGGAGGAAGTTTTAAATGGACTCGGCTCGCCACCCTCTTTATCTCCCCTCTTCCCCGCGTACCTAGACTTTCTAACGGGAGCAGGAATAGAAGGGATAGACAGGGGTATTATTAAAAAGCTTATCGAGAAAAACTACAAAGATCCATACGAGTGCGCAGCTACGCTCTCAAACCTTGGAAGGGCAGCAGAGTCGAGGGCAGAGTACGCAATTGCTCTGGCTTGTTACGAGCGTGCGCTGGAGGGTCTGGAGAGCTCTCCCGCGGCAGGGGAAAACATGGTTGAAGACATGCGCGCCCTTGTTGAAGAAACTCGGGCCAAAGCATACGCTGAATAGCTTCAATAAAAAAGGCGGCCTCGAAGGCCGCCCTCTTTTATCTTAATTTATACACCGCTTATAGCATCTAGCCGGCAGCCGATAGCTCCCAGATACCACAGGGGCAGACCCCCGCGCAGAATCCACAACCTATGCATTTGTCCGAATCGACCACGTACTCATAAGTTCCATTGTCGTGTTCTACACGGCTTATTGCGTTCCAGTAGCAGCTATGCTCACAGATGTGGCAATCACGGCAGGAGCCGCAGCTCATGCACTTACCACCCTCGGTGGAGCAGCTCACTGCGCCACCCTCACGCTCACGGTCAAACCACTCAAAGGAGAGCTTTTCGTAGGGCACTATCGTGCGCTTGTCGTCCTCATACTCAGTCTTTGTTATAAGCGAGTGGACGTACTCAGCAACCCTAACGCCATCTCCGATGGCGTTTGTGATGAGGCCAGGTTTTGTAACGTCGCCGATTGCGAAGACCTTGGGGTCGTTGGACTGCCCAACGGAATCTACCCTAATGTGCCCTCGGTCGAGGTCAACCTCCTTGGGCAGGTATTCGAGTTCGGGGGTCTCACCGATTGAGATTATCGCAAGGTCCGCATCAAGGTATGTGCCATCGGTGAAGTGAATTTTCTTCTCTTCAAAATCATAATGGTCGGTAAATTTGGGGTACTGGATCGTCGCGCCCCTCGCCGCCGCCATCTTCTGCTCCTTGCCGAAGGAGGCAGGCTTCTGTATATCAACCGCCACCACCTCTGCGGCGCCGCAGTTGAAGGCTTCCACGCAGATGTCCATACCCACATTACCGGCGCCAATGACGACCACCTTCTTACCGGAGAGGTCGCGCTCTATGCCGGCGGTAATCTCTTTTAAGAAGACTATGCCGGGAAGCACATGCTCGTAACCGGGGAAGGGAATGGTTCGCGGAGAGTGGCTGCCCGTGGCCAGGATAACCGCGTCGGACTCATCATGAATTTTATGGTAGAGGTCTGCATCAACCTTTGTTGAAAGGTGTATGTCAACCCCCAGCTCCTTGAAGCGCGAAAGCTCTTTGGAGAGCACCTCGCCGGGCAGGCGGTCCTCGGGAATGCAGTAATGTATCTTGCCGCCGAGGTTGTCCTCACCCTCGTAAAGAGAGACGTTGTAACCCTTGAGGGCCAACTGGTAGGCCGCGGAGAGGCCGGCAGGGCCGCCGCCGACCACGGAGACCTTCTCATTTCGCGCCTTCTCTTTAGCGGGCGCGGGGCGGTCTATAGAGAGCCTCCCAAGGAGGGTCACGTCAACGGGGTCGCTGAGGAATATCGAGCGGGTACATGACTCCATACAGAGGTTGGGGCATACGTAGCCGCAGACGGTGCCGGGGAAGGGAGAGTACCTTAAAACCAGATCCAGCGCCGCATCCTCCTTTCCCTCCCTGATGAGCTTGGTGCGCTCATGGGTTGGGATACCGGTGGGGCAGTTGTATGCGCAAGGAGGCGCATAGCGGTCGTTATCCCAAGAGGGTACGAACCGGCGGTTCTCCCCGGTAACGACATAGGGGATGATGGTGTGGTCAATGTCAAGGTAATCGGCGAAGATGCCGCCTTTGCCCACTCCAGGCTCCCACGTGCCCTGGCGGAAAGCCTCCATCGAGAGGCGTTTAGCGCCCTTTGACACTCTCTCCTGGGGTGTGAGCGAGACTATCTTCTTCCAATCCTCTTTGGATTTTGTCAGCTCCTCGAGATAACCGGCGCGGTCTATTGCTTCGAGGTAGGCAGGGAAGTTGGAGGTTAGCCACTCCCAGTCGGCATCAGTAAGCTCAGCGATTCTAGCGTCCTTCTCGCTGACGCCCTCGACAGGGCCCCTGAAATAAATTGTGCCGCCTACCATACCCACGCAGGAGCGGTAGCCAAGAATGTTTTCAGGGTTCCTCGGATCCACGCCACAAACTACCGCAATACCTCCGGCCTTGAACTCTGCGAAGGAGTCGCCAACGTCACGAAAATACCATGACTCCACCGGCGCAAAGCGTGGATTGAACTTTGTGAGGGTGTCGCAGCGAGCGCCGCCGCCGCCCTGGACATAAAGTTTGCCCTGGGCTCCAGCGTTGTGCGCTCCATTTGAGACATCGCCAAGGACGGTGATCTCTGCGCCGCAGTTAACCCAGCCCACGTCATCGGATGCGGAGGTGTTTACGACAATCTTCGTCCCCAACATACCCATGCCGCCAAGGCGCTGACCAGGGTAGCCATTGACCTCTAGGGTCACGCCCTCCTCGGAGGGCCATATACGCCCGCCGATTCCATGCTGCCCATCGGCGTCAATGGTAAGGTGCTTTTCGCCACCTTTCACCGCTGCCTGTATACGAGCGTCCATCTCCTTGGAGGGGACGCGACCTTTCTCATCTCTACCTGATATTTCAAACGACCGCATAACGATTCTCCTAGCAGGCGTAGTTTATTTCGAGGCGCTTCGCCACGGCGGCGTCGCTCACGGAGAGTCCATCGGACATACCAATCGGCAGCTCTGTAGAGCGACCCATCGGAGCGAAAATCTTCTTTAGCTCTTTGTCCGCAGCAACGAATACATCTACCACCCGCTGGGCGACCATGTCGGGGTCTAGGCGGCGGAAGATGCGTGGGTCCTGAGTTGTTATCCCCTTGGGGCACTTGCCGGTGTTGCAGATGTTGCAGCGGTTGTGCTCATCGCCAAGGCAGCCGGCCGCAGCCTGCATAATATACTTGCCGCAATCAACACCGGACGCGCCGAGCATTATGAGCGCTGCGGCATTTGCGGCGAGATTCCCCTGCTTGCCGACGCCGCCCGCCGCGAAGAGCGGTAATTCGTTTTGTGCGCCGATTTTAACAAGGTTGAGGTAACACTCCCTCAGGTTCGAGGCGATTGGGTGGCCCATCTTATCAAGGGAGACATTATACGCCGCACCTGTACCGCCATCTTCGCCGTCAATGCCCAGAGCCGCAGCGAAGGGGTTTCTGGCCAGGTTGTTTAAAACAGCCAGCGCCGTGCGGGTTCCCGATATCTTCGGGTATACGGGCACGCGGAAATTCCACGCCATACTCATCGCGGTGACCATCTTCGCGACAGCCTCCTCAATTGAGTATTTGGTCTGATGCGTCGGCGGCGAGGCAAGGTCAACAAACTCCGGCACGCCGCGAATCTTGGCTATGTGCTTCAAAACCTTGGAGGCCATCAGGAGGCCGCCGTCACCGGGCTTGGCGCCCTGCCCGTATTTGATCTCAATACCCGCCGGGTCGCACTGCATATCGGGGATTGCATGCACAATCTCATCCCACCCGAAATAACCCGAGGCTATCTGTAGAATGAAATATTTAAGAAATGGCGATTTGAGAAGCCTCGGCGGCATCCCTCCCTCGCCTGTGCACATAACGACAGGGATATTCTCTACCTCGTTGAGGTAGGCGATGCCCATCGCGAGCCCCTCCCACATGTGGGGCGAGAGGGCGCCTACGCTCATGCCGCCTATACGTATGGGGAAAATCTCTCTCACCGGGGGGATAAAGGGCATCCCTTCGGGCAAGAGGAGACCTCCGTCAACCTTTAACGGCAGCTTCTCCGGTGGTAGATTCCTGCCGAGGTAGGTCCTTACGCGGAATTCATGGCGGCCCGCGTCCAGGGCCGGGTCGGTTAGCATTGAAATGCGTGTAAACTTCAGCTGGTCGAGCACCGAAGCGCCGGTTTCATTCCTTCTGCCGCCGCGCTTATAGGGCTCACCTCCCTGATTCATGTGCCACGCAAACTTATTTCGCGGATTGAATACGGGGACAATAGCGTCGTTGGGGCAAACCTGCCTACAGGTCGCGCAACCTATGCAGCGCCTGTTGATATCTACGACCTGTTTAATGCAGGAGCCGACCTTCCTCACAGTGGTAGGCAGCGGTGTGGAACCTGTTGACTCCACGACACGCCGTTCATAGACGCCGGGCTCAATCGCCTGCACTGGGCAGATGGATGTACACCTGCCGCAGCGGGTGCAAGCGGCGTCATTCCACTGAATTACGTAGGGGAGATCGCTTAACCCAAGCTGATGGTTGACGTCGAGCCGTTCAGCTGATTCCATACCTCTATCTCCTTGGCACCCGGCCTTACCATCACCAGGTCATATTTCATCGGAAAAACATCGTTACTTGTATCGCGGCCGGGAACGGCCTCGCTAAGCCCGCAAACCTCGCTCATGAAACCAACGCGTCCATTTACGCCGCCCACAACTCCGGGGCGCAGCTTCTTTGCGTCCTGCGTCATGAATACCGTGCCGTCAATATCGCAGCCGATAACGCAGTTGGGGCCATCGATGGTGAGCATACGGAGGGAGCGCTTCATAAGCTCTAGGGTAGAGGCTTCGGGGCGTCTCGCCATCTCTTCACCCTTAAGTGGGGTGATGACATCCTTATAATAGTTAAGGGGGTAGCCCAGCTTTTTCCTTGTGTAGTGTAGGATGTGCGCAAACACCTCGCTGTCGGAGTTATACCCGACGTACCCTTCCACGCCGCGCGAACCCAAATACTCGCGGATTGGAATAAAGGCGGTGTTCTCCCCGTTGGTCATCGTGAAGTACCCCTGGATAAAGAAGGGGTGGCACGCGTAAAGATTGATTGCGTAGTTTGTGTTCTGGCGGCCCTGCGCGAAAACGGTCTTCGCGGTTATGGGGTTTTTGTCAAGACCGAAGAACTCACCGACCTCCAGAGGGTCGCCAACCTCTTTGAGGGTCACGACGTCAGGCCAAAAAGAGAAGACCGTGATAGACTTGTCCGCCTCACCCAGCGCGCGTAGCTCCAAGCGCGTGCGGGTTAGGAGCAAAGCCTTCTCCTCGCTTGACGCATCCTCATAGCTCTCCGGATATTCATAGAGGTTTACGAGGTATTTATCACGCTTTTGTATCTTCATGCCGGGAGTCACCTTGAGGCGGGGTTCCCAGCGATGCTTGACACGAAAGCCCTTATCGACCATGTAATCCTGAAGGGTGTGGTAGCCATCGTGGGTCGTAATGGCCGAGAGTACAGGGTACTCCTTCAGGGATTCAAACTCGCCACCGAGATCGCGCATGATGAGGCCAAGGCCCGAACCATCGTGCCCCTCCTTCATCGTCTCAAGGGCGAGGATCGGCTCCATTGGGGAGATATACTCCGCCGAAACCAGCGCACTCAATCGACACATTTAAAACTCCTTACAGAAAAAAATTTCCCAATCAAGCGGGAAGAAGATAATTAGCAACTAACGTGCCATTGCCCACAAATGCTCGTAAGTACTTATTATTACTTGCTTTTTTGGAAACAGCCATCTTCCCCGCAGGCGCATAAATGCCTATTTTTTATACACACAAAACGAAGAAGAAGAGAAGTCAAATAGCGTAAACATCTGTTATATCTAAATTAATTGGCATTTGCCTATTTTTTATAAAGGCCCATTCCG